>NZ_JAFMTW010000004.1 GCF_017329615.1 Alicyclobacillus suci | reverse complement strand
CGGAGATGTGTATAAGAGACAGCCGCCATCCCCAGCCGTCCCCACCCCAATCTCGTGCATAAATGAGGACTAGACGTCATACCCATCAGCGTGTACCATGAAGTCACTTGTACGAGCAAATTCTACGAAAATCACATATGCGGAAAAGGTGTCCACGATGTTGTGGACTTAATAGGGAAATCGGTGAAAATCCGATGCGGTCCCGCCACTGTAATGGGGAACGAGACAATGGTCACTGGGGTGCTAGGTGAGGCCCTGGGAAGGCTGTCGAACGTGATGAACCAGAGCCAGGAGACCTGCCTTTTCTATGAACACCGTTACAACCTACGGTCGATAGGGAGGTGTTTGTGGGCGACCTCTGTCGTATACAAACACTCTTTTTATAGCAAAAAGAGTGTTTTTTATATGCTATGGCGCGGCAAACACCCCTCCTATAACATTCAGGAGGGTTTCAGACGATGAAAGAAATCACACTATGTATCGGTCATGGCAGCCGCGATGCCGATGGCAACGAGGAGTTCATCCACTTTGTCGATCAGCTGCGCAAGGCCGCACCAGATAAGCACTTTGAAGTTTCCTTTCTAGAACTGGCGACACCGACTATCCTCGACGGCATCGACGCGTGCGTACGTGCCGGCGCGACGCGGATTGTCGCTGTACCCATCATCCTCTTGGCCGCTTCGCATACCAAGCTTGAGATTCCGGAACTGTTGGATGCAGGTCGCGCCAAATACCCACACGTTGAGATGATTTACGGTCGGAATATTGGATTGCATGAGCGCATTGTCGACCTCCTCACCACCCGCTACCAAGAACACCTTCTGAACTTGCCGACGCCCGCCGCACAGCCGGAAGATACCGCGATTGTGTTGATGGGGCGCGGTAGTAGTGACCCCGACGCGAATGGGGACTTGTACAAAATTGCCCGCCAAATCTGGGAGAAAACGGGCGTTCGCACGGTCGAAGTGTGCTTTACCGGCATCACATTCCCCAGTTTGCCGGACGGTGTGCGCCGCGCTATGGCACTTGGCGCAAAGCAGATTGTCGTCGTCCCCTACTTCTTGTTCACCGGCGTGCTGATGAAACGCATGCGCGACGTCCTTGCGGCGCTACAGGCCGAGCATCCGCAGGTGCAGATGACCATGGCGGATTATTTCGGGGCGCATCCGTATCTGGTGGAGGTGGTCCTCAGTCGCCGCGACGAAGCGATTGCGGGTCATGCGTTCATGAACTGCGATTTGTGCAAATACCGCAAGGCTGCTTTGCCTGATCACCATCACCATCACGACCACGCACATCACCATCATGGCGCCGCGCACGATCACGCCCATGATCATCACCATCATCACGAAGCAAATCCCACGCCGGTAGGTGAAGGCGCGTGACGGCGCGGCAGTTCGTGGGACGCGTGTATCTGATTGGCGCGGGCCCGGGGGACCCAGGGTTGCTGACGCTAAACGGCAAGGCGGCGCTCGAAGCGGCGGATGTCGTCGTCTATGACCGACTGGTTGCCGAGGAACTACTCGACTTTGCCCGCCCGGGGGCACAGCTTATCTACGTCGGCAAGGCGCCGCACCATCACACGCTGGCGCAGAGGGACATCGATGCGCTCTTGGTGGAAAAGGCACAGGCGGGGCATACGGTGGCCCGGTTGAAGGGGGGAGACCCGTTCATTTTCGGGCGCGGTGCAGAGGAGGCAGAGGCGTTGCGGAATCACGGCATTCCGTACGAGATTGTGCCAGGTGTCAGTTCGGTCGTCGCCGCGCCTGCGTATGCGGGGATTCCACTCACGCATCGGGCGATCGCGTCTGGGTTTCACGTGGTGACGGGGCACGAGTGCCTACATTCGACCGGAACGCCGTGGGCGGCCATCGCGGCGTCCAACCAGACACTGGTCATCTTGATGGGAATGGGCCATCTCCGGGATATCGCGCGGCGGCTCATCGCACACGGCCGCCCGGCGCATACGCCGACTGCCGTCGTTCATATGGGCACGACGGATCAGCAGGTGACGGTTGTCGGGGCGTTGGCCGACATCGCCGACAGGGTCGAGGCGCGCGGGCTGACGTCGCCTGCCGTCATCATCGTTGGCGACGTCGTGCAATTGCACGCACAGTTGGACTGGTTTCGGCCCCAAAGTGCTGTCCAAAGCGAACTTGCGCGATAACGTTCGCTCGCGGCGGCACAGGTCTTGTAAGGAGGGTGACATATGGGCGGAAAGATATTCGTTGTTGGGTTCGGGCCGGGATCGTATGAGCATATCACGGAACGCGCGCGGGCTGCGATTCAGGAGAGCGACGTGATTATTGGTTACAACACCTATGTCGATTTAATTCGCGGGCTTTTGACGAACCAGGATATCGTGCGTACAGGCATGACGGAGGAAGTCAGCCGCGCGCAAAAGGCGGTGCAACTCGCCATGGATGGCAAGGGTGTCGCGGTCATTTCGTCCGGCGATGCCGGCGTTTACGGCATGGCGGGGCTTGTGTACGAGGTGTTGATTGAGCGTGGTTGGCATCCAGGCGATAACCCGGAAATCGAGGTGATTCCGGGGATTTCGGCTATCAACTCGTGCGCGGCCCTGCTTGGCGCGCCGATTATGCACGACGCGTGCACCATCAGCTTATCCGATCACCTGACCCCCTGGGAGGTCATCGCCCGTCGCATTGAGGCGGCGGCTGCAGCGGACTTTGTCATTGCGCTGTATAACCCGAAGAGCGGTCGGCGGACGCGACAGATTGTCGAGACGCAGGTGATTCTGCTCAAATACCGGCCCCCGGAAACGCCTGTTGGGCTCGTCAAGAGCGCGTATCGCGACAGGCAACACGTCGTGCGCACGAACCTCGGGGAAATGTTGACGCACGACATCGGCATGCTGACGACGGTCATCATCGGCAACGCGTCGACCTTCTACTACGACGATTTGATGATCACGCCGCGCGGCTACCAGCGCAAGTACACACTCGACACCGAGCAGCAGCGCCTGCGCCCTGGGGAACGGCTGCGCCCGGAAAATGAGCCGTGGTCGCTGAACGCAATGCAGGGCGCATCGGGCGGGAACGGTCAAAGTGGTATTCACAAAGATAGCGCATCAACTGGAACACAAACGCCACAGGGCAGCACGACGTCCGCCACGCCTGCTGCCGCAGTCACATTGCCACCCCGTGCTTGGGCAGAGGCTGCGCTTCGTTGCCTCACGGAAGGTCGACCGGCAACGTCCTCCACAGCGTTTTCGCCGACGGCCGCGCCTGTGCGGCAAGTTTCTATTTTGGAAGTCGCAGTGAGCCCCGGTGTCGCGAACAAGAAGTTCACCGCGGCACAGTTGACGCGTTTGGCGGAGTTGGCTGGGGAGAGCGGCGAGATCGAGTACACCACGGCGCACCAACTGATTTTGCGGACGCAGACAGATGACGCGAACGCCTTGGTCGAAGCGTTGCAGGCGCAAGGGCTGACGGTGTTGCCAGTTGGCGACGTGATTAAGGTCAAAGCGTGCGATTTCTGCGATGGCGAGAAGTACGAGGGCATCGCGTATGCCGAGGAAATTGCTGGGCGCCTCGCCGGGCTCTCGGTGGAGAAGGAGTTGCGCATCGGCTTCAATGGCTGCGCGATGGCTTGCTACGGCGCGGTGAATGAAGACATCGGCCTCGTCTTTCGCAAGGGCAAGTTTGACATTTTCCTCGGAGGCAAGACGACAGGACGCAATGCGGCACCCGGGATTCGCGTGGCAGAGGGCGTGCCCGCCGACGAGGTGCCTGATTTGATGGAGCGCATTGTCAATCGCTACCGGGCGGACGCGTTCCCAGGGGAGCGATTCCACAAGTTTTTCCAGCGGGTTGGCGAGATCGAAGGGTTCGTTCACCGAGACAAGCCGGTCACTGTGGTCGCCGATTCGGTATGTGGCCAATGAAGTGAAATTAATGAAGTGAACTTTAATGAAGTGAACTTTAATGAAGTGGTTGGCGGTGGTCAGCCAGGAAAGGAGGAAGCGCAGATGATCTTCTTCATGGCCGGGACGAGTGACGCGCGGGCCTTGGCATTGCGCATTCAGGAGAGCGGTTATCCACTCATCGCCAGCGTGGTCACCGAAAACGCGGCACAGGTCCTGACAGATGCAGGAATTCCGGCGCGTCACGGGCGCTTGGATGTCGAACGGATGTGTGAAGCCTTACAGGACACGGGCGCGAAGGTGCTTGTTGACGCGAGCCACCCGTTCGCGGAAGAGGCGCACCGCACGGCGATGGCTGCGGCGGATGCGGTAGGGATTCCCTATATCCGGTACGAGCGGGCGACACAGGATTTTGGCGGCAATGACTTCGTGACGGTGGTCGACACATACGAACAGGCGGCAGAACTAGCAGCAGAGCGCGGTGGCAGCATCATGCTGACGACTGGCAGCAAGACGTTGCAGATTTTTACCGACAAACTGATTGGCCGACCAGATGTCCGCCTAGTCGCCCGTATGTTGCCACGCGTGGACAACATGGAGAAGTGCGTGGCCCTGGGGGTTGAGCAGAAGAACATCATTGCGATGCAAGGCCCGTTTTCTCGCGAGTTGAACCAGGCGCTCTATCGACACTACGAGACGACGTTGATGGTGACGAAAGAGAGCGGTGGGCCGGGGGCGGTTGACGATAAGGTGGCTGCGGCGATAGAGATGGGCATTCAGGTGATTGTCATTGGTCGCCCCAAGCTGGCGTATGGCACGAGTTTTTCGACAGCGGACGGTGTGATGGCAGAGCTTGGTCGCGTCCTCGGGCCCGCTGTAACCAGGTGAAATGATGATGAAGTACGGAGAAGGCGAGGTAGCGCGGCATGGAATTTGGTACGGAGTTTCAGCCTGTGACGACGCAGCCACAGGCGATTGAGGACAAAAGTTTCGAGATTATCACGGAGGAACTGGGGCCGCATCCGTTTACGGATGAACAGTTCAAAGTGGTCCAGCGCGTCATCCACGCGTCGGCGGACTTCGAACTCGGGCGAAGCCTCGTCTTTCACCCAGACGCCATCGAGGCAGGTGTCGCGGCCATTCTCGCGGGGGAACCCATTGTCGCGGACGTGCAGATGGTGCAATCGGGTATCAGTAAGCCGCGAATCGTCAAGTACGGTGGCGACGTCCATGTCTATATTTCCGATCCCGACGTGATGGCCGAAGCCAAACGCCTCGGGACGACACGGGCCATTGTGTCGGTGCGCAAGGCGGTGGCCGCGCATCCTCGCGCGATTTTCGCGATTGGCAACGCGCCGACGGCGCTGCTCGAACTGATTCGCCTGGTCAAATGTGGCGAAGCGCGACCGAGCTTGATTGTCGGCGTGCCGGTTGGCTTTGTCTCGGCGGCAGAGTCGAAAGCGGAGTTGATGAAGTTGGACGTGCCGTTCATCACCAACCATGGGCGCAAGGGTGGAAGTCCGGTGGCTGTGGCGACGGTCAACGCCCTGTCGCTCTTGGCGGACGCCAAAGGTCGGTGAGTGCCGATGGGCGAGATGCTCGACGTACCCAATCGCCCGCTCCGGCACGGTTATACGACAGGTGCTTGTGCGACCGCGTGTGCCAAAGGGGCGCTTTTGACCCTGATTGAGCAGGCACCCGTGACGTCCGCGACCATCTGGATTCCCGCCGGCGAGTGGGTTGAGTTTTCGTTGCAGGACGTCGAATTCACGAAAGATATGGCGTCCGTTACGACGATTAAGGATGGCGGAGACGATCCCGACGCCACCCACGGCGCCCGCATTGTCGCGACGGTGTCGTTTATTGAAGGCGATGGCGTGGAGATTGACGGCGGCGTCGGCGTCGGCCGGGTGACGAAGCCGGGGCTCCCAATTCCAGTCGGCTTGGCGGCGATTAATCCTGTGCCGCGCAAAATGATTCGCGAGACGGTCGAGGCCGTACTCGCTGAATACGGGATTCAGCGTGGCGTCAAGGTGGTGATTTCCGTGCCGGATGGTGAGGAGATCGCCAAAAAGACGCTGAACGAGCGGCTTGGGATTGTGGGGGGCATTTCGATTTTAGGCACGCGCGGGATTGTCGTGCCGTTCTCGACGGCGTCGTACAAGGCGAGTATCGCCTACGCGATGAACGTCGCAAAGGAACAGGGGCTCACGACCGTGGTGTTGACGACCGGCGGCCGCAGTGAGAAGTACGCGATTCGCATGTTCCCAGAGTTGCCGATTGAGGCGTTTGTCGAGATGGGCGACTTTGTCGGCTTTTCGGCCAAGCACGCCAAGCGCACCGGCATGCGGGAGGTGCGCTTTGTCGGCATGATGGGCAAGTTCTCGAAAGTCGCGCAAGGCGTCATGATGGTGCACGCCAAGAGCGCGCCCATCGACTTCGGTTTTTTGGCGTCCATTGCGGCGGACGTCGGTGCGCCGGCTGAGTTGTGCCAAGCCATTCGCGAGGCCAATACGGCGAGTCAGGTCGGCGACTGGATGCTCGAACGCGGCTATCGCGAATTTTTCGATCGGCTGGCGTACGCGTGCTGTACGCACGTGCTCCAGCATGTCGACGGTGGGATGCGAATTCGGACAGATTTGACCACGCTCGCGGGCGAGTATTTAGGAGGCGCGCAAATTGACGGATAAAAAAGTGGTCGTCGTCGGCATCGGCGACGACGGTGTCAAAGGGCTCGGCGATGCGGTAAGAGACCGCATTCGCGCGTGTGCGGTGTTGTACGGGAGTGAAAGACAACTGGCTTTGTTCCCTGCGTTCACAGGCGAAAAGCGCGTGTTTCCGACGCCGATGCGGGTGGCGATAGACGAAATTGACCAAGTGTCGGCCACGCGGCCTGTGGCGGTGTTGGCCAGTGGGGATCCACTGTTTTTTGGCATTGGCGGCGTGCTGACAAAGCGCCTCGGGCATCATCGTGTGGATATTGTGCCGCACGTGAGTTCCGTGCAATTGGCGTTTGCGCGGGCTGGGCTCAGCTGGCAGGATGCGCCCGTCATCAGCTTGCATGGGCGACCTATCCAAGGGTTTGCACAAAAGCTGCACAATCGGGCGTGTGTGGCGGTGTTGACGGACGACGTCAATACGCCTGGCGCCATTGCCCGCTACCTTTTGGAATACGGCATGACGGAATATGACGCGTTTGTCGGCGAACACCTCGGCGGCGAGCAGGAGAAAACGGGTTGGTACGACCTGCAATCCCTCAGCGATGCGTCATTTGCCGCGCTGAATGTCGTCATCCTGCGCCGCCGCGATGACGCCTCGTCGCCAGTCTTTACGCTGGGTATGGACGACAGTGCGTTTTCGCAGCGAAAGCCCGACAGAGGGTTGATTACGAAGCGCGAGGTCCGCGTGTTGAGTCTCGCTGAATTGCGGCTGCGTCCGGGCGACGTGCTGTGGGATATCGGCGCGTGCACAGGCTCTGTATCGATTGAAGCGATTCTCTCGACGCCGGATTTGCAGGTGTTTGCGGTCGAGAAAAATGAGGGTGACTTGGTCAATCTGCGGGAAAATCAGGTGAAATTTCGGACGGATTTTGTAGCCGTTCACGCGAAAGCGCCCGATGGGTTGGAGCGCTTTCCAGATCCGGATGCGGTGTTCATCGGCGGCAGTGGTGGTGAACTGGGCGAGTTGTTGCACATCTGCGCGAACCGTCTGCGCGCGGGCGGGCGCATCGTGGTCAATGCGGCGACCATTGAAAATTTGTACGAGGCGTACCAGACGCTGCGCGAACTGGGACTAACCGTAAGCGTCACGCTGGTTCAGACGGCTCGGAGTAAGCCGATTTTGAATCTCACGCGCCTGGAGGGGATGAACCCGGTCTACTTGGTGACTGGCATGCTTGAAACAACTAACCAGGAAACACACATTCCCGAAACACACATTCCTGCAACAAACCGTGCGAGGGAGGAGAAGTCGTGACACAGACCACAGGGACGCTGTACGGCGTCGGTGTCGGCCCGGGTGACCCGGAACTGTTGACTGTAAAGGCGTTTCGGCTGATGCAGTCGTCGCCAGTGATTGCTTACCCGAACAAGCGGATGGGCGGTAAAAGTTACGCGCTGGAAATCGTCGAACAGTATGTGAATCCGGCTGAGAAGACGATGCTCGGCCTCGTGTTCCCGATGACAAAAGATGAGGACGCGTTGCGCGCCGCCTGGCAGAAGACGGTGGACGCGGTCTATGAACACTTGGCCGGGGGGCGCGACGTCGTCTTTGTCACAGAGGGCGACCCGATGCTCTACAGCACGTTTATTCACATGGCGCGCTTGATGCAGCAAACGCACCCGGAGGTACAGGTTGTCTCGGTACCGGGCATTTCGTCGGTGAACGCCGCGGCGAACCGATTGGGGGCACCTTTGGCGGATGGCGACGAGGCCGTCGCCATCATTCCGGCGCGTGCGGATATGGACGCGATGAGGGATGCGTTATTGCATCACGATTGTGTGGTGTTTTTAAAGGTCGCCAAGGTGCTCGACGAGATGATAGGGTTGCTCGACGAATTAGGTCTCACGGAGAAAGCGGCGGTCTGCACGAAAGTGACCTCGGCGAGTGAGCGCGTCTGGCATGACGTTCGCGCCTTGAAAGGTGCTTCACTCAATTATTTGACACTCTTGGTGGTGAGGAAATGAAACTGGACGCAAAAGTGTATATCGTCGGTGCGGGCCCGGGGGACCCGGAGCTCATCACAGTCAAAGGCATGCGCATTCTTCAGCGTGCGGATGTGGTCATCTACACGGACAGCCTCGTGCGCGCGGAACTGCTCGACTACTGCGGACCGACGACACAGGTGTTTAAAAGCGCGGGCATGGCGCTTGAAGAAATCGTCCAGCTGATGGTTTCGCACGTGCGCGAAGGGCGCAGCGTGGCGCGGGTCCATACGGGTGATCCGGCCGTCTTCGGCGCCATCCTGGAGCAGATTGGTATGCTTTTGCGCGCAAAAGTTCCCTACGAGGTGGTTCCGGGTGTGAGTTCGGTGTTTGCGGCGGCGGCCGTACTTGGGGCAGAACTGACGGTGCCGGAACTGACGCAGACGGTCATTCTCACGCGTGTCGGCGGGCGTACGCCGATGCCAGAGGGCGAACAACTGCGCGATTTGGCAAAGCACCACACGACGCTCGCGCTGTTTTTGAGTGCGACACTCGCGAAGAAGGCGGTCGACGACTTACTGGCTGCCGGCTGGTCGCCGGATACACCGGTCGCCGTCGTGCAGAAGGCCACGTGGCCTGACCAATTGGTGATTCGCAGCACACTCTCCCATCTTGTGCGTGCGATGGGCGACGCGCACGTCTCCAGCCACGCGATGATTCTCGCTGGCTGGGCGCTAGATCCGAATCTCGCCCTTGCGGACGGCCATCGTTCGAAGTTGTACGACAAGACGTTCACGCATCGCTACCGAAAGGGTGTGGTCGAAGGATGACGAAAGCAAACGCCGTGGTCGCTATCACCAAACACGGCACGGCCATCGCCCGGCGCCTCCAGGCACAACTCCCGGATGTCGACGTCTATTACCCAGAGAAATTCGCGTATGGCGACGAGGCAGAGCGTGGCATCACGACCTACGAAGGCTCCGTCGTCGCCCACGTGCCCACGCTATTTCACGCGTACAGCGGCCTGATTGGCATCTTTTCGCTGGGTGCGATGGTGCGGTTGATTGCGCCGCTTCTCAAGGACAAGAAGACGGACCCGGGGGTGGTCGTGATCGACGATAGAGCAGAGCACGTCATCAGCGTCCTCTCGGGCCATTTGGGGGGCGCCAACGATTTGACGCGCAAAGTCGCAGCCGCACTTGGCGCGCGACCGGTTATCACGACGGCGTCCGACGTCGGCGAGACGCTCGCCGTCGATTTGCTGGGACGCGCGTACGGTTGGGAAATTGCCAACTTCGAGAAGGTGACGCCGGTGAGTGCTGCGGTGGTGAACGAGCAACGCGTGCACATCGTGCAGGAGGCTGGCGAGCGGGAGTGGTGGACATACGACAAACCTTTGCCCTCTTATCTACATGTGTTCGACAACACCCACGATGCGATGCAGGAACCGTTTGACGCGGCCCTGGTCATCACGCCGCGCCGACTCACGGACGAGGAGGCCAGCGTTCTCTTGCAAAACGGCGTTTTGTACCGTCCGAAGGTGATTGTCTTAGGCATCGGTTGCAACCGGGGCACGTCGGCGGACGAGATTGCCACGGTGGTGGAGGAGACGCTGCGGGCTGTGCAGCTTTCGCCAAAGAGCATTCGCAACGTCGCGACGATTGACGTGAAACGCGACGAGCCCGGGTTACTGGAATTTTGCCAGCGCTACAACGTGCCGCTCGTGACATATACGGCCGCGGAGTTGAACGCGGTGGAGATTCCCAATCCATCGGAGACGGTCTACAAGTATGTGGGCGCGTACGGTGTGAGTGAACCGGCGGCACGCTTGTCGTCCGGGGCGTCGTCGTTTGTCGTGGAGAAGCGTAAGTCGGGGAACGTGACGGTGTCTGTATGTCTGGTGCCACAAAAAGCGGCTGAGACCGCCGACGCTACGCCTTCGTTGGCCGCGCCAGGGGCACGTCCGTTTGGCGGCGACGTCGAGGTGAGACCATGAAACGGCCACGTCTGGTGATTGCCGGTACGAACAGCGGTGCGGGCAAGACGACTATCGCGCTCGGTCTCATGGCGGCACTCGCGCGCCGGGGGCTTTGCGTACAGGGCTTCAAGGTCGGCCCAGACTATATTGATTCCGCCTATCACACCGCCTTAACGCACCGCCCCTCGCGCAATTTGGACATGTGGATGATGCCGAAGGACAGCGTCCGCGAAATTTTTCACCGCGGCAGTGAAGGCGCCGATATCTCGGTGATTGAAGGCGTCATGGGCCTGTACGACGGCAAACAGCCGCTGTCGGATGAAGGGAGTACGGCGGAAGTTAGCCGCTTGTTGCAGGCGCCGGTCATCTTGGTCGTCAATGCGGCGAGTATGGCGCGCAGCGCGGCTGCCGTGGTCCTTGGGTTTCAGCAGTTGGACCCACAGGTGCCGCTGGCGGGGGTGATTGTTAATCGCGTTGGCAGCAAGGGGCACTACGCGTTGGTCAAGGCCGCGATTGAAGCGGTTTGCCAGGTGCCGGTGCTCGGTTATCTGGAGCGCCACGACCATTTGGTGATTCCCGAGCGCCACTTAGGCCTCTTGCCGGCGATTGAGCGCGGTGAGTTGAACGACTTGTTCGACGGCCTCGCCGATGCGATGGAAGCGACGGTCGATCTCGATTTGCTCGTCGAACTCGCAGCAGACGCTGCCGATTGGCAAGCGCCACCGGCGACGCTGTTTGTTGGAGCACCTGTGCCGCCGTTTGTGAAAATAGCCGTTGCGCGCGATAGCGCATTTAACTTCTATTATCCAGAGAATCTGGAGTTACTTGCGTGGTATGGCGCAGCGCTTCAATATTTCTCGCCGCTTGCGGGAGAACTGTTGCCAGAAGACGCGGATGGTTTGTACATTGGCGGGGGCTTTCCCGAGGAGTTCGCTGAGCGTCTTGCCGAGCAGTCGGCGCTGCAGGCGCAGATACGCGCGCGCATCGCAAACGGGTTGCCGACGTTTGCCGAGTGTGGTGGCTTCATGTGGCTGACCGAGTCGCTGCGGGATAAATCCGGCGCTACGCACCAGATGGTGGGCGCGATTCCGGCGCGCGTGCAGATGCAGGCGACGCGGGCGGCGCTTGGCTATCGCGAGGTGACGGCGCTGATGGATACGCTGTTGCTCGGCAAAGGCGAGACGGCCCGCGGTCACGAGTTTCACTACTCGACGGTGGCACAGACTTGTTCGAAGGATGAGGCGGGCATTTGGCCGCACGCGTATGCGGCGAAGGGACTGCGTGGCGAGAAGCCGGAAGGCTTTGCGTGCGGCAATTTGTTGGCGGGGTATACGCATCTGCACTTTGCGTCAAACCCGCAGATGATTCGTCGCTGGCTCGAGGTTTGTCGGACATATCATACATAGGAGGCCTTTTATGGAGACGACCATCCACTCGTCGCAGCCGGGCGTTGCGACGAAGCGGCGCGTGTTGGCACAAGTCGTGGTCTGTTCTGGATGTTGCTGTGGACGCACAGACAAAGGTCGACCGGCGATTCCGCTCGACTGGCTGAAGCGCACGTGGAAGGAGAAGCGCCTACTCAAACACGTGCAGTTGACGATTAGTGGCTGCCTAGGCCCATGTGACATCGTCAATGTCATTAGCATCGTCACCAAGCACGGGGACAGGTGGTTTGGCGGCATTACCACAGACGAGCCGTTCACATGGCTGGTTGAATGGGCAGAGGCGACAGCGGCGCTCGGGGAACCGGCTGACTTGCCTGCGGGACTCTTGCCATATGAGTTTCAGCGGTTTACTGAGTGAACAGTACACGCCTGCGGGTTGAGCGTCCGATACAAAGAAATTCAATGCCGCAGGCTGAATTATTTTATGCTCTTTCTACTAGGTATGCCAAAGCAGCCTACCCAGTAGAAAGGGGAACGATAGAAATAAGCCTGCTCGCTGTTTTAGGTGGGTAAATCAAAAGACAACTTACCTAGTAACAGGTAAAACATAGAGATATTGTCGACGGGGCAGATTTAGCGGGCTTTGTACCGGTTTCAGCGGGGGAAAGGGATGCATTCATGAACATGCCTTGGTCGTCCTGCCTACAGTCAAGCGTTGGCGTAATAGGAGACGAAGGTGCGTTCGCATAGTCCTCTCGTCTCCATATTTCCGCTAGACAAATGACTGACTGTGCTACCTGGCAGTTCACAACACCTTGGACAAAAATTCTTTTGCCCGTTCGGTCTTCGGGTTGGAGAAGAACACGTCCGGTGTGGAGACCTCCAGGAGCTGGCCGTGATCGAGAAAGCAGATCTTGTCCGCCACGTTTCGAGCGAAGCCCATTTCGTGCGTCACAATGACCATGGTGATGCCGGTGTGCGCGAGGCCCTGAATGACCTGGAGGACTTCTTTGACCATCTCTGGGTCGAGTGCCGAGGTCGGCTCGTCGAACAGCATCGCCTCGGGCTTCATGGCGAGCGCCCGCGCGATGGCGGCGCGCTGCTTCTGGCCGCCGGACAGGGTCTCTGGGTAGCTGTTCGCCTTGTCTTCTAGGCCGACTTGGCGCAACAAGTCCATCGCTTCTCGTTTGGCGGTCTCCTTGTCGACACCTTTGACCTTCGTCGGCGCGTAAATCATGTTCTCCATCACTGTCTTGTGTGGGAACAGGTGAAAGTGTTGAAACACCATCCCCAAATTCTCGCGGATTTTGAGGACATTAGTGCCTTTCACCGTGATATCGACGCCGTCGATATAGACGTGACCCGAGGTGGGCACTTCCAGCAAGTTGAGGCAGCGCAACAGCGTCGACTTGCCGGAGCCGGACGGACCAATCAACGCCACGACTTCCCCTTTGGCAATTTCGAGCGAGACGTCGCTTAATACCTCTAGCTTGCCGAACGATTTGTGGAGGTGCTCTACTTTAATCACTCTGGCGCAGCCTCCTCTCTAGGCGGGAGCCAATCCAACTCAGGAAAATGACAATGACATAATAGATGGCCGCAATCAAAATTAGCGGTTCAAAGTAGCGATAGGTGTTCGACATCGTAATTTCCGCCCGCCGCATCAAGTCGTTGGCGGTGATGACGGACACGAGCGACGAGTCCTTGAGCAGTGCGACACTCTCGTTGACGAGTGCCGGCAAAATGTTTTTGACCGCTTGCGGCAGGATGATGTCGCGCATCATTTTGCCGTACGGGACGCCGAGCGATAGTGCGGCATCCCGCTGCCCTGCTGGCACCGCGAGGATACCGGCGCGAATGACTTCGGAGACGTATGCGGCAGAGTTCAGCGAGAACGTGATGATACCCGCCTGCAATGCAGGAATGTCATAGCCGGTCAATTGTGGTACTGCCCAGTACGCGAGACTAACCTGCACCAAAAGCGGCGTGCCGCGGAAAACAGAGGTATAGGCGATACCAAACCAGCGCAGCGGCGCAAATTTTGAAATCTTGATAATGGATAATAGCGTACCGAGAATAAAGCCAAAAATCGTCGACAGTACCGTGAATTCGAGGGTGACGAGGACGCCTCCCAGGATAAAGCCAAAATTGATTTGGCTAAAATCCAAGCCCATCACGCCACGCCCCCTTTACTTCGCTGTTGTGTCACTGACCGCCACCAAACCATTTTTCGGCCAGTTGTTGAAGTTCGCCGTCTTGTTTCATCTTCTCGATGGCCGTGTCAAATTTCTTGGTCCACGGTGAGCCCTTCGGGAATGCGATGGCTGACCCATTCTCGGTCATCCCCGCAATTTTGTTGATTTGCAACTGTGGGTTGCTCTTCACGTAACCGGTGGCCACCGTGTTCTCAATAATTGCCGCGTCGGCCCGGTTGGAGAGGACCTCTTGAACGACGGTTGGGATGGTGTCGAGCGAATCCAATTTCACGTTCGGGATGGTCTTTGCGGCGTCTTCTTGGATGGATCCCAATTGCGCCGCCACTTTGTCCCCACTTAAGTCCTTGAGCGATTTGATGTTGTCACCTTTTTTCGTAATGACCACATTTTCTGCTTGGTAGTAGACGTCCGAGAAATCTACGCTCTTTTTTCGCTGCGGCGTCGCCGTCATGCCGGCGATGACGAAATCTGCCCGGTGTGACTGAAGCGCGGCAATCAACCCGTCGAAATCCATATCCTCAATCTTCACCTTGAAGTGAAGCTGCTTGGCAATGGCATTGGCCACATCGATATCAAATCCGACAATTTTATCCTGCCCACTCGAAGTATCGTGGTACTCATACGGTTTGTAGTCAGCTGAGGTTGCCATCACCAAGGTGGGTTCGGAACTGGATGAACCAGTGGTCGAGTTGGTTGACCCGGATGTGGAATTCGTGCCACAGCCGGTTACCGCTGCGGTCATGAATGCTACAGCACCGACTGCAGCGCCAATTTGCGTAAAACGTTTCATGTGCATGTCCCCCTATTTTTAAACGCCATCGCGCTTCGTATAATCTTTTTATATAATGTATATATATGCACTGAACCAATATGTCCAGAGAAAATTGCAACTGAATCCATATTCGAAATTCAAGGTGTTTTCCGATTAATTGTCGATTAGGTGGCTGATTTCGTGAACAAACGTGAACTTTTCCCGCCGTCCGTACGCGCGGCGCTGCAGTATCCCGCACCCGGTGCTTGGATGCCGGAGGTTCCTCCAGGTGCGATTCGCCTCAGTGCAGGCTACCCAGATACTTCCTTGATTCCAACCGCCGAGTTTGTTCGTTCGATTCAGGTGTTGGTTCAGGAAGAACGCGACTTGCCATTTCATTATCTTGGCAGTCGTTATGCTACAAATCTTCGCCAGTGGGCGCGAAATCATCTCGCGAGTCGCGGTATCGGGGTCGATGGGGCACAAACGCAACTCCTGATCACCGCCGGTGCCATTCAGGGTCTCGATTTAATCGCGCGCGTCCTGCTCGATTCCACTCGCGCCGTCTTGGTTGAAGCGCCAACTTATATGGAAGCGTTGGAAATCTTCCAGAACTACACAGACGAGATTATCGCCGTTCCGATGGACGCCAATGGATTGCGCCTTGACGCGCTGGAGCAGATTTTGGCGGCGCGCTTGGCGACACACCAAGTGATGCCTACGTTTCTGTATACCATCCCGACGTTTCAGAATCCGACGGGGTATACGCTGAGTGATGCTCGCCGCAGACGATTGCTTCATCTCGCCAAACGCTATGACTTTCTCATCGTCGAGGATGACGCGTATGGAGAGATTTTTTTCCAGCATCCGCCCGTTGCCCTCAAGGCCCTTGATGAGGAGAAAGACCGGGTGATTCATGTCGGATCCCTTTCCAAAGTTCTCGGCCCTGGCCTGCGCGTGGGTTGGAGTGTCGGCCCTGCGCCGATTATCGACGCGATGTCCGTGTTTAAAAAGGACTTAGATCACACCTTTGTCGAAGCGGCAGTCGGATGCTACCTAGAGCACTCGGATTGGCCAGCACAACTTGCCACCATCCGCACCACCTATCGCGCCCGCTGTGATGAGATGCTCCATCTCCTCGCCAAGTCGATGCCGCCGGATGTCACTTGGACAACTCCGCAGGGCGGGTACTTTGTCTGGGTCCATGTGCCGGGTGTCGACACGCTGGCGTTATTGCCGCACGCCTTACAGGCGGGCGTCGCCTACATCCCTGGTTACTACTTTTATCCGGCGCCGATACCTGCGGAGGGTGCTGTTGCGCCGGCGGGCGCTTGTGCTGGCACGGAGTACCTGCGGCTGTCGTTTAGCCACGTGAGCCCCACCGAGATGGCCTGCGGCATCGAACGCCTGGCCGCCGCGATTCGAGCAGTTCGCGGCGACTGATGGGCGTGTGTGGGGACGGCGGTTGCGGCGGCTAGGGGGGCGCGCGTGGTTGGAAAGCCACTACGTGCCAGGCCGCCGCGCCGCGTCCCTCTCTACCGTATCCACCCGCGCATGACACAAGCGCGCCGCTTGGCGTGATGCCCATGCGGCGCGTTCGCTACGTGAAGCCGTGCGGCTTCCGTTGAGTCTGTTTGTTGTGGTTGGGCTTCAGTGGTCTGCGAAGGTCCGCTTATGCGGTCACCGTCTCTCTGACCTTGCTGCTTGCATCGCGTGTCAGGGCAGAGACGATGAGGACGACAATCATATTGCCAAGCATAGACCAGAAGCCGATATTGACACCCCACAGGATGGATTGACCTGAGAGTGTGAAGTAGACGACGAGGCCGACACCGACTAGGATGCCGGCGAATGCGCCAACTTTGCTGACCGCGCCGCGTGCGAAAATTGCGAGCAGGACGGTTGGGAAGAACTGCGAGACGAAGTCGTATCCCATCAGCAAGAGAGAGACAATCGCCGCGTTGCTTTGCAGTGAAAAGAGAAATGTGACGGCTGCTACAATCCAGACGAACACGCGGGCGACGATTTGTACCTTTGCGTCCGTCGCGCCCTTGGATAAGGGGCGGTAGATGTTCTCCGCGATAAGCGTACCTGCCGACATCAGCATCAAGGAACCTGGCACAATGGCGGTCAGTACACCCGCTCCGCCGATGATGCCTGCGACCCAAGCAGGGAACACCTTTTGGACAGCGGCCAACAGGGCCAGGTTCGAATTTTGCAGGTTTGGAACAACGAGGATGGCCGCAAACCCTGCAAAAAAGACGAACAACAGCACGAGTTGATAGAGTGGCAGGAAAATCGCGTTGCGCCGGAAGATTCGTTCATGCTTCGCCGTGTATACGGCGCCGAAGGCGTGCGGCCACATGTAAAACCCGAGGCCCGTCATGGCGACGGTCGAAATGAACCAGGGAATCCCCATGCCGCCATTGCCCAGTGTCAAAAAGCCAGGCTTTTCTTGGTTGATTTTTGTGAACATGTCGTGAAATCCACCGACGTGAATTGGCAGGGCAATGCCGATAAACAGGACGACGATGACAATCAGGATGTCTTTTAGGACGGCTGTCCAGGCTGTACCGTGTATGCCGCTGATGGTCACGTATACGGCTAGGACAATCATTGCGATGCCGATGGAGATGGGCTGACTGATGGTGCCATAGGAAGCCGTTTCGACGATGAGGCCAAGGCCGGTCATCTGCGATTGCAGATAAGGGATAATGGCGACTACACCGACGACGGCGACTAGAATGCCGAGCCACTTGCTGTCAAACATCTTAATGAAAAAGTCCGGTTGCGAGATGAGATTGTGTTCTTTTGCATAGCGCCAAATTGGTGGTAATAGAAAATAGGAAAACAAGTAAGCGACGGCGCCATACGCCAGGATGTAGACGGTTGGTCCACCGGTTCCGTAGGCCCAACCACTGCCGCCAAGGAACGTGAACGTCGTGTAAATTTCCCCGGCGAGCAACAGGAAGACAAACATCACACCAAAGCCGCGACCGCCGACGGACCACTGTTCCAAGTCCATCTTCTTCTTGCGGCGAGCCAGCATGCCTAAAATCAATGAAATCAGTATCGTGGCGAAGATAATCACCATGGGTGACTTGTGCATAGCGAAGGTTTCACTCCTTATTCGTCGGATCGAATTTGTACACGATAGCCATGCACACAGATGTCAGGACAATCCATACGACCATATAGAAAAATAAGAACGGCATGCCGAGTACAATCGGTGTGGCATGATTCGCGAAGATGACGCCAATAAAAATCCCAATCATCGGAATAATCGTAAGCCAGCGGACGGACAAAGCCGTCACCTCCTTTCAGCCTGGACTGTCATGGCTCGTAATCGCCCGCGGTGCTGATGTCAGCCAGCTGTTTCGCGCTGACGCATTCGTTCGAATACGGTGTTGCCCTTTTCATTGGCGCAATTTCGCTAGAACGCAGATTAGCTTAATGTCTTCAGTGCAATGCTGACGAACGCCTCGACGCCGATAGGCAATGCGTCTTCGTCGATGGTGAACTTGGGATGGTGATGCGGGTAGACGATGCCCTTTGCCGCGTTGCCAGCGCCGACGTTGAAAAATGTTCCAGGCGTCACGCTCTGATAAGCCGAGAAATCCTCGCCGCCCATATGTGGATCTCCCTCGATCACGACCTCTTCTCCGAATACCTCGACGAGCGCATCGCGCACGCGTTGAGTGACTGCTTCGTCGTTGATGACCGGGCGATACCCTTGTTCGTAGCGGAATTCATAGGTAGCGCCGTGCGCTTCTGTGATGCCTTTGACGATTTGTTCCATCAGCCGCGGAACCTCTGTACGCAGTTCCGGTTTGAACGAGCGGACGGTGCCGTTTAGTTCCACTGTCTCCGGAATGACGTTGTGTGCCGTACCTGCGTGGAACTGGGTGACTGACAGGACAATCGGGTCGAGCGGGTCGATGTTACGCGACACGATGTGCTGCAGGTTGGTGACCACTTGGGCGGCGATGACGACCGGATCAACCGTGGTATGTGGCATCGCCGCGTGACCGCCTTGACCGCGAATGGTGATGTAGAACGTGTCGGGGGCGGCCATAAAGGGGCCGGAGCGGACGGCGATTTTGCCGACTTCTAGCGGTGACCAGAGGTGGATGCCGATGACCGCGTCAACGCCTTCCATCACGCCGGCGTTGACTATTTCCTGTGCGCCGCCAGGGAATAGTTCCTCCGCGTGTTGAAAGATAAAGCGGATCTCGCCGTGAATTTGATCGGCCAATTGACTGAGAATTTTCGCTGTCCCGAGCAGCATGGCAGTATGCCCATCGTGCCCGCAGGCGTGCATCTTGCCCGGTGTGTTGGAGATGAATTCAAAGTCGTTTTCCTCAGTGATTGGCAGCGCGTCCATGTCGGCGCGAATTGCCAAGGTCGGACCAGGCTGTGCGCCCTTTAGCCGCGCGAGTACGCTGGTCTTGGTGGGACGGGATAGCTCAAGGCCTGGAAACGTGGACAATGTGTCATAGACAAACTGCGCCGTTTGCGCTTCTTCAAATGACAATTCCGGATTTTGATGCAAATGACGTCTCCAAGTGACCAGCTCACCACCAATTTGTTGGACCAGGGAACGGATGTTCGACAGCTCAACAGACATGATTTCATCTCCCAGAATTATGCTAAAAATCAGCCGAACCTATTTTCGGCTGATTTACGGTTGAGAATACTATAGCATTCTTAGAAATTATTTGACTAGTCTTATTCCAATCGAATATCGTAAATTTTTCGTGGTCGGCCACGTTGATAGGGAGTTTCTTCTCCGACGACCGTTGCGAGGCCATGCGCTTCTAGCGTCAGGAGAATGCGGCGGGCACTGCGCGGCAAGATATGCAGGTGTTTGGCGAGTTCGTGCGCGGTCAATCGGGTTGAGCCTTGCTTGTCGAGCACACTCGCGAGTTTGGTCAGGGTGAGTGCGCTAAGCGAGATGGCATGGCTCAAGTCTTCATAGTCCCCGTGTGACAGTGGGTACGATAAAGTGTCTTCATCACTGCTCAGTGGTGAGATGACATGGTTGTTCTCCAAAACACAGACCCACTGTCCAGCGCCTAAGCTACTTGCTTCGTTCAATGCGAAGTGCGCGCGTTCTTCTGCCGCCAAGACGGTTGTGCCGATACCAATACCTACCGTAATCTGGGCTTCGATGTCGGCTAGGAAGGGCAGGTTGGGACGTCTTGAAAAATTGTGCGTGATTTCTTCAATGGCGCCACGGGTTGCATAGACCATCCACTGGGAAGCGCCCAGTTTTTGCGTGGAACCATGGACATAGCGCGCGTAACGCTGAACCGTCGCGTCGTAGTCGGTGGCCGATGTGGCAATTTGGGCAGAGTTCATCGCAAGCAATTGGACGACGACTTGTGCGTCGCGCGATTGTAATAGTTCGTGTGTCTGAATGATGTTTTCAAGCACTTGGCGCACTTCGCTGTGTGTCGGTGTCAGATGCATCGAGGGAAGGCCCAGTTTTTCGAGTTGCAGATGGGCGGAACGGAGGCACGTGATAGATGCACGCGTCACACCTGTTTCCCAGAGCGATTTGTGATAGTTGACGAGTTCCTCGGATCGGATGACGCCGTTGTAGTGTTTGAGGTGCACGGTTGACGAAATGCCGACATCGGCTAAAAACGTCGCGACGACATCGGGGCTGAGTGTGTCAAAACTGATATCCGACACCTTCAATCCGTGCTCATGAACCCAATATAAGAGGGCTTTATAAAGTCCTTCACCGGAGTGGCGCGTGTAGAACATCGGACGGTCTAGCTGAAATTGCTGGCGCGCAATGGAATATGGAACTTGACCGCTGAAGAGCCACATCTGCGCCCGAGACAAATACGGCGCAATCTGATCAGGTATCTCGTCTTCCTCCCAATAGACAATCGGGATTAATTCCAACTCTTCATACGTTTTCGCGACTTCCTGAATAATAGCCAGCGAGTCATCCGCGCCAAGTACGCCTAACTGAATTCGGTTCGTTGTGTGCATCATCATCGGCCGTGACATGTTTCATCGTTGCATGCCATTTGTCGGCGGAGTTTGATTCGGCGTGCGGTTGCGGGCGAACGATGTTTGTCATTATGTTTGTCATTGTGCATTTTCATGGCGCTCTCTCACACTTTCCTTTGTATGATTCGATACTGACGTTGTCTGTTGTGCTGCAGCAAGTGATTTAGACCACAGATTTTAGTGCCCGGGGAATTATCAAAATCATACGGGAGATCAAATGGGTACGACAAGTGGGACTCGTTTCAAGATGACCGCACGCTACAGTCAGGTCTTGCGTATATGCCATTTTCATGGTTTGTTCATGGTGACAAAGCGCATCTTGGGAGGCCGTATACGGTATAGTTCTACTGACGAAGTGTTTGGTTTGAAAAATATTTGTAACGGTTGGAAAGGCGGCTGCCGCGAAAGATGCTTCGCAAAAGAACGTTGAGAAGCTTGAATACCTTGACTGCGCATGACAGAACGCAACTTCTGGTTCTGGCGGGTGTTCGCAATGCGGTGGGGGTGGTGCTGCCGCTCGTTGTTGGCCTCTTGGCACACCAACTTCTACTCGGCGTAGGCGTGTCCGTCGGTGCGCTTGTCACCGGTTTTGCAGGTATGAGCGGTACCGCTCGAAAGCGCACGCGAACGATGCTCCTGGCGACCGCATGGATGGGGGTCGCGACGTTTATCGGCGCACTTGCGGGGAATGTTCCCTGGCTTATCGTCCTGTGTATCATGGCGAGTGGCTTTATCGCGGCGATGATGGGGGCACTGAGCAACGAAGCGGGACAAGTTGGGCTTTTGTCGACTAATGCGTTGTTGCTGGTTTCGACCTATCCGCAAGACCCACTTCACGCCGTCTATCGGGCAGTTTTGGTTTTGGTTGGCGGAGTGTGCCAGACGCTGCTGATGCTCTTCGTCGACGCCATGAGTCGCAGAAGTGCCGAGGCGGGCGCTGTAGCACAGGTGTACGCGAGCCTCGCCAACTACGCACAACGGCACACACGGGTCGCCGATTTGCAGTTGGCCACGGCGCTACTCAACGCAGAGACCGCACTCAATGACTCGTATATGAAACAATTGAAGTGGCAGCAATTGCGCGTGTTGACGAACACTGCAGAACAAATTCGCATGTATGCGGTCGCGCTGGTGGGGATGACGCGTGGTCATGATAGCCACAGTGGTGGCGGGGCAGTAGATGGGATAGAACCAGTGCTTCGCGCATTGGCGGATGTCGTCCAGCGATTGTCCCACGTGATTCGCGAACAGCCCATGCACCCGTCGGATGACGCGCAAGAGCTGCAGTTAGCGGTCGCTGAATTGAAGCGTACAGCCGACGGAATGGTGACGGGGGAGGCCCGTCTTTACGCACAGGAAGTCGCGGTCGTTATCGCGCGCGCGGTGGACCAATGGACTGGGATTGTTCCAGTCGATATGGCGTCGGCGCCAGCCAAGACACCACTTATGCACCAATGGCAACGGGCGTGGACCGTTCTGCGGGCGAATCTCACGCTAAAATCCACGACGTTTCGGCACGGCATTCGGGTGATTGTGACGCTGTGCATAGGGTGGATGCTCTCGCGCTGGCTGCCGCTGCCCCATGGCTATTGGCTGCCGCTCACGACGATGATTATCCTCAAGCCGGATTTTACTGCCACGTTCTCGCGGGGCATCGCGAGAATGGCGGGGACCGTCTTGGGAATTTGTGTGGCGACATGGTTGGTTCAGGTGCCGGATAAAAACCATTTGTTTGGTGCACTGCTCATCCTCGTGTTCGCCGGTGCGATGTATACGATGGTCAATTACAATTATGCGCTGTTTACTTGCGCACTCACCGGCGAAATTATTGTGTTGTTGTCGTTCTTTCAACAGCAACCTGTGCTCTCGACGATGGTTGGACGGCTGATTGCTACGGTCATCGGTAGCTGTTTGGCTTTTGGGGCGTATATTCTCTGGCCGTCTTGGCGGCATCAAAGCGTTCATGTGGCGTTGGCGGATTTGATTCGAGCGCAAAGAAAGTATTTTCAAGCTGTGCTGTCGCGGTTGCGCGATGGCGAGGGGACGCAAGTGCAAGCTCTCCGTAAGTCGGCGCGCCTTGCGCGCACGAACGCCGTGGCAGCGGTCCAACAGGCGATGAATGAGCCGGTGCAACAGGGGTGGGATCCACATGTTGCAATTGGTGTACTCGCCGCGATGCATCGTTTTTCCGATGTTTTATTGGCACTGGAGGCTCGCTTGCAAAAGGGCGGTCACCCGCGTGAGGAGGACCGAGCGCTGTTGGATGTCGGCAAATACATCGACGAGGCATTGCACGTGATGGAATTCGCCGTCATGCACCGGGACGTGGAATTGGATGCAGACAGTATGGAGCGCATGATTGCACACCCGCAATGGAGTCACTATGCACCGATGCCAGAGGAGGCCATTAGCGTGGTCGCGCGGCTCGAGAGTATCGTCCACACGATGATGCGCATGATGCCGATGCACCGCTCGCCACAGGACGATGGGGCACACGGGGATTGATGGGGAAAGCCTTTTGTTAGGATGGCGTGCGATTTGTTTTTGGCATATCGCAGCGCGTACAATAGACGAGGCATTGTCTGAGGACGACATTGTCTGATAGAAGGAGGCGTATTGATCAATGAATCGAATTGCGGATGGAATTGCACAACTTGAATTATCCATTGACATGCAAGGGCGTCAGATGGTGATTCACCCAACGCTGCTTTGGGATGAAGAGAATGTGATTTTGGTGGATACCGGTTTCCCTGGCATGCTGCCGGCGATTCAACGTGAAATGGAGCAGGCAGGTGTACCGTTCGAGCGGCTGAACAAAATCATTTTCACGCATCAAGATTTTGACCACATTGGCGGTGCGCCAGAAATTCGTGCAGCGGCAGCGCAGCAGATTGAGGTATTGGCGCACGAATTGGACAAGCCATACATCGAAGGGGACAAACCGTTGATTAAATTCGACGCGTCCCGCGGTGAACCACCAAAGGTCAAGGTCGACACGACCATCGCCGACGGCCAGGTGCTTCCGTATCTCGGCGGTCTCACGGTCATCTTCACGCCGGGTCACACGCCAGGACATATTAGCCTTTACCATGCTAAGAGCCGGACGCTTGTCACGGGTGACGCGATTATTTCGGAAAACGGGAAATTACTTGGACCCAATGAGGCTTTCACACCAGACGTGGACGAAGCATGGCGTTCAATTGCCCATTTCTCGGATTTCGATATTGAAACGGCGCTCTGCTATCACGGCGGTATCTGCAATCAGAACGTCAACGAGCAGTTCGCCGAATTCGCAAAGAAATCGCGGGCGTAAGTGTGTTCGCACTAACAACGCGGCAGTCTACCGCCACAATGAAAAAATGAATGGGTCACTGGGGGATCCGATGCGCGTTGGCACGTGTCGTTGGGATGCCCCCAGCAGACCTGCCCACGCATTTCCAGCGGATTTTCCTCTTAACTTCCAGTAGAATCATAGGCAAAGAGACTCTGGGAGGATTTACGCCACTTGAATCGACGCGCTGCAATCAGCCTATTCATTCTAGCCGTTTCTGCACTAGCTTTTCCAACCGATGCGATTGCCAGTTCATCGCTTCAAAAAACTGTGAAGGTCAACGGAACAGTTCTCTCCCGTCCGTATGGCGTCGTTACCTCCGACGGCAGTCAGCAGACCACCTTCATGCCGATTTGGTATGTTGGCAAGGCGCTGGAGGCGGCAGGTTTTACACAGTCCTGGGACGGAACAAGTCATACCTGGACGTTGACCACCGCAACGGATGGGAACTTTTCGGATATTCCGGTCGGGAGCGGATCTACAAGCATTGTCATCAACGGCAAACTAGTCAAGAAGGTCAATACAGTCGTCAAACATGATCCGGCTGCCAGCGCTAATGCGCAGCCCACGGTTTACATGCCGATTTACTATATCGAACAGATTTTTCAAGCAGCGGGTATTCAGACGTCCTGGAATGGGGTAACTTGGTCGATTACGTCTGCTACAAGCAATCCAGTGGTGTTTGGCTTTGTCACCAACTATGGCGGCAGTACAGATTCTCTGACAGATTTGGAAGCGAATCCGACCGTCACGGAGTTTAGTACGTTTACCCACTCGATTACGTCTGCTGGCGGTTTAGAGGGAACACGCTACACGCAAGCGGGCACTTACGCGCAGCAAAATGGCTTGTCCGCGTATATCACGGTGACGAATATGAATTCGACGACTGGCGATTTCGACGGGACACTTGCGACCCAAATTTTGGGCGATGCCACGAAGCGGCAAGCACTCCTGAACAACATGGTGTCACTCGTGAAAGGGACACCGTTTGCAGGTATTAACATCGATTTTGAAATGCTCCCAACCTCCAGCCGCTCCCTATTTACATCATTCATCACGGATCTCGCGAACGCCCTGCATGCGGCCGGCAAACAACTGAGTGTCGACGTACCGGCGGTCACGGACGCGAGCAGCGCCTATAACTACGCGACCATCGGCAATGCCAGCGACGAAGTGATGGTCATGGCGTACGATTACTCGTACCCGGGCGGACCCGCCGGCGCCATTGCGCCAGTGGGCTGGGTGCAGCAGGTGATGTCGTACACGACGACGCAAATTCCACCTGACAAAGTGCTCCTTGGCTTACCCGTATACGGCTACGACTGGGCAAATGGACAGACGACAGCCCTGACGCTGCCCCAGGTCAACAAGCTGATATCGGAAAATAACATCACGCCGAAGTGGGATAGCCAGGCCGAGGAACCTTACTTCACCTACACGGCCAGCGGCGTGACTCATACTGTGTACTACGAAAACGCCCAAAGCATCGGGGACGAACTTCAACTTGCGAAACAGGACAATCTTCGCGGCGTCGCGCTGTGGCGGATTGGGCTGGAAGACAGCGAAGTCTGGGCACCGCTCCAGCAGTACGCTGAGGGCAACTAATCAGTGATTGCGGCTGGCGGATGTGCATGTGGATGCCGCTGGGAAGGCGGTGATTGGCATCCCCTTGCGGCGGCCATGGAGGCTGCGCTTGCCACCCGCACCTCGCCTATCCACTCCGCGCACGCAGATCAGGCGCCAGAGCGCGAGGGGGCGAGGCGGGCGCCGGAGCGCGCAAGCGCCTTATTGCTGCGCGACTAATGTGGCGCTGTTTGCAGGGACGTAGCCCGTTAGCAGGGTACCTGGCGATTGGCTGCTGCCGGAGGCCAAGGATTCAATCGCGAATTGAATCTGGTATGCGCTGCCGCCTGGTGTCGATGAGGCCGCAACCACGAAGTCGCCGCTGTGGAGCGTGGCGACTTTTGCCGTGCCGGCCGCGTCGCTATAGACGGGGATGTTGGTGTTGGTACTCTCCGGGTTTGTGGCCATCAGGCGGTAGACGTTGGTCAATTGTACATATTGTGAATCGACCCAGCCGACATTTTCGATATGGTACCACGGAACTGCGTAGCCACCCGCCATGCCTTCGGCGATTTCATCAATTTTGACCGGTTCATTGGCTGGAAGTGTGGTTGTGGTGTCGTCTGGGTGAATGTATGTCTCCCACATCGAAAAACTCCAATTCCCATCCTGCGGTAAATTGTGAGCAGCTTCGAATTGTTTGACTGCAGCCTCTGTCGCGGCGCCGTATTGCCCGTCAACCGTCAGAGTTGCGTCGACAGTAGATTTGAGGAATTGTTGGATCTGTTTCACAGAGTCGCCGAAACTGCCGCTTTCCAGTGGCCCAGGGAACATATCCGTCTGTCCTTCGGCTACGCTTGGGTAGTACGGAACGCCATTATAGTATGGATTCGATTCGGTGCTCCCCATAGCGCCGTTCAGATAGTAGACTGGCTCCGTTGTGCTGTTCGGTGCGGGTGGCGTGTTGCTGGGTGAATAGGTTTGATAGTCTTTGACGCTGGAGTTCACGAAAGATGAAATTTCGCCCATCAAGCTCTCAACGTTCGAGGCCCATCCAGGGTCGGATGCATAGTTTACGCTCATACCTGTCAGGGTGGGTGCTCCACCATAGTTGCTGCTCGACGGGTCGAGGTAGTTATTGCGTACCTCCCACGCCTGGAAGCGGATAGCGTAATCGTCACTTGGGAAGACGCCGGCGTCCGCACCAGCATTTGCGTCGTAGGCGCCATACCCAAATAGGTTGTTCTTTTGCTGCGCAATGGCACTCGTCCCGTTGCCCGTCTCTTCGATAGCGTGGGCGACGAGGTAGTTTGCGTCAACCCCATACGTGCGCTGCGCGTCCATAAACGATGCGCCGAGTCCCGTCATTGGAGAGCCGACGGTGTTGTTATAGACGCTTTTGGACAAGTATGCATCAATGCTGTCGGCGGTGATGCTGGAAGGTGCCGGATAGCGTAAGTCGACATTGCCATAGGCCGCTGCGCCGCTTGGTGCAGTGGATTGCGCCGAACTGGTCATCTTCCACGTGTTCCCGTTCCAATCGGAGTGGATTTCGACGCGGTCTAGCGCTTGGATGACGTTGTAGATGGGCATGAAGGTTGTGGTTGAGTTGGAGGCGGGATCTACATGGGTAATCCCCATCACCCGCGCCACAACGGTTCCGTTGATGGCAATTGCCATGCTGCCTTTGCCATACTTAATACTGCTGTAGTCTACTGAGGTACTCGATGGGACCTTGATATTCCAGACGTTGTTTGACCACGTGTGCGTGAAGCCCTCTTTGTCTAACGTCGACATGACGTACCAAATCGGCATGTAAGCCGTTCCATTGTACGTAAATCCGTAGGGCGACGTAATCAACTTGTTATTGTAGTAAATGTGCTTGACTTCTAAGTTTTTGGCTGCCGTGCTCGACTTACTGAGGCTGATAGGTTTGACGACGAGTGCAGACACCGCTTTGTTGAGGGCATTCCACGTCGCCGTGTTGACGACGCCGTTGGCCGTCAATTTGTGTTTCGTTTGAAACGATTCGACTTCCGCTTCAGTCTTCGGTCCAAAAATCCCGTCCGCTTGACCGACTGTGAATCCAAGTGCATTGAGGTCATTTTGTAGGGTGACAACTTCACTGCCGGTCGATCCCGCCTCAATCACACTAGGCGCCGCCTGCGCGTAAGACACAGCAGGGACAGCGCAAACCGTGAGCGCCGAGAGGGTGACCCCAGCAACCAAATGTTGAAATTTCATCTTGTGCCTCCAATTTTCTAGATTGTACTCACATTAGCAGAGAATGGTATGTTCTAGTGCGCAAAAAGATAGAGGTCATAGCTACCTCTCCTATTTAGACGGTACAGGCAGGTGGGATATTACATATTTCGGACAATTCTTATTCATTTTCCTGGCTGGTGGATTCTGTGGTGGAAAGAGATGGCTAACTTTTGCGGATTAGTTGTTGGCGACGGCCTTTTTGAGGACTTTGACGTCGGTGACGGTGTCATTCAGATGCGTCTTGATGACTTTAACATCCTGACTTGTCTCTAAGACGGCTTGTTCGACGACGTCAATCCGTTTGTTGAGCGCTTGTTCGACGGCGTCAATCTGTTTGTTGAGCGCTTGTTCGACGGCGTCAATGCGCTTGTTGAGCGCTTGTTCGACGGCGTCAATGCGCTTGTTGAGCCGCTGTTCGACGGCGTCAATGCGCTTGTTGAGCCGCTGTTCGACGGCGTCAATCCGCTTATTGAGCCGCTGTTCAACGGTCCCGATTTCTTCACGTACGATTAAACGAACGGCATCGAGTAGTTGCTTTTCGTCCATTAAGTCATCATCTCCTGCGTGTATTTTAGCATGGAAGGACGTCGGGATGAAGTTTAAAAGATGGGGGGATACGTCTGGCTTCAAGGGAATTTAAACATCCAAGTGATATGATGAAAGTTAGGTTAGTAGATAGGAGTGTTCAAGTTGCTTCCGAATTTTTTGGTTATCGGTGCCGCCAAAGCAGGAACGACGGCGCTGTATCGGTATTTGTCACAACACCCAGAAGTCTTTATGCCGAGTATCAAAGAACCGAATTACTTTGCCTTGGCGAATCAGGAAGTTCGTTTTCAAGGACCGGGTGATGATCGGACAAATCGCAGCAGTATTACTCGATTTGCCGATTATCAAGCGCTCTTTGATGAGGCAGACGGCTGTAAAGCCGTCGGTGAGGCTTCACCCATGTATCTGTACACGGCCGATGCCGCCAGGCGCATTCACGACCTCATTCCGAACGTGAAACTGATTGTTATCTTGCGCGATCCGGTCGAGCGCGCCCACTCAGCCTACCTACATTTGCGCCGCGACGAGCGCGAGCCATTGGCCAATTTCGCGGATGCCATTGCAGCAGAAGAAGAGCGGATTGCGAAGCACTGGGCGCCGATGTGGCATTATACACGGCGTGGTTTCTATTTCAAACAGCTGCAACCGTATCTCGATGTGTTTCCCAGGGAACAGATGTTATTTCTCCGCTATGAGGATCTCAATCGGCACACAGTCGCAGTCTGTCGACGCGTATTCGATTTTTTAGGTATCGATACCACGTTTGAGCCAGATACCAGCATTCGTCCGAACGCCTCGGGTATTCCAAAAAGTCGCCGACTCCACACGTTTCTCACTAAAAACAACCCCGTGAAGGCCGCTATCAAGCCCTTATTGCCAATGGCGTTGCGGCAGCGAATGGCCCAGGCTGTTCGGCAGAAAAATTTGTCAAAAATCGCAGTTGACGCTTCTTTACGACATGAACTTCAAAATTACTTCAAAAAGGACATTGTCCAGCTCGAACGACTGACCCATTGGGATTTGTCGGCGTGGTTAAGGTAGTGACACGAGCGAGTGTACCCTTGCGCCATTGGAGTGACAGGAAAAAAAAGACGCAAAGGCGCCCCGCACGTTGGTGCGGGGCGTTCCTTGGCGTGGCAGGATGAAGAGGTGAACCTACGTGTCGAGGTTATTCATTGACTTTTGCACTGCAAAAGTCACTTCCAAACTTCGTTGGCAATCTCGACGACATGACGCAATTTCGCCCACTGTTCATCCTCTGTAAGCAAATTGCCTTCCTCTGTCGACGCAAAGCCGCACTGTGGACTGAGATTCAATTGGGCTAAATCAACGTACCGCGACGCCTCTTCAATGCGGCGTACAATTCCGTCGCGGTCTTCCAGTTCACCCGTTTTCGAGGTAATCAGTCCAAGGACAATTTGTAGGTCCTTGCGGTTGACAAAGCGCAACGGCTCGAATCCACCAGCCCTGTCACTGTCGTACTCGAGGAAGAACCCATCGACATGTAAGCCAGAAAAGAGAATTTCCGCCACAGGTTCGTATCCGCCAGAGGAAATCCACGTCGAGCGGAAGTTGCCCCGGCAGATGTGCATGGTGATGGTCATGTCCGACGGACGACCAGCAATGGCCTGATTAATCGTCTTTGCATACCACTTCGTGAGCGCTTCCGGATTCAACCCGCGCGCCTGCATTTGCGCCTTTTGCTCCTCCGAACAGAAATAGGCCCACGACGTATCATCCAGTTGCAGATAGCGGCAACCTGCGTCGTAGAAGGAGTGGATGGCTTGTTTGTAGGTTTCGGCGAGATCGTGAAAGAACATCGCTTCGTCCGGGTAGACCTGTTTGTCGATTTCACCGCGGAAATGAAGCATGCTGGGGCTTGGAATGGTCATTTTCGCGACGTGCGCGCCCGCGACACTGTGAAGAAACCGGAAGTCCGCCAACATCGGGTGGTCGCCAAAGCCCAGTTTGCTGATGACCTTTACGGAGTGAGATTTTGTTTGCTGCTGGTGAAATTGGATACCGCCATCCGCTTCATAACTTTGTACACCAACCAAATTTTCGAGGAAGTCGAAGTGCCACCACGCCCTCCGCAGTTCACCGTCGGTTACGGCCTGGAGCCCGATGGCTTTTTGTTTGTCCACAATGCGGCGGATTTCTTCATTTTCCACGTCTCTTAATTGATCAGCACTGATTTTCCCTGCTGCTCTCTGTTGTCGAGCCAATTTAACGCGCTCCGGGCGAAGTAGGCTGCCTACTTGATCTGCCCGAAATGGCGGCGTAGCACGACGCGATTGCTGATTTTGTGTCAATTGAATCCCTCGCTTTTCATGGATCATCTTGTCAGATGGTTTGTCAATAAGAATACTATGAAATAATTTTGTGACAATAGGGTTTATTTTTCTGATACGATAGATGCGCACTGGATATTGTATACAAGATTCGACGTCATACTGAATACAACGAGCAAGGATGGGGCTAATGGAAATCCAAAAACCACAACCCGCATACCAGCAGGTGTATGACTATTTATTTAAGCAGATTATCGAGGGCGATTTACCGCCTGGTATAAAGTTATCCGAAGAACGTTTGGCAGCGGAACTCAACATTAGCCGGACGCCAATTCGGGAAGCGATTATCCGCCTTGAACACGAGGGATTGCTGCGAAATAAATCTGTGGTGCAATTCACGCCAAAGGAAATTAAGGACAGTTACGAAATTCGCATCCTTTTAGAGGGACACGCAGCAAAAGTGGCCGCCACTCAGATGAGTCAACAGGACAAGGATTTTTTGCGCACGTTGACTGAGTCGTCACACACAGCTGACTTTGAGACCGTGATGAAAACGAATACGTTGTTTCACAATACTATTGTCCGATCCTGCGGCAATGACCAAATCACCCAACTTATCGACCGCATGCAGAGCATCATTTTGCTGTGTCGCAAAGATATTGTAAAGAACCGCGCAGAGCTGCCACACGAACACCATGAAATCTATGAGGCGATTCTTCGTGGAGACGGCGAAGCGGCAGAGCAGTTGATGCAAGCGCATCTCCAGCAGAACCTGCAGAACTTTCTAGATAACTTACCCGATGATAGTCGTTTATAATGAGTGGACATAGGGGAGGGGTGTTTACTCACGCACCATTTTTTCCATTTTTGATTTTGACCATTGTGGTGATTACCTCTCCAGGCGTAGATACAGCACTAATCACCAAAACAACAATAGGTCTTTTATCCAATGCGCTTAATCCAAAGGTCGCTGTGTTCTTTCTGACCTTCCTCCCGCAGTTCGTGGAGCCAGGGGTAAATACAATGGAACAGCTTTTTATGATGGGTGTGATTTATACTGGCCTGGCAATTGTTTGGTTTTGGATTAAAACTCGCATTCGAACGACGGTAATTTAAGTTGGTGACGGGGTGAATGGAAATAAAAGAATAATAATCTTTTTTCAGGAAATTGGCGCGAATGACGTATGACAAGGATAGGAAAGATTTCACCAAGTGGGCTACGCTTATTACAATTTTGACTCGTCGGAGTATGAAGTCTACCTTGTACATCGGAACTCGTTGGAATCGAACGGGATCGAAAAATGGAAAGAGGAGAGCTTAGCCTCTTTCCACCACAAGACTTAAATACTCCAATCAAAAAGCTGACGCAACTTAGTAGGCGCCTGCTAGTAAGCGGCCGGCGTTCGGGACATATGGCTTTAATTGCAACCCCTTGAGGATTTGATAGACGGTGGAGGTCGCCGCAGATAGGACGGGTAGGCCAATCTTATCTTCTACCTTTTGAATCGCCTGCAGAGATGGCATTTGCACACACGCCGATAATACGACAGCATCGGCCTGGCTGTAATTGAGTTGATTGACGATATTGATTAAGTTTAATGGATTTTGTCGGCCAACCTCAAGATTATCGGGAATTTCCAAACTAATCGAGTCCGTCACCTCGATATCTTCCGCTTCGATATAGTCAATAACTGTCTTTGTCAGCGGTTTCATATAAGGCGCGATGAGCGCAACTTTTTTTGCACCTAGGGTGTGAATGCCGTCGATGAGGGCGCCCGCGCTGCTGATTACGTTTTTCGTTCCACCGTTTTCGTGAGCGATGTGGGAAAGCCGGCGTTCTGACGATTGGTGATAGCCCGGCCCCTGGCACATAATCGCGACTAAACACGCGTATGCCAACACGTCGCAGCGGGCGTCGGATAATTCAACTGCGCAGCGGTCACTCTCCGTGTCCATGGCCTTTAGTTGTTCAGGCGTGACGTGCATCATGCGCATCCGGCTGGAGTGAAAGGTGAAAGTCTCTTCCGGCATATGCTGCATCCGCCATCCCAGCATCGCAGGAATCTCTGTTTCCATGGTTGTGTTAGAACTCGGAACAATGAGGCCAATTCGATAATTTTTTGCCAATTCAACCGCCTCCACGATTATTCTGAATATCGTATCATGTATACAGTATACGGTATGATGGTGGAGAACAAAACATTTTTGTGTGGATTCATAGGAATTGGTTGCAATGCGGTGGTTCCCGTGTTTCGCTTAGAATCGAAGTACGGCAGAGTGCAAACGCTAAGGAGAGTACGGACAACACCACAATCAATTCGTGTCTCTGTATCCAGGCTGTGCGCGGTTGTCGACAGGGCGGAGGTAAAGACATGGCAAAGGAAATCACAATGACGGTTTCAAAACCGCAAGATCTCCTTCCTTTTTTATTGGAACAGTTCTCAAACAAAGGTCGGAATAAAGTCAAAATGATGTTGACGCGTGGGCAAGTGATGGTTGACGGCAGAATCATTACGCGTCATGATCACAAGCTGGAACCGCAGCAGACGGTTAAGGTGTTGGGAACGGCGTCAGGCATGGGCGAGGTGCTGCACGGTATTCGTATATTGTTTGAGGATGAGCACTTGTTGGTTATCGACAAGCCGCCAGGGTTGTTGTCTATCGCTACAGATCAGGAACACGAGCGCACCGCGTACCGCATTTTGACCAATCATGTTCGGGCGGCGTCGAAGGACAACCGCATTTTCATTGTGCATCGGCTGGACAGGGAGACCTCGGGTGTGATGATGTTCGCGAAGCGCGAATCTGTTCAGCAGGCGCTACAGAACTCCTGGCGAGATAGTGTGCTCAATCGCACGTATGTGGCGGTGGTTGAGGGGGAAGTGGCGAAATCAGAGGGCACGATTGAGACGTGGTTAAAAGAGAGTGGCACAAAGACCATGTTTGTCAGTCGCCCGGGAGACGGTGTCAAGGCGGTCACCAGTTTCAAGCGATTAGAGACGAACGGCACCTTTTCGTTGCTGGAGTTGCATTTGGAGACGGGGAGAAAGAATCAGATTCGCGTGCATATGCAAAGTATCGGTCATCCGGTGGTTGGGGATAGGCGTTATGGATCTCGACAAAACCCGATGGGTCGCCTAGGGCTGCATGCGCGACTGCTTACATTTCGCCATCCGGTGACAGGGGAGATATTGACGTTTGAGACGGCCATTCCTGTCGCGTTTCGGAGATTGTTCAGCCAGCGGAATGCTTCAAAGGAATGATACCGGATTGTTGTCGTCGCCTGCCGTTGGCCGCCAAGGTTTCGGCGGGCAACGGCATCGGTTCCGCGGGTGATTGATGTCGTTTGGCGCTTCGGGTTTCAGGCGCGCCTTCTTAGTGTGCCGTCCCTAAATGGGTGTTGAAGTCGTTGCTGTTCGCGGGACGGCCAAGAAAATAGCCTTGTGCTTCGTCACAGCCGTGTTGTTTTAGAAGTTGAAATTGCGTCGCTGTCTCTACCCCCTCGGCAATCGCCGGGATTTGAAAGTTATGGGCGAGTGAGATGATGGTTTTGACAATCGCTAAATCGGCTTCGTTATTTGTGACATCGCGAATGAAGGACTGGTCGATTTTAATTCGGTCAATTGGGAACCGCTTGAGGTACGCGAGGGACGAGTAGCCTGTTCCGAAATCATCGATGTCAATTTTCATGCCCATGTCCCGCAGTGCCTGGAGCGTCTCTTGCGCGTAATGTACGTCTCGCATAATTACACCCTCCGTGATTTCAAGGCCCAGCGCGTGTCCATCCATGTCTGTCTCGGCAAGAATTCGTTTTACGTGATGAACAAATCGGTTATCGATAAATTGTCGAGGGGAGACATTGACATAGATTCGCAGTGGATGATGTCCGGCCTCCCGCCACTGCTTTGCTTGACGACAGACGGTGCGCAGTACCCATAAGCCAATGGGCACAATTAATCCCGTTTCTTCTGCCACCTGAATCAATTCATGGGTCGGATAGATGCCCTGCGGATGATTCCAGCGAAGCAGGGCCTCAGCGCCAATGATGCGGCGCGTCGCCATGTCAAATTGCGGCTGGTAACAAACCGTGAACATATCCTGCGCCAGGGCTTGCCGCAATGCGGTTTCCAGTTTGACTTTGCGCTGCAATTTATCGCTTAGACTTGCGTCAAATAAGCGATACGTGTTTTTACCCTTATCTTTTGCGTCGTACATCGCCATGTCCGCATTGCGGATGAGCTGTTCTGCATCGACGGTATTGTCCGTTCCCATCGCAATGCCAATACTGCCCGTGATGTAGACACATTCTCCCCCTAAATCCCATGGTTCCGAAAAGGTATCCAGAATGCGCTTGGCCACGGTGACGGCTTCGCATGCCTCTTTTAGTCGCGGTAACAGGACGATAAATTCGTCGCCGCCGAGCCGGCAAATGGTACCACTCGCGGGCACACACGCTTGCAGGCGCTGGGCGACTCGTTTGAGCAGCAAGTCACCCATGGAGTGACCGCGCGTGTCGTTTAGTGATTTGAAGTGATCTAGGTCGATGAACAACACTGCGAGTGCATGTCCTGCGCCGAGATCGGCAATCGCGTCGCTAATCCGGTTCGTCAGCATGGCGCGGTTGGCGAGGCCGGTGAGCGGATCGTAAAACGCGAGGTGGTAGATAATCTGCTCCGCGCGCGTACGGTCCGACACGTCCTGTGCCACGCCGTAAATGCCAACGACCTCGCCGTCCACAATCATGGGGACGCCGTGGATTTCGAGTTGAATCTGTCTGCCGCTCTTCGTGACGACGCCAATCTCAATCACATGGCGATTTCCGAGTAGCGTTTCGCGAAAAAACTCCTCACAGCGCGACACGTCTTCGTCGCTGACAAAAAATGAGGTTGGTCGTCCAACAAGCTCGTTTGCCGTGTACCCTAACAGCGTTTCCATTTTCGCGTTCACCGTGGTAATTCTCCCGGATAAATCCACGGAGAACGTGGGATTCGGGTTGTTGTGATATAGCGATTGGTAACGTTGGCGGCTTTCCTCCAAATCTTTGCGATTGTGCACAAAATCGGTGATATCACGGCCGACAACAATTAGAACTTTGCGCCGGCCGTCTGGGTAGAACGTCGGGATTTTTATCGTATCGAAAATTCGTACACGTCCATCGGGTTGTGGAATCGTTTCTTTGCCACGCACCGTCTCGCCTTGCCGCCATACTTCTTCATCGGTGGCTTCACAATGTCTCAATGCCTCCATCATGAACGGAACATGGGTGCCCAGTTCGCTATCGCGCTTGCCCACGTAGTCCACATTGGTGAGATGGAATACTTCTAGCGCGACGGGATTGGCTAGGATCCAGCGACCCTCGCCATCTTTAAAGGCAATGAAATCAGGTAATGTATTCAAAAGGGTTTCGATGGTGTAGTCAAACTGGATCACGTGGTTAACCTCAACTTCCTAACTGATGGATAGGATTGATAATAGACATGTTTCAGCAAATTTCGACAGGACTCTGCGTGCTTTAAGTATATGGGCTTTTTCTAGCTTTGAAAGCCTATTTTTTACTGTATCAAACTATCTGTCTGTATTGTATTTGCACAATGGGCTGCAAACAAATCGGACGATCGCATTTAGAGGTCAGATTGGTTAGCAATTGATTGCGACGCCATTGTACAATCCACAGCGGCACGATGCTACTAGGAATTTCTGAGCATTACCGAAGGTGGGAAAGTCTTTTTACGCGAGGTACGTAAATGTCCAAGATGAAAGGGCACGCCCTAAATCGAAGCGGTGCCCAGCGAAGTCATTATCTGTTGAAGTGATTTGTTGAGTGGATGTGGGATACAGTTGGGATACAGTAATGTAGAGAAAAATGCAGGTGGACAAGGAGCCGCCTGCGGATGGACAGGATGCTTGATTCGCGTTAGAGGCGCGGTGATGACGCAGTCTCTATGCGGTTTGCCTGTCCTGCTTGGACGAGTCCAGTGAATTTGCGGAGATAGGGAACCAGCCAATAGTCGCCTCCGAAAAATCCTGAATTGGAGCCTCCGACAATGATAAACATGCCAATTAGAATGTCCATGGGATTGGTTGAAATGCTGCCTGCGAACATGTACATGAAGTTCATCAACATGGCGAAAAATGCAGCGGCCGTCGTCAACACGCCAAAGATAAGCCCCACGCCTACAAGCACTTCACCCCATGGAATCAAGAAGTTGAACACATCCGCATGCGGGATGGCAAAGGCGTGGAGAAATGCGTTGTACCACGGATACGCTGGATGATTATCGGGGCCAAGAACAGGATGTTGTAGACTGTGGATGAGAAATCCCGCTGCGCTAAACGACTTGGCATCCGTCAATTTTCCCCAACCGGCATGAAGAAAAGTCCAGCCAAGGTACACCCGAAGTAGCATTAACACAGCAGACGCATATCTGCTTGATCTCAACCACGTGGTAAACATAGCTCCATCTCCTTCATGAATATGACTAATTTAGTCAACTTTTCCCCCCCGATTATATTGTTAGTTAATTCTAACGTCAATAGTTAGTATTGACTAACTTATGTTTGCTGATTACTCATGAATCACTTCTCGAGGACGGAGATAGGGAGATGCTGATGGAGTAAACCTACCATGTCTAGTTTTCCCGGGATTTTAAAGGAGTCTATAACAAAAAGTGGGGAGTTGGTCAGGAAAGGGATGCCTGCGTGGGGAGCCACGCATCCGACCGCGGACGTGATTTTAGCCCATGGGGGATAGGATTTTCTCCGATTGAGTTCCTAAGTCGAACCTATCCCCGTTTCAGGGTTGAAAAGGGGCCTGGCCTCTTCGAACACAAGGCCGACTGTCATATCTGTCGTCCAAAATCCCCCGAAAAACCGGGCGGGTAGTTATGTGCGTAGCTCATCGACTGTTTCGATATTTTCCCTATTTGTGAATTTGGCGGTTTTACGCGATATGAAGGCAGGCGACGCATCATTCGCGCCGCCTGCTGTTTATGCTGAATTTGTGTGAATTAGCCGATGACGTTTCGCGCGCCATAGTAGTGCGACGTGTAGTAGGAGTTGGAGAACACATTTTGCACGATAATGACACCTTTGGATGACGACGACTCGAGCATCGCACCATTTCCAAGATAGATGCCTACGTGGGTCACGTGATTGGCGTATAGGCTCGCGTTGGAGTCTGTGTCTTGAAAGAACAGCAGGTCACCCGGTTGCAATGCGCTTTGGCTTACGGGCGTGCCGACGGTGGCCTGATCATGAGACTCCCGCGGTAGTGTGATACCTGCATGTTGATAGACGTACTCGACGAGACCGGAGCAGTCAAAACCTGCGCTCGGCGTGTCGCCGCCCCACGCGTACGGCGTGCCAATCAAACTTTCTCCGTAGGTGACGATAGATTGCCGCTCTGCAGCGCTGCTGGATGGTGACGCAGCCGTTTGGCTCGGACTCGTTGAACTCGTGGTTGATGCGCTGGTAGCTGTCGCTGGGGTCGAGGGGGTAGGAATATTTACAGTTTGTCCGACGCTCAGATTGCTGTAGTTGCTGATTTGTGGATTTGCCGATTGGATGGCGGCAAGGGATACGCCATGTGCAATGGCGATTTTATACAGAGTATCGCCTGGCTGGACGGTGTACATAGAGCATGGCAAATGAATTGTCTCGCCGGGATAAATACTTGCGACATTCGTAATCTGTGGATTGGCAGACTCGAGTGCGGCGAGTGACACGTGTTCTGCGGTTGCGATTTTGTACAGCGTGTCCCCAGTTTGTACTGTGTACGTGAGATTGGTTGTGGGGGTGGTTGCAGCGAACGTCGTCGCAAAACCTGCACTGGCTGTCAGGGCTACAAAAGTTGCGGTGGCGGCGATTATGCTTCGTTTCAAGACGTTCACTCCAATGTTTTGAATGATAGCTGGATGGAGCAAGTTTTCTGCGGATGAGCACTTTTCCCCTTTATGTAATTCCATCCAGCGGGTCAACTGGTAGATTGTGAGGGGCGATAGCAAGACCCAGTTGCGGTAATCTGAAAACAGACTGCGTGATGGGGTTGGTTGTTTAGGTGGCGCGATATCATCCGTATCGCCACCCAATCCGCCCATCCCATCACCCCTCAACTCATCGCCCAAGCTCTTGCCTTATATGTTCGGCGTGCGCACCTTGCATATTCCTTTCCACTGAGGCTCGGGTGCAGTACACTCATCACGTAGCGATGTGTATCCGAATGTAGGCCATGTCAAGGAGGAATATTTGTGAAATATCGGAATCTGGGCGTAAGCGGTGTCAAAGTGAGCGAGGTTTCGCTCGGGAGTTGGTTGACCTATGGGACGGCGACGGAGCGGGAGACCGCCATGGCTTGTATTGATCAGGCGTATGAACTGGGTATCAACTTTTTTGATACGGCCAACGCCTACAATCAGGGCGAGGCCGAGAAAGTCGTCGGTGAGGCGCTGCGCAAGTACCCAAGGCACAGCTATGTGCTGGCGACCAAGGTTTACTTTCCGATGGGGGAGGGGCCGAATGATCGGGGATTGTCTCGCAAGCACATCATTGAGCAGTGTGAGGCCAGCCTGCAACGTCTGGGGCTTGATTATATTGATCTCTACCAATGCCACCGTTACGACGAATCCACGCCGCTCGAAGAGACGCTGTGGGCGCTCGATGATCTCATCACCCAGGGCAAGGTTCTATACGCGGGTGTCAGCGAATGGAGTGCTGCGCAAATCGCCAATGCGAAAGCCATCGAAGCGAAGCGCAACCTGCGGCCTCTTGTATCGAACCAGCCGATTTATAACATGCTTGTTCGTTACATAGAAAAAGAAGTTCTACCGACGTGTGCGTCGTTTGGCATAGGCCAAATTGTGTTCTCACCGCTCGCACAGGGCATTTTGACGGGGAAATATAAGCCTGGGCAGGGTGTTCCTGAGGGGACGCGCGCGGCCAATCGTGAGACTAATCATTGGATTAGCAGCTACCTGCGCGATGACGTGCTTATGTCCGTGCAGAAACTGGAGAACATCGCTCAATCGATTGGTGCTTCGCTCTCGCAGTTGGCCATCGCCTGGACACTTCGTCAGCCGGGCGTCAGTTCTGCAATTATTGGTGCCAGTCGCGTGTCGCAAGTAGAGGAAAACGTCAAAGCGGTCGACGTTGTACTCAGTGACGACGTGCTGGCTGAAATCGAAAAGATTCTCCAAGAAATCGATGGGTTTGTGCCGATTTGGTAAGTCATTGACGTCAAGTGGGTGGGCTCCAGAATGGGGTGCCCCCACTGTATTCGTCAAGCTGTCTGACAACGGAGTCGGATCAACAAGGGGTGCTGCAGATGGATTATCGCCTGCTGTCGTACTTGTACTATTTCAATGTTGCCAAAGATTACTTCGAGTGCCATGAATACGGGGAGCATCTGTGGTTGGAGCGGGGGCGCCCGGTGGTCCTGAAGGGGCTGATTCAGGCGGCTGTGACACTATATCATCTGCAACGGGGGAATGTTCGCGGAGGGTATGCGATGTGGCAGCGCGCAAGGGGCTACCTAGATGAGGGGCGCCCAGTGTACGAGGGCATCGACGTCGAGTCTCTGATAGCCGACATCGACGCTGTATATGCAGCCGTGCCACGTCAATGGTACAGGCGGAGGGTCAGCCCGGACGCTGTTGCCGAGCTTTATCTCCCGACGGTGTACGTGCGAATTGTCGATGACTCCGTTCAATCCCGGCTGTCCACGTATACCCCACCAGCCTTACCTTAGGGTGTGAAGACCGTAACGCCAAATGATTGGGGACAAAAGCGCTTGCGATGCTACTTTTGTGCGGATCGTAATTCTGTTTCCTGTAGCTTGATGACGGTTAATCGGAGTGACATGGCCATAATGCAGTAGATTGCGAATGAGTAGACGTGCCGCCACGAAAGCGGGTTATACACATCTAGCCATTTACATAGAGGCTCAATCACGAATGCAGCTATTCCGGAAATCAAAAGGATGGTAATAGCGAATGATTTCCACGTCGCGCAATATTGATGGGCCAGCATGAAGACTACTGGGATATCGGTGATGTCTGCCGCAAGTAAGCCAGGGAATTGAACGCAGAACTCCGTTTTATACATCCACCAGAGGTTGAGTGTTCCGATTGTATCGAGTGTGACAGAAATGACAGCGGCGAGTGCGCCAAAAAGCAGCAGTTCAATCAACCTCGTCTTATCGGCGAGTTTCCACCAGATAATCCAGGGGACAATGACGAGCGCAAACAGTAGCCACCAGAACCAAGTAAATATGTCGTGGTGCAGCCAGTGCTGGAATCTGAGATCCTGCAGCTTTTTTGTGGCCTCGTAAATATTGCTGTAGTCCGTTGTTGGATTTGACACGAGCTCTGCCTCCTGGGGCACATTCAGATATCGCAGGCAGTATTACCTTGTATGGGGGTGTCTATTCTCGTGGAGCAAGGTGTAGCAACAAAGAGACAAGGATTCCGGTATCTGCGTAACTTGACATTCTCTCAAGATGATGGGAAAGAGGCGCGCAAGCAGGCGACAGATTGTTTCACTTTCTTGCGCGCCATGGTGGTCTAACCCGATAGCGCGATGCTTTAGTACGCGCCGCGGATGTGCGCTTTTACGCGCTCGTTGTAGAACTCGGATAGCCGTGCGAGCTCTTCCGCCGAGAACGGTGGCACGTCGAGTGCAGCGAGGTTGTCGTCGACTTGTGCCACAGATTTGAAGCCAGGGATGACACAAGAGACTTCGTCGAATGCCAAGCACCATTTGAGTGCGGCGCGAGCCATTGTGCCGCGGTTGTTTGCAATCCAGGTGAGGTCTTGAGCGAGAGTGACTCCGGTTTCAAATGGCAGGCCTGCAAATGTCTCACCGACGTTGAAGGCATCGCCATTGCGGTTGAATTGGCGGTGGTCATCCTCTGGGAAAACGTCGGTCTTGCGGAATTTTCCGGTCAGTAGGCCGCTGGCGAGCGGGAGCCGTACCAGAATACCGACATTGCGCTTGGCTGTTTCCGGGAATAGTTCGTGAATGGGCTTTTGCCGAAAAATATTGAAGATGACTTGCAGGGCCTCGACGCCTGGGTATTCAATGGCGGTCAGTCCCTCTGCAACCGTTTCGACGCTCACGCCGTAATGTTTCACTTTGCCTTCGCGCTTGAGCTTGTCTAGCACCTCGAAGACGGCTCCTTGCTTCAGAATTTCGTGCGGTGGGCAGTGGATTTGATAGAGGTCAATCGCTTCGCGGTTGAGACGTTTGAGACTTGCTTCACAGTACGCACGAACCGACGCCTCAGAATATGTGTTCGGGTCGTGAATATCGCCCGCCCGACAGAATTTTGTCGCGATGTGAATCTCATCCTCGCGCCCCTTGGTCGCGATGGACAGCAGGTGTTCGGAGCGACCGTCGCCATAGACGTCGGCGGTGTCAAAAAAGTTGACCCCGCGGTCGATAGCGCGCGCCAGACCGTCGAGCGCCGCTTGTTCATCGACATGGCCCCAAGCGCCGCCGATAGCCCATGTGCCGAAGCTCACTTCACTGACTTTTAGTCCTGTACTGCCTAGTTCGCGGTAGTTCACGACAGAACCTCCTCGTATCTTCGCAATCGATGTTTACGCTTTCTTATAGTTTTGCATGAAAACCCCGAGATGTCGAATTGGATTAGCAGGAATGGGGATAGGGCGGATCGAATTCTATGGAAGATTATCTATTAAAAGAAGGCAGGAAGATTCTGTGAAGCCCATCAAAAAATTGAGCATTTTGCTATCGTCGTCTGCCGTTGCACTCTTGCTCCCCAGTATTGCCGCTACGGCTCATGCGGCCACGACGAAGGTGGCCACAGGTCAGGTCCGGGCGGAAGTCAATGGGAAATCCATCCCGGCGATTGCGGTGGGCAATGAGACGTATCTCGAGTGGCAAGCGCTCAAATCGTTTCAAACCCCGTATGAGTATCTAGGCGATGGCAAATTTGCGATTACCGGCGGTACCGTTCAAGGCGTGGTGTATCAAGGAAACACATACCTGCCATGGGCGAAAGTTGGAGCGAAAATCAAGGCCACCAAGCTGAAGGGTGGCGGCTTTAATTTTACGTCTGTCCCTGTTCCGCACGATTATGAAATCTATATGGATAAGCAGTCGGCGCCCGTTGGCAGTCCGGCGCCCATTAACGTGCTGGTTGGCGACAATGACGAATCCGTTCCACATCAGCCCATCACCTTGTCAGTGACGGGAAACGCTTATTTTTCGTCTGACCAGGACAAAAGTACCCTCAGTGATTACACGGATGAGGATGGGAGCTATATTGCAGCCGTTGATGACAGTCACGCAGAGACGGTGAAGGTCACTGCTTCGTGGAAAGATCCGAGTGGGCATGTGCAATTGACTACTACGTCTGTGACGTTCTCACCAGCGAGCGCCACGATGGCGACGCCTCCAGCCGGAGATACGGTGGTCGCGTCTGTCCCCATCACAACGTATCAAAATGCTGTCCTCTTCAATGCGCAGGCGGGGGGAAGTGACGTCTTGTTGCAGTTGGACACGGGGGCATTTGAGCCGCTGATTACGAAAAGCTTGGCGGATGCACTCAACCTGCCGAATCTAGGGGATATTCAAGTTGAGGGCGTTGGCGGCGAAGACGATGCGTACGTCAGCAAAATTACGTTGAGTATTGGGGGAACTGAATTCCCGGATATTCCATGTATTGTCGATCCCAGCTATTCCGGCGTCCCGCTCTTTGGCTACGGATTTTTCCAGGACAATGGTTATGACTTACTCGTTTCGCAAAAGGATAGCACTTTGACGATTCTGAAGTAATCTCGTTGTATCCAGATGATTGTGTTGTCCCCATATGCCGGCTGGATCCATCAGAGCTTCTGGTGGCCCATCCGGCTTCTTCATATCTGCTTGCCGCTGTTTGCCGTCATGGTTCATAGCGGGATAGCGTGGGCTTCACTTCACTGTGGAGGGATATGTGTTGATGATAGCGCAAAAAGGCTCGAACTCTTTCAAAGAGTCGAGCCATTGTCGAATATGGGAGAAGAAGTAACTTGCAACTACACAAACAGGTAGATGCTTGTCACCCCTGCATGAATTATAACACGTTAGTTTACATAATGTAATTACCTTTTGCTGGAATGCGTGGCAAAGTTTTCAGACTAGGAAAAACCTATTCGGCGTAAGATGGATGGAGCAGACAAGTTTGTAGTATACGTGATAGAAACAAGCGAGGTGACCTGCATGCACATGCAATTGGAGTTGGTACTACGGCTGATTATTTCCGGCATTCTTGGTGCGTTCATTGGCTGGGAACGAAAAAGTCGCGAAAAGGAGGCTGGCTTGCGTACCCATTTCGTGGTGTGTGTAGGTAGCGCACTGATCATGATTGTGTCGAAGTACGGGTTTCAGGATTTGATGGGATTGAACTCAATCGTTTTGGACCCAAGCCGAATTGCGGCGCAGGTCGTCAGTGGAATTGGGTTTCTCGGTGCGGGGACAATTATTGTCCAGCGCCAATCTGTACGGGGTTTGACGACAGCCGCAGGTTTGTGGGCGACGTCTGGAATTGGGCTGGCGATTGGTGCGGGGATGTACGTGGTTGGCACCGTGACGACACTGTTAGTGCTGATTGCTTTAGAGGTCCTGAATCGATCCCGCCGCCTCTCCCTTCCCTCCCAATGCCGTCTGATGATTGAGACAGGCGATTTACATGCGGTACTGCATATGCTTGAGACTGGATGTTCCGAGGTGCGCAAAGCGAATATTCGCAGCGTGACTGCGGCAGCGGATACGCCAACATTGACGGTGACTATCCAGTTGCGAACACGCCGCGGCGCCGATGTCAACGATGTCATTTCGAAATTGCAAGCTCTGCCTGACGTATTTTCTGTCCGCTTGGATTAACAGGATTAAAACGTTACGCCATGGAGAAATATAGATGATAGTGTCGGCTGCAACCTGGGTTGAATGACGCGAAACAGGATGGACAGGTGTTGTTTGCCTCAAGATAATCTTGTATCGAGAGTTCGTGTCCACAATGGCCGCAGAGAACCGCCTTTTCACGAAACTGGTCGTTTGGCCAAACGGTCGCTTTGTGATTTGCCACGGCCTCGTGACACGCGTGACAAGGGTAGTAGGTATTGCAACATGGAAACTTGATAGCGATAATGTCTTTTTCCGACGCGTAGTGGGCACACTTGGTGTCTGGTTGGACGCCTACACCGCGCACAACGACACCGTGGACGAGTGTTTCATGTTGGTTTTCCATATCCATCTCACACTTTCTGCCTGGGCGCGCGTCCACTTCTGCAACAAGATGAACGCTTATCACACCGCAAGTTGGACGCTTTATTTGACGCTTTATCGGGATTGGACTACCTATAGATGGCCCGAATCACATACAAATCGTAACGTCCCTTATTTACACGTTAGTATAACGCTGATACAATCACCATGCTACACCAAATGTCTGGGACTCGTGGAGTGATGTAGGTCAATGTGGTTTGCACTGATCTTGTGCACCATTGCAGCATTTGCTGATGTGATTGGCGGTGCTGTCACTGTGGTTAAGCGACTGAACCCACAGCAGACGATGATTGTCACGGGGCTCGGCGCGGGGTTCCTATTAGGCGCCACTGTACTAGACCGATTGCCTGACTCGTTGAGCGAACTGCCGGCAACATCGCCATTATACATTGTCATTGGTTATCTCATTTTGTTGATTTTAGAACGATACAGTGCGAATGCACACCACCGCGAATCGGCTGCCCCCGAGATGGGGCACCACCCTGGTGCGGTACTTAGCTCTCGGGCTGCCTTCGTCTCTTTCGTCGGATTGCTGTTACATACCTTTATGGACGGTGTCATTATCGCGGGCGCATTTAGTATCAGCCGCGCTACAGGATTGCTCATTTTTGTCGCCATTACTATGCACAAAATACCTGAGGGATTTAGTATGGCCACCATCACGCTCGCTTCGGGCACATCGCGGATGCGCGCGCTGCTGACGTCCGTGGGTCTCGCGGTCTCCACCCTCATTGGCGCCGTTTTGACTCTGGAAGTTGGGGCGATTGACCAACATGTCGTCAAAATATTAATGGCGCTGGCTACTGGTACGTTCCTCTATGTGTCGATGACTGACCTCATGCCGGTAGTTCGAGGCCAAAATCGCGGCAGTGTCATTGCCGCTGTGATAGGCGTTGGCATCTTCTACATCTCGTTGCTGCTGATTCAGCACGTGGGCCTGAGCTAACGAGCGTGCGCGAACGGTCTTTTGGCGACTGTCGCGGCGCGATTGGGGGCCGGTAATCCGGTGCGCCTGCGGCACCTCTCTGCGGTTGGACTGTCTTAATCAGACATTCGCGCGTCTCTTGGTGTCAGTAAGGCATCAAATCTGCGCGAATCGTCAGTTTCGGCTTTTATCGGGCAGCTTTTCAGTAAATAGGGCTTGTTCCGTACCTGATGTCCACAGCCCCCAAGCCACCCCGCTGCAGCCCCATCACTCCATCGCCACCCCGCCGATGCGTATCCTAACAGCGCAGATTGTCGGCATCATGAAATGAGAAACCAGCGTCCGTAAAATCTATCGTGACGTCCTTAAGCAGTCGGTGGCACGCGCTGTCGACGAAGAGGGTGACCTCATCTATCACAATTCGTTCATCCAACTTGCTCTCTGTGTCATCCACGATGAGTTGGAATCTTGGACCACCACACTGATAGGCCCGGGCTACTCGAATGAATTCGCCGTCGGCGAGTTCTTCTCGGCTGAATCGAAGCAGTTCCATTTTTGCAGCATCTGTCACCGTCACGTGCAACCGCTCCTCTCACAGATGATTGTATCGTCGATGGTGACGTCTGTCAGCGGGTATTCACTGCCTGTCGAATGGTGTAGACTGTTGGCAAATAACTTGTGAGGCTTGGGAATCAATGAACCGACAACGAATCTTACATCACGCACTATGGATAGTCCCCATCGCCCTGGCGATGGTCATTCGTCTATGTGTCATTTTCCATTACGGACCGTATGTGACCCTCCACAGCGATGATGCAGGGTATTTGCGCAGTGCAGAGTGGCTCTTGCAATCGGGTACATATTCATACTACACCCCGGATGCGCCGACGGTTCACATGTTACCCGGCATGACGCTGATTTTGGCTGCCGTGCTCGGCGTGTTTGGACAAGGTGCCGTTGGGCTGTATGTCGGGAAAATCGTGTTTACGCTGATTGGCGCTGTCGGTATCCTCGGGGCGTACCAGAGTGTAGCCTACGTTTGGAACCGGTATGCTGCGTTTGTCGTGGCTTTGTTTCTTGCGCTGTACGTGCCAGGGATAGAAACGGATACGTTGTTCCTGACGGAGACGCCGTTTATGGCCGCTTTCGCGTGGACCGTGTTCTACCTGTTCAAGGCCGCCGACTCACACAGGTTGCGCCACGTCGTCATTGCCACCGTGTTGTTCATGGTGTCCGTGTATTTCCGGCCAAATGTGCTACTTTGGGCCGTCATTGTACTATTCTATTTGATTATCAAGCGTTACCCGTGGCGCAAGCTTATTGGACATGGGGTCATTGCGGCGTGCATTGTGGTTGTTTGCATGTTGCCTTGGTGGATTCGCAACTTGCTGGTCTTTCATCAGTTTATTGCGCTGACGGACGATGCGGCCAACCCGCTGTTGCTCGGCACGTTCCAAGGCGTGAATTTCCCGAATCCGAGCAATCCGACCGTCGTCGAGCATCACATCCTGGATGTACACCCTGACTTGCGGCCGCAAGCCATGCACGAAATTGCGTGGTTTAAAGCTCAGCAGCACGCGGCGATGTATCGCATTCGCGAGTGGCATCACGCGCATCCGCAGGATTTTTGGCGAAGCTATCTGTGGATTAAGCCGGGGATTCTTTGGAACCGGGCGTATTATCCCATTCGCATCCTCGGTGTATTGCCGGACACGCTCAAGGCGATTCAGCCTGTCCTACTTTGGATCTCGCTGATCGGCCACGGCCTCGCGCTGTTATTTGCACACGGCAAACGCCGCGAGGTTCTCACGGTCCTGTTGACGCTCTTGTACTTTACGGTCTTGTTCAGCGTGTTCTTCGCGTATCAACGGTACAATGAACCGCTGATGTGGCTGATGTTCTCCGGCGTTCCGTCGGGTATCTACGGGCTCGTCCAGGCGGGAAAGTGGCTATTCGCCGGGTGGCGTCGGGCGCCCGTCCAATCCTGAATGAAAGAAAAATGAGCTAACGCCTCCAAGTCAGGCGCCCGAAGTTTTGTTCGGGCGCCTGATTCCGCTCGTCCAAAGCTTTGTCTTCTGTGCTATATTAACTCATGTATAGAACGTCAGAATCCGTAGGGGATTGGGTATGGCGCGAAAGCGGATCGGTGAAATGCTTGTCGAGGTCGGCATCCTGACACCTGAGCAGCTCCAACAGGCACTGCGTGAACAACGCGAGACGGAGGAGCGCCTGGGCGATGTCCTCATCAACAAGGGGTATATTACACAAGAGCAGCTCGTCGAGGTGCTCGAATTTCAGCTGGGTATTCCACATGTACAGCTCTCCCAATATCAAATTGACAGAAATCTACTAAAACTCATTCCAGAACGCCTCGCGAAGACGTATAAAGTTGTCCCGTTTCGCCGGGAGGGAAACCGCCTTTTTGTGGCGATGGTCGATCCGCTCGATTACTATGCCATCGACGATTTGCGAATGACGACAGGCTTTGCGATTGAGCCGGCGATTGCCGCGCGGGACGACATTCAACGAGCCATTCATCGCTATTACAATTTGCAAGAGTCGGTGGAGGCGGCGATTCAGAGTGTCCCTGCCGAAGCGTTGGTCGACGAAGCGGAAGCCAACCGCGTGGATTCGCCTGTGGTGCGCCTGATGAATCAGATTTTGTTGCAGGCCGTTTCGGCGCGGGCGAGTGACATTCATTTTGATCCACAACCCGAAGGGGTACGCATTCGCTATCGCGTCGACGGCGTTCTGCGCACAGAGCAGACCTTGCCGCGCAGTATGCAGAACGTGCTCGTGGCTCGCGTGAAAGTGTTGGCGAGCCTGAATATCGCCGAACAGCGTCTGCCGCAGGATGGTCGGTTTCAGCTTCACGAGGCGAACCACGATATCGACGTTCGCGTCTCGACGATGCCGACGGCGCACGGTGAGAAGGTCGTGTTGCGTGTACTTGATTTGCGAACGACGGTCTTGCAACTGGAGCAATTAGGCTTCAGCGACGCGAATCTCTCGACGTTTCGCGCTATGCTCCATCGTCCGCAAGGCGCGATACTCATCACGGGGCCGACAGGTTCAGGGAAGACGTCAACTCTGTACGCCGCGCTGCGCGAGCGCGCGACGCCGGAGGTCAACGTCATTACCATCGAAGATCCGATTGAGTATCAGATGGACGGGGTCAATCAGGTACAGGTGAATCACGCGACAGGCCTGACGTTCGCGCGGGGGTTGCGGGCGATTTTGCGGCAGGATCCGGATATTGTCATGATTGGTGAGATACGTGACGACGAGACCGCGGAAATTGCTGCTCGTGCCGCCGTGACGGGCCACCAGGTGTTCTCCACCCTGCACACGAACGATGCGGCGAGCGCCTTGAACCGCTTGATGGACATGGGTGTGGAACCCTACATGGTCGCATCGGCCATCACGGGCGTCGTGGCTCAGCGGTTGGTCCGCAAAGTGTGTCGACAGTGTAGCGTGCCGTATCAGCCAACGCCTATTGAGGAGAAATTGTTTGCCGATTATGGCTGCTCCAGTGCGAATTTGGTGATTGGCCGCGGTTGTAGAATGTGTGGCAACACGGGGTACAAGGGGCGCATGGCGGTCCATGAACTGTTTCTCATGGACGACGAGATAGCCCGCATGGTGTTGAATAGGCAATCGGACAGCGACTATCGGGCGTACGCCTTGGCGCATGGCATGACTGCGATGATTGCAGACGGATTGGCAAAAGCGAGTGCACAGTTGACGACCGTCCAGGAAGTTCTCCGGGTCACGGCGATGGACGCGCGCTATTGATATCGCCCGCGGAAAGGAGCGCCCACGATGGCTGTCTTCACATACGAAGGCATCGTCAGCCGAGGTCATCGGCAACGCGGCCGCGTTGAAGCGGAGCACCGTGACGAAGCATTGTATCAGTTGACGCAACAAGGTATTCATGTGGTTCAAATTGAAGAGGTCAAGAATTCAGTATGGACAAAGGAAATTACGTTTGGTAGAAAGAAGATCAAACCGGATGAATTTGTGGTGTTTTGTCGGCAGTTTGCAACGTTGATTCGGGCCGGAATCCCCGTCGTGGAGTCGTTGCAAGTGTTGGCGGAGCAAGCGCGAAGCAAAGATTTCCGATTCGCGCTGGACAGCGTGATGGAGCGCGTGACGGACGGGACGGCGCTGTCGGAGAGCTTGGCGCAGCACCCCAAAATCTTTCCGCAAATGTTCGTTCAAATGGTTCACGCGGGTGAAGTCTCCGGTACATTGGACGACGTGCTGGAGAGTACCGCGACGTACGTCGAGAAGCAGCACGAGACGACAGAGAAAATTAAGTCCGCGATGGTCTACCCGGTTTCGGTGAGCATCTTTTCCATTGCGGTGGCGATTTTTCTGCTCGTCCGAGTGATTCCTACGTTCGTGACCGTGTTTCAAGATCAGCATCTCACACTACCTCTGCCAACGAGAATCATCTTAGCACTCTCCTTCTTTGTCACACATCGTTGGTACATTGTATTGTCCATCATTGTTGTCTTGTGTGCCGCGATACTGATCGCGTCCCGCAACCCGAAAAATCTCTACCTCAAGGATAAGTGGATTTTGCGAATCCCGGTGTTTGGGACACTGTTGCAAAAGGCGGCGGTCGCTCGTACGACGCGCACCATGTCGATGCTTTTTCGAAGTGCTGTGCCTGCGTTGGAGGCCATCTCTATCACGGCGGATGCGGTCGATAATCGCTATATTGCAAGCACGCTGCGCGATGCTCGCGAGCATTTGCAAAGTGGTGAATCTATTGTGGAGCCACTGCGCGCAAACGACGCGTTTCCCCCGATGGTCACCCAGATGATTCGCATCGGTGAACAGACGGGTAACCTCGACGACATGCTCGGCAAAGTTGCCGATTTCTACGAGGCGGATGTGGCGACGATGGTTGATCGACTGCGGCAACTGATAGAACCCGTGATGATTGCGTTTCTGGCCGTCGTGGTCGGCGGTATTGTCCTCGCGGCGCTATTGCCTATGTTCTCTCTTTATCAGGGCTTAGGGAATATGAGCTAGGTATGCGGCATAGTTTTTTCATAGATAGATTGTGATAAGGGTAGGTAATTCTCGGGTTAGTACCTGGATTACATAGGTTTGAAGGGCGAGACAGGCATCTCAGACATACGAAAAAAATCAGGGGAGAGACAAGGGCGAATGAGAACATGGGTGAAAAGGCTGCAAATGTGGTTGCAGCGGCTAAACGAGGAAAAGGGTGTCACACTGATTGAGTTGTTGGCCGTGGTCGTCATTCTCGCGATTATTGCGGCGGTAGCCATTCCCGTCATTATGGGACAGATTAATAAGTCGAAAATCAATACGGATAAGGATAATGAGAAGATTATCATCGATGCGCTGCAGCGCGCGGACTTTGATTACGAAAGTACGCAAAGTGGCGATGGGACGATGACGCTAAGCTTTGGGACAGGTGATTCTGGTACGCTGGCACCCGATGAGACCGATACCACTGTGAATGTTACATTTGGTAGTAACACAGACAATATGTATGATGTTTTGGTGAAGGGGATTACATCCGGGAGTGGAACCACTGGACAGACAGGCGGTTATCTGGACGAGGTGCCGAAGGCACAAACGGGCACGGACGGAGATTGGACCATCACCACCTCAGATCAGTCTACTAACTCCGAGGCTGCGCCGTTTTCATTTGGCGGCGGCACGACGTATTATATCTATCCAGCAGGCTCCACGAGTTCAGGAAGTTAATCTTCACTAGGGTAGTCACTAGCGTAGTCGTCGATTGGCTCCTCACGTATTGGGGGGCCAATCTTCCATTGGGATTTTGAAAAGGGACTCACGCCTTTCGCGGTGGGGGAGTCGCAAGTTGATGAGCGTTGGAGATAGGCCGGCATGAAGCTACTCAGTATGCGAGCACGTAAACAGAACAGCCAAGCGCATTGCAAAGTGAATTCAAGTGGTGATTCGGACGGTGGATTTACGCTCATCGAGGTCCTGGCTTCGGTTGCAATTCTGGCGTTGCTCCTGACAGCCGTTCTCGCGGCCATCCAGTCGGTGCAAAAGGGCACATTGGCGACAACACAGTATGATCACGCCCTGGGCTACGCCACCGAGATTGCCGAGTCACTGCGTGAAACCTATGGAACAAGCGCGGTTGACCAGGCCGATAGCACGATTCCCGTGCGGCTTGTCGGCAACGAACTGACCACTTCGAGTGCGTCGTCACCTATTGTGTTTAACATCTATCTCACCGCAGATGCGGGGCAGCGTATCGGTACAGCGACGAGTTCCGGGCAGATTGGCAGTACGGGATATACCTATGATGTCACGTACACGGTCAGTGGCGCGCAGGGCAGTCAGTTGACACGCAACTTTACCATTACCGTCATAGATCCTAATGGTCGCAAAGCCACTGTTCAGGCACCTGCGTATCAACTGTCGTAGGAGGAAGAGACATGCGTCAATGGCAGCGCCTACGGCAGGAGAATCAGGGTGTTACGCTTATCGAACTCCTTGCCGCTATCGTCATTTCGACGATTGTCGGCGCAGTGATATTGGCCGTGCTGTGGCCCTCTGCAGAGCGGGCTATCAGCCTTATTGGTTACAACGCCGCCGAGCGAAAAGTCTTACTGACCAATCAATTATTGAATACAGAGCTGCACAAGGCGCACTATGTTCAAGTTCAGTATCAACAGACCCCCACGAAGCAGGTTGTGTTGTGGTTGTATGATCAAAATTCGACCATGGTGCCCGCGAATGCCACAGGAAATATCCCATGGTTGTACAATACGAACACTGTGGTGAGTAACGATACAGGGAATTCGGCAAATCAGTCGTTGGCCTTGGTTCATCCGCATCGGTTCGGGGCACTGGTGTTTACGCAACTTCCCGATGGAACATACAGCGTCGCCTTTACAACGAATGTACCAGAGACGTCTCCGACGGCGTGTGGTACGACGATGGATTTTGCCACACTCCAACAAGACGCTAATTTTTATCAGAGCGGCCTACAGGTGACGTGGGATTTCCCGCAATTCATCGGCGACGCCGGGTTTCCATTTGATGCTTCTTATCAATGTAAGTTTGTCAATAGTTTTATCATTCGCCTGTCTACGACTTATCAGACGGCGGGCGGTAAACCAGCGACGTTTGTGTTGACAGCCGGTTACCATGACGCAGAGCAGCGGTGATGAGATGAGGAGAATGCGGAGAAAGCGAAATCAGGGTGAAGAAGGCTACACGCTTCTTTGGGTGCTGATGCTCGGCGTCGTCATGGTGACCCTTGTCAGTGCGGCGATGTTTGCGGCGTCTTATGTGAGGGGCACCGGGGTGCGCGGGTTGCAGACGGAGACGGTCGGGCACTTGACGAGTGACACGGAGATTCAGAATGACTTGTCGAATATCGAAGAGATTATTAGTGACACAGCGACCAAGGAGCAGTCGGAGCTGACGGACGCTGACGGGGTGGCGAAAGTGACAGGGGATGCCACGCAACAATTGGACGCGCAGGGCTATACGGCCACGATTACGGATTCTTATACCGATTCGAGTGGGACGATTCATGAGGTTGTGCGGGTGTCGAAGGGTGGATCGTCTATCACACTCGACGTCACCTTCCAGTCATCTGGTGCTGGTTCTACCAGTTCTACCGTGCCTGTACGACAGACGCAGAACCCGTATCCTTACAGCCAATATTCGAGTGAGTACGTCGCGGATGGCAACGCGACCAGCCAAGCTCAAGTCGATGCCGCTGAGGAGACGAAGGGGTCAGGGCCATATATCGTGATCCACTCTAGTACAGCGGACGGCAATCCGACGGATTTGAACTTGAACAGTGGCACCATGACCTATGGCGACACCGCGGGGGATATGAAGGAGCTGGTCACGGGTAGCGTCGTTGCGAACAGCGGGGCGACGTTGACGGTTCACGGATCACTTGATGCGACGAATGTCACGTTGAACTCCGGTGGGACGGCCACCATTGACGGTGATGTGATTGCCAACACGGTGACGGTGAGCGGGAAGTTGACTATTTCTGGGCAATTGTCTTGTCAAACGTTGAATATTAACAGTGGATCACAATTGCAGGTAGGAAGTTTGGCGGATGGAACCGCACTTTCGGTCAATACAGGCTTTACGATTGCGCAAAATGCGAGCATCCAGGGTGGCGTCACGGTGAATAGCAACGGCAATTTGACGATAGATGGTAGTCTGATAGAAACAGGGCCAGTGACTGTAGATGCGGGGGCGACCTTGCATGTCAAAGGGGATGCAGTCGTGGCATCGACTACGACGAACGGGACGAGTGAGAAAGATGGATGGGTCCTGATGAACAGCGGGAGCTCCCTGTTGATTGATGGGAATCTGTGCGTAGATCAGTATCTCTATCAAAATTCAGGCACGACGGTCAAAGTCCAGCAAGAGGCGGCGATTGCACTGGGCACCCGCGGGAATGGTGGCTCGTTTGCGGCGAATCCGTATGTTCAATCCGCCAGTTGCCCCGTGTCGTCGCGGCCTAGTGGTAGTGGATATACACTCAAGTCGATAACGGAGATTTAGGTGGGAGATGTATGGCGCGGGGACAGGGCATCAGTAGGATTGGATTAGATATTGGATTGGATGCCATTCGCGTGGTGGAACTTCAGGTGGGGCAGACGCTGCGACTGCAGCAGATGAGCGGGCAGCCCGTGGAAGCGGGTGTCTTCCACGGCGGTGATGATATTGATTGGATTCGCCTGGAACAGCTCATCGACCACGCACTTCACGGTTACAAGGTGCGGGGCAAACGTGTGCACGTGTCCATCCCCGGTGTGTACACTGTGATTCGACAACTCACGCTACCCAACTTCACAGACGAGGAGTTGCGGGAGGTTATCGAGTTTGAGTTGACTAGCACGATTCACTTGCCGTTTGCCGAGGTGGTATTTGATTTTGTTCGATGCCCTGCTTCGCCGGATCAGAGTGAGGGCGACAACGTGAGTGTGATTTTGATAGCGGCCGATGGCGCTTTTATTCGCCCGCTCGTGGAACGATTGCGCAAGCGGAAACTCAAAGTGGCATCGATTGATATTCGCCCGTTGGCTAAGTTTCGCGTATTGCGGCGGGTGGTTGAATTGCCGGAGACGTTTATTTTGACGGAGATGGATACGCATGGCACAAGTGTCCACGTATTTCATGGAGGACTACTTTATTTGACGAGAGATGTTCCCGTGATTTTAGGCGACAAAACGGGTAGCCCGCTGGAAGGCGGGTTTGGCGAAGGCGTCGACGAGCGTGTCATGAATGCGACGGCGATGGCCGCCACTGACGAATCGTCGCTGCCTGTCACCACGCCCGCGCGCGTGCATCCGTCGCTTGAAGTTTTGTCTTTGTCGGATTATGTGGGGCGGATTGCGTCCGAGTTGGAACGCACCATGAATTTCTTTCAGTACACGCTCAATCAGCGGTCGGCACAATTTCAGGAGATTATCATGACGGGCAGTCACTTGTTAAATCCGCACCAGCAGGCAAACATCACGGATAGGACAGGCGTCGTTGTACGGGCGCTGTCATTTCAGGATGTGATTGAAACCAACTTCATCGCTGGGCGACGCGGGCGCTTGATTGCGGGTGATGATTCCGTTTCGGTCGATTACACAGCCGCCATTGGACTAGCGATGCGTGAGGAGTAAACGGCGTGGATATTAACTTACTTCCGAGAGTCTCGAAACCGCGGAGTACCCAATCACAGTGGCACAGCCCATCGCGCAAATGGCTGGTTATTGCAGCACCTATTGCCGTCATCGTCGCGTGTTTGGTCGCCATGCAAGTTTGGTTCTACGCGACACAGGCGCGGTATACTGAGCAGGTGAACCATTTGACTCAATCGCTTGACCAGCAGGGACATTCCGCCCAGGCGGGTGGCGGTTCGACGCAAGGAATCACACAACAGGCAGAGGCACTGGCTGCAGCGCGAACGGATTGGGCCCGAGAGCTCAAGGATATCCACGACGCGCTGCCAGGGGGCATGACCGTCGATACCATTCAAGCGAGCGGATCGTCAATACAAGTTTCGGGACGAAGTTCAGGCGTCATCGCCGTCTCGACGTTCGAACACGCGCTCAGTTCAGACGCCTGGGTTCATCAAGTCACGCTGCAAAACCTCAGCTTAGGCGTCACCAACCAGACGGCGGTTATGGTTGGGCCGGCGGATGGATCGAACAAGGCTCCGCTGCAGTACCTGTACCAACTGACCATCGCACCGACACAGACGGGGGGCACGAATCCGTGAATCGGAAATTGACACCGCGGGAAACCAAACTGGTCATCGCCGTATTTCTGCTTGCACTCATCGCCCTCCTGTACTTGTTTTGGTTCCGTCCGCAATGGGACAAGCTTTTAAGCCTCCGGGGCGAGGTTGCGAATTTGCAGCAATCCATCGCCAACCGCGCCTCAAGTACCCATGCTTCGTCATCTCCGTCGCCGAACACGGTGGCTCCTCAAAGTGGGACGGGGGCGAAATCCATCACACTGCCGAGTGACGCGGATGAATCAGGCCTCCTCGCAACCTTTGCAAAAGTAGCCGCAGAGACGGGTGTAAGGGTCGTCAGCATAGCGGCCGCAAGTGCGGCGAATTCGACGGACGAATCTACTACGACCACGAATGCATCTTCTGCAAACCAGACGGGAACAACAGGTGGCGGGCAAGTGCTGCCAAATATCAGCCTTCAGTTGGCGGTGCAAGGCAGTAGTGCGCAGGTCGAAGCATTTCTGGAAGGGCTGCACGACGCTCCACGGCTGCTGGACGTGACAACCGTCAACTTGCAACCGCAGAACGGGCACACACAGGCGGATATAAATTTGTTGGCGTATTACGCGCCGAGCAACTGAGGTCCTGGTGACGGGGCCTCTCCGGCTGCGGATGGTGATTCGGTTTTGTCCGTTGCGATTGGCGCCGGATGTCTTATTAAGACGCGCGGGCGTGATTGAGGGCCGATAAGACATGAAATCTGCCCTAATGGCCGACTTTTCGCCTTTATCGGGCGGCATTTGAGTAAATAAGGTATTTTGCGTGCCCTAATTGCCCTGAGGTCGCCCAAATCCCGAAAATAGGGCAGATATTCTGCCTTATGTCACAGCCGTGGGCCACTCCCGGCGAGCAGCCCAGATGACTCCGACGTCCTGCAGCGGACGATCCCGCCCTCACGCCGATGGTCGCCTGATCCGCCCTGGCCCTGCACCACCCCGCCCCGGCCCGCCTACATCCCCACCCTATTGACATCCGCTGTCGAAAGTGTCTATATATTCGATAATCAGTGTTGAAGGGGCCAGTAGCCGGAGAGCGCAGACAAGAGACCTGATTACCTTGGTGAGAAATCAGGCTGTGAACCTCCAGTGAACCCACCCCAGAGCTGGCGATGATGAGTCGCCCGGTCGCCTCCCGTTATCGCAAGGCACCGATTCGTTCTGGTTCGTGCATGATGGAAGCCAGAGCCGATTGGAGTGGAGCGCCGCCGAAGTGGGCGGCGAATAAAGGTGGTACCGCGAGTTCAACCTCGCCCTTTGATGGGCGGGGTTATTTTTGTTTTTTGGAGGGATTTTGCGATGAAAATGTCCCATCTCGTGTTTAAAACGGAGCGTCAGGTACCGGCCGACGCGCAATTGACCAGCCATCAGTTGCTGATTCGCGCTGGGTTCGTGCGGCGCGTGTCCGCAGGGATTTACACATATGGGCCGCTCGCCGTGCGGGCGTTGCATCACATTGAGGCGATTGCGCGGGAGGAGATGGATGCGCTGGGTGCACAAGAGGTGCTATTCCCGGTGGTGCAACCGGCAGGGTTGTGGGAACAGTCTGGGCGGCTGTCGAGTATCGGCCCTGATTTAGCCCGCTTGACAGACCGCGCGGGGGCGGCGATGGTCTTGGCGATGACGCATGAAGAAACTGCCACGGATTTTTTTCGCAGCATGGTGCAATCGTATCGCGCACTGCCGCTGATGATGTACCAAATACAGACTAAATTTCGAGACGAGCCGCGTCCGCGTGGAGGGCTGATTCGACTGCGCGAATTCTTGATGAAGGACGCCTACAGCTTTCACCTAACGGTTGACGATTTGAACGCGCACTACGAAAAAGTGCTTGAGGCTTATGTTCGATTTTTCAAGCGTTGTGGCTTGGACATCGTATCCGTCGAGTCGGATACCGGGATGATGGGTGGCGGTATGGCGCACGAATTTATGTTTTTGTCTCCGATGGGTGAGGATACGCTGTTGATTTGTGACAGCTGCGGATACGCAGCGAATCGGGAAGTGGCGGTGGCACAGAAATCCAGCGGTGGGCTCGTGTGCGATGAATTGCAGGTGAAGGTGTATCGGGATGGGGCAGGTGGCGTGATCGTGGTGGTGGTCCCGAGACACCTCGACGTGAATCCGATAAAACTGACGCGTGCCGTTGGCATTGCGGATTTGGCTGAGGCTGCGGCGTCGGACGTCGCGCGCGAAGCGGCGTTCGATGTTCGTGTTGTGGTTGACGAGGGGGTTGATTCAAAGTCGGCCTGGACGGCGATTGCCGCGCATTTGGGCGACCTATCCACATGTGCGACCGTGGCGACGGCGGATATCACGAACGTGAGCGCAGGGATGGCGTGTGGGCGCTGCGGGGGCGCTTTGCGGGAGGTGCGTGGGATTGAGGCGGGGAATACGTTTAAACTTGGAACAAAGTACAGTCAGGCGATGGGGGCATCGGTGGCGGATGCCGATGGGCGGTCGATCCCGGCGGTGATGGGTTGTTATGGCATCGGTATCACGCGCGTGTTGGCTTGCATTCTCGAACAGCATCACGACGCGGCGGGGATGATGTGGCCGCGCAGCGTCGCGCCGTATGCCACACACATCGTCAGTGTCGGCGACGATGCAGCAATCGTGGGCGCCGCAGAAAACGTGTACCAGGCGCTGGGGATGGAGAATGCCATCTGGGATGATCGGGCACTGCGCCCCGGAATCAAGTTTAGCGACGCCGACTTATTCGGGATGCCGACGCGCATCACCGTGAGTGCCCGCTCCCTTGCGGCGGGTGGCGTTGAACTCATGGACAGGCGAACAGGACAAACGACCATCGTGCCCGTGGAGAACGTGCGCGAGCGGGTGCTCGGCACGCAGTCGCGCTGACGGGGCTCGTGCAGTAGGCGCATGTGGCCCTCGCGAGAAGGGCCTATTGCCCTGTGTCGGTGTGAAGGGACGACCATTAGGTGAAGTAATTCAACAATCCAGGCAGGTCTTTGACGATGTAAATGGCGCCCGTCAATTCGGATGCGTCGCCAAAGCCGAAGTCACACCCGATAAATGGCATCCCGACTTCGGCTGCGGCATCGCGATCCGTATACCGGTCTCCCACCAAGTACAATTTGGACTCTTGCCCGTAGCGTGCGACGAGTTGACGCAAGATGTCGGCTTTTCGCGTGCCGTGGACCGACTCGAGACAGAGGGGTTCATCAAACAGGTGGCCAATGCCTTGTGTGGCCATCACGGCGTCTAGGTACCGCTCGCCGCAATTGCTGGCGGTGGTGAGGATATAGCCGCGACGATGCAGTTCATGGACGACCTCGCGCGCGTGGGGCAGGAGGATATCCCGATGTCGCATGGCTTCGTCGATGCGCGTGGAGGACAGGTGGAAGGCTGCCATCTGTTCCTCTGCGGTGTGATTCGGCATCAGCGACTGCCAAATTTCTCTGTCCGGGAGTCCAAACGTCTTTAAAATCTGTTCGTCTGTCGGTAAGTCCGCAGGCTTGACGGAGAACTCGGCCATTGCGGATTTGTAGGCGTCTATCGCGATGTCGCCGGTGTTGATGAGGGTGCCGTCGAGATCAAAAATGATAACTGCCACAAGATTTCCTCCACAATTTATCTTTTGGGTGTTCTGTTCACTTTAAATGTACGGTGCGGCCTGCAGGCTATGCATTATTCCTGCGGTGGCCATGCGTTGTGCTCTTTCAGCGAGGTTTCAACGAGTCCTCGAATCCACTCGCTCTTGCTGGTCTTCGTCCCCGTTTGCAGATATTGACGAAGCAGAAACATTTCCAATGCCTTATCTAAATCCTCATCAAAGTACAGGGTGGTGACTTTCCGCTTGATTTTTTTCGGCCGTCCAGGCCGGGGCGGCGAATCCACCTCAATCGCATTTGGCGCGACTGCTTTTGCGATGATGGGCTCAGGCGTCGGCTGAGGTGCGGGCGCAGGTTGGATAAGTTCCTGGTGAACGGTGCGCGACCGGGCTAGCCGCTGTTGCAATTTCTCCTTTAACTCGCTCATAGCCGCTGTAACAACTCCTCGGTAAACTGCTCATACTCCTGGATGGCACGACGCAGTTCGCGGTTTTCAACAAATCCTTGCAAGTTCAAACGTCCGGTCGCGGCTCTGCGGTAGATTCGCTGGGCGAACAAAAGTGGACCATATTCTTCGTCTTCCGCGAGGGTCTCCAACAGCAATTGCGCATCGGCCCGGCGCTTTTCGACCATTGTGGCGAGAATTCCGGCGACTTGGAGGTTTGGGTTCAGTTGTTGCCGAACGTGATACACGGTTTCGAAAAATCGCGGCAGTGCATCGAGACAGAATTTACTAGGTTCAAATAGGGACACGATGTGTGTGGCCGCAGCCATGCCATTGATAGATTGGTCCCCTAAACTCGGTGGACTGTCGATCACGACGAAATCATATGGCCGAACCCGAAGGATTTTCTCCAACGCACCGCGGAGTACAAGACCTGGGTTTTTGCCTGGGTAGTTGCGCTCGAATTCGCGGTACAGCCACCTGGACAGGGTGGCCATGAAATCCTCGCTAGGCATCAAATCAATGCCTTCCGATACTGGATGAACGTAGTTGCTGACGAGTTCTTCGCCGTTTGCTTCGACGCTTTTCATCGCTTCCAGCGCGGTTCTGCCACTGTACTCGTAAATGTCGTCGTGTTCACTCAATAGGTTGGTCAGGTTGCCTTGCGAGTCCAGATCGATTGCTAATACCTTTTGGCCGCGCTTGGCCAATATGTACGCAGTTGCCGCTGCTGTGGTGCTCTTCGCGGCGCCGCCTTTTTGGATGCCGAAGTATAGTACGGTGGTTTTACTTGTCAACAGAGTACGCTCCCTTCGCCCATATTCTAGCATATTTGCGGAGAACGTATATCGATATCTATATCCGTATATATTGATGTATTTCGATATGGTTGTATCGATATATTGTTACGCAGGGTGGAACGCGGGTATTTCCGCCTTTTTTGGAAATTGACGATCCTTTGGGCACATGACACAATACAAAGGAAACAAATCAAGTTTGAGGGGCGCGTACACGGATGAGTACGCTAGTCAATTCAACACGCGACATTGTCTGGCAAAAAGAGATCTTGGAGAGTATCTACGACGGATATTACGAGATGGACCAATCTGCAAACCTCGTGATGTTGAATTCTTCTCTGTGCGAGATTTTACGCGTACCAGAGTGTCAATTAATCGGTAAGGCATATCGAAGACATTTAACCTATTCACAGGCGAAGAGTTTGTATCGTCTGTGGTCATTTGTCTGGCGTACAGGAGCCCCTCGACGGGCGCATGAGTTTCAGTTTACGAGTGGGGATGGACAAGAACTGACGCTTGAGGCGTCGGCGACTTTGGTTCGAAATTCGTTCGGGGCGCCGGTTGGGATGCGTGGCATCATTCGGAACATTACCGACCGCAAACGGGTGGAATGCGCGTTGCGCGAGAGCGAGCGTCGATATCGGTCGCTGTTCGACGAAAACTCTGATCTCGTCGTTCAACTCGACCTCAAAGGCAGAATTGTCGACGTCAATCCGATGACAGAGGAATTTATCGGGTACGACCGAGCGTCGCTGCTGGGGTTACCGCTCCAAGTCTTTTTGTCCAAGCAGGATATTTACCATTTGTTGCGCGGCTTTGTACATGCACGTGCGGGCGTCATCAAGGAACTCGAGGTACTGATTCGCCACCGCACAGGTAGACCGATTCGCGTGCGGTTAAAAGTGATTCCAATTCGGGCGGATGACACGGTGACGGGTGTATTTGCGATTTGTCGGGACGTGACGGAAAAGCATGCCACAGTCGAGGCCATTCGCAAACTCAGCATACAGACCAAATCTATTTTGGAATCGGTTGCGGAGGGGATTTGCGGCGTCGATTTACATGGCCGTGTGATTTTTGTCAATCCGGCTGCGGAACGGATGTCTGGATACGCTGCGGCCAATCTCCACGGGCGAGATTTTTATGAGACGCTCGGGTGCTCGGGCAACAGCCACATCAGGGAGCGCGGGCATCGAAATCCAGTCCAGGAGGCCATGCACAGCGGTCAAACGCGGCACATTGTGGATGTGCAGTTCTGGCGAAAGGACGGTACGCCGTTTCCTGTGGAGTACGTGGTCTCGCCGATTTACGAGGAAGACCAGGTGACCGGTGCTGTGCTCGTGTTTCGGGATATCACGTTGCGGCGGCAGTCGGAAGAGATGCTGCTGCGTTCCGAGAAACTGTCGGTGGTGGGCCAACTTGCGGCGGGCATTGCGCACGAGATAAGAAACCCACTGACGACGTTAAAGGGGTTCTTGCAATTGGTCGCCAAGCAACCGGAGTCAGGTCCCAAGTACGCGGACATTATGAGCACAGAGATCGAACGGATATCGCGCATCACGAATGAGTTGTTGGCTGTGGCCCGGCCCCAGTTTTCCGAGTTTCAGTCGACGCCCGTCGAGCAAATCGTGACGCGGGTATATGACCTCTTCCACTCCGAGGCGCTGATGCAGGGCATTGTCATGGAGATGCATCTGCAGGACGAAGGCGCCATGGTATTGTGCGAAGCGGATAGAATTCATCAGGTGTTAGTCAATCTGATTAAGAACGCGATGGATGCGGTCACTGGCGGCGGAAGAGTTTACCTGTCCACTTGGGTGGACGCGGATAAGGTGTACATCCGTGTGCGGGATACGGGGATTGGGATGGACGCAACGACGCTTGAACACGTCGGCGAACCATTTTATACCACGAAGTCTGGTGGAACCGGTCTTGGTGTGATGGTCTGCCAGCGAATTGTCCAGTCGCATGGCGGGTGTATTGAATGGGATAGCAAGGTGGGTGAAGGGACGACAGTCACGATGAATCTACCGTTACATATGCTTGGGAACCATGCTTGAGTGGCCATTTCGCGATTGCTGGGTTACATTACATAGAATACATGGATAACGTGATGTATATACAGAAGAGGGCCGCGCAGCGCGTGGCCCTCTTCTGTGGAAAAAGATAAATCATGCCAAAAACGGTTGTTGCCTGGCTTTTGCAGCCATCATTGCTCTGTCTTTTTTCTTTTCAACCCTTGACCCCTGACGTGGCCGCACCTATCCGACCCTGGTATGCAACTGGCGTACACCGCCATGCACCTCGCTTTCAGGATGGATACACGTGACCTCCGCGGCACATAGCAAAGGCCACCTGTAATAAACAGGTGGCCGGTTGCACAACTCACTCCCCCAGCTCTTATGTGCCCACGTGACGAGCAGGGATCATCATGTCCACTCTTCCGAATGCTGTTCAGTTGATAAACGTTACTTGAATTATATGGGGAATTTTAGCGAGGCGTCAACTGGTTCTATGAAATATCTGATTTTGCGTAATGACGGTACTTGCTGGTGATCGAAGGGTTTACCCCTTAGGGAACTGCCCTTATAATAAACTGGTAACTCTATGAGCTTTTGGTGGCAGTCTATCTTACTGCCCAATTGATGTAACATTCTGTTTGATTTTGTCGTCTTTTCTTGATAATGGCCAGCACGGTACGACCCCCATGCGGCTTCCTTGTCTCCCAAAGCGCGGACTGAGAACATTAATGGAGGATGAAACATGAACCATTTGCGCCGGCGGTGGGCGGCTGCTGTCGCGGCGTCCACGACCCTTGGGCTCGCTTTGATGAGTCCCTCCGTGTCCGCTGCAACCCCCGCTTCGATGCAAGACCTCACATCACTAGGCACTATCTCAACTACCGTAACAGGTCTGCCAGATTCCACGTTTTCGCAGAATGAAGCGGCCTATCGCCAACCTGTGACCAGCAAAACTGGCTGGCTTGGGTTCAACCACCAGGGTGGACGATATATCACTGTGAAATTCGGACGTTCCGTAGATGTGCGCCATATTGAAATTACGGCGATGCAAAACCAGTCGATGGGCGTCTATTATCCGGATTACGTCCAATTTCAATTCGAGCAGGATGGCACATGGTACTCTGCTGGAAACCGCTATTCTGCCATCCCGCAGAGTGGGCAAAAATCGACGACTCAAACCTACGCATGGGACAGCGACACAGGCATCGAGGCGGACGCCATTCGCCTGTACATCCCCGTTGGTGTTTGGGTGTTCGTCCGCGGTCTTGATGTCAAGGGCAGTACCTCTGCCGTGGGCAGTGCTGCGAATACGCTCGGATACGTGCCCGGCCAGCAGGACGACATCGGACCACTTTCTCCGACATCTGCAAGTGCAGCAGGAATTCACAACATGTTGCTCGTCGAGACGGGAGCGCACGGGGAAGAAGGCACCTGGTCCGCGAGCGATTTCCTGCCGATGGTGGCAGATGTCGATACCTCGGGCAACATTACGAGTTCCCTGTTTGATACGATGTTGTTTCTTCCCTATGGGAACGTGAGCAACACAGTGACAGGACTCACCAACTATATCAACGATTTGTTTGCGCCGAATCAACAGCTTTCCGCGCTCGACCAGGCTGTCGCTCAGCGCGACCAGGCGCTGGGTACGACCGATAAGGAAAAGGTTGTGCTGACGATTCCGTATTTCGGTTATGGTACGCACGATTTCGGTTCGGTGAATGGGCAAGACGTGAACTTCGGTGGTTCCGCTACTGATCCGAATGCGCTAGCGGCCCGCGAGACGGCCATGAAATGGTATTTGCAAACGCTGATGTCAAAATGGCAGGCGGCTGGTTTTCAGCATCTGCAACTCGATGGAATCTATTGGGACGAGGAGCAGTACCACGTCACGACGCCAGGGGAATTCTTCTATCTGCAATATGCGGTTTCGCAAGTGCACCAGTTGAACTTACCTCTATTTTGGATCCCGTTTTATGGTGCCGATAGGACGAACCAATGGCAATCCCTTGGCTTTGATGCGGCGTGGATTCAGCCGAATTATGTGGAGCAGGGCGCCAATGCCGATGTGATTCGCATCAGCAACGCGATGGAGACCGCCAAGCAGAGCGGGATGGGCATTGAAGTTGAGTTGACCGGATTAGACGCCAGCAACCAACAACTGTATGACACCTTTTTGGACAAGTTGAACCTCGAAGGGTTTGGCAAAGACCAGGTCAGTCACGCGTTTTATGACGGATCGAAATTGCTTGTGACGGCCGCCGAATCGACGGATCCTACACAGCGCGCCGCGTATGACGCGACCGCCGCGTTTATCGAAGGAAAGTGAGGGCGCTATGAAGCGATATGTGCTAAGCAGTTCCCTGGGCGTTGTTGTGGCGGCTGGCCTGGCGTTGACACCGATGGTGACGCCGGTCGCCGCCGCGGCCAGTCCGCAATACAAGATGGAGAAAAAGACCATTGTGCTCAATGGCAAGACGATTTCACAACCCTATGGCTTTACATATAACAACACGACCTATATGCCCATTTGGTATGTGGAGCAGGGACTGACACAACTGGGGATTACAAGTTCCTGGAAGAACAACGTGTGGAACCTTCAGGTCCCCTCGACGATGACAGTCGATAAATCGAACATTCAGGTGGGGTCGGGGAAGATTTCACTCGAAATCAACGGCCAGTTGATGCACAAGGTGAACGGGATTGCCGCAGTCGATCCCGCCTCGGGCAAAGCAACCACCTTCATCCCGATTTGGTACACCCAGCAACTGCTCTCGCGCGTCGGCATCACGGCGCCGTGGGACGGTACCACGTGGACGCTGAACGCGCCGACCAAAGTCACGCCACCACCTGCACTGCCAGCGAACGAGGTGCCTGTGTGGCAGGTCTTGCAGCAGGTGGAAAGCGCCTTTGGCATTTCTGCGAAGGCTTCGGGTACCAGTAGTTATAGCGACATTGCCACGACAGACAGCCATTTTGCTGTGGTGCAAACGGCGATTAGCAAACACATCTATACACCGCCGTCGTCGACCCATTCGGGCGCTTATGACGCCATGAGCGTCGGTGGTATAGACCAGGTCTTGTGGAACGCGTATGGGCTGACCGACGCGTCATTTGAGCCAGGCGGCGCTCCGTTTGCCTGGGCGAACGACACTGGGCTGAATCCGTCGGGCGTGCAGACGAGCGACTTGTTGAGTCCGCAGGAATTATCCGAAATCGTGTCGAACATTGCTCATCACCAAACTGGTTTTGTCAAACTTGACGCCGATACCTATCAAGTCGAGTACCCCATTCGTGATGAGGCGACCGCTACCTTTAACGGTGACAGTGCGGGCGGGCAGCCATTCTTCACGTCGAACCAGGACGTTCAAAACGCCATCATCCAAACCTATCAGTTCTTCGACAGTATTCAAGTGACGAACGAGAATGGTACGTGGGTGTTGACCATGCCGAGCGAAGGTGCGACCAGTTGGTTTAGTTACACGACGACGCTGGGTCAAATTCAGTACGAGCGCCCGGGGGATACGACGTGGTCGACGACGGATGTACTCGACAGCCGAGACTTGGGCTTGGCGGCCGATGACAGCATTCGCGTCAAATTGCCTACGTCGTCATCCATTTCGATTTCGATGAACCAAATGCTCCCCGATCTCGGCGGAACAGTGGTCCTAGGCGAAATTCAAGTTGCCGTAGAAAATGGCGCGCTATCCGTACAGCGCATCGATATTAGCTCATGACTGAGAAGCGGGGGTTCATAATTTGTGAAGAAACAGCGTCTGCTCGCCGTGATGATATTGCCAAGCCTTGCCTCGGGGGCAATGCCCATTGTGGCGCATGCTGCAACCACCAGTACTGAACCAGTGTTACAGGTGGGATCGACCGGGGCAGCAGTGGTCACCTTGCAGAACGATTTGAACGCGCTTGGGTTTACCGTCGGACAAGCCGATGGCGATTACGGCCCGTTGACGACGACAGAGGTCAAAGCGTTTCAAACGAGTCACCACCTGACGGCAGACGGCGCGGTGGGGCCACAGACTTGGTCTGCGATAGACGCCGCAATGGCGGCATTTGCGTCGAAGCCGGTCAACCTGAGTGCCAACAGTCCACTCGTCACGCACTTGGAAGCCAAGCAGATTTACTACAATGGAAAGCTGATTACGTCTCCGGACGGCTTTACATATCAAGGCACCACCTACATGCCGATTTGGTATGTGATGAACACGATGGATCAAGTAGGCTTCCAGCACACCTGGTCCAACAACGTTTGGAACATTATCGTGCCGTCCAATAGCGGCTTCAAGGTGGATTACAGTAACATCAAGTACGGCAAAGGCAGCACGTCTATCGCCATCAATGGCACGGTTGTCGATAGAGTGGACGCGGTCATCCACGTTGATCCGGCGTCGGGGCAGCCAACGACCTATCTCCCGATTTGGTACGTCATGGACGCACTCACGCGGGTTGGAATTCAGTCAGGATGGCAGGGCACGACGTGGACCATGAAGCCGCCTGCGACGACGCCTGCGGGCGGCTCGAGTGGATCTACCGGATCTACCGGATCTACCGGATCTACCGGATCTACCGGATCTACCGGATCTACCGGATCTACCGGATCTACCGGATCGACAGGATCTACCGGATCTACCGGATCTACCGGATCTACCGGATCTACCGGATCTACCGGATCTACCGGATCTACCGGATCGACAGGATCCACCGGATCGACAGGATCCACCGGATCGAGCGGAACCACGGGATCAACGGGATCCAGCGGTTCGGCGGGCTCCTACACGAATGTGGATTTACGCTTTCCCGCGCCGGGGAACGTGAACGCGAACACGATTGACCAGTACTTGTTGGCGAATCACTCGCCGATGAACGGGCTTGGCGCATCGTTCATGGCGGCGCAAAACACGTATGGCGTCGATGCCAACTACTTGGTCTCGCATGCGATTTTGGAGAGCGCGTGGGGGCAAAGCCAAATTGCGCTCGCGAAGAATAACCTATTTGGCTATGGCGCTTATGATGCCGATCCTGGTGATGACGCCGGGATGTTCCCAAGCGATGATTACGCGATTCGCTTCGAGGCGTGGGAAGTCCGTTCGAACTATTTGACGCCCGGCGCCAGTGAGTACGTGAGTCCGACATTGACGGGAATGAACGTCCATTACGCGACAGATCCGCAGTGGGCATCGAGTATCGGCAGCTTGATGGCGCAATTCTCGGGCTCCGTGGGATCAACCATCAGCGACTACACGCAGTACACACCGGGGCAAAGTGCACCTGCGCCAAAGAGCAATTCGGAACCGGTCTATTACTTGAACGGTGCCAAAGGGACGACCAAGTCTACCCCGTATTACAATGGTGTTCCGTATTTCTCCAGTATGGGCGCGGGGATGCAGGAAATGTTCTTTGGCCAGTTGAGCATCGGGAGTTCCGGTGAGCCCGTGATGGAAGTGCAGCAGTTCCTCAACCAGCAAATCGGAGCGGGACTGACGGTCGATGGCCAGTTCGGCCAAGCCACGCAAACTGCGGTCAAAAAGTTTGAGTCGCAAGTGATGGGCATGGCGAACCCGGACGGCATTTGGAGCTATAGTATGTGGACGAAGTACATTGGAACGTCGAGCAGTCAGCCGACGATTCCGGCGGGGACGACCGTGAATATCACCCAAATCGAACAAGGGATGGCCGGAGGCCTTGTGGTGCCGTGGTACTACGTTCAGGGCTACGGTTGGGTGGATTCCCAGTATGTCTCGTTTAACAACGTCTATCGGGTGCAGGTGGCAAATCCGACAGGCACGAGTACCTCCGTTCCGGTATACAGCGCGAGTAACACGTCGCAACAGATTGCGACGCTCCATAACGGGGATTTCGTCGTGGCGAACAGCGCGAGCCCATCAGGTGGAGCTTATACTGTTCAAATTGCGGTAGAACTCGCGACGGGCGGCGCGGCTGCAGGGACGTTGATGACGGGTGTCATCCCGGCGAATGGGTCCGTGACGTTGGTCGCGCAACATTAATGCTCGTGGGGATGGGCCGCACAGGGGCACCGTGAAACACCTCGAACTGCACACGGCTTTCAGCGCGTGTTGCAATTCGAGGTGTTTGCGTTTCGACGGCGACTCTTGTCGGTCACACACCCGCCGGGCACATGTTGATGCGCCGACCTGTTGGCTGTCACCCGTTGACAATGTCCCCGCCGTTGACGTGCAGGACTTGGCCGCTCACGTAGGAGCTGTCGGAGCTCGCGAGGTAGACGTACGCTGGCGCGAGTTCTGCGGGTTGTCCCGCGCGTTTCATCGGCGCATTGCTGCCGAATTCTGCGACTTGCGCGGCGTCGAACGTCGAGGGAATGAGCGGCGTCCAGATGGGGCCTGGGGCGACGGCATTCACGCGGATACCTTGCTTGATGAGCGATAGTGAAAGCGATCTCGTCAAGGTGACGATGGCGCCCTTGGTGGCGGAATAGTCTATCAGTGTCTCATTGCCCTTGTAGGCTGTGATGGAAGTGGTGTTGACGATGGTTGCGCCTGGCGACATGTGGGGGAGTGCCGCCTGAATCATATAAAAGTAGCCGAATACGTTGGTGCGAAAGGTGCCTTCCAACTGTTCGGGCGTGATGTCGAGAATGCTCTGTTGCGGATGTTGTTCCGCGGCGTTGTTGATAAGGATATCGAGTTTGCCGAAGCGCTTAACAACGTCGTCGATAGCGTCTTTGCACTGAGCGGGGTCACGGACGTCAACAGGCAGCGAGATGCACTGGCGGCCATAGTCGCCAACTGCTTGGACGGTGTCGTCGGCGTCTTCGTGTTCGTTGTAATAGACGATGGCGACATCGGCGCCTTCCTTGGCAAAGGCGATGGCCACCGCGCGCCCAATGCCGCTGTCGCCGCCGGTGATGACCGCAACTTTGTCGGTTAATTTGCCGTTGCCACGGTATGCTTTATTGTCGCTGTCTGGGGTGGGTGTCATCAACCGTTGAAGGCCGGGTTGCTCGGATTGATGTTGCGGTGGGAACGAGGTCGGGTAGGGCGTGATTTGAATCATGGTTTGGGTCGTTGTGCCGCTGGAGCTTTCTGAAGACTGGTTATTTTGCGCCATACTGGCACCTCCATTATACATTGTTTTTTTCTTAGGATGGTTCGTGGCGCAGTTTCTATGCCTTGGACGGATTGGCCTAACGTGGAAAACAAGTAGGCGGATATGCAAAATGATACTGCGCAGCTTGAAATTACCACTTGGATGTCGTAATTTTGTGGGACTCCGTTCAAAAACACGACAAGGATTTGATGGTATACTGACAGCTATGGTGATTCGTCATTGCCAACGTGTAGCAATCAAGCGCGCTCATGAAAGAGAGGGTTTGACATGCCAAACGCTGTGGCGACAGTGATTGGGACTGTGATTGCAGTGGTTTTTGCGCTCACGGTGATTTTTATTCGGTTGCGGGCTTCTGGGAGGCCGACCAATGCGAGGAAGATTCTGATTCCACCAGTGATGATGAGTACAGGCTTCCTGATGTACATTTTCCCGTTCACGCGTGAACGCTTGGCTTATGCGCTCATTGCCTTTGTGGTCGGGTGTTTGCTCAGCTATCCGCTGATTGCGACCTCAAAGATGTTTGTTCGCGATAATCACGTGTACTTGCATCGCTCGAAGGCGTTTATTTACATTCTTTTGGGGTTGCTCGTACTGCGTCTGATCTTGCATAGTGTTGTAGAGCAGTATGTGGACATCTATCAAACCGGATCTTTGTTCTTCGATTTGGCGTTTGGAATGCTTGTTCCTTGGCGTCTGGCGATGTTCGTGCAGTATCGCAAGCTGACGCAGGGACGTGACTCTGTTGGGCCGTCTGTTGAATCGAAGGCTTAGTATATTGCAGAAAATGTAGGAGGATCATTTGTGCGCAGCATCAAGTGGATTATCATCGCGCTCGTCATTATTGCCATACCCGTCGTCCAGTTCGTCCGACCTGTACCGCACTTGTCGCTGCAAGTCAGTGGTGCGACAGTGAACACCGTACCCGGAGCAAAGCCAAAAATTGATTGGCCGAGTGAAGGACAAGCTGCCCTTGCTGCCATTGGAGTTGGCGACATGGGGCATTCGGGTGCGCAGACACCAACGCCGATTGCTAGTGTCACGAAAGTGATGACGGCGTATCTGGTATTGAAGAAGCATCCGCTCGGCATTGGCCAGGATGGTCCGTCCATCACGGTCACAAATGAAGACTACCAAACGTATGTAAGTGATAAGGCAAAGGGTGAGTCCGTCTTACAGGTCAAGCCCGGCGAGAAGCTCACAGAGCGCCAAGCGCTTGAAGGGTTAATGCTGCCTTCCGGAAACAATGTCGCAACTATGTTGGCGAAGTGGTGTGATGGCACGGAGAGCGCCTTTGTCAACGAAATGAACAAGACCGCGAAGTCGATGGGGATGACCAACACCCACTATGTCGATGCTAGCGGTTTTAACCCGGGCAGTTCCAGCACGGCGGTCGACCAAGTCAAATTGTTCTCCGCCGCCATGCAATTGCCGACATTTAAGGCTGTGGTGGCAGAGCCCCAAGCAACTTTGCCGGTTGCAGGCACGGTCTACAATGTCGACTCGGAAGTCGGTCATGGTGTCATTATTGGTGGCAAGACGGGTAGCACGTCGCAGGCAGGCGGATGTTTCGTGTTCGCTTCGCAAAAAACGATTGGCGCGAAGGATGTCGTGATTGTCGGTGCTGTGCTGGGACAGACGAAGACGCCTGAATTACAAACTGCACTGGATGCTGGGGTGACTTTGTCGAAAAATGCGCAGGCTGCCTTGCGCCACGTGCAAGTTGTCAGTGCAGATACGCCAATTGCAACACTCAGCGCACCGTGGACGTCGTCGGATGAGACGGTTCGTGCGGGTGAAAACGTGAGTGTGATTGGCTGGCCTGGAATGCCAATCCACGAGTCGGTGCAGCAAGCCGCCAATCTTCCGACGCATGTTGATGCCGGCGCCACGATTGGAACGCTGACCATCACGGTTGGAGATCAGACCAAGAAGATTCCGTTGAAGACGACGAAGGCGATGGACGGTCCAAGTTACGCTTGGCGACTGAAACGACTGTAAGTCCGTGGAGATCGGTTTTCGTATCATACGGCCCCTTAGAAAGTGGGGCCACTCGGTTTGCGAAGTAAACTATTCTATCTTGTAGATTTTGAGACGTGTGCCATGTGTCTGCATGGCACACGTCTGCGTCATGGCAATATTTACGGCAAGAGGCCACGCTAGGGTGGAGGCGGGCGCAACTAGGCGTAAATTGGACCTATCAGCGAGGAGGTGCCGCGTTTGCTGCGGCGTTGGATATCAATTGTTGCTGCTTTGGTCATCACCATTATCGTCTTGATCGCACTCGCGTTTTATTTGGCGGTTCGGTTTATTCCGTTTCAAGCTTCAGAGTTGGAAAAAGTACACCAACCGTCCATTGTCTACGCCGAGGATGGAACAAAATTGATGTCTCTGGGTTCTCCGGCGACGGACCTCACGTATGGACAGATTCCGAAGAACGTGCAAAACGCGATTGTCGCGACTGAGGACCATTCGTTCTGGACAAATTCTGGCGTCGACTTAAAGTCTGTCGTGAGGTCAGTTTTTGTCGACACACTTTCTGGCAGCCTGGAGCAAGGGGCCAGCACGATTCCGGAACAATTGGCCAAAATGGTCTATCTGACCGACAAAAAGACGTTTACGCGAAAATTTGAGCAGATTGTTCTCGGTGTCCAAATTGAACGCAACTTCACGAAGCAAGAAATATTGGCTATGTACTTAAATCGGATTCCGTTGGGCGAGGGGAGCACAGGTATCGAGCAAGGCGCTCAGCGGTATTTCGGTATCGATTTGAAAAAGAACCCGAATAAGCTGACACTCGCAGATGCCGCGCTGTTGGCGGGATTGCCGCAGGCCCCATCGGCGTATGACCCGATACAGCACCCGAAAGCTGCGCTGACAAGGCGGAACCAGGTACTTGAGAATATGGCGCATTGGGGATACATCTCGGAAAGTCAGGCGAAGCAAGCGGAGAAAGCGCCGCTCGGCATCGTCAAGTCCGGCAGTGCCAACAGTGACGACGGGTGGGATACCAATCCGCTCTTGACTAACTTTTTGTTAGACTACCTCAGTAAACACAATATTCCGCCGGAGGAAGTGGAACAGGGCGGTTTGAAAATTTATACGACGATTCGTCCTGCGGTTCAGAATGCTATCAACGAGGTGTTCTGGAGCGGAAAATATGATTCAGATTTCCCAGGCCCGACATCGGGAACGGTTGTGCAGGGCGCTGCTGTGTTTGTCGATCCGAAGACGGGCGGCATCTTGGGTGCCGCAGGCAGCCGTCATCAGGATTTCACGCCGCTTGGGCTGGATCGCGTGTATAGTGGCAGTTCACCGGGGAGTTCTATCAAGCCGATTATGGAATATGCTCCGGCGCTTCAATCGGGCAAGTGGTCGTATACGTCGATTCTCGACAATGCGCCGCAGGACTTTGGTGATGGCTATGAGCCGTCGAACTGGGAAGTTGGCGGACCGTCGAAAGTCACCTTGCAGTATGCGCTCGAGGAGTCGCAAAATATCGCTTCTGTCTGGTTGCTACAACAGATTGGTTTGTCAACTGGTGTCAACTTTGCCGAAAAAGATGGTATTCAATTGAGTTCGAGTGCCCGTCAACACCTGGGTATCGCAATCGGCGGCGAAGTCAATGTCACACCGCTGCAGATGGCAGGTGCGTACACCCCATTCGCGAATCAGGGGATCCGCTCGCAGCCGTACTTGATTAATAAGATTGTGAATGCAGAGGGGACGATTCTCTATCATGAATCGCCGTCGCAATCGCAAATTATGTCGAGTCAGACTGCGACGGATATGACGCGCCTCATGGAGGATGTTGTCGACTACGGCACAGGGCAGTATGCGAAGTTGCCGAACTGGGGTGTCGCTGGTAAAACGGGGACTGTGCAGTATGACCCGGGGCTCAATGGCAGCCACGACAACTGGATTCGCGATGGTTGGTTCGATGGCTATACGCCAACGCTTGTTGGCAGCATTCATATTGGTTATGACCAGACCAATGCCAGTCATCATATGACGATGACACCGGAAGACCCATCCGGAAATGCTGCGCAAATTTTCCATGACATCATCGCGCTGGCCTTACAAAATGAGCAGCCGCAACAGTTCGCACAGGGGCCGTACCCATATAATACGGGAACGGCGGATGGTATCAATTACGTCAATCAGAACCAGGCGCCACCGACGAAGGCGACGACAGGGATTCAAGGGCTCACCGCCTCGTACGATGCCGCGAAGAATCAAGTCAGCCTGAGTTGGCAAGGCGGGTTCCCGACGACTGTCACATACACCGTCACACGGCAAACGGTCGGGTCAAGTGACCAAGTACCCATTGGCGAGACACAGGGTACGAGTATGATTGATACGGACGTGCAACCAGGGCAGGTCTATCAGTACACTGTACAGGCCACAGATCCGAATTCCGGAAGTACCTTGGGGACGCCGGCCACGGTCACCGTGCAGACGGGCGCCGTTCAAACGCCGCCCGGCAATGGACAGGGCAACAATACCACAATCCCTGGTGTGGGACCTGGCACGAGTCCGGGACAAGGCGATGCAGGAACACCGCCTTTGGGGACACCTGGTTCACCACCAAGCGGCGATTCAGGTGGGTCGAGCGACGCGGGTGACGGTGGTGTACCGTCTGGTGATGGAACGTCAACTGGTGGGGATGGTTCAGGTCTATCGACCAGTGACGGATTTGGTTCACAAACGTGGGCGCCGCCAGGAGAGGCCAGAGGCCATCGTCATTGATACTGGTCATTTACAAAGATTTGGAGGCACGCTCCTAAATACGGAGTGTGCCTCTTTTTGATTCGTCAACAGAGAGGCTTGAATGTAGTGTATTATGTGATATGATACACTTAATTCACTTAACACACCTGCTGGTGGCGGAATCGGAGGGAAGGCTGTGGAGGAACGACACGTGGGACCGCTGACATTTCGCCTCGACCTCAGCCAACCGCTTTACGAACAGATTTTGCGGCAAATGAGCAGCGCCGTTGCCAGAGGGGAGATTGCCTTGGGGGAAAAGATTCCGTCCGTAAGAGAGTTGGCTCAGGCACTCAAGATTAACCCGAATACCGTCATGCACGCCTACAAGGAGATGGAGCATGTGGGACTCACGGAGACGCGCCGCGGGCAGGGGACATTTATTACAACCTCCCAGGAGCGGGTGAATCAATTCCGGACAGAACTGGCCAAAAAGGTGATAGAGGAGTTTCTCGAAAAAATGGGTAGTCTCGGATATACGTGGAGCGACATTGAACAATACGTTTCCCAGTACAAAGGGGGATGCGTTCGATGAGCAAGAGCGCGATTGTATGTCAGAACGTAACGAAACAATATGGAGTAAAACGAGCACTGAGCGAATTCACACTTGAGATTCCACAGGGCCGGGTGGTTGGCATATTGGGGCCAAATGGCTCTGGGAAATCTACGTTGTTTCGGTTAATTACCGGGCTCACGCGGGCCGAGCAGGGGTCTATCCACGTACTGGGAAAGTTACCAGGGTGGCGGACAAATTGTGACATCGCCTACCTACCGGATCGGGCGCGTTGGTATGCGAATCATACGGTAGAGCGCGCGTTTCGCTGGGCTGAGCAATTTCTGCCGGGATTCGATAGAGCGACGGCGGAGCGCCTTGCTGAGCAAATGCACCTCGAACTGGATATGCGCGCGGGTGGCATGTCGCGGGGACAGGAGGCACGTTTAATGCTCATTCTCTGCATTGCGCGCGATGTGCCAATCATTATCCTAGATGAGCCGTTCGCCGGAATTGATGCCATTTCACGCGAGCGCATTATTGCGGGGCTGATTGACCACATGAGCGGCGGGGATAGGACGGTTCTCATTAGCACTCACGAAATTCATGAGGCAGAGGCATTGTTTGATTATGCTGTCTTCCTCGATGAGGGTAGGGTGTTGCTTGGAGGTGACGCAGAGCAACTGCGCAGCCAGTATGGGGCCATCCATTCTATTCAGCAAACGTTGTATCGATAGGAGGCGATGACGAATGCCTGTGAAGCACATTTTTTGGCCACTCGTCAGACAGGATTTTAAATGGCAGCATAAGTCGGACAGAGTGCGGATGTCAAGGCCGTGGCGAATTGCGTATGCGATTGCCATCACCATGGTCATCGTGGGATTGACGACTTATGGCAGTCTTGTCGGCCATACACTTATTAGCGCCGCTTGGTATATTGTGTTGTCATTGCCATGGATAGCATTTGGCACATCGATTGCGTCGGTCAAGCACGAATGGAAGAATGGCACGGTTGGATGGTGGCTGAGCCTTCCCATTTCACGATTGCAGCTTCTGACATCGAAATTTGTGGCAGCGTTGTTTCGCGTGGTGCTGATTGGATGCGGTTTGTATTGCGTAATTGGGGTTCTCGGTTTATATACAATGGCATTACAGGGACCATTCCATACGGATGTTGCAGGTCAATTCTTGTTGACTGGCGTGCAATGGGTAATGCTTGCAATGGCTGCGGCCCCTTTTGCGTCAGCTTTCGGGATGTTGTTCGTCATTGCTCGTTCATCGAAGGTCAGACCTGCTGTGCCACTGATTTGGATTATCTTTGTCGCAATTTGGTGGGTGGCCTTCTCACAAATTAGTCGATTTATCCAAACTGGGTACCGGCGTGACACACATGCTTTATACCTGAATCTATCGCCAAATTTGGTGTATCTACTCCTAGCCAGCTGGATTTTGGCATATTTGCTCATCCGCGTTGCGGCGCGTGTACTAGACCGTCATCTGACACTTTGACTGCTGACTCGGAGGAGAGAATTATGGGAAACCATGCTAGTCTATTGATTTTCGCGTTGCTCATTCTGTTTATTTTTTACCGACGGATTCGCCGCAACATCGGTTTCCAGGTGCTGCGCACGCGGCAGATGATGACGCGGTCCATCATATTTATGGTCATTGGCGTCTTGTTGTTGGCTGCGACAATTGTACATCCTATCTGTTATATATCGGACGCTATCGGGATTTGTATTGGTTTGGTACTCGCCTTTTTTGCCATTCGCACGACGCAGTTTCAGTATCAAAATGAGCGTTGGACCTATCGGCCGAACGTCTGGGTGGGCAGTATTGTGATTGTGATGTTTTTGGCGCGCATTGTGTACGCATTCTATTACGCATATCACACAGCAGCCGTCCATCCAGGGGCAGGTTCTCCGGTCGCACAAAATCCATACATTGGAGACCCATGGACATCGGGTATTATCTTTATTTTGTTTGCGTATTACCCTTGCTATTTCTTGTTCCTCGTTCGTAAAGAAAAACACTTGGAATTGGGGAGCGCATAATCACTCGAGAAATGGTTTTGTTCATACAGTGAGGCCTGGAATACTGTTCCAGGCCCTTTTTTCGTAGGCGTTTAACATGGGAAGCGTTGACGTCATTCACGTGTAGACGTAAAATAGTTCGGGTGTGGAAAGTTTCGGACACGAAATGATTGTAAACGGAGTGTGAAAACGATGACACTAGATGTATCCAAGACTGCGTTGGTCGTGATTGACATGCAAAAAGGTGTGTTAGCGATTCCCTGCGCACCGTATTCGACGACAGATGTGCTTGCAAAGACCGTATCTTTGGCAGACGCGTTTCGCGAACGAGGGGGCTTTGTGGTATTGGTCAATGTGGATTTTCATGATGGGCGCGACGCGTTGCACCCGATAACGGATGAAGAACCCGCGACCCACCGCGCATGGTCGTCGGACGCTAGCGTCATCGCACCTGAGTTAGGGCCAAAGTCTGGTGATTTGCTCGTCACGAAACGGCAGTGGGGTGCGTTCTTTGGCACCGAACTGGATTTGCAACTGCGGCGCCGTGGGATTGACACCATCGTTTTATGTGGGATTGCGACGGACATCGGCGTTGAAACAACTGCGCGCGAGGCGTATCAACTCGGCTATCACCAAATTTTTGTGGAAGATGCCATGACAGCGATGACCGAAGAACAACATCGCCATCCTCTGAAATACTTGATGCCGAGAATGGGGCGCATTCGGTCGACCGCAGAGGTTGTGCGCGCACTTCAGGCGTAATCATTGGCGGGCAACAGCCGTTCGGGGCATTGACGACCGACCAACCGACCATGCCTGATGTCCGCAATTGCGGTATCCGTTTGTCAAGATAATCCGAATTTGCTGCGTGGGAGTGAGGGGCCTTATGAATGATTCGACGGGTAGATCTGGCAGTTATAAATGGATTGCCCTGGTGAATACGACGCTCGGTATCTTAATGGCGTCGATTAACAGTAGCATTCTTATCATTGCTCTTCCTGTGATTTTCGATGGCTTGAAAGTCAATCCATTGGAACCAGGTCAAACGGGATTATTGCTGTGGGTATTGCTTGGATTTAACGTCGCAACGACTGTACTGCTCGTGACGTTTGGCCGACTCTCGGACATTTTTGGTCGCGTTCGCCTCTACAACATGGGATTCCTCGTCTTCACCATCGGTTCAGTGCTTTGCGCCATCACATGGGGAACTGGGCTATCGGGCGAAATTCAGTTGATTGTGTTTCGGGTGGTGCAAGGCATTGGCGGCGCATTTTTGTTCGCGAACAGCGCCGCGATTCTCACAGATGCCTTCCCGGAAAATCAACGCGGGCTCGCACTCGGATTAAATCAGATAGCCGCCATTGGCGGTAGTGTCGTCGGATTGGTCGTGGGGGGACTGCTGGCCGCGACAGGTGATTGGCGTTACGTATTCCTCGTTAACGTACCCGTCGGCTTATTCGGAACCATTTGGGGCTATTTTGCGCTGAAAGAGGTCAGTAGTCGGGAGCAACATCAGAAGTTGGATGTGCTCGGGAATCTCACACTTGGTCTCGGAATCCTTGGCATTATGATGGGCTTGACTTATGGCATCATGCCCTATGGTGGGCACACGATGGGCTGGACGAGTCCGACCGTCATCGGATCACTTGTCGTCGGCGTTGTCATGCTGATTTTGTTTGTTGTTGTCGAGTCACGTGTACCACAACCGCTCTTTCACCTCTACCTCTTCCGTAGTCGTGCCTTTACGGCTGGCAATATCGCTTCTTTTATGTCAGCGCTCGCTCGTGGCGGGTTGCAGTTTATGTTAATCATTTGGTTGCAGGGGATTTATCTTCCGCTTCATGGGGTATCGTTCGCCCATACACCACTCATTGCCGGAATTTATACCATCCCACAGATGGTCGGTTTTCTACTAGCTGGGCCTATCAGCGGCTATCTTTCTGATAAATTTGGCGCACGCGCCTTCGCGACGGGAGGACTGTTGTTGGCAGCGCTTGGTTTTGCCTGCTTAGAAACCTTGCCATCTAATTTTAACCATTGGCTGTTTTGGTTCTATATCTTCTTGATTGGCGCCGGCATGGGACTCTTCTCATCGCCGAATAGCGCCGCGATTATGAATGCAGTTCCAGCTAAGTACAGAGGCGTCGCTTCCGGGATGCGTGCCACTTTTATGAACGCCGGTATGATGATGAGTATGGGAATCTTTTTCTCGCTTGTAATCGCCGGGTTGGCAGGGACGCTGCCAACTGCCATGTATCAAGGGCTGGTGCAACACCAAGTGCCAACGCAGACGGCTCAAGCGGTGGCAGGCACACCGCCGACAGCTTCCTTGTTCGCTGCGCTGTTGGGATACAATCCGCTTGAGAGCATGCTGGGTCAAAAGGTGTTAAACGCGTTACCTGCCAATCAGGCACATACATTAACAGGCAAAGAGTTCTTCCCGAATCTGATCTCGGGGCCGTTTCACCATGGTTTGGAGTTAGCGTTTGGTATCTCCATTATTTTGCTTGTCATTGGGGCGGTCGCTTCCTTTTTCCGCGGTCAACGATTTGTTTATCACGAGGAGGAAGAGCAAAGTAGCTCACCTGTACACTGATTTGCCCCTGACTCGGATTTTCCATCAAGACATCGCCCCTTGAACGGCCCGTGGCGGCAAATTCGAGGGGCGGCTTTTTTCCCCCAAATAAAACCATTTCACGACGGTATGTCTAGACCGGTACAGCCCATCCTAAGCTAGACTGTTTGTTGTTTTTTTACAGACCTGGCTGTTTGGGTTTGAAGGTGGATAGAGGACAGATGACGAATCTGTATGATGAGTGATAACCGGTTGATGAATCAGCGGTGATTTTCTCGTGGGAAAGTAGACATCGGCAGTGTACCGCCGTTTGGGGGAATGGAGTTTGAAGCTGGTATTGCTGAGTGGGGGCTCGGGGAAACGATTATGGCCCATGTCAAACGATATCCGTTCCAAGCAGTTCCTCAGAGTACTTCCTACCGAGAAGCAGCCTGAGTCGATGCTGCAGCGTGTCTGGGGACAGCTTAAACGGTGTGGATTGCAGTCAGATGCGTTCGTTTGTGCGTCAAAGGCGCAGATTGAGATGATTCACGCGCAACTCGGCGACGGCGTCGAATGCATTGAGGAACCATCGCGCCGAGATACCTTTCCTGCGATTGCGCTGTCGACGTTGTACCTCCTCGATGTTGCCCGGATGGCTGAGGATGAGCCGATTGTAATTGTTCCGGTCGATCACTTTGTCGACGACCACTACTTCCAAGAGATTCAGGCTTTGGGCGCGCTATTGGTTCGAGCAAATGCACAGCTTGCGCTCATGGGCGTAGAACCGACCACACCGACCAGTAAGTTTGGATATATCGTTCCAGATGCCGCAGTCGGCTTTGATGGAGTCAAGTATGTCGCATCGTTCGTGGAGAAACCGGACGCCGCAGTCGCTGCAGCATTGATTGCACGAGGTGCGCTGTGGAATTGCGGCGTATTTTGCTTTACCGGCGGCTGGCTGCGCGCGCACTTGAGCCGCAGGGGAGGGCCCACCACCTATCAAACATGCCTGGAGGCGTTTGACAGCCTACCAAAGCGCAGTTTCGACTACGAAGTGGTTGAGCATGCAGAATCCATCATCGTACACCCGTACAAAGGGACGTGGACGGACTTGGGGACGTGGGCCTCGTTATCGGAGCAGATGTCGACCCCGGTCGTTGGCCAGGGCATCGCGCATGCGTGCGAAAACACCCACATAATTAACGAGTTAGGCATCCCGGTGGTTAGTTTGGGATTGACCGACGCAGTCTTGGTGGCGACGCCGGATGGCATTTTGGCGGCCGATAAGTCAGCGGCGACGCAGTTGAAGGACGTCGTTTCTCATCTGCAGAGTCGCCCCATGTACGAGGAGCGGATTTGGGGTACATATCGGGTGCTTGATTATCAGAAATTGAACGATAATACGGAAGTACTCACCAAGAGTATTGAGCTCTATCCAGGGCAAAACATTAGCTACCAAAAGCATATGCTTCGCAGCGAGGTGTGGACGGTCATTGAAGGGCATGGGGAAGTCGTCCTCGATACGACTCGATTTGTCGTCGGCCCCGGCGACGTCGTGCGGGTGTACGCAGATCAATGGCACGCGATTCGTACGGACAAGGGTTTGAAGTTTATTGAAGTGCAACGCGGTGCGAAACTGGTCGAAGAGGACATCGTCCGGCGGTACTTGACATGGGATGAAATTGAGCAAGCGCTTAGTATCGGTTTGACCCGGCGTTAATGGTTTGGTGACGCGTCGGGTCTGTTTTTATACACCAGCAACACGAGGAACTCACAGGAGGAATTGCCGGGATTCACATAGGTGTGCTCCAGATTGGCCTGGAAGTGAATTGCGTCTCCTTCGTGTAACGCAATGCGTTCATCGCCTAGGATCAGCGTCAATTCCCCATGTTTCACCCAGACGCCTTCAGTGACATCGGCACCGTGTGGCGCTGCTATATGGGTACAGCCTGAGAGGAGCCGCGAAGCAAATAAATCGGTCGGCTGTGGATGGCGAATGGCAATCAGATTTTGGACGATATAGTTGCCGCCATCATCGTGGACAATCGGTTGGTCTGCGTGACGGATAATCGTGGCGTGTGGTTCCTCGTGGCCTTGGAGAAAGATGGAGAACGGAACCTGCAAGCCACTCGCGATCTTCCACAGTGTGACAACGGTTGGGTTCGATTCTCCGCGCTCAATTTGACTCAGCATGGGCTTGCTGACACCCGTCAAATTGGCCAAGCCATCCAGCGTGAGACGCCGGTCTTTTCGCAACGACCTCAGAACATTTCCAATATGCTGTGTGAGCTTCTCCGCTTCCATTCGCGCCCCCTCTTTCGGAGTATATTATAGCATACAAAAATATGTTATGTTATGATTGCGAGGATTTCGTCAGGGGGTGGACAGGTGGGGTGGCTTTTTTGGGAAACCGTCGCCATTGGCGCGGGAACCTATCTGATTCGCGCGTTGTCATTGAGTGGCGGTAGTCGAATTCGCTGGCCTGATGCCGCGAAGACTTGGTTGTCCTTTGTGGCACCGGCAGTCCTCGGGGCGTTGCTCGGACCACTTGTGTTTCTGTCGGGAAATCACTGGGTACCCCTGCTCCACAATCCAACCTGGATGGCGGCGGTGCCCACTGTGATTGTCGGGGCTGTGAGTCGGAATCTACTCCTGACGGTTGCCGTCGGGGTGGGATGTTTTGCGCTCATTCGCCAGTTTGTCTGACACGGGGGTTCGTAGATGACACGACCATCGATTGCAAAAGGCCTGCGTGATGCGCTGCCGATTATTTTTGCGTACTTTCCAGTCGGGGCGACCTTCGGCGTGATCGCCACCAGTAACGGTGTTCCCTGGCTGATTGTCTTTTTGATTTCTGCATGGGTCTACGCGGGCAGTGCGCAGTTTATGCTGCTCAGCCTCGCATTGTCCGGCACATCCCCCGTCTCCGTGATTGTGACCACCTTACTGGTGAATTTGCGGCATTTTCTCTATGGTACGTCACTCGGGCCCGCGTTCAGCAAGTGGTCGGAGGCCCAGCGCTGGATGATGGCGTTTGGGTTGACCGACGAGGTGTATGCCGTGACCAGTAGCCGAGTCCAGCAAGCACGCCCTGTCGTCGGCTACCAGATACCGTTTGTCTATTCGTGTTATGGCTCGTGGTTGGCAGGTACCGCTGTGGGGGCAACCATTGGCAAGAGCGTTCCTGTCGCGGTTTCCGATGCGTTGGGATTCGCTTTGCCTGCACTGTTTCTCGCACTATTAATGGCGGGGAAGCGCTCGCTGTCCTACTTCGTTGCCGCCATGGTCGGGGCTCTGCTCGCCTGTCTGGCAGATATGGCGCAGCTCGGAAATGTCGGAATGGTCTTCGGTGCAGTGGTCGGGGCGACGGCGGGTACGTTGCTCGAGAAACGACGCATAGATAGACAGGGCGTGCGTCATTGACATCTTTGCGCACGCCCTGTCCCATTTATGAGATATGTTCACTGAACCGCTACACTTCTTCAGCGTTTTGGATCATACGGCAGACCATCCGCTGCGGGTGGAATCGAACGGCCCACGAGTCCCGTGAGCGCGATAATCGTGAGTGCATACGGAATCATCTGTAGTAGGTTTGACGATACGCCGTTGCCCTGTAGGACAATACCCAGCGCCGTGGAGAAGCCGAAGAGAAGCGCTGCGCCGAACGAACCCAGCGGCGTCCACTTGCCGAAAATCATGGCGGCCAGGGCGATATAACCACGGCCGTTGGTCATGTTGACCGAGAAGCTGTTGAGGACGCCAATCGACAAGTAGGCGCCGCCTAAAGCCGATAGCAGTCCGCCGATGATGACCCCGGCATAGCGCAAACGCCATACGTTGATACCGACGGTGTCGGCGGCTAGGGGGTTTTCGCCGACGGATCGCATACGTAGTCCGAGGCGAGTGTGAAACAGAAACCAGTGCGACAAGATGACGATGGCAATCATCACGTAGACGAGGATACTCTGGTTGGTGAAAATCTGCCCGACATATGGGATTTTGTCGATTCCCGGCAAGCTTACATTCGGGAGTTTTGGCGTCGTTGGCGGTGTTCCGCTAAAGCCAAATACCGTGTCGAGCAAGAACGCGGTCAATCCCGCAGCAAAGATGTTGATGGCCATTCCTAAAACAACTTGGTCAGCGGAGACGCGGATGGCGCCCCAGGCAAAGGCTGCTGAAGTCAATCCGCCGATGATGAGTGCCATCAATAGTCCAATCCAGGCGCTGCCTGTCCAATAGGAAAACGCAACCCCAAAAAAGGCACCCATTAACATGATACCTTCCATCGCGACGTTGACCACGCCAGTTCGCTCGGAGAACGTGCCGCCGATAGCTGGCAGGGCGAGGGGAACAGCCATGGATAGTGTGGAATTCCAGATTTGCGCGTCGGCAAAAATACTCACAGACTCACTTCCTCCCCGACATCAGGATGCAGCGACGCCCGAACGCAAACTGCGACGGCGTCGGTACCACTGGATGATTTGTGGAACAATGCGTTCACATGCGACAAAGAAAATAATGAGACCCTGAAGGACATCCGTTAAGGCTGCAGGGACGTTGGAGATAATCTGCATGTTTTGTCCGCCTGTCGTCAACGCGCCGAAGAACAGGCCCGCTAGCAGTACGCCAAGTGGGTTGTTGCGCGCGAGCAAGGAGACGACAATAGCCGTGTACCCATAGTTCGACGAGAAACCGTCCATCAGGCGGTGATCGACGCCGAGCATCTGCACGGATCCAGCTAGACCCGCAAACAGTCCAGACAGGCACAATGCAATCACCGTGTACAGCGTGACGCGCATGCCTGCGTAGCGGGCGGCTCGCTGATTGAAGCCTACCGCGCGGAGTTGGTACCCAATTGTCGTCTTATACAGCAAGAACCACGCCACGACGGCTGCCAAGATGGTAATCGCCACGGCGACCAGCGACAGCTGAGATTGCATCAGCGTCTGATTGAAGTAAGGAAGTTGCGTATTTTGTACGATTTCCGGCGACTGTGGATTGGAACCCGGTTCTTGCATCGGGCCGCCTTCAATCAAATAACGTGCCAGCAAGATGCCGATGTAGCTGAGCATCATCGTGGTGATGACTTCACTTGATCCGACGTAGGCCTTGGTCAAGCCTGGAATAATCCCGCCCCAAATCGCACCGACCAGCATTCCGACGACCAAGCAAAAGATAATGTGCAGCCAACCTGGCAGGCTGGTGAAGTGGTAACCGACCCAGACGCTTGCGGCCGCAGCCACCCAGTATTGGCCGTCGGCGCCGATATTGAATAAGCCAGATTGGAACGCGATAGCGATACCTAAGCCGCAGAGCACCAACGGGATACTCGCGGTGATGGTATTCCCCAAACTCGGGATGTTGCCAAATGCGCCTGAGATGAGGGAGCCGTATACGGAAAAAGGGTTGTATCCCATCGCGCTAACCAAAATGCCGCCGATGACAATGGCCAACAGCGTCGCCACGATAGGGCCTAGAAAGGTAGAGCGCAGTGCCTTCAACTCGATGCCACCTCCGAATTCGTACGTGACCCTGTCATGAGCAAACCGATTTGTTCACGCGTGGCGGTATCTCCTGGAATCACGTCGACAATCCGACCATCGTGGATGACCGCAATCCGGTCAGACAAACTTAAAATTTCGTCCATCTCAAGGGACACGAGCAACACCCCTTTGCCTTCGTCGCGCAATCGCACTAGCTGGCGATGGATACCTTCAATCGCTCCGACGTCCAAGCCGCGCGTCGGTTGCGCGGCAATCAGCATGATTGGGTCGCGAGATACTTCGCGCGCTAGAATCACCTTTTGTTGATTGCCCCCGGAGAGTTCGGCAGCTTTGCGAGCCGGTTGCGGTGGGCGCACGTCAAACGCCTCAATCAACCGCTTCGTGTAATCCTCTGCAGGTTTGCGACGAAGGATACCGGCGGACGAGTACGGGCGCTTATGAAAATCGCGAAGAATGGTGTTTTCCACAAGATCAAATTCTAATACCAGTCCATCTGCGTGCCTGTCTTGTGGCACGTAGGCAATTCCGCGCTCCGTCCGCTGTGCAGGCGTCATGTGCGTGATGTCGTGCCCGTCGAAGATGATGCGCCCGTCTTCTGGGCGAAGCAGCCCGGCAATCGCGTCAGCCAGTTCGAATTGCCCGTTCCCGTCAATTCCGGCGAGTCCCAAAATCTCACCTCTGCGAAGTTCGAGCGTGATACCTTTGACGCGCAGGTTTTTTGCCTTGTCGCGGACCTTCACGTCCTCGAGTTGGAGGACAGGTGCGCCTGGCTTCGCAACTTCCTTTTGGATGCGCAGGACGACTTCGCGCCCGACCATCATGTTTGCGAGATCTTGTGGGGTGGCGTCCGCTGTCCGAACGGAGTCAACCGTCTTGCCGGCGCGCATGACCGTCACCCGATCACTAATTTCCTTGACCTCGTCCAACTTGTGGCTGATGAACAGCACCGGGATGCCTTCGGCCTTGAGGTTGCGCACGATGTTGAATAACTCGCGCGTCTCTTGCGGCGTCAGCAGGGCGGTGGGTTCGTCGAGGATAATCAAACGGGCTTTGCGATAAAATGCCTTCAGAATTTCGACTCGCTGTTGCAGCCCAACGGACAGCTGCGATATTTTTGCCGTCGGGTCAATATCAAGTCCATACCGCTCGGACAACGCCCGCACGTGCCGTACGGCTTCTCGGCGATTGTAATTCACGCCGCCGGGCTCGTCGCCGAGGACGACATTTTCGGCCACAGTCAGCGCCGGAATCAGCATGAAGTGCTGGTGCACCATGCCGATACCTGCTTGAATGGCTTCGCGCGGGCTGCGGAAGTGTACGGGTTGTCCGGCGAGCCGAATTTCACCCGAGGTCGGTTCCAAAAGGCCGTAAATCATCTTCATCAACGTGGACTTGCCAGCGCCGTTTTCCCCGAGGATGGCGTGTACTTCACCACGTCGCAATGTCAGGTTTACCCCGTCATTGGCTTTCACCCCGGGGAACCACTTTTTTAAATCAATTACTTCCAAGAAGTCTTCCATGCCGATAGACCTCCTTTTTGTGGACTTGCGTTCAGCCATCGAATGCAGTCCACCCTAAAACACGAGTGGCTGGACGAATCCGACGTGCAAACAGGGTGGACGCGGCGCCACTACATTGGTGACCGCGGTCCACCCACGACAAAACGGCAGACCTTACTTTTGAATCGTTGTCGAAACTTGAATCTTGCCGCTGATGATGTCTTGTTTCAAGGAATTCACTTGGTCAATGACCGATTGGGGCACGCCGCTCATGACCTTACCGATGCCGACGCCGTTGCCTTTCAAATCGAAATTGGTGACACCGGAGTGGAAGTTGTTTGTCTGCAGGTCCTTGATGGTATCAAAGACGGCGGTATCCACACCCTTTGTCGCGCTGGTCAAGACGTTCTTGGGTGCCAGATAAGACTGATCTGTATCGACGCCAATCGCGTATTTATTCGCACTCTTGACGGCGTTGATGGCACCGAGCCCACAACCGCCGGCATCCGGGAAGACGATATCTGCCCCTTGTGCCATTTCGTTTTGGGCGTACTGGCTGCCAAGCGCCTGGTCCGTAAAGCTATTCGTATATTGCAGTAATACCTTGCCATTTGGGTCTTCTTTCTTGAACCCTTGTTGGAAACCGGCAATGTAGTCATTGACGGGCGGAATGTTCTGTCCGCCAATCACGCCCACGACGTTTTGACTATTGAGGTTTGGAAGCGACTTGCCCGTCTCCAGCAGACCTGCCATGGCGCCGGCGAGATAGCCTGCTTGTTCGGCCTTGAATACTGCACTGGAAACGTTCGGTCTGTCCGTGATGGTGTCGTCAATAATCAAGAAATGGGTCTTGGGGTATTGCTTCGCGACCTGTTCAACGGCGTCGTGCATCAGATAGCCGACGGCGATGACCAAGTCGTAACCGTTTTGTGCAAAACGGGTCAAGTTAGGGATGTAGTCGGATTCAGAAGTTGACTCGACGACGCTGCCAGTCACACCTAACTGCTTCTGAGCGTTCTGCAGGCCGACGTCTGCCAGGTGGTTGAAGCTATTGTCGTTGAGACCGCCGGTGTCGGTGACGAGACCGACTTTCAAATCACTTTTGTTACCGCTTGCTGCGCCACCAGACCCGGTTGCGTTTCCTCCAGAGGTCGAACCTCCAGTTGAATTGGTTCCACAACCTGCGACGAGGACGGTTAGGGCAATCGCTGCTGCTGCGGTTGACAACAATTTCTTTTTCATTTCCTTTACCCCCTACAAGTGAGATCTTGATTTTTGCTGGTTCATCCACTTCCACTTATGAGCGGTCAATGTTTCGACATAAAGTGGCACAATTCCTACTGCCTTCGACACTGTTTTTGTGAACATCGTAAAATTTTCAGGACAAGGCCGTAAAGTCTGACCATATTATCCCCAGTTTGTAATTTTTACGCTCAGCATTTGGGCTGAGTTGTCGATAAGCGGGCGTAGGGCATCCAGCCGCGAATTAGTCCAGCGGTTCCGATTCGCTGAAAAACTGTTTGATGCGCGCGTAAAGATCATCGACACCGGGAAACGCAAACTGTAGATAAGAGAGTTCGCCGTCGCGCAGGTACGCGAGTGCCGGTACACTTTGCACTTCAAATGCTTCGAGCAAAGGTCTGGCAAAATTTGCGTCGCATGTGTAAATGACAAGACCGGGCAGCGTCGCTGCGACAATCTCAAGCATTCTCCGGGCGAGTTTACAGGTTCCGCACAGCGGTGTATAAAAGAATAGAATTACTTTTTTTTCCTTTTGGACAACCTCCAATACCTCTGTGTCGCTGATTTCTTTGAACATCTACATCCCCCCGGCTGCGACTGACTTGTTGCGGCTATGAACCGCCCAATTTGTTGCGGGTAGACGAATATCCCGAAACCTGGTCATGCTACCCGAATTGTATGGGAGTGTGCAGTGAAGCACAAATTTCTGAAGGAGGGATTTTCATGTACGGTGTTTTCGGAGGCTATACCCGGTGGGCGGTTGTGTTCCTGATCATCTTTGTGCTGTTCTTCCTCCTCGTGCCAGCATACACAACGGCACCGACAACGACCTGCTAATGAGCGTCGTCCACATACTTTCGATCAAGCGTGGTCACCGATTGGGGCCACGCTTGTTTCTCTGAAACCATGGGTGGACGTATAGCGCGTGCGTACATAACACTGCGCCCAGTTCCGGGGTTCGGCACTGGGCGCAGAGAATCGCTTTGGTATGCGTAAACTGGTGGGGGAAGGTTATCATCGTCAGATTAAAACCAACCAGGCCGTCTGCCGATTGGGGCACCTGCGCCACCTGGGTGAATGACCCAAGGGGAATAATAACTTGGTCCGCCTGGTGTGCCATAACCAAAGCCGCCGCGAGGGGGATAACCCGGCACGCGGGAATATCCTTGTTGTAACGGATAACGACCGTATGCACGTGGTCCGGCCGCAGCACGACTTCCGGCGAGCCCACCGAACAGAAGAAAGAGCGGAAGAAAGCAGGGTGTTGCGTCGACCTGGGATGAACCTGTCATACGTTCTCCTCCTTTTCGTACCGTTTAGTATATGGTCAGAAAACACATCTGCTTGGGCAACTGCCGCAGCACCTGCCAAAACGCGAGGAATTTGCGCAAATTGGATTGTGGTCTAGAAGAACTTGTAGAATGACAGTGGAGGAAAAACGTTAAGATGTAACATACCATGGTAGTGTGCAGGTTGGCGGTTCTCATCTCAGGGAAGGAAGTTGGACGATATGCATACATCATCGACTTCGCGAAAGGTGATTATCGTTGAGGGCAAAACAGACAAGGCACGAATACTTCGCGTCATTCGTGAAGATGTCGAGGTGGTATGCACGAAAGGTACGCTCAGTTACGAACGGGTAGAGAATGAAATTGTTCCGCTTCAGCAAGATGATGTGTATATTTTGGTCGATGCCGACTCAGCTGGGAACAGGCTGCGTAAACAGATTAAGCAAGAATTGCCGAATGCGAGAGATTTGTACACGCGTAAGTCGTACGGAGAAGTGGCCAGGACGCCACTAGAGTACTTAGCGAAAATTTTTTCTGACGCCCACTTTGATATTGATGACAGCCTACTTGCGAAACACCAAAGGTCTAGTTACCCAGCTTCGAAAGATCTGTGATGTCAGCACTTCTTCGCTTGACGAATTGTCGTCCGGCATGCATGATGACAGTTGAATTCAACCGATACGTGAAGCAGCCAGTTCATCGGACTGGCTGCTTGTGTATTCGAGGAAGTGTTGGAGGTGCTGCGGTGACTCAGTATCTGGAGAAGACGCTGCGCGAGAACATAAGGCGCGAACTCCAGGCCGCGAAGTTATATGAAGCGGCAGCTGCGCGGGAAAAAGACAGCCGTCGTCAGGGCATCTTGTTGAAGCTCGCTGACGTCGAGTATCGCCATGCGCAATTGTGGAAGAAGAAGTTGGACGAACTCGGGGCCGAGACGGCCGCATCACCGGAAGTGTTGGAGGTGCCGAAGGCCACAAGCCTTACGCAATTACTAGATGAAATTGAGCGGATTGAACTAGGGAACGATACGTGGTATCAGTCGCAGCGCAACGTGATTGACGACCCAGAATACACCGCGATTTATGATCAGATTGACGCGGATGAGCACGCGCATGCGGATATTGCTGCGCATTTGGCAGAGTCCTCGGAGACGGGGAGTCCCAAGCGCATGTTGCGGCGACTTTGGAATGCCGAGCGCTGGCACAAAAATCAATCTGGCGGCTGGTTAGGGGATGCTATCTACGGTGTGAATGACGGGCTTGGCGCATTATTTGGCATCATCGCGGGGGTCGCCGGGTACACCAATCAAGATCAGACGATTCTCGTCAGTGGGATGTTCGGCGCATTGGCCAGTACGCTGTCGATGGGGGCGGGCGCCTGGCTCGCTACGAAATCCGAAAATGAGTTGATGGAGGCCGAATTGCACGCGGAGCGCCAGGAAATTGAGGAAGATCCCGAGCACGAGATGGAGGAATTGGCCCTAATTTATGAGTTGAAGGGGTTCGCATCAGACGATGCCCGGCGAATTGCGACACAGATTGCGTCGGATAAAGAGCAGTTTCTCAACGCCATGGCACAGGAGGAATTGGGTATTCACGAAACCAATCGTGGGAACCCTTGGCAGTCTGCCATCTTCGGTGGACTTTCCACACTGGTGGGCGCCGTGATTCCGTTATTGCCATTCTTCTTCATGAGCGGTACACCAGCGCTGATTTTGGCCGCCATCATCAGCATTGTCGCCCACTTTATCGTCGGTGCACTGAAGGCGCGCATGACGGTTCGCAGTTGGTGGGCCAGTGGCCTCGAAATGACGTTGGTCGGCGTGATAGTCGGCGGTGCTTCGTATATTCTCGGTGAGTTGGGAAGAATGCTTATTGGCTAAGCTTGCGCCGGTTAGTCTACGGGTGCAAGGTGCACACGCGCGCAATTGCCTACATAAATACAAACGCCACACCCGTTTAGCGTATCACACCGTGATAGTGAAATACGCTAAATGGGTGTGGCGTTATTTTCTCACGCTTGTTCCGTGATAATTTCTGGTCCGTTTTCTGTGATAACCAATGTGTGTTCGTACTGGGCACTGAGGCTGCCATCCTGTGTCCGTGCGGTCCAACCATCGTCGTCCAGCTTGCATTCGTAGCTGCCCACATTCACCATAGGCTCAATCGTGAACGCCATATTTTTGCGGATGCGCGCTCCGCGATGCGGCGGGCCAAAATGCAACACTTCTGGACTTTCGTGCATTTGGCGGCCAATGCCGTGGCCGATGTAATCACGCACCACAGAGAAGCCCTGTGCCTCCACGTACGTTTGAATCGCGTGGCCAATGTCGGAAATCTGATTCCCCTCTACGGCTACTTCGATTCCCTTGTACAGGGCGGTTTTTGTGACGTCTAGTAAGCGTTGTGCCTCCGGGCTGATGTTGCCGACTGCGTAGCTCCACGCTGAGTCCGCATGTAACCCCTTGTGCAGTGCGACCATGTCGACAGTGATGATATCGCCATCTTGTAGGACGTAGTCGCTTGGAAAGCCGTGGCATACGACATCGTTAATCGATGTGCAGGATGCATACGGGTAACCCCTGTAGCCTTTTTGTGCTGGCTCCATGTTGTACTTGGTGATAAAGGACTCGACAAACTCATCAATGTCCAACGTGCGGATGCCAGGGCGAACGAAGTCGCGCAGTGCCTCGTGGCAGCCGGCGACGACTTTCCCGGCTTCCTTCATCAAGGTGATTTCGTGCCTACTCTTTAATACGATCACGTTCGTCGTTTCCTCCAATTCTCGTTCACAAGCTCGTCCGTCCCTTTTTGACCTCTCTTATTCCAGTTATACCTTGTCCAGATATCCCTTACAGGCCCGTCGGTGTGACGTACAGCGAGTTGGTGGTGACAAAAATTACGCCGATGATGAACCCAACAATCAACAATCCAGCGGCCTTCTTTTTTGATAAAGGTTTCCCACCGGGTCGAATACGAACCAAAAGAACAAATAGCACACCCGTGACTAAAACTAAAAATAAGTCGAGCGCATGTTGCACACTAGTTCCGCCTCTCCGCTTGAGTTCTCTACGATTGTGCCACAAAACCTCGGCTATTTCACGTCCCGTCCATTACCAGATACGGACTGATCCTGTAAAATGGGAGTCAACTGTTGGGGAGGCATTGCGATGATTTTGGGCGTAGGTACCGACATTGTCGAGATAGAGCGCATCCGGGCGGCCATCGAACGCCGCGGCCAAGCTTTTTTTGACAAAGTGCTTGGTCCTAAGGAGCGGCAGATGGCGGTTGGGTATGGCACAGCGCGACAAATCGAGTACGTCGCTGGCCGATTTGCTGCGAAAGAGGCGTTGGCGAAGGCGATTGGTTGCGGACTTGGCAACTTGGCCATGCGCTACGTCGACATTGTCCTGGTCAGCGGACAGGGACTTCAGGTTCGGGCGCAGGCGCCGTCCGCGTTGGCAGAACTGCCTGCTTCCGATAGGGTTCACGTGAGCATCAGTCATGAGAAGTCTATCGCCTTTGCAACCGCGATTTGGGAACGTCGCTAACGGACAGGCGCCGCCCGGATGTTTGTACATATTGTTGGGACACGCCGAATATCCATATAGCATCCTCGAGGAGGGTACCGTGTGTATCTGGTCACGAGTGAACAAATGCGGTGTTTCGATCACGACACCATCGAGACACTCAAGGTTCCTGGCATCGTCCTGATGGATCATGCGGGAAAGGCAGTTGCAGAAGCTGTTCAAAGACGTCGTGTGAAATCGGTGCTGATTGTTTGTGGTAAAGGCAACAACGGAGGAGACGGGTGGTTGGCGGCCCGGTGGTTGCACCACTATGGTGGCGATGTGCGGGTGGTTAGCGCGACAGATCCAGTTTTGACACTGCAAGGTGACGCAAAACTGGCCTTCGACATGGCTCAAGCGGCGGGCGTTTTGTGGACGGTGTATGAACCCGGGAGTTTACGTGACGCACGTTGTGATCTCATCGTCGATGCGCTACTCGGGACTGGGACGACTAGACCCCTGACAGGCGCGTATCGAGCGATGGTTGACGAGATGAATGAGGCCAAGGCGCCGATTCTCTCTGTCGATATTCCGACTGGTGTGAATGCGTCGACTGGGGAAGTTGATGGCGCCTGTGTGAAGGCGAGTGAAACCATTGCAATGGCTTATGAGAAACTGGGGACTGCAGTGACACCAGGTGCGATTTATGCGGGTACCGTACACGTCGCCGACATCGGTATCAAAGCGCCGCTCCCGGAGGAGGGATTGGCGTCTTATGTCCACCCGGCCCAACTGCGAGGCAAATGGGGCAGTCGGGAAGCGTTGAGCCATAAGGGGTCGTACGGGCGCTGCGGCATTTATGTAGGGGAAATGCAGGGGGCGGCAATGCTCGCCGCCGCTGGCGCCGCGAGGGCTGGTGCGGGACTTGTGATTCTCGCAACGGGCGCGCCATTGGACCATGCGCCGCGACCCGATTATGTGGTGCGCATGGTCAGCGACCAGGCGTCTGCAATGCACGACTGTACCGCAATTGTCTATGGCCCTGGATTGGGGGCGGCGAGTGCACAGCACGTGCACAGTCTCATCCAGACCGTTCAGCAGGCGCAAAAACCGGTACGGTGTGTGATTGATGCGGATGGTCTCACCGGGGTGCGACAGGCGAATGGGTTGCGGTGCGTCGGGCCGCAGTTCGTACTCACGCCTCATCCAAAGGAGTGCGCGCAACTCTTGGGGTGGACCACTGCAGACGTCCAGGCGCATCGATTGGCGGCGGCGTCCGAATTGGCCAGAGCGACGGGGGCTGTTGTGTTGCTCAAAGGCTATCGAACGATTATTGCCACACCGGATGGCGCTGTACGCATCAATCCGACAGGAGACGCCTCACTGGCTGTTGGGGGTAGCGGTGACGTATTGGCGGGGATCATCGGCGGATTGTTGGCACAGGGCTTGGATTCGTTTGATGCGGCATCGCTCGGCGCATGGCTGCACGGTTGCGCAGGGGAACTTGCGGGAGCGGCGCTGACGCCGATTAGCACGACCGCTTCGGATGTCATCGACTACATTTCCCGCGCAATATTGACGTTTTTCGACAGGGCTGAGGCAGTGAGCGACCTTGAGGTGTGACTTGAATGGTGTGTGTCGGAGAAAGGCGAGGTGGCTATGCGAAAGGTTACGGCAGTCGTGTTGGCACTCGGACTGGTGGGTGGCGTTGTCGTCGGCTGCGGCGTCCCGACCGGCAAATCGGTCAACCAGAAAATCCAGACACAAGCCCAGCAATTAGATAGCAAGAACTATCAAAGCGACGCGACGATGACGGTGCAAATGGACAACAATACGCAGACCTACTCTGTGCAAGTGTCCTACGAGTCACCCACAACCTATAAAATCACGCTTGGAAATCAAGATAAACAAGTGCATCAAGTGATTGTCCACAATGACAACGGTATGTTTATCGTCAGTCCGTCGCTTCAAAAGGTCTTCCGATTCAACGGGGACTGGGCCAAGAACCAAGGTCAGATCTACTTGTACGACCAACTGCTCAAGCAGATTACGACAAATAAGGACGCGAAGATGACGAAGAGCAATGGGGAGTACATCTACACGATGCCAGTCACACCCGCATCGAGTACCATCAGCACACAGCAAATCGTGCTAGATGCAAAGACCTTACAGCCGAAATCTGTGAAACTTCTGGATAAAGAAGGGAAGCCGGCGGTCACGCTCAAATTTAACTCCTTTAAGACAGACGTTCAGTTCAAACAAGCGGATTTTGATCCACAGTCATTGGTCAGCAGTCAGACGAAAACGACGATGACGAGTGACGAGGAGCAGGCATTTGGTTACGTGGAACCGCCGAACTTGTTTGGGACAAAGATGACGAGCTTGTCGGAACCTAGCGAAACCAGTGCCGTTCTGAAGTACGGTGGCGAGCATCATTACTTGTTGCAAGAGTGGCGGCCAACGCCGGGATCGCAAGGAGATCCGGATGGTCAATTGGTTGATCTTTACGGCGTCCCAGCCGTGTTCACGGATGCGAACAACGTGACGAGTCTCACTTGGTTGAACAACGGCGTGGAGTATGCCATTACGAGTAATGATCTCAATCAGCAGCAATTGGAGGAAATTGCGATTTCGACGTTGAGCGAGGTCGGTAAGTAAGTTTGCAGATTTTCGTTTGTGGCGCGCTCGCGTGATTCCGCACGTGACACACTTCTTTTTGTGAATGGTTCGGGTATCCACGGGTATTCGGGAGAACGGAAAATTGGGCCCATCTGGGCCCAATTTTTCATGTAATTAGGAGGGAATATAGCGGCGCCGTTTCGACGGATATCGAATACTGTTCACAATGAGGCTTTAGCTTGTGCTAGGCAGACTAGACACACCTTGTTACACTTGAAAGGAAACGGGGTGGAGGTACGGTGTATCGCGCTACTTTTTCTGTCATTGATTTACGCGCATTCGCGCATAATTTACGCGTGGTCAAAGAGAGAATTCAAGCGGGGACAGAGTTATTAGTCACGGTGAAGGCGAATGCCTACGGGCATGGCGTCGGGCCGATTATTCAAGTGCTGCGGGAGGAAGGCGTCAGAGCGGTCGGTGTCGCTTCTCTTGAAGAAGGTTTGCAGGTGCGCGCTTGTGGGTATGACGGGATGGTGCTGATTTTGGGAGCCGTCGGTCCGCAGGAGTTAGTCGTCGCAGCGGAGAATAAGATTGATGTCTCCTATACGGATACGTGGGGGGATATCGCGCAACTTCCGAAAATGAGTCGTCCGTTGCGCGTGCATACGCCGTTTGACACGGGGATGAATCGACTGGGGTTTAAATCCATCGAGGATGCGAAGGTCGTGATAACGCAGATTGTCAAGCGACCGGATATGGAGTGGGCCGGCGTTTCCACGCACTTGGCATGCTCTGATGGGGAGTCGGATGCCCACGCAGTAGAGCAGGTAGAACGCTTTGTTGGGATGACGCGACAGTTGCGTGAGCTAGGCTATCAAGTTCCATGTGTACACGCTTCGAACAGTGGCGGTGTCTTGCGTAATCCGAAATGGAATTTCGACATGGTGCGTATCGGCATTGTGGCGTACGGCTACTCGCCGGACGAGTCTGTGTTGCCAGCGCCGGAGTTACAGCCCGTGATGCACTTTTATAGTGCAATCACGCGGATTGCAACGGTCACACCTCGTGAGACGATTGGTTATGGTGCGACCTTTACGGCGAATAAAGAAATGCGCGTAGCGACGGTCGCGGCTGGGTATGCTGATGGGTATCCAAGAGTCCTTTCCAATGTTGGGAAGGTGCTCGTGCGCGGGGTGTTGGCGCCTGTGGTAGGACGCGTTTGCATGGATCAGTTGATGATTGACGTCTCTCACATTCCGACCGCTCGCGTCGGAGATTTTGTGACATTGTTCGGAATTGAGCCGCCTGCGGCGTGGACGATAGAAGCGTGGAATGCGCGGTTGCCAGCGGATAGAGCTGCATGGTTGGTTGAGACGTTTGCGCAGGCGCGCAATATTCAGCGAAACGTGTTATCATTGTCGGATGTGGCGTCACTCGCCGGAACGATTTCATATGAGATGGCCTGTCAGGTGAATCCGCGGGTACCCAAGTTGTATGCTAAATAGACCTTTTGACACGGTGTGGCACCGCTGCACCGCAATTGGAAAACTTCTTCATTACAAACTTTGACCTGCCCTGGGTGGAAAGCTATAATAGCCCATGTGAATTGTGTCACCAGAGCAGTGGAGGTGCCGCGCGTGTCCGGAAAAAAACGCATGGTAGTCTACGTTCCGGAGCAGTTGCTAGAGCAAGTGGATGGCTTTGCTCGAACGGATAGCGCAAATCGCAGTGAAATTGTACGAGAAGCATTGCGTATGTATGTAACAGCGCACCGTAAACATGAGATTCGTGAACAGATGCAACAAGGGTATCAAGAAATGGCCGGATTAAATCTGCGGATTGCTTCCGAGTCATTTCTGTTGGAGCAAGAAGCGGGAGGCACGGTGGAACGCTTAGTAAGCGGGGTGTAAGTGATTGAACGTCAAACGAGGGGACATTTTCTTCGCGGACTTGTCACCCGTAGTCGGCTCTGAACAAGGCGGGTTTCGCCCGGTGCTCATCATTCAGAACGACATCGGGAATCGCTTCAGTCCCACGGTGATTGTGGCGGCTATCACGGCCCAGATTCAGAAGGCGAAGCTGCCCACGCACGTCGAGATCCCCGCGCAAAAGTACGGCTTGGAGCGGGATTCGGTCGTCCTGTTGGAACAGCTGCGCACGCTCGACAAGCAACGTTTGACGGATAAAATCACGCACTTGGACGACACCATGATGAAGATGGTTAATGACGGACTTCTTATCAGCCTCGGACTTGTAGATTTTTAAAATTGCATCTTCGTGCGGAACAAGGACGGATGTGAATCCGCCCTTTTTTCATATACAATGTGTCCAGAAGATGCCAGAAAACGCTGTACTGACTGGTGCATAACTGGCCGAACTGCGGCTCAGTGTAAGGAAAAGGAGTTTATGAAATGAATCAGGCACGGGAAAAATCGCAAATTCGGAACTTTGCACTCGCTGAGCAAGGCGAGTTGAAAATTGACTGGGTGCGGGAGCACATGCCACTGTTGCGCCAATTGGAGGAGCAGTTTCGCCAAACGCAGCCGTTTGCCGGCAAGCGCATCTCCATGTGTCTGCACCTTGAAGCGAAAACTGCGTATTTGGCACTGGTTGTTCAGGCTGGCGGTGCGGATGTGGCGATTGCTGCGAGCAATCCGCTCAGTACACAAGACGACGTAGTTGCGGGTCTGGTGAAGCGGGGGGTCACCACGTTCGGCTGGTATGGGGCGACGCAGGAAGAATATCAGGCGCATTTGCGCGAGGTACTGAATCACGACCCGATAGCGCTGATTGACGACGGGGCTGATCTCGCCACCATCCTTCACCGGGAACGCCCGGAGCAGGCTGCGCGCATTGTCGGCGGCTGTGAGGAGACGACGACGGGAATTATTCGCCTGCGCGCGATGAGTGACGAGGGTATTCTGAAATATCCGATGATTGCGGTCAACGATGCTGATTGTAAGCATCTCTTCGACAACCGCTATGGGACAGGCCAGTCGGTCTGGGATGGCGTGATGCGTACGACCAACCTGGTCATCGCTGGCAAGACGGTCGTCGTCGTCGGGTATGGCTGGTGCGGCAAAGGTGTGGCCATGCGCGCAAAGGGGTTAGGGGCTAAGGTGATTGTGACGGAGGTGGATCCTATTCGTGCCGTCGAAGCCGCCATGGATGGGTTTTCTGTGATGCCGATTGTCGAGGCTGCAGCGCATGGCGACTTTTTTATCACCGTCACAGGCAATCAGTATGTCATCCATAAAGCCGCCATGGAGCGGATGAAGGATGGAGCGATTCTCGGCAACGCCGGCCACTTCGACGTGGAGGTCAGCAAGCCGGACCTCGAATCGCTCGCCGTCACTGTGCGCAGGGTGCGCCCCAATATCGACGAGTACAAGCTGGCCGATGGTCGCCGCATCTATCTTATCGCGGAGGGACGACTCGTCAACTTGGCGGCGGGGGATGGCCATCCAGCAGAGGTGATGGATATGACGTTTGCACTACAGGCACTCGGGTTGCGCGAAGTCGTCCAGCACAGTTATGCGCCCGGATTGCATAAGATCCCGCGGGAACTCGATTTGGAAGTCGCCAGGATGCGTCTGCAGAGCTGGGGTGTGACGATTGACCAGCTGACAGACCAACAGGTGGCGTATTTGCATAGTTGGCAGTAAACGGCCTTGTGGGGTTCGAGGGGGCATTTAAATGACAAAACCGTTGATCGGCCTTACCGGTATGCGCCAGACACGCCAAAGTAATTTGCCAGGTCTGCCGCTGCAAGGCGTCTTTTTGTCGGATGACTACGCGCTAGGCATTGAACGAGTGGACGGTATCCCCGTGGTCATTCCGTATCTCACGGATGAGGTGGCGCTGGGCGAATTGGCAAAGCGTCTGGACGGCCTGGTGTTGAGTGGGGGCGAGGATGTTGACCCCGCCCTTTACGGCCAGGACCCTCAATATGGCTTGGGCGACGTCATCGCGCAGCGCGACGCGCTGGAAATTGCGCTCGTTCAAATGATGCGCGCACAGCGTAAGCCGATTCTCGGCATTTGCCGTGGCATGCAGGTCATCAACGTCGCACTGGGTGGCACATTATATCAGGATTTGCCTCGGCAGTGGAAGGGCAAGATTCAGCATTCACAGAAGGCTCCGCGCAACCATTTGAGCCATCGCGTCAAGATTGATGCCGCGAGCCGTTTGGCCGCGTGCTTCGGCGGAGAGACGTCTATCCGCGTCAATTCCTTCCACCATCAGGCGGTCAAGGACGTCGCAAAGTCGCTGCGCGCTGTCGCATGGGATCCCGACGGCCTTGTGGAAGGCGTAGAGTCGACGGGGGCCGATGCATTCACGCTCGCGGTTCAATGGCACCCAGAAAACCTCTGGCGCGACGACGAGAAGGTTCTCGGCCTATTCCGTGCGCTCGTCGAGGCTGCCGTGCGGTAGGCGGTTGTAGCGGCGGTGGGCACCGTGGGGGCTGCGGCCACCCGGTGGCCCGTCAGGTGTTTACCGCGCTGATGGTGCTGCTGATCATCCAACGGGTGTACCCGATGCTGATGCGTCGAGTGAAATGGGGTTTGGTGCGTGACCGTCGTCGGACAGTTGGGCGCCGAACCTTCCAGATTTGACGTCCATCATGGGTTGAGCCACTCGTTTGACGAAATTTGCGTTTGCACTATAATCGAAACCGGAAGCGGATAGATGAAAGCGCTTCCTATCTGCTGTTGTCCACTTGCTTGCAGGAGGGGGGTGTCGTCGTGAATCAGGTCGGTGAGAAGAGGAGAAGCCGCTGGTGGTATCTGCTTTTGTTGTTGCCGCTCGTTGGCACGCTGATTCCTCCAATTTATTCATCAGAGACGCCTGAACTCTGGGGGATTCCTTTTTTCTATTGGTACCAAATGTTGTGGGTCATCATTAGTTCGGTGATTACCCTGATTGTGTATGCCCTCACGAAAAATGAATAGCTACATATAGGGGAAGGGGGGGACTGTCATGCAGTGGACTGCACTTTCCGTCTTTATTGTGTTTTTTGTTTTAGTCACTGTCGTTGGCTTTCTTGCCGCCCGTTGGCGCAGGGGTAGCCTCGATTCCATTGAGGAGTGGGGACTTGCGGGTCGGCGGTTTGGGACGCTTGTCACGTGGTTTTTGGTGGGCGGAGACTTCTACACCGCCTATACGTTTATTGCGGTGCCAGCCTTGATGTATGGAGCGGGCGCACTGGCTTTTTACGCTGTTCCGTATACAATTGTGGTCTATCCTATCTTCTTTCTTATCCTGCCAAGGCTGTGGTCTGTTTGTAAGAAACACGGCTATGTCACAGCCGCCGACTACGTGGAAGGCCGCTTTGGCGACAGGTGGTTGGCCTTGGCCGTTGCCGTCACAGGCATTGTTGCGGTCATGCCCTACATCGCGTTGCAGTTGGTTGGCATGCAAGCCGTGATCAGCGCCATGGGGTTACAAGGCGAGTGGCCGCTCATCGTGGCGTTTGTCGTGTTGGCGCTGTATACGTTGACCAGTGGGTTGCGTGCGCCTGCGCTCATCGCGATTGTGAAGGATTTGATGATATATATCACGGTCATTGTGGCAGTGGTGGTCATTCCCATTAAGCTGGGCGGTTTCCATCGCATGTTTACAGTGGCGCAAGCCGCACTGGCGACGCACAATCCGCCAGGCGCGTTAATTCTCCCGAATCAGAGTGCTACGCTGTACGCGACGTTGGCATTGGGATCCGCCCTTGCAGCGTATGTCTACCCGCATACGCTAACGGGTATTTTCAGCGCGGATAGCCGGAGAACCATCAAGAAAAACATGGCGCTGTTGCCTGCGTATACATTTGGCCTCGGCCTCATCACATTGCTCGGATTGATGGCGCTAGCTGTAGGCATTCATACGAGCAACACCAACCAGGCCGTTCCACTTCTGTTCCTCAAGGAGTTTCCAGGGTGGTTTGCAGGTTTTGCGTTCGCCGCGATTGCCATTGGCGCACTGGTCCCAGCCGCTATCATGTCAATCGCTGCATCGAATCTGTTTACGCGCAATATCTACCGGGCCTTTTTTCACAAACAGTCCTCGGAAAAACACGAGGCGAATGTGGCAAAAGGGGTATCCTTGCTCGTCAAGGTTGGCGCGTTGGTGTTCATTCTTGGATTTCCACAGCAGTATGCCATCTCACTGCAGCAAGTGGGGGGCATTCTCATCCTTCAAACGGTGCCCGCGCTCGTGTTTACGCTGTATACGGGATGGTTTCATCGGCGAGCACTGCTCATTGGCTGGCTGGTTGGAATCTTGTACGGCATTTATATGTGGGGATCGACTGGTTATAAATCGACCACCTACGCCATTCATTGGTTTGGTACCTCGGTATCCGCGTACGCCGGAATTTGGGCGCTGATTCTAAACATCGTCGTCACGGTTGTATTGACGCTGGTATTCCGGGCGGCAAAAGTTTATAACGGGGCAGATCAGACCATCGCATCGGACTACGGTCCAAATGCGTGAAGACGAGGAAGTTGGGCGTCCGCTCAGTGGGGCGGGCGCCATCTTACTTTGTGCGGGACATCGCCGCAACGCTTCTCACGCAGGCGCAGGGAAGCGCATCATTACGCTTGCGCCGCCTGTATCGAGGTTTTGAGCAGTGATGACGCCGCCGCAACGTTCGACAATGGCTCTTGAGATGGCCAGTCCCAGGCCGGTTTCGCCATCTTTCCCTCTAACGAAACGATGAAACACATGTGGTAGCAATGTCTCTGGAATACCGTCTCCATCATCCATGACGGAGATTTCAATATCGTTGCGGATTAAGCTGACCTTGATTTGAATTTGGTTTTTGGCATATTTGACGGAATTCCCGACGACATTGATGAGCGCCTGTAACAATTTGTCCCTGTCCCCGTTTGGCAGTGAAAAGTGCATTTCCTCTCATGCGCACAGCGCAGAGAGGAGGCGACACAAATGGCACAGACAACGCCAGTCAGCCGCATTTTGCAAATTCAGACGCAGAACGGTACCACGGCCAGTGGTCAACCGAAGATGCGCAACACGAACTATGCGAATGTCGCAATGAACGCGTCAGATGACGACTTGCTCGCCGTCGGACAGGCACTCGCAGCGCTCATTGGTGAGCCGCTCGTGCAGATTGCGCGGGTCGACCAAGTGGTTATCACGCAGGATGCATCGACGAACACCGCACCGACGACAGGCGCGTAAGCGCGTATGAAGACGGCAAGGGGGGAGGTGAAGCAACGTGGCGACAAAGTTTTCGCTGTACTTGTCATTTATGACGGACCAGAATAAGAAGGTTCGCGTGAACATCCCCAATCCGAAACAACCCGTCGATGCGAGCGCCGTGAACAACGCGGTGCAAACCATCGTCAACAAGAATGTGTTCAGTTTTCCCCAAGGTGCCATTACGCAGGCATTGCCTGCGCAGGAGACGCAGACGGACACAACGACTATCGCGTAAAGTAATGTAATGTGACGAATCGGGTACCCCCCCACCAATGGGGGTACCCGATTTGCATGTGCGATGGCGATGTATTGTGGCGAATCTACGGTTTGTGTTGGTCGCGAAATCGGTTCAGGAGTAGTGTCGTCAATTCTTCGCCGGAGGGGGCAGTGAGAGATTCGCGCTGGTTCACGAGGACGAACGGCTGGCGGACGCATTGTGCGCAGTCTTCCACACAGGCGTAGCGTTCAAATTCCACCACTGGCGGATTTGCGGTAGCGGCCTCTTGGCTTTGCAGCCAGTGTTTGACTTCTTCAATCGTCTTTCGGACACCTAGTTTTTCGTTGTGAACACACCATTCTACGCGCACGGCTCATTGCCCACTCCTCGTTTTCGATTGAAGTCGCTTTATGATAAAGACTAGCAGAGCCAGCAGAACAATGACAATCGTGACCCATGTCAAGGTCGACTGGACGTGCTTCAGCAAAGTCTGCACATTTTCGCCGAACCAGAAGCCGAGGCCTATCCAGGCACCGCACCAGATGATTGATCCGACAATGGTATATGCTGTAAAGGTGCTGTAGGGCATGTCGACGAAGGCGGCGGCGTAGGTGCTGAGGGACCGGATGCCGGGCAGAAAACGGCCTGGTATTAGGACAAGTGCGCTAAAGCGACGCATCAGGGTGGACGTATGGTCGAGGCGCTCGGGGCTCAAGATGTGAATACGATAGAGTGGATTGAGCACGAGGCTCCCAAACTTGCGCACAAGCCAGAAGATGATGGAGACGCCAGTGAAGTAGCCAAGTGAACCGATGCACCACACGGCGATGCCGTTCATCTCCTGTTCGGAGACGGCGTAACCGTAAAATGCGAGAAATGCGTCACCTGGGAAAGGCATGCCCAGTCCCTCTAAGACCATGGCAATATAGACGCCTGGGTAACCGAGCGACACAATGCCCGATGTAATGCTGTGAATCCACGCCATTAGGTATTCCATATTTGCACCCCGCAATGTCAACTCAAATTCATATGTATGGACAAGAGGCGTCGAACATGCCTTTTGACACTGTTATGATGAAATAGAAAGCAGGTTCAGGAAGACAGGAGGAACTGCTCAGGTGGACGAGTTTGGGCTGATTGCAGCGCTTGCCCGGCGACTGCCAAAACCAGGCGCGGATGTGCTCTTGGGCATCGGGGACGACGCGGCTGTCGTGCGAACAGGCGGTGCGCCTTTTGTGGTGACGACCGATACGATGGTCGAGGGCGTTCATTTTTTGGCGACGACCTTGACGGATTACAACCTTGGATATAAGTCGCTTGCGGTCTCGGTGAGCGATATCGCAGCCATGGGCGGACAGCCGAAGTATGCCGTCGTATCCATCGCGATTCCCAGTGGCTGGGCGCCTGAGCGACTGGAGCGGGTATATGACGGATTCCGCGAAGTGACGGAGCGTTTTGGCTGCCATGTTATTGGCGGCGACGTCGTTTCGACGAGTGGGCCGCTCGTCGTGACGACCACCGTCATCGGGGAGGCAGCGAATCCGATTCCCAGATCTGGCGCGAGACCGGGGGATATTCTGTTCGTCACGGGGCGGCTCGGCGGATCGAGTGCGGGCTTGCAAGTGATGCAGGAAGCGACGCCGGTGTCTGCCATTTCGAAGGCGTGCCTGATTGAACGCCATCAGCGCCCAGAGCCTCGGGTTGCCATCGGAAGCCTGTGTGCGACAGCGGGCGTGCATGCGCTCAACGACGTGAGCGACGGCTTGGCGAGCGAACTGAATGAGATTGCCACGGCGAGTGGTGTGCGGTGCGTGATTGACGCGGACAAGCTGCCAGTGCTGCCGGAGGTCGTTGAGTTGGCGCGTGCTGTGGAGCGGGATCCACTGTCGTACGCCTTGTACGGCGGCGAAGATTACGAGTTGGTGGGCGCGGCGCCGAATCGGGCGTTTGCGGCGCTTTTGGCGGGGGCGAGCGCGCTGAACGTGCCCGTTACCCGGATTGGTCGCGTCGATGAAGGGGATGGCGTGGTCATGCGGCGGTCGGATGGTCAGATGGAAGTGCTTGATTCGAAGGGATACAATCACTTTAAACGCGATGATGCGTGATTTGGACGCGTGCTCGACGGGGACGCAAACTGCGTTTGGGCGAGCGCGCAAAGGGAGACAACAATGGCAAACGAATGGTTGATGACAACGACGAGCCCAGATGAGACAAGGCGCTTCGGCGTGTGTCTTGGCGGGGTATTGCAGGCTGGCGACGTGGTGTTGCTCGGAGGCCCTTTGGGCGCCGGGAAGACGCATTTCGCGCAGGGGATTGCGCAGGGACTTGGCGTCGCTGAACCTGTGACCAGTCCGACGTTTACGCTCGTCGCGGAGTATGAAGGGCGGCTGCCCTTGATTCATATGGATTTATATCGGTTATACGACGAACCGACTGCTGAGGCGGTCACTTTGCATCCGGCTATGTTAGCGCAAATCGGATTTGACGATTATCTGGATGGGTCTAGTGTGGTGTTAATTGAGTGGGCGCGCGGTGTGGAAGCGGATTTAGACGACTATTTGTCGGTTCACATTGCGCACGGCTCCCAAGCGGCGGATGACGATACCCGCGCGACGACACGGGAACTTCGCGTTCGCGCCGAAGGTGCGTCGGCACGACAACGTTTGCAGGAGTGGATGGACGCATGGGCGTGATTGTGATGGATACGGCCACGGACGCGATGGCGGTCGCCGCGGGTCATTTGGACGGGACGCTGCTGTCGGCCGTCACCCAACGTGTACCGCGTGGGCATTCGCGCTTGTTGCAGCCGTCGATTTCGTTTGTGATGCAGTCGGCCGGTTTTCACCCCTGGGAAGTTGAGCGAATCGGTGTGGGGGTTGGGCCGGGATCGTATACTGGCGTGCGGATGGCGGTGGCCACCGGCAAGGCGATGGCGCATGTGCTGCAGGTGCCACTTATAGCGGTACCGACGCTCGACGCGATTGCGTTGGCGGCAGGTTTGGGGGTGCCGGCCCCGGCGGATGGGGCGGAAGTCTCGGTATTGGTTCTGTTGTTCGCGCGGCGCCATCGGGCGTTTGGTGCCTGGTTTACGGTTGTGGGCGGCCGTTTGGCGTCGAGATCGGAGGCGCAGGTTCAATCGATTGCCGACTGGCTCGCGCAGGTTCCTGCGCATACGTCTGTCGTGCCGGCTGTCCTCGTCCACGACTTTCCGCCGGACGAGTTGGCGCTCGTAAATCTTTCGGTGGACTTGTTGCCCTTGTCGTGGGGAGATGTTTCCACGCGGTTTGCAGACGCGTTATTCCGGCTCGCGTTGCGTGACGAATATCCTGTTTTTGCGGGGGAGCGCATCCACACCGTTTTACCCGATTACGCATTGCCTGTAGAAGCAGAAGTAAAGCTGGAATTGCGGCAAAAAGGAGGCGAGCGACCGTGAGTACAGTAGAAGATGTGGTCATTCGTCGGATGTTGCTGCAAGACTTGGACCAAGTCTTGCAAGTCGAGCGCCGTGCGTTTACGGCGCCGTGGTCGCGAGCCGCATTTCTTGGTGAATTGGTAGAGAATAAACTCGCGCGCTATGTGGTCGCAGAATTGGATGGCCGTGTGGTGGGCTATGGCGGCTTGTGGTTGATTCTCGATGAGGGGCATGTGACGAATATCGCGGTAGATCCGGATTATCGCGGCCGCAAACTAGGCGACAAGTTGCTGCGCACACTGATGTCCTTGTGTGCTGCCAACGGTGGGCGCAAGATGACCTTGGAGGTGCGCGTCTCGAATACGGTGGCGCAGAACCTGTATAAAAAGTACGGTTTTGAGCGCGTCGGGCTGCGTAAAGGTTATTACACCGACAACAAGGAGGATGCCATCATCATGTGGGTGGATTTATCTCCGATGGACAGAGTGACAGCCGGAGGAGAACGAATTTGATCATTTTAGGCATTGAGACAAGTTGCGACGAGACGTCGGCGGCACTGGTCCGCGATGGCCGGGAACTCATTAGCGAGGTGACTGCGACGCAGATGCAGATTCACGCTGCTTTTGGCGGTGTGGTCCCGGAAGTCGCCTCCCGTCACCACGTCGAGGACATCACGCGCGTCGTCGATGAGACGTTTCGGGAAGCGGGCTCTACATGGCAGGACGTCGACGCTATCGCAGTGACTTGCGGGCCAGGGCTGTTAGGCTCACTCCTTGTCGGCGTCTCTGCCGCCAAGGGATACGCGCTGGCGACTGGCAAGCCACTGATTGGTGTTCACCACATCGCCGGTCACGTTGCGGCGGCTACGCTCAATTCGCAGATTCGCCCGCCGTTTTTGTGTCTTGTCGTGTCTGGTGGGCACACGGAATTGCTGACGGTGGACGAGCAGTTTTGCTTTACCAAGCTCGGCGGGACGCGCGACGATGCCGCCGGTGAGGCCTACGACAAAGTCGCCAGGCTGATTGGCCTCGCCTACCCGGGTGGACCGAAGGTGGACGAGCTCGCCCACGACGGAAACCAAGAGGCGTATGCGTTCCCGCGTGGCCTGCTGGATGAAGAGGGCTACGACTTTAGCTTCAGCGGATTAAAGTCGGCTGTCAACAATGCGCTCACAAAGCAGCGGAACCGACGCGAGGAGATAGATGCAAAGGACGTGTGTGCGAGCTTTCAGGCGGCAGTGATTGACGTGCTGGAGGAGAAGACAAGGCGGGCGCTCGCCCACACGGGCTACCAGCGACTTGTCGTCGCGGGCGGTGTGGCGGCAAACCGTGGTCTCCGATCCCGCTTTACCGCACTCGCTTCGGCGACTGGGGTGGAGGTCGTCTTCCCGCCGCTTCGTTGGTGCACGGACAACGCTGCCATGATTGCGAGCGCCGGGTATTATCGCTTTCAGCAGGGCAAAGAGAATGATCTCTCGCTCAACGCGTATGCACAACTATCCCTTGACACCTGGCAATCGTGGGCGTAAGGGCTCATCTCGACGGCGAGATGGAAATGCGGCTCGGGCGAGGAAATCCACAGCTTTGTGTATAAGTTGCATTTACACAGCTGTGGATGTTGTGGAAAAACGTCGAAAAACCTCGAAATGCCGCCGAACTTGTCTGTGGATAAGTCTGTGTATAGTGTGGATATGTCCACCTTGACTGAGGATGACGCGCTGACGATGGGGCGGCTTTATCCGCCGTCCGTCGCCAGCGCCTGTTCCAACGCCTCTAATTCCAGGGCAGCCTGTTCCCAGCGGACAAGCGCCTCTTCGTGCTGTTCTTCCAACGCTTTTCGCTTGGCCTCTAACTCGTAAATCTGATCCAGATCTTGATTTTGCGCGGCCTCCGAGAGGGCCGTGGCCACTTGTTCCATCTCCACCTCACAGGTTGTGGATATCTGCTCCCAGCGCGCCACAGCTTCTTGCGCTTTGCGCACATCGGAGGAGCGAATCCGGCGGCGCGGTGCGCTTACAGGGCTGTGCTCCCCCGTTGTGTGCGCGAATGATTTGTCACCATCCGGGCGCCTGGGCACCTTGTCGGATGCTTTGTCTTGTGTGGTATTGCTGCGCGTGTCTTTCGTGTTGCGGCTCTGTTGCGCAGCCTTTCCAGTCGCTGTGGCAGAGGTGGTTTGCTCAATGTCCTGTAGCCGGTCATTCTCCGCTAATTTCGCCCGGTAGTCGGTATAGTTGCCGATGTAGAGCGTCAGACCGTCCTTTGAAAGGACGCCTACGTGTGTAGCGATGGCGTCGATAAAGTAGCGGTCGTGCGAGATAAAGAGCAAGGTTCCGTCGTAGTCGATGAGTGCGCTCTCGAGCGCTTCCTTGCTAGGAATGTCCAAGTGGTTGGTTGGTTCGTCCATGAATAGCGTGTTAGCGCGCTGTAGCATGAGCCGGCAGAGATTGAGTCGGCTGCGCTCACCGCCACTCAATCCCGACACAGGCTTTTCCACGTCGCTGCCGCGAAAGAGGAACTGCGCGAGTGCACCGCGCACGGTTGTCCGATCCATGTTGGGGTGCTCGTCCCAAACTTGACTGAGGACGGTTTTCGATGGATTTAAGTCCGTCTGTTCTTGGTCGTAATAGCCGAATTGCACGTGTTGCCCTACTTCGATGGAACCGTGCAGCGGTTTTAATTGGTGCAAAAGTGTCTTCATGAGCGTACTTTTACCAACGCCGTTGGGGCCGAGGATAGCCAGCCGCATACCGCGTTCGAGGCGAAACGACACATTTCGCGCCAAAACGGTCTCTCCGTAGCCAATTGCCAGGTCGTTGACTTGCAGGACGTCGCGCCCAGACGGACGATTGGCGCTGAACGCCAGATGTACTTTGGCAGGGTCGGTATCAGGTTGCTCAATTCGATTCATTCGCTCCAACATCTTGCGCCGGCTTTGCGCGCGTTTGGTGGTCGACGCGCGTGCGAGGTTCTTGGCGATAAACGTCTCCAATTTCGCAATTTCTTCTTGTTGATGGACGAACTGCTTTGCTTGTTGCAACCGCGCCTCCATCTTTTGCTCCAGATATGCTTCGTAGTTGCCGGTATAGCTCGTCGTCGTGCCTTGGGTCAGTTCGACGGTGTGGGTGGTGACTTGATCGAGAAAATAGCGGTCGTGCGACACCACAAGGACGCTGCCGGAGTACCCTTTTAAATACTGTTCGAGCCATGTGAGCGTCTCCGTATCGAGGTAGTTGGTCGGCTCGTCGAGGACGAGTAAATCCGGGCCAGTCGCCAATAGTCGAGCCAGTGACAATCGTGTTTTCTGACCGCCGCTTAGCGATGATACGGGCATGTCGTGCATTTCCTTCGGGAATTGGAGGCCGGCCAACACCCGTCGAATGTCGGTTTGCCACGCATAGCCGCCTTCGTCTTCAAAGCGCCTCGACAGCGTGTCGTAGGCGGTGCTGACTTGGGCGAAGCGGGCTTCGTCTTCATAGATGGCTTTATCCGCCATCTGCCGCTCTAACTTGCGGAGTTCCTGTTCCATTTGCTCGAGGTGCGCACGCGCCTCTGCGACAAAGGCGTATACGCTTTTATCTTCCGATGTATCGACATATTGTGCCACATAACCGACGGTTGTGCCTTCGCGCCAGGTCACTTGGCCCGCGTCTGGTTGTTCCTGTCCGGTGACGATTCGGACGAGTGTCGATTTGCCGGCACCATTACCTCCGACAAGCCCTACTTTGTCGCCGGTGCGGATACTTAGTGACGCGTCGAGGAGGACATCGACGGTGTCATAACTCTTTTTCACATGACTTACTTGTAAAACAATCATATCGATTCCCCTTTATCTCATACACTCTAGCGACTGGGATTCTAGACAGGCCTACGTTAGGAGGACAGCGCTGATGGCGACGCATACGTTTTTGCTGCCCGCTGGCTTTGGTTGGCAGTATCACTTTATTCTATGGATTCAATCGTTCCACACGCCGATTTTGGACAAAGTCGCAACGGTGTTGTCCTACCTTGGAACGGAGTCGTTCTATCTCATCATCTTACCTATCGTGTTCCTTGCCTTCAGCCGGCAGTTTGGCTTGCGACTGACGTATGTCTTTTTGACAAGCATGTTTTTTAACGCTTGGCTCAAATCGGTCATTCAGATTGCCCGTCCCATCGGAGTCCCTGGCGTCCGGAGCCTGTATTTGAGCACCGCGACCGGTTTATCGACACCGAGCGGGCACGCGCAGGGGACGATAACCTTGTGGGCGGCCCTCGTTCGCTACCTTCCGACAAGAGTCTTGCGCTACGCGCTGTTGACCCTCGTCCTGCTGATTGGTATATCGAGGGTATACCTAGGCTTGCATTGGCCAATGGACGTTGTGTTCGGCTGGCTACTTGGCCTTATCATCGGTTACGCCGGCTGGCAAATTGGACGCTGGTGGAGCTACCGTGGCATTCCGTGGCACTTTGCGTTGGCATTTGCCATTCTGTTTCCCGCAGTCTTGTTCTATTTTAACCATGATCCGCGCGGGGCTGAATACGCGGCCTATCTATTTGCTATCGGCACCGGCACCGTGATTGAACGCCGTTTCATCCACAGTGCGATTGAAGCAGTCTGGTGGAAGCGAATTTGTGCAGGCGTCATCGGCGTAGGCGGCATGGTTGCGATACAATGGGGATTACAAAGTGCGGAATCTGTTTTGCCATGGCTCCTGTTGCGCGACTTGCTCATCGGCTGGTGGGTAACTGTCGGCGCCCCGTGGATCTTTTTGAAACTCAATGTCTATCAACCAGATACAGAAGCGTATGCCGGCTCCTGAGCTGGCTAACTTCTGGTGGAAGCAGGGAATTTGTTGACTGTTGAAACGGAAAAGGAACATTTGCGACAGTTGTTAAAACGCGATAGGATGAGTTTAACAGAAAATGAAAGACATCGGGCACAGCAGGCGATTTGTGCCAGCGTTCTCGATTTTTGCGCGGGGTATGCCCGTTCACGGCAATCGTGCGACGACCAGCCACTGACGATAGGTTTGTATGCCGCTGTGCGAGGTGAAGTTGATGTGTCGGCATGCTTCGCAGGCCTCTCTGCGCTGGGGTGGCGCATCGTCTATCCGCGCGTCCGGGCGCTTGGCGTCATGGAGATGTTTGCCGTCGACCAAGCACATCATCTCGTGCCGGGTGCGTATGGCATTTTGGAACCACCGGCTGACGCTTTGCCGGTGCAAAAGGAACAGCTAGATATTCTGTTAGTGCCGGGCCTCGGTTTTACGCAGGACGGTTGGCGGCTTGGGTACGGTGGGGGTTATTATGATCGCTATCTGGCTGGTGCGTTGGCCGTTTGCACAATCGGCATCGGATTTCAGCGGCAGGTACGAGCGGCGCTGCCGGTTGCTACACACGATAGACGTCTGAATTACCTGATTACAGAAGAGGGTGTGGTCAACTGTTGGGACCCGACATCTGTGTCGTCGTAGCGGGTGGTCAAAGCCGCCGGATGCAACCTTTGGGGGACAAGCTGTTGTTGCCACGCGCACCGCTGTCGCCGCCGATTTTGGCGCACGTCGTGACGGTGGCCGCGTCACTGTGCGACTTCGTGATTGTCGCGCATGCGCCAGGGCCAGTTAGAGATGTGGTGTCACGGCATTTGCCAGTATCTTGCGCGAATAAAATTGACTGGCAATTGGATGCAGTGCCGTGGTCGGGGCCGCTCACAGCACTGGCCCATGTGTTTACATCAGTGCGCGTTCAAACGGCGAACACAGTTGGAGTTCTTGCGGGAGACTTGCCGGGCATCACTACCGACGTCCTACAGCAGTGCCATGCGGCGCTTGCGGCTTCAGAAGCTGCCGATGGCGCCGCGCTGCTGCGCGACGGGCGGATGCAACCTCTGATTGCATGCTATCGCCACCGGGCGGTTGCGGCGGTTGTGGATGCGGTTGCGGCTGGTCAGGTACGGTTGATGGGCGTATTGGATAGATTGCATGTCATTCCGGTTGCACTGGCAGACGGGACGCCGGAGTGGCGTATCCGACCTGTGCACACCCCGGAAGATTATGAAGCTTGGTTGGCATGGAGGGCTGCGTTTGAAACGTCGTGAGGTTCAAGTCGAAGACGCTGTCGGATTACAGTTGGCACACGATATGACGCGAATCGTCCCTGGTGTTTTCAAAGGGCGGCAATTTCGCCGCGGTCACGTCATTCGCGAAGAAGACATTCCCACATTGTTGGATATGGGAAAGCGTCACATTTACGTGCTTGAGCTCGAGGAGGGCGAATTGCACGAAGAGGATGCGGCGCAGATGATGGCGAACGCCCTGGCTGGCGATGGCCTCGTACAGTCTGAGGTCGAGGAAGGCAAGGTCGTGTTGCGAGCCAAACACGATGGGATGTTGTGGGTGGATGCGCGACGCGTGGCCGCAATGAATAGCATTGAGCACATTTCGATTTCGACACGCCGCCCCTATACGCATGTGCGCGAGGGGCAAGCGGTCGCGAGCGTCCGGCCCATTCCGCTTGTCATTGGCGCTGATAAAATTCGGGCCGTCGAGTTAATTGCTGAGGAGACACATGGCGGACGCAGCATTATCGACGTATTGCCTTACCATGTGCAGCGGGTACACATCGTGACCACGGGCAGTGAGATTCAAAGCGGCCGCGTGGAAGACAAATCTGGGCCTGTATTGCGTCAAAAACTGGCGGAATTTGGGGTTCAGGTGGTTGCCCAGGTGTTTGTCGGAGACGATGCAGAGGCCATTGCCGCGGCGATTGTAGCTGCCTGTGAACAAGGGGCGACGCTCGTCTGTGTGACCGGGGGAATGTCGGTTGACCCGGATGATCGGACACCGGGGGCGATTCGCACGGTCGCCACGGAAGTGGTGACGCACGGAACGCCGATTATTCCCGGTGCCATGCTAATGCTCGCTTATCGCGAGAAAACGGCTATTTTTGGTCTGCCAGGCGCGGTGATTCACGACGATAGAACCTCGTTTGATGTGTTGTTGCCGCGTGTTTTGGCTGGCACGCGCGTGCGCAAGCGCGATATTGCGCTGCTTGGCGTGGGTGGTTGGCTGAATGACTGATGTGCGGCTGATATCCGTCGTAGGCTACCAAGATGCGGGGAAGACGCAGGTCGTCGAAGCGCTGGTGGCTGGGTTGCGCCGTGGGGGTGCGGGGGTCGGCGTGATCAAACACGATGGCCACGCCGATAGTCCCGACCACCCGACGGATTGGGAGAAGCGCGGGTCGGATACGGATAGAGTGGCGCGGGCTGGCGCCCGGTGGACGATGATTGCCAGTCGGCGCGGCTGGATGCTGCACGATTGGGCGAGTGCAGACACCAATGTCTTCGACTGGATTCGCACGATGCTCGGCGCCATCGCCTCGACGGGCGCACAGTTGGACTGGCTGGTGGTCGAAGGGGCCAAGCGCAGCCCATTGCCAAAGGTCTTGGTCGCGCGCGATTTGAATCAGTTGCGCCCGTTGCTGGATAGCGTTGGCGCGGGAGCCATTGCGGTTTGTTGGACAGGCGACATTGTCCGCGACGAGCGCGTTCAACTCTCGCAATTTCATCTATCCGACATCGGTGATTTAATTCGACATTTGACGACACAACCACTTATATGGCGCGAATCATAAAAGTTTGTAAAACGTGTTGCACTCTGTTTCGGAACGATTTATTATAGACCATGGTGTTAGCACTCACTGACCGAGAGTGCTAACAAAGAGGATGAACTATTAAAGGGAGGTTGTTCACATGCTGAAGCCGCTCGCTGATCGCGTTGTGGTGCGTCCAGTAGAACGTGAAGAAAAAACCGCTAGTGGCATTTTCCTTCCGGATAATGCAAAGGAAAAGCCGCAAGAAGGCGAAGTCCTTGCAGTTGGCCCAGGTAAAGTAGAAGACGGTAAGCGCTTCGAACTCGACGTAAAAGTCGGAGACCGCGTGATCTTCTCCAAGTATGCTGGCACGGAAATTAAAGTGGACAACGAAGAAGTTTTGATTTTGCGTGAAAGCGACATCTTGGCAATCGTCGAGAAATAAGTCGACTACATAATACGGTCAGGGAGGTTTGAAACATGGCAAAGGAAATCCGCTTTGGTGAAGAAGCCCGCCGCGCAATGCTGCGAGGTGTGGATGCACTGGCTGATGCCGTTAAAGTAACCCTTGGTCCAAAGGGCCGTAACGTCGTGTTGGAAAAGAAATTTGGTTCTCCGCTCATCACGAATGACGGTGTGACCATCGCGAAGGAAATCGAACTGGAAGACGCTTATGAAAACATGGGCGCTCAACTGGTGAAAGAAGTTGCAACGAAGACCAACGACGTCGCTGGTGATGGTACCACGACCGCGACGGTTCTTGCGCAAGCGATGATTCGCGAAGGTTTGAAGAACGTTGCTGCTGGTGCGAATCCGATGGTTCTTCGCCGCGGTATTGACAAGGCTGTAGCAGCAGTTGTTTCGGAGATTGCGAATATCTCCAAGCCGGTTCAAGGCCGTGAGAACATCGCGCAGGTCGCTGCTATCTCCGCAGGTGCTGAAGAAATCGGTGCGTTGATTGCTGAAGCAATGGAGAAAGTCGGGAACGACGGCGTCATTACGGTTGAAGAATCCAAGGGCTTCACGACGGAGCTCGAAGTCGTTGAAGGTATGCAATTTGACCGTGGTTACATCTCGCCGTACATGGTGACGGACACCGACAAGATGGAAGCTGTGCTCGATGAGCCATACATCCTCATCACCGATAAGAAAGTTGGCAACATCCAAGAAATTCTGCCGGTGCTGGAACGCGTTGTTCAATCCGGCCGCCCGCTGCTCTTGATTGCGGAAGATGTTGAAGGCGAAGCGTTGGCTACTTTGGTTGTCAACAAGATTCGCGGTACGTTCAACGCTGTGGCTGTGAAGGCACCTGGCTTTGGTGACCGTCGGAAGGCAATGCTGCAAGATATCGCTGTATTGACTGGTGGCCAAGTCATTAGTGAAGAACTCGGCCTCGAGCTGAAGAACACGGCGATTGAGCAACTGGGTCGCGCTCGTCAGGTTCGCGTCAGCAAGGAAAACACCATCATTGTCGATGGTAGTGGTGACCGCGCTGAAATTAGCGCTCGCATCAACCAAATCAAGAACCAAATCGAAGAGACCACCTCTGACTTTGACCGTGAGAAATTGCAAGAGCGCTTGGCGAAATTGTCTGGTGGCGTCGCGGTGATCAAGGTTGGTGCTGCAACGGAGACCGAGTTGAAAGAACGCAAGTTGCGTATTGAGGACGCGCTCAACTCGACGCGTGCAGCTGTCGAAGAGGGTATCGTCCCTGGTGGTGGTACGGCGCTCGTCAACGTCATCAAGTCGCTTGAAAACCTCACGGCTGAAGGCGACGAGCTGACGGGTATCAACCTCGTTCGCAAGGCGCTTGAAGCACCTGTCCGTCAAATTGCGGAGAACGCAGGTATTGAGGGCTCCATCATCGTTGAACGCCTGAAGAACGAGAAAGTTGGCCTCGGTTACAACGCTGCAACCGGCGAATGGGTAGACATGCTGCAAGCAGGTATCGTTGACCCAGCGAAGGTTACGCGCTCTGCTGTACAAAACGCTGCCAGCGTAGCAGCTTCCTTCCTCACGACGGAAGCAGCAGTCGCTGACAAACCGGAAAAAGAAAAGGCATCTTCATCCATGCCTGATATGGGCGGCATGGGCGGCATGATGTAATGAGGTTCTAAAAACCCGTTCTATCAAGGGTTTGAATCGTCGGTGAGAAGTGATTGCCGACATCTTCCTCACATCTAACGAAAGACTAGAAGCTTCTCATGAGTTCAGCGAACTTGTGGGAGGCTTCTTTCTTTTTTGGTTTTGTAAAACGTGCATCAGTAGGGTTGAATCCTCGTCTCACCTCGATGCGGACATGGCCCACTTGAACGGTGCGTGTATCTTCCAAGACGGCTCGTCCATTCCTACCGACAGCCACTGGATTTCTTCGGAAGGGTGTGTCTGACTCTGCGTGCGAAGTTTGCGGAACAAGTACCAGAAGCGGTGAAGGGTGATATTTCGAGCGGTGCCCCACGACACCCAATCTTTTTACGGATCCGATTCCTAAGGAGATTATCTCGTCCCAAGGCCCTGCTACTAGGTGTGATCCGTTTGACGCATACTGCGACGTTTACAGATGAGGGACTTGCAACTTTGCCGGGCTTCATGAACCGTCGTATATGGATTCGTATGTACGGTGGTGTGAGAGGTCGGGGGACTAGACGCCCCCTCCCACTTGATTGGTTTATGAGAAGGTACTTGGAAAGTTTGGCGTTGTCGTGAGTTTCGTGCCATTCCAGTGAAACCGGGTGGTGAATGATTCGAGTTCGCCATTTGCCCCAGTGGTCGAATATTCGCCGACCATGCTTCCACTTCCGTCCGGGTACAAATTGATAGGCAGTGCGTGATCTTTGAGGGTATCCGTGCCAAGGTACTTGTCTCCGAGAAAGAAAAATAGTTTTCCCGCTCCTGAGCCTTTCGTGCCGCTAAACGCGTATAGTGGAATGTCTTGCACCGTGTTGCTCTGTGCAAACCAGGGTACGGCATCTGTGGGGGACACTCGGTAGGGTTGATAGCCTAGTGATTTGATGCTGTTCATGTCTTCTGTCTGGACGCGGATGTCCTGTTGCGTATCTGTGCGCTGCAGGGCTTGCCATAAATCACTTTGTGCATTGATGACTGACTTTAACGAGTCATATGGTATGTCGAATGTCGGGAATCCGGCGGCAAAGGCAGCCCACTCGTAGGGAATGAAGAAGATGCGCACACCCGTTTGTGTAATCGCAAACCCGTCCTTTTCAGTGACGCCAGAGAAGTTGCTATCGAGTATAGATTTCGTGTCCTCTTGTCGAATCTGCTGGCTGAGTACGTCTAAGTAATCCGACCCCGCCCGAAACAAATCCCCCATGTGATAGATAGCACCGGTCTCCATGTTCATTAAAATCATCTGCTGGATAGGTTCACCGTGTGCGGCACCTTGCGGATAATCATAGGCTGTTTCGTCAATCTCCAAGAGTGGTCCTGCTTGGAACACGACCTGGTAGTTTGCTGTGTAGCTGTCCTCTGGGCCGATGGTATGGAGGTGGGCTGGATTTATCTGTAGCCGCGCATTGAGTTTTGATTCGACAGTTTGGCTTGAGAGTCCGGACAGTTGTGGATACGTAATGTTGTCGTGTTTTGATGTTACCGTCTTCGCTGTAATTTGAACGCGACAAGCAGTGGATATCTTCACCGCCGCGCTTGCATCCCTGTGCTTCGTGTTGGTCGAATTTGCAGCCGGCAAAGCGGCTGTTGGTTTGGTTGCGTTGTTGGGGTTGGACACAAACGCCTTCGATTCGTTGCTCGCTGTCGCGGTGTGTTGTGTAGCGGGTGCACATCCCGCGAGTGCGCAACTAAGCAGGAAAACAAATAGCATGGTCAATTTGTTCAATGGAAAATCTCCTAACGCGTCGCTCATCTGACTATACGATTGACTATACGATGCCCGCCTCGGGACATCAAAGGTCTACATAGATGAGACGGTGCTGCGCTGCACAACGTTTCAAGTGAGCGCGTTGCGCCGAAAGGCATCCATGCTTCTTTCCCTACATATGTATGGACTAGGCTCTGGATGATGGCGGATGGCATCCGCTAGACCGGCGCCAAATCCTGAAGTGAACGAAAAATGGAGTGGATGGCTTGGGGAAGGACAACCTGTATGACGACATCTGGACGCGGAAAGCTGGTCGTAGTCGGATGGTCGCGATGGTCAAAGATCCGTTTACCGCTTTCGTCTATTGGGAGGTCGATGAACATGTTCAGTGGTTGTTTGGCGCGCATTTTCACTGCAACTGGCGATCATTACCGCTGTTTTTGTGCGTCTACGACGTGACGGATTGTTGGTTCGACGGCTATAATGCCCCGCTCATATCGCAACATTCAGTCACGCATGACGATGATAACTGGTACTTGCATTCACTGTCACCTGGCCGAAATTATATCCTCCATCTTTCTACGACAACCCTTGAAAATAGACTGTTTTGTATTCTGTCGTCCGCTGTGATTCAGCTTCCACCCGCGAAAGCGGGTGACGTGTTGCCGAGTGTTCAATTTTCCTCTGTTGCAGCAAACCCATCGTTTCATCGCGACCGAAGATCTCAGTCGCCTGCGGAAGCTCTCTACCCTTACGAGGCGACGTTCGACGGCTATCACGTACATGTGTCGGAGGAGAGAAGCGAATGACACTCGGATATCTCAATTTAGTCCTGCACGCACATTTACCGTACGTCCGGCACCCTGAAGAGGAGAACAGAATAGAGGAGCGTTGGCTCTTTGAAGCGCTAACGGAGACGTATATCCCACTTTTGCAAGTCTTCCACACGCTGGCGGCGGAGGGGGTCGATTTCCGTGTAACCCTTTCGCTATCGCCACCACTTATTTCGATGCTTGCAGACGAGGCGCTGCAACAGCGCTATCGCCAGCACATGACGAAGCTGCTTCAGTTGTGTGATAAGGAGTGTGAGAGAACTGCAGAGAATCCAATCTTGCAGGGACTTGCGAAGGGGTATCGGGAACGCTTCGAGCAGGTGCTCGCCTTCTTTGATGCACACGCGGGCAATATCCTGCCGGCTTTTGCAGCGCTACAGAGGGCGGGACATGTGGAACTTGTCACGTCGGCTGCGACACACGCATTTCTGCCTTATGTGCTAACAGAAGAAGCGATTCGTGCGCAAATTGCGACGGCTGTAGACGTCTTTGTCCAGCACCTCGGAACGCGCCCTAGGGGGATGTGGCTGCCAGAGTGTGCATATGATGCGCGAGTAGATAGGATTTTGCTAGACTGTGGTGTTCAGTATGTATTTATCGATACGCATGGATTGACAAGTGCCACACCTGCGCCCATCTTTGGCACTTATGCGCCCGTGGTGACGCCGACGGGGTTATCTGCATTTGCGCGCGACACGTCGTCTTCTCACCAGGTTTGGAGCTCGGAGTACGGTTATCCGGGTGACTACGATTACCGTGAATATTATCGCGATATTGGGTTTCAACTGTCCTCCGATGAGTTGGCGCCTTTGTTTCGCGAGGACGGAATTCGCCTGAACACAGGGATCAAATACGACCGCATCACGGGCCACACGGAGCACAAACAGCCCTATGATTTTGTCGCCGCGCGCGCCAAAGCCGCCATGCATGCCGAAGATTTTTTGCGCAATCGCACATCCCAAATTGCCCGTGCGAAAGAGAAGATTGGCCGCGCACCGGTAGTGACTGCGCCGTATGACATGGAGCTGTTTGGTCACTGGTGGTATGAGGGTCCTGTGTTTCTCGACATGTTATTTCGCAAAATGCACTTTGACCAAACCGATATTCAATCGATCACGCCATCGGAATATCTCGCCCTGTATAGCGATTTTCAAACGACGACGCTACATTTTTCGACGTGGGGGCGGGATGGCTACGGTGACGTCTGGTTGAACGGCACGAACGACTGGATTTATCCCGCCTTACACGAGTGCGAGTTGACACTTTCGCGACTTGCGAATGCCAACCCAAATCCCTCTTTGTCAGTGCGCCGCGCGCTCAATCAGGCGGTGCGGGAATGGATGCTGGCCGCCAGTAGTGATTTTGCGTTTATGATGGACAATAAAACGACAGTGGATTACGCCATTGAGCGGACGAAGCGACATGTCAACCGATGCCGTCGCCTGTGCGAGATGGTGGATAAAGCGGACATGGATGTTGCCTATTTAGAGCAGGTGGAACGCGATAGCCCGATTTTTCCGAATGTCGACTATCGTATCTTCTGTTCTCGCGGAAATCGCTTCGCTGTATCGGGCGATGAACGAACGGCGAAGCCAGCACGGCGCATTTTACTCCTATCTTGGGAGTTCCCTCCGATGACGGTGGGGGGGCTTGCGCGACACGTCTATGATCTAAGCCGACACTTGGTCCAACAAGGATATGAAGTGCACGTGGTGACGACCGAGGTGAATGGTTACCCTAATGATGAACTGGTCGTCGGGGTGCATGTGCACCGCGTTCACGTTTGGCAACCGGATGGCGGTGCCTTTATTCATTTTGCCTTTCAATTGAATCTAGCGATGCTGGCGAGGTGTCGCCAACTGATAGAGGAAGATGGGCTCCAGTTTGACGTGATTCACGCCCATGATTGGCTTGTGGCTGATGCAGCCCGGTTTTTAAAGGTGCATCACGGACTTCCACTCGTCGTGACCATTCACGCTACAGAGCATGGCCGCAACCAAGGCATCCAGACGGACACTCAGCGCCATATTGACCAAATTGAACGGGAGTTGACGAACGACGCCGACGAGGTGATTGTCTGCAGTCGCTATATGGCCCGGGAGGTTACTCGTTTGTTTGGGGTACAGGAGAATCGAGTTCATCTGATCCCCAACGGGGTAGATGCAACGCTTTTGCGGCATTCATCAGAGGATGGTGCCGATGCGCAGGGCATGGGCGGATGGGATGTGTTCTCAACGAAGTCGGAGCTTCGAGGGGGGCGCTCGTCAGATAGGCCGATGGTGCTATTTGTCGGACGGCTTGTCCGCGAGAAAGGTGTCCATGTCTTGTTGGAGGCGGCCACGACGATTGTGTCTCGCGCACCCCACGTGCGCTTTGTCATTGTCGGGCACGGGCCGATGCTGGAGGATTTGCGCGCGCAGGCACAGCGCTTGGGATTGGCCCATTGCGTGGAGTTTCTCGGGTTTGTCGGGGATGACACGCGTAACGCCTTACTGGAGCAGGCGAATGTGGCTGTGTTCCCGAGTTTGTATGAACCATTTGGGATTGTGGCGTTGGAGGCAATGGCGGCAGGGGTACCTGTAGTGGTTTCGGACGTGGGTGGCCTTTCAGACATTGTCTCGCACGAACACAACGGGTTGACCGCGTTCCCCGGCGATGCCGCATCTGTTGCGAATCAAGTGTGGCGGTTGCTGCGAGAGCCGCAGTTTGCGGCACAATTGGCTGACAACGCGAAACGGTCGCTGCATCGGTTTGACTGGCAAAACATTGCCCGACAAACGGCGGGTGTCTACCACCGCGTCTCTGTTCTGGCGAAGGCGGATACCGTGACGAGTCCCTGACTTGGGACGAAACCGAGCAGGTAACATGATGGTTATGCACAGGCGCTGCCTGTGCATTTTTTATGCCCTTACAATTCCAGCGTAACGAATCAGCGTATAGCTAGATCATATAATTTTCTGTTTTTTATTTGAATGAAAGCGCATACCTCCGTCATAGTGCGAAGGAGAAATTGATATACTGCCACATCACAAGATTTCACGAGACGATAAGGGGGCTGGATATGAAGGCTGTCATCATGGCTGGGGGTAAGGGGACCCGTTTACAACCTTTGACGAGGCTACTGCCAAAGCCGATGCTGAAATTGCTCGATAGACCCACAATGGAGTACATTGTGGAATTGCTCGCCAAACACGGATTTGACGACATCACGATTACCGTTTGTTATCTGGCGGACGCAATTCGTAACTACTTCGGTGACGGCCGTGCATGGGGTGTCCAGATTCGTTATCAGGATGAGCCTGTTCCCTTAGGTACAGCAGGTGGTATCCGGGCGCTGCATGCACACCTCGACCAGACCTTCATTGTGATGAGTGGCGACGGCTTGACGGATTTTGACCTCTCCGAGGCCATGCAAAGCCATCGTCGCAGCCGTGCACTGGCTACCCTGGTTTTGACGCAAGTGGCATGCCCGCTGGGTTACGGCGTTGTCGAGTTTGACGCCAACGCCAATATCACCCGGTTCGAAGAGAAACCGGATGTGTGGAACCGGGATAGGTCTTATTTTGTGAATACTGGGATTTACATTCTTGAACCAGAAATCCTCCATTTTGTTCCGCCGGATCGGCCGTATGATTTTGGCCGTGAATTATTTCCGGCCCTCCTTCGCAAAGGCATCCCATTGAACGGACACGTCGCCACTGGATATTGGTCGGACGTCGGAACGCTGCAGCAGTATTATCAGACCCAAATTGACATGATTAACGGTCGTGTCCATGTCAATCTCCCGGTCGAAGTCGCGGTCCGCTAAGATATGGGCCCAATTTGATCACACCCTCCACCCTCCCTGTCTAAACTGGTAGGGAGAGGAGGGTGTTTCATGCGAGACCAAGTGCAGCAGGTTTTAGACACGCTACGGCTGGCAAATGGCCTTTATGTGGCAAGCCCTTCAAACACGTACCATTATGTTTGGATTCGAGATGTTTGTTATATCGCGCTGTCGGACATTCATCGCGACAATTCAAGATTTGAGGAGACGTACCACTGTCTGTTCGATATTTTCCGCAAGTACAAATGGAAATTAGCGTATCATGCGACCCATAAGCCGCATGAGGCATTCGAGTACATTCATCCACGTTACACAGCGGACACGCTGGAGGAAGTCCACGAACCTTGGGGCAACGCGCAAAATGACGCAATCGGCGCCTTTTTGTTCGGCGTTGGCGAAGGTTTGCGACAGGGGCGAGCGATGCTCCGGGACGATGAGGACAAATTGATCCTTACGCTACTTGTTTCGTATTTGATTACGCTGGAATACTGGCACGACGCCGACAATGGCATGTGGGAGGAGAACCGGGAAGTACATGCGAGCAGCATAGGCGCCTGCGTAGCGGGGTTGTTTGCGATTCGCCCGTTCGTCGACGTCCCGTGGGCAGCGATTCAACAAGGGCTCTGTGCACTGTACCGATTACTCCCGTCTGAAAGCGGTTCCAAAGAGGTGGATATGGCTTTGCTTAGTTTGCTGTATCCATATCGGCTGCTACCCGCCCGGATGTCGGAAATGATTGTCGAACGCGTGGAAGGAACACTTTTGCGCCGACACGGAGTCCTTCGCTATCTTGACGATAAATATTATGCACAACAGGGGCAGGAAGCAGAGTGGTGCATGGGCCTGCCTTGGTTAGGCATCTGCCACGCACTGCTTGGCCATCGCGAGGAGGCATTCGCCTATTTGGCCCGCGCTCAGGAACAAATGACGGCAGACTTCAAACTGCCTGAACTCTATCAACCCATAACCGAGACACCAAACGAAAACACGCCACTCGGCTGGTCACAGGCCATGTGGTTGATTTTGTATGATATGCTATATGATAGTTGAGATTCATAGGGATGGATGTTGTGCATGTGGCCTGAGTTCGCGACTGGTTGCCTGCCGACACGCCTTGTGTAGCAGGTGAGGAGAGGTGTATGTGAGCGGTTTACCTCCGAGTATCGGGTTTCATCTCGTGCTGGGTATGATGTTTGGTTTCTTAGCGTTGCATCTCGCCTTTGCCGTCATCCTGTACTTGCTGTTTGCGACGGCGCAGTATTGTATGTTCCGCAAGGCGAAAGTGCCGTTACCCTGGCTTTCATATATTCCAGTTGCAAACCTATACCCGCTTTTTCGAACGACTCGCGTGACAATGTGGAACTGGTTGTGGTTGTTGGCACCCGTGGTTGGGGGAATCGCGATTTTGTTGTGGCATTGGGTGGGCGTCGCCATTTGTGCGACTGCCCTCATTTTCTACTTCATCGCGGCGATTCGCTGGCAAGTCCGGTTATTCAAGGCGTTTGGGATGAGCCCCTTGTGGCTACTCGGCCTCATCGGATGGCTGGTTCCCTATCTCTCTTCGCTGGTCTGGATAGGTTTCGTGGTCCTGTATTGCATCATCGGGTTCCATTCGGGCATTCGCTATCGCCCATACTTCGATTGGGAGGGCGGCGGTCCACCGTCGGATAAGGATCCGCCAGCAGTTTGATTTGGCCGTGGATACCGCGCTCCTGCCGGCGCAGGCCGCCACGTCGGCGGCCTAGTCTGCAAGGGGCTGGAATCGTGGCACCACCTGGCCGTCTACCTCGACGGTTTCAAAAAACATGTCGTAGGGGCGAATCCAGATGTCCCCCGTCTTCGTGGCGTACACCACATACCATTCTTCGGTCTCACTGTGTCGTCCGATGGCGTGATAGGTGTAAAGTCCGCCTTTGTAATGCCGAAATATTTGGCCGGGGCGTAGCGTTGACATTCGTTCCTCGGGGCTCATGGTTGACCTCCTTCCTTCTCTGTAACATTGACGCCATGTGCGTCGTCAGATAGTTTAAGAGATAGCTGAATGGTTGTGGGCGTAAGGATTGTGATGAGAGTGCAGAAAGACGGAATCTATTTGAGTCGTGTTGTTCGGTGCGCACTTGCTGGCGCGGTGGTCGTGAGTTGCGCGGCCACTGTCGGGTGCAGCTCAAAGCGGGCGGAGCAACCGTTGCCGCAATTGAAATATAGCCGCGTCGTTGCGGTCAACGCGATAAAGGGTGTCGAAATTGCGTTTAACCACCCTGTTTCGCAGATGACTTGGGAACAAGGCACAACGGTACACCACACGGCCTTGAAGAAACCGTCGACCGATGTTTGGGTGCCTGCAGCGCTCGTGCAAGGGACTACCTATCAAATTGTGGTGAAGCAAGCCGCTGGACCTCAATCAAAACCGCTTCGCAAAGCGGTGACACTGCAGGGTGAAACTGCTGCGCCACTGACGGTGACGACGAATCCAGGGGTGTGGCAATTTAACGTGCCAGCCCAAGGGCCATTCACATTTACGTTTAGCGCACCTGTCGCAAATCCATCACAATTGACTCAGGATATCCATTTTACTCCGAATGTGCAAGGTAAAGTTGAGTGGACGAGCCCCACGACTGCGGAATTTATACCGGACAAGCCATTGTCGCCGACGGAAACCGTACAGATGACGCTCACTGGTGGGCCACAAGGACCTGTGAGCAAGACGGGGCAGTACTTGCAGGACACCTCTATCGAGCGCCCGTTTATTGTGGCCAGTGATGAGCAAGTGGTTGTTCGCGAAACGTCGCCGGAAACGTTAACGCTTTATAAAAATGGCAAGCAGATTTTTAAGTCGCTATGTAATACAGGGGTCACGGGAGCCGCCACTGCGCCAGGCCAGTATTACGTTCACGCGAAAGAGCTATCTGCTACGATGAGTGGTACAGACCCGGATGGAGAGACTTATCACATCAAGGGCGTGCCTTATGTGATGGACCTAGTTGGGAATACGGCGATTCACGGATATCCGCGCAAAACATATGGCTATCCTCAGAGTAATGGGTGTGTCGAATTGCCTATCAAAGCCGCGAAGAAACTCTATCAACTTGTCAAAATCGGTACGCCAGTCGTGATCCAAAAGTGACCCGTTTTCAAATGCGGGTTGACGTTCCTTTAATTGTTAGTGGGCGGTCGTGTGATGAGCGCGTTTAAATTTGCCATGATAGGCGCCAAGGCGGTAGGGACGATTTTATCCAGTACCCGCCTTCGCCAGCGGCACCGTATGCGTCCTCTAGCCTCTTGAACCAATTCCCTATCTGTTGTCAATTTTCCATAGCTTGTAAACTAGCAATTTGGTAGGATAGAGCACAAAGACTACGTGGATGTAAGGTGTTTGGATATGTCGTCGGCAAAGCACATAGCATTTCGCAGACAAAACATGTCGGATAGGGGTCGGAAGTGTGACGGAGACAAATACAGCTATCACGTTTGATGAGTGGAATCCAAAAGTTGAGCCGGTCATTCAAAACATTCGCAAGGTGATTGTTGGCAAGGACGAAGTGATTCGCCTCGTGTTGACGGCGCTGTTAGCCGGGGGACATTGTCTGATTGAAGATGTGCCGGGAGTGGGGAAGACGATGTTGGTGCGGGCGACTGCCAAAACTTTGGGGTGTCACTTTCGCCGAATCCAATTCACGCCGGACCTATTGCCCTCCGATGTAACGGGCGTTTCGATTTACAATCAGAAAACGCAGGCGTTTGAGTTTCGTCCGGGTCCGATTTTCGGGCAGGTAGTTTTAGCGGATGAAATCAACCGGACTTCGCCTAAGACGCAATCCGCCCTCTTGCAGGCGCTGGAGGAGCACAGCGTGACAGCCGATGGGGAAACGTATGCGTTGCCTGCGCCTTTCTTTGTTCTTGCCACCGAAAACCCAATTGAGTTTGAGGGAACTTTTCCGCTTCCGGAGGCCCAGTTGGACAGGTTCCTGTTGAAGTTCCAAATGGGCTACCCGTCTGTGGAAGAGGAACTGCAGATTCTCAAAGGGCAACAGCGCCGCCACCCGATTGATGAGATAGATGCTGTGGTGGAGCCAAAGGACATCTTGGTATGGCGAACATCGGTGCGGGACGTGCGTGTCGACGAGGAACTACAAAAGTATATTGTCGCGCTTGTGCAACAGACCCGAACCCTTGCTGATGTCTACCTCGGGGCGAGCCCACGAGCGAGTCTCGCGTTGTTTCGCGCGGCCCAGGCGTTGGCGTTTATTGCAAATCGGACGTATGTCATACCAGACGACGTGCGCTTTTTGGCCCCCTATGTACTCGGCCATCGCCTGCTGTTGACGGCTGATGCTCGGTTGTCCGGCGTGGATGTCGATACGGTGGTCAACCAATTGCTGAATGTCGTTCCTGTGCCAACGACGCAAGGAGCGCTCCGCTGATGCGCGTGCGCGTGGGTCTCACTGCACTCATGACGGTTCTCGTAATGGGGGGCCTCTTTTACTTTGGGATGGTCACAGGCGGTTTTTTCGCTTGGTTTTTGTTTTACTTCTGTTTGGCCCTGGCGGCATACGAGTGGTTGACCCTTTCAGCGTCGCTGGTGGGGATGCGGGTTCAAAGGCACGTATCGGCGCATCGGTTGACAGCAGGACAGAGTTTACAAGTTCGTGTATTGGTGGAGCGACAGGCGATGTGGCCGCTATTTTGGTTGCGCATTCATGAGCAACTGCCGTATCGCTGGTTGTTTCAGACATCGGGTCTCGACCGGATTCACGTACCGCTTTGGCGGCGTGCCATCGACTACGGGTATACCGTTTACCAGCTTCCGCGTGGCGTCTATGAATTGATGGAGATGACGGTGGAAACGGGGGATTTGCTCGGTTTTGTACGCGTACATCGCACATTTGCGCAACCAGAGCGCATCATTGTCTACCCGAAAGTCGTGCCTGTGCGCGGTTGGGCCGGCACGGCACCCGATGAGTATGGCGAACGCCAGCCGACCCACCGCAGGAGTGAGGAGTCCAGCAACGTCATTGGCGTTCGCGAGTTTGTGCGCGGCGATAAGTTGAACCGAATCCACTGGCCGATGACCGCGAGACGCGGCATGTTGTTGGCCAAGGAATTTGAGCAACATGTGACCTCGGAGTTTATGTTTATTCCGGACAACACGACGGCATCGTATACGGGGGATGCGCACGGCTCGCTTAAGTTCGATGTCGCGATGTCGATAACCGCTTCCCTCATTCGCAATGCGTATGACAATCATCGTAAGTTCGGCATGGTCGTCCCGGCAGATGCGTACCTGTCTTTTCCGGCGGGTCTCGACGGCGCGCTGCTCGCACGCTGTCTGGAGGCGCTCGCAGCGATGCAGCCGCAAAGTCCGCGCGATATTTTGTCGTTTCTGCAGCGCATCGCCGACGATGCCAACCGGGGCACCCTGTTCGTGGTCGTTTCGCCGAGGCTTGATCAGCCGATGGCGGTAGCCCTTTCGCACCTCATGCGACAGGGGCGCGTGCAATTGTTTGTGCCCGTGACGGAAGAGCGGCTGACAGACGCCAAGCGTCTGGGGTACGAACGGTTGTCGGCGGCTGGCATACCAGTATATCTCATCCGCAATGTCGATCAACTGTCCTTCTTGCGCAGAGGAGGTGTGTCTGGTGCGACGGTTTCGTCACACTAAAACCATCGAACGGACCGTTCACGCACTCTTGTGTGCAGTCTGGTTGGAAAGTTTTTTTGGACCTGTGGCGAACTTGGGCTTGCTGAACGGCCCGAAGACGTTTCTTTTTCCACTGCTCGTCTTTGTGGCGGCCGCCATCGTCCATCGCTGGTGGGCGCACGTGCTCGGTGCGCTCATCGCCTGTTACGGATACGTGGTTTATTTTTGGCGCCCAGATGAGGATTCGCTAGGGTTTTCGCTGATTCACATGCCAGCGATTCTCGTTCGTCAGGCAGTGGCGGCAGTCCGCGGCGGTGGTCTGCAAGATCCCCTACAGACCTGTTTGTTTGTCTGTGGCCTCGCTGTCGTCTTTTGGCTGGTCACTTATGCCAGTTATCGATTGCGCCTATGGATGTTTTACAATGTGCTCGCCCTTGTCGTGTTGGGGGCGATTGACGGCAATACGAACGTTCATCCGAATGTCGCCCTCGTCGTGGTTTCCATAATTTTTTTGGCCATTTTGGGATTAAACCAACTGCGGCGCGTGCGTGCGTTTGCCGCGGACAAGTCACGGGTCGACATTCGCTTTTACACGCCCGTTCTCGGGCTTTTGGCACTTTGTCTGTTGGTCGGGTTCACGACACCAAAATCTCCCGCAGTGTGGCCCAATCCGTTTCACCGTACCGCATCCGGTGGCGGCACTGGCGTGCAGACGATTGGTTACCAACTGGATAACAGTCATCTGGGCGGATCGTTTGTCACAAATAACACACCGGTTCTCGCCGTAGAAAGTCCGTACCCGACTTACTTAAGAGGGCAGACGCTGACCGATTATACCGGGAAGGGGTGGGTGTCCTATGCGCCGCTGACCGATGCCCAAATGGCCGAGCAGACGGTTGGGCAAAAGATTTCAGGCGTTGAGGGTTATACGTTTCACGACCTGCCGACGGTCTCTTTTGATGAGACAATCACCGTCCAATCGGATAGCGTCGATACGAGCGATCTCTTCGGAGGATATCGTATCGACAATGTGCTAAGCCTGCCTGGCGCCTACCATGGAGCATTTTCTGTCGATCATGTACAGGGTAACATTCATGCGCCAAAGCTGCGCAAAGGGCAAACCTATCAGGTCAAGGTAGAGGAATTGCGGGCACCGTACGAGGAACTAGCGAAGGATACGACGTCTGTTGCCCGCGTCGCGTCGCAGGCGCCACGAAACATTCAGGACGCCGACTTGGAGTTGCCCGCTAGCCTTCCAACTGACGTGAAGACTTTGGCGCAACAGGTTGTTGCACAGGCCGGTGCCAAGACAGAGTATGCGGCGGTTTCTGCGCTGATGGAGTACTTGCAGGACAACTATACTTATCAGACCTCCGGTGTGCCTGTACCCGGGCCACACCAGGATTACGTGGCACAATTTCTCTTTCAGAGTAAGGTCGGGTATTGCAACAACTTCTCCTCCGCGCTGGCCGTGATGTTGCGCACGCTGGGCGTGCCGACGCGCTGGGTGACTGGATATGCTGCAGGGACCCCAGATTACGGGAATTCATCGGCGAACCTCAACAGCTACACTATTACCAACGATGATGCGCATTCTTGGGTAGAGGTGTATTTTCCCACGTACGGTTGGATTCCGTTTGACCCGACACCGAACTTTCAGATGCCCTTCGCCGCCCCGAAGGATGCAGGAAGTACAACACCAGATTCGTCGACCTCGGCACCGACGCCTGCCAAGCCTCAGGTGCCGCCCCAGCACCCGGAGCAGCCGGATGTTCAGCAAGGCGGTCAAGGTGGCAATGGGTTGCGTATCGTCATCGTTGTGGGGCGCGTCGCGCTGTGGGTGGCTGTAGGCGTGGGGGTCGCCGCAGCCGTCGTCCTGATGGTTTGGCGGCGCCGGATGTTGTATGCGCGGTTGGAGCGTCAGTGGGGGCGTGACCCGTTGCGAACCTTTGCTCGCGTATACGCCCTTTTGCTGCGCGCTCTGCGTCGCAGGTACCAGTTGAAGCAGTCGCTGACCGTCCGGGAGTTGTGGCCGTTTGCCGCGCGCGTTGGCATTGCAGAGGAAGAATATCAGACCTTCGTGCAGACCGTTGAACGCGTGTTGTATGGGGGCGGGGAAATTAGTGGGTTGGATGCGGCGACCATGCAACAGACGAGTATGAAATGGCTGCGTCTACTCTATCAGTCGAAAAGCCGACACAAATCTCCAATTGACGACATAGAGCCGCACAGGTAGAATGAGTGCGTAATTTGGAGACTCGTATAATGCCGGGGATATGGCCTGGCAGTCTCTACCGGGCAACCTTAAATTGCCTGACTACGAGGTCGGTTTTTCATTATCAATTGCGCCAAGCTGCGTCCAGCGAGCTCGGCAGCTTTTCTATTGCTGCCTGGTTGTGGCCGTCGTTTGCGAAAAGGCCGACCTTCGTATCTGTTTTTCCATTTTTCTGGGAACCCTATGGGCAACCTAGGAAAACAGACCACGAGGGCGGCCTTTTTTGTTGCAGTTGAACATTAAATAACCACCTCAAGGGGGTTCCAACGTGGGTTGGACCTCAAAATAGAAAGGGAAGTGCCAGCATGTCACAGCATGAAGTCGTCGTCGTCCTTGATTTCGGCGGCCAGTACAACCAGCTTATCGCGCGACGAATCCGCGAACTCAACGTATTTTCCGAACTGCTACCGCACGATGTGTCCGTTAGCGAACTGCGTGCCAAAAACCTCAAGGGAATCATCTTCTCCGGTGGCCCGAAGAGCGTTTTTGCGGAGGATGCGCCGAAGGTAGACCCAGCGATTTTCGAGTTGGGTGTCCCCGTTCTCGGCATTTGTTATGGGATGCAGTTGATTGCGCACACCTTTCACGCCGATGTCGCCCGTGGTGCAGTTCGTGAGTACGGACGCGCAGACTTGGAAATTCAACCGGGCGCTTCCAAGTTGTTCGCGGGACAGCCCACACTGCAGCCAGTGTGGATGAGCCACAGCGACGTCGTCACGCATGTGCCAAAAGGGTTTCAGCTGGATGCCAAAACCACCAGCGGCACAATTTCAGCGATGAGCGCGCCGGACAAAGCTGTTTACGCGGTGCAGTACCACCCGGAAGTACATCACAGTGTTCATGGCATGGATCAACTGCGCCAGTTCGTCTTTGACATCTGCGGTTGCAAAGGCGATTGGACCATGCAAAACCTGATTCGTGAATCGGTGGACAAGATTCGCGAAGCGGTTGGCGACAAACGCGTGTTGTGCGCGCTGTCTGGTGGGGTCGATTCCTCCGTGGCGGCCGCCCTCGTCCATCGCGCAATCGGCCGCCAGCTCACGGCTGTCTTTGTCGATCACGGCCTCCTGCGCAAAGGCGAATCGGATGCGGTGATGGAAAATCTAGGTGGGCAGTTGGGGATTGACGTCGTGCGGGTTGACGCATCTGGACGATTTCTTGGTAAGTTGTGCGGCGTGTCTGATCCCGAGCGCAAGCGGAAGATCATCGGCGAAGAGTTTATCCGCGTATTTGAAGCGGAATCCGACAGACTGGGCCCCTTTGCTTACCTTGTGCAGGGCACGCTGTATACGGACATCGTCGAGAGCGGAACGAAGACGGCTGCGACCATCAAGTCGCATCACAACGTCGGCGGATTGCCTGAGGATGTGCAGTTCGAGATTATCGAGCCGCTTAAGGAACTGTTTAAGGATGAAGTGCGGCGACTTGGTGAAGAGCTGGGACTTCCGAGTGAATTGGTCTGGCGCCAGCCGTTTCCTGGTCCGGGACTCGCCATTCGGGTGATGGGGGACATCACAGAAGAGAAACTCGCCATTGTCCGCGAGTCCGATTACATTCTGCGCCAGGAAATTGCGCAAGCTGGGTTAAATCGCGAAATTTGGCAGTACTTCACGGTGTTGACGAGCAATCAAACTGTCGGCGTCATGGGTGACGAGCGGACGTACGCATTTACGCTTGCCATTCGGGCTGTGGTATCGCAGGAGGGCATGACAGCGGATTTCGCCCGCATCCCTTGGGACGTTCTGGCGCGCATCTCCACGCGCATCGTCAACGAAGTGGACGGCATCAATCGCGTAGTGTACGACATTACGTCGAAGCCACCAGCCACCATTGAGTGGGAATAAAGAGACCACGGGGGATCCGTTAGGGGAGGCAAAGTTTCTTGGCCGTACATCAAGAGCACATAGAAGAGCAAGGGGTATTGGGACGACTGTTCCGCCTTCGCGCGAACAACACTACCGTCGGTCGTGAAATCGTCGCGGGCATTACGACGTTCATGGCGATGGCATACATCATCTTTTTGAATCCAAGTATCCTCTCTGGCACGGGGATGGACGAGCGGGCGGTCTTCTTCGCGACTTGTGTCGCGTCGGGCCTCGTCACATTGCTGATGGGCCTGTTTGTCAATTACCCAATCGCGCTGGCGCCAGGTATGGGGTTGAACGCATATTTTGCCGTCATTGCGGCCCAAAACGGTCACGGACCAGGCCATATGCCGTGGCAGGACGCACTGGGCGCTGTCTTTATCTCTGGTATTGTCTTTATTATTTTGACATTGACTCGAATTCGGCAAATGCTTGTCGTCGCGGTGCCGGATTCACTCAAGGCGGCTATCACCGTCGGTATCGGTCTGTTTATCACGATGATTGGTTTTAAAGATGGTGATCTTATCTCGATGTCGTTCACGGGCGCCCAAAATGCGACCTATAAGCCGAATGACATCATCGATAACTACAGCTGGCAGCCGAACTTAGGGTCGTTGCACAGCCCACAAACCGATTTAACGTTGATTGGCGTGCTGTTGATAGGGGCATTAATGGCGCTGCGTATCCCCGGTGCCATGATTATCGGCATTATTGTGACGACGTTAATTGGTATCCCGATGGGCGTTACGTCACTCTCGGGTCTGCACGGATCGTGGTTGCCGAACTTCAGTGGTCTGGAAGTTGGCTCCCTCAGTCTGACCGGCATTTGGCACTACGGGTTAGTGAGCGCGTTATTCACGTTTACGTTCGTAGAGATGTTCGACACGTTTGGCACGCTCGTCGGTACGGCGAGCAAGGCTGGGCTGTTGGAAGGCGACACAGGGCACAAGCGGCTGGGCCGCGCCATGTTGGTCGACGCGTTTGGCGTCAGTATCGGTGCGTTGCTGGGGACGAGTACCATTACGGCGTTCGTCGAGAGTGGCTCCGGCGTCGCCGCTGGTGGCCGCACGGGCTTGACGGCCGTCACTACAGGCATCTTGTTCTGGATTGCCCTCATCTTGGCGCCGATTGCGTTGGTCATTCCTGATCAGGCGACGGCACCGGCGCTGATCATCGTCGGCGTGTTGATGATGGGCGCGGTTCGCAACATTGAGTGGGAGAACATCGGCATCGCATTGCCGGCGTTTTTGACGATTATCGCGATGCCGCTGACATATAGCATTAGCAATGGCATTGCGGTTGGGTTTGCATCGTTTGTCATCATCGGATTGATTCAGATGATCTTCCGCCGCGAGCACGTGAAAATTCACTGGCTAATGTACATCATCGTCATTCTCGCGATTTGGCGTTACGTGTTCTACGTGAGCTAAGCGAGGGGGAATTCGGCGTTTTGCGAGGGAATACCGCAGGCGCCGATTCTTTTTCGCTGAATCCGCCAGGAAATCCGAACGTTTTATATGGAATTAAAATTAATGTTCGGATTCCGGGCGATTCGTGTTAGGATATGAGTGAAGTGAGAAAGAGGAGGACCAACTTTGATTGATCGCTACAGTAGACCTGAAATGGCGCGCTTATGGACTTTGGAAGCTCGAATGAAATGGTGGCTCGAAGTTGAAATTCTGGCGGTGGAAGCATGGGCGGAACTGGGTGTCATCCCGGCGGAAGACGCCAAAAAGATTCGACAGAATGCCAAGTTCGACGTCGACCGGGTACTCGAAATCGAGCGGGAGACGCGCCACGACGTGGTCGCCTTTACTCGTGCTGTTTCCGAGTCACTGGGTGAGGAGAAAAAGTGGGTTCACTACGGTTTGACTTCTACAGACGTCGTCGATACAGCGCTTTGCGCTCAATTGCTCGAGCCGATGGCACTGATTCGAAACGATTTGGAGACGTTGTTGGCGACGGTGAAAAAGCTGGCGCAAGCGCACAAGTTCACGGTGATGATGGGGCGTACGCACGGCGTGCATGCGGAACCGACGACTTTCGGCCTCAAGGTGGCGCTTTGGTACGCCGAACTGACACGCGACCTCGAGCGGTTTGACGCCGCGTGTGAACGCATGCGGTATGGCAAGATCTCGGGGGCGGTCGGCACGTATGCGAATGTTGACCCGCGCATTGAAGAGAAGGTATGTGCGCGGCTAGGGTTGAAACCGGCTCCTATCAGTACGCAGACGTTGCAGCGAGACAGGCATGCGGAGTTTATGTTCACGTTGTCGTTGATTGGCACGACGCTCGACAAAATTGCGACGGAGATTCGCGGTTTGCAAAAGTCGGAAGTCCGTGAATTGGAGGAACCGTTCTACAAGGGTCAGAAAGGTTCGTCCGCCATGCCGCACAAGCGCAACCCGGTTTCCTGCGAGCAGATTTCCGGCCTGGCGCGCGTATTGCGAGGGTATGTCGTGCCGGCGTTGGAGGATGTCGTCTTGTGGCACGAGCGCGACATCAGCCACTCGTCCGTCGAGCGCGTGATTTTGCCAGATGCCACGATTCTGGTCGACTACTTGCTCAATCGGATGAATCGCATTCTCACAGATTTGCATGTCTATCCGGAAAATATGCGCCGCAATATGGATAGGACACATGGGCTCGTCTTTTCGCAGCGGGTGCTCACGGCCTTGATTGACAAGGGGCTGTCGCGTGAAGCCGCCTATGATACGGTTCAGCCTTTGGCGATGCAGGCGTGGGAAGAAGGAACGTCGTTCAAACAGCTGGTCGCGAGTTCGGAAACGGTGCGAACCTATTTGTCACCATCGGAGATTGATGATTGTTTTGATCCGAGTTGGCACATCAAGCACGTGGATACGATTTTTGAACGACTTGGCCTGTAATACTCGAACCTGGCTTTCACATTCCTGGCTTTCACATTGAAGGGGAGCGATGAGATGACGGTGGAGACGCTGCTGTACGAAGGAAAGGCGAAGAAGGTTTACGCGACGGATAAGGCTGATGTGGTGAAGGTCATCTATAAGGACGACGCCACGGCGTTTAACGGGGTCAAACGCGGGCAGATTGTCGGCAAAGGCGCCATCAACAACCAGATGAGCAACCTCTTGTTTACCTACCTGTCGGAGAACGGCGTACCGACGCATTTGATAGAACAAATTTCAGCGCGCGAGACGCTGGTAAAAAAGGTCGACATCATCCCGATTGAAGTCGTCGTTCGCAACCTTGCCGCGGGGAGTTTTTCGAAGCGGCTCGGTGTTCCGGAGAGCACGCCGCTGCCTCGGCCCATCGTCGAGTTCTATCTTAAAAACGACGAATTGGGAGACCCGCTGATTACAGACGATCACGCCCTCGCCCTCGGCCTTGCCACCGCATTGGAACTAGACGTGCTTCGGTCGCAGGCGCTTCGCATCAATGCGCTTCTACAGGCCAAGTTCGCGGCATGTCAATTGATTCTGGTGGATTTTAAGCTTGAGTTCGGAAAGGCGACCGACGGGGATATCGTCCTCGCCGACGAAATTTCTCCTGACACTTGTCGCTTGTGGGATATGGAGACGCGCAAAAAATTAGACAAGGATAGATTCCGTCAAGATTTGGGGAATGTCGAAGACGCGTATCAAGAGGTTTACGCGCGCATCACGGCCATTTTCTGAGAGACTTGTGAAACAGCACACATCGCATACCGCATACCGCGAAAGGGGTCACCGACGTGAAAACGTACGAAGTTGAGGTTCGCATCTGGCTCAAACCATCCGTTTTTGATCCACAGGGGCACGCTGTAGAACAAGCCTTACACACATTAGGTTATGCAGAGGCCAGTGATTTGCGCATTGGCAAATACATGCACTTGACAGTTCAAAGTGCCTCTCTGTCCGAAGCACAGACGCGCGTTGAGGAGATGTGTGAACGTGTGCTTTCGAACCCGGTCATGGAAACGTACGCGTACACACTCAAGGAGGTCGCCCTTTCATGAAGTGGGCTGTGATTGTGTTCCCGGGATCGAATTGCGATGAGGACGCAGCTTTTGCCATTCGCGAGGTGACGGGCGACGAAGCACATCTTATCTGGCATGACGCGCGTGACCTGTCTGATTTTGATGCGATTGTGCTACCGGGCGGTTTTTCTTATGGGGATTATTTGCGAAGCGGTGCTATCGCCCGCTTTTCACCGGTGGTGGAAGCGGTCAAGCGAGAGGCTCAGAAAGGCAAACTCGTCCTCGGGATTTGCAATGGTTTCCAGGTGTTGACGGAGTCACACCTGTTGCCGGGCGCGTTGTTGCGCAATGACAATTTGCAATTCCGTTGCGAGATGACCGAATTGGTCGTCGAAAACAACCAAAGTCCGTTTACCGCCGACTATGCCATCGGGGAGCGCATTCGCATTCCGATTGCGCACGGTGAGGGGCGGTTCGTGGCGGATGATACGACGCTCGCAAAACTGCAAGCTGACCGTCGCGTGGCCTTCACCTATCATGCGAACCCCAATGGTTCTGTACAAAATATTGCCGGAATTCTAAACCTGCAAGGCAACGTTTTAGGCTTGATGCCACATCCTGAGCGAGCTGTGATGGAGTGGATGGATTCGGTGGATGGACGCCGCATGTTTCTCTCGATGCACCGTTATATGAAGGAGGCACGTGCCCTTGTTGGAGCCAACGGCAGCGCAAATTCGTGACGAGAAAATCTACCGGAAACTTGGACTGACAGACGCGGAGTACCAGCAAGTGGTCGAGAAATTGGGCCGCCTGCCCAATTACGTCGAAGCGGGTATTTTTGGTGTGCTGTGGTCGGAGCACTGCAGTTACAAGAGTTCGAAGGCGCATTTGCGCAAGTTCCCGACGACCGGTCCGCAAGTCTTGCAGGGGCCTGGAGAAAACGCTGGCGTGGTCGATATCGGCGACGGCTTGGCGGTTGCGTTCAAGATGGAGAGTCACAATCACCCGTCGGCGGTGGAGCCTTACCAAGGTGCCGCAACTGGTGTGGGTGGTATTTTGCGCGATATTTTTACGATGGGCGCGCGGCCGATTGCGTTTCTCGACAGCTTGCGGTTTGGCTCGCTCGAAGACGGTCGGACGCGGTACTTGTTTGAGCAGGTCGTCGCCGGGATTGGTGGCTATGGCAATTGTGTAGGCATCCCGACCGTTGGCGGCGAGGTTCAGTTTAGTCCAACGTATCGCGGAAACCCGTTGGTCAATGCGATGTGCGTCGGATTGCTCAAACGCGACGAGATGGTCACAGGCACGGCGACGGGCGTCGGCAATCCAGTTTTTGTCGTCGGTGCGAGAACAGGCCGTGATGGCATTCACGGTGCAACCTTCGCGTCTGCGGAAGACCCACACGAGAAAGAGCGCTCTGCGGTTCAAGTGGGTGACCCCTTCCTCGGCAAGCTCCTGATGGAAGCGTGTCTCGAACTGATTGCATCAGGTGCTGTGGTGGGCATTCAGGATATGGGTGCGGCAGGGTTGACGTCTTCCAGCGCGGAGATGGCCAGTCGCGCCGGCGGCGGGATTGAGATGAATCTGGATGATGTGCCGGTGCGCGAATCGGGCATGACGCCATACGAAATGATGTTGTCTGAGTCGCAGGAACGCATGCTCGTGGTGTTAGAGCGCGGTCGTGAAGAAGTTGCTTTTGAAATCTTTCGACGCTTTGGGCTGGAAGTTGCCAATGTCGGTCGCGTGACCGACGACGGTCGTTTACGCCTCTTCTTCCGAGGTGAAGTCGTGGCGGACATGCCCGTGGCGGCGTTGGTCGACGAGGCGCCCGTTTATGAACGGCCGATTGCGGATTGGAAGCCACCCGTCCCACAGTTTGTTCCTACGACGCTTGCGATTTCTGAGGCGTGGATGCAACTGCTGGCGCATCCCAGCGTGGCGGACAAAACGTGGGTGCATCGCCAGTATGATACGTCCGTACGCGCTTCTACAGTTCTTGGTCCTGGTCACGACGCGGCACTCGTCAAGGTGCCGGGAGTGAACAAGGCGGTTGCGATGGCGACGGACGGCAACAGCCGCTACGTCTATTTGAATCCGCGACGCGGTGGACAGATTGCTGTGGCCGAGGCGGTTCGCAACCTGGCTGTGGTCGGCGCGAAGCCGCTGGCCATCACCAATTGTCTCAATTTCGGCAACCCGGAGAAACCGGAAATTATGCGTCAATTGAGCGACGCCATCGAGGGGATGGCCGAGGCTTGTGAGGCGCTTGGAACGCCAGTGGTCAGCGGCAATGTGAGTCTGTACAACGAGACACGTGGTGTCGATATTCAGCCGACACCTGTGGTCGGTGCAATCGGCGTGATGGACGGCATTGAGCATCGCGTGCCGAGTGCGCCGAAAAGTGTTCTGGAACCGACGGAACTGTGGGTCTTAGGGCGCGAGGATGACTCGCTCTCGGGGACGCTGTATGGCGAACTGGTCTGTGGTGGACCGGCCGGTGACGCGCCGTACGTGAATCTTGCACAAGAGGCACGCTTGCACCAGTTGTTGCAACAAGTCGCAGGCGCACGCCTGGTGGCAGCGGCGCACGACGTCAGCGAAGGGGGTATCGCCATCACACTGACGGAAATCTGCATCGCATCGGGAATCGGTGCAGAAGTGGAGGTCGCCGATGGGGCTGACGCGCACGGCTGGCTCTTCTCTGAGGCGCAGGGCCGCGTCTTGGTCGCAGTCACTTCGGCGAATGCCGATGCGCTTGCGCGCCTCGCGGCAACCTTTAACGTGCCAGCCAGGAAGATGGGCGAACTCACTGGCGAGACCCTTTGCGTTAAGCTGCAAGGCGCGCTTCTCGTAGAATTACCTCTCAACGAACTGGTGGCCACGTATGAAGGGGCCATCCCATCATTCTTTGTCGCTGAGCAACTGACTGCCACTCACTAAGTGACGCGTCCGGGGCAATCTGCCCTGGACGGATTTGCGTGAACTGCCGAGACGAAGGGGAGGACCTTTGCGTGGACAGCATTCTGATAGAGACAGAGAAACTGGACAGACCGCAGGAAGAGTGTGGGGTCTTTGGTATCTATGGGCACCCGCAAGCTGCGCCGCTCACCTATTACGGACTCGTGGCACTGCAGCACCGCGGCCAAGAAGCCGCCGGGATTGCCACGACGGACGGAACGAATATGTACAGTCACAAAGGGTTAGGGTTGCTCGCCGACGTGTTCAAACACGGTGAACTTGAAGGACTCTCTGGTCACGCGGCCATTGGGCACGTTCGCTACTCCACAGCGGGCGCGAATACATTGCAAAACGCGCAGCCCATCACGTTGAACACGCACGCGCGGAATTTTGCCATCGGGCATAATGGCAATTTGGTCAATGCTAAATGGCTTCGTATTCGCCTTGAACAAGAAGGCAGTCTATTTCAGACGACGACCGACACGGAGGTTATCGCGCACCTCATCGCCAAGGCTGGCGCACAAGATCTGACGGAAGCTGTCGCATCTGCAGTGCAACAGATTCAAGGTGGATTTTCGGTCGTTATCCTGGGCAACGACGAGCTTATCGCCGCGCGTGATCCGCTAGGCTTGCGCCCGATGGTGCTTGGCCAACTAAGCGACGCGTACGTCGTGGCGTCTGAGTCGTGTGCGCTCGACACCATCGGTGCGGAATTTATCCGCGACATCGAGCCGGGAGAAATGATTTGCATCGACGCTCAAGGCCTGCACGCCAGTCGCTTTGCCACGCGCCGCGCACGCAAGATGTGCACGTTTGAGCATGTCTACTTTGCGCGGCCGGACAGCGATGTCGACGGTTGGAACGTACACGCGGTTCGCAAACGGCTGGGTCGCATCTTGGCGGAGCAGTACCCCGCAGACGGGGATATTGTGATTGGCGTGCCCGACTCGAGCGTCTCCGCTGCGGCTGGATATGCGGAGGCGAGTGGACTGCCGCTGGAAACGGGTCTCATCAAGAATCGCTATATTGCCAGGACGTTTATCCAGCCATCGCAGGAGCTGCGCGACGTCGGCGTGCGACTGAAGCTGAATGCGGTGCGGTCGATTGTCGAGGGGAAGCGTGTCGTCTTAATCGACGATTCGATTGTGCGCGGGACCACGTCGCGGCGCATTGTTCGATTGCTTAGATCTGCTGGTGCGCGCGAAGTTCATGTTCGCATCTCCAGCCCACCGTACGTGAGCCCTTGTCACTATGGCATCGATACGGCGTCAGAGGGGCAATTGATTGCCGCCAACAACACGGTTCAGGAGATTTGTGAACTGATTGAAGCCGATAGTCTGCATTTTCTCACTGTGGATGACTTGATGGCCGGATTCGGCTTCGTGAAAGGTGACGCGGTCCCCTTTTGCAATGCGTGTTTCACGCGAAACTATCCAACGGCGCTGATTGACCAGTCCCTCAGTTCACCCCATCACGAGCTCGTCCATGTAGGAGGTGCCACAGTTGGATCTCTATAAACAAGCGGGCGTCGACATCGCCGCCGGCAATGCTGCCGCAAACCGCTACAAGGCACTCGCTCAGAAGACAAAGCGCTCGGGCGTGCTCGGTCAGATTGGAGGTTTTGCCAGCGGGTTTGCACTTGATCTTGAAAAGTATCCAGAGCCTGTTCTCGTCTCTGGAACAGATGGCGTCGGCACCAAACTGAAGGTGGCGTTTGCGGCGAAGAAGCACGATTCCGTGGGCGTGGACTGTGTCGCAATGTGCGTCAACGACATCCTGACCGTCGGCGCGGAGCCCTTGTACTTCCTCGATTATCTGGCGACGGGCAAGCTTGATGTCGACGTTGCGGAAAGCGTCGTTTCCGGCATCGCGCGCGGGTGTGAACTCGCTGGCGCGGCGTTGGTTGGCGGCGAGACGGCAGAGATGCCTGGGATGTACCAGGAAGGCGAGTACGATATTGCTGGGTTCACCGTCGGCGTGGTCAATCGGCCATCGATGATCACGGGGGAACAGGTACAACCGGGGGACGTCATCCTTGGTCTCGCTTCGAGTGGATTGCATAGCAATGGTTACAGCTTGGTTCGCAAGTTGATTGCGGATGCCGGGCTGGGATGGCGTGACGTGTTGCCGGGGGATACAGTGTGCGTGGCAGATAGGCTGTTGACGCCGACGCGCATCTATGTCAAACCGATTCTCCAATTGCTGGCTGCTGGACTGCCTGTGCACGCGATGGCGCATATTACAGGTGGTGGGTTGAACGAAAACCTGCCACGCGTTCTGCCGGAGGGAACGGCGGCGCTGATTGATGCTGCAACTTGGCCTCGCGAGCCTGTGTTTACGTGGCTGTTGGAGCAGAGTCAAATGACCTTCACGGAAGCCACGCGCGTTTGGAACATGGGGATTGGTTATATCGTCGTCACCAGCCTTTCAGCAGTTGACCAAGTGACCAAACAACTTGAGGAACAGGGGGAGACGGTCTATCGAATCGGTGAGATTGTGGCCGGTACGCCCGCTGTTCATTTTCGGTGAGTCGCTGTTCGCAGCTTGCTGCGAGTTACGATAAAAAGTCGCCGCATGGGCGGCAAAGGAGTGGTGGATTCGTGCAGAAGTGGGCGCTTGTAAGCGTATTTGAGAAAGCGGGTATCGTGCCATTTTGCCAGTCGTTGCAATCACTCGGATTCGGCATTTTATCGACGGGCAATACCGCAAAACATCTGGCGGAACACGGACTCGAAGTGACGACAGTCGAATCTTATACGGGGTTTGAGGAAATTCTCAACGGCCGCGTGAAGACGCTGCATCCACATATCCATGGCGGGCTTTTAGCTCGTCGCGACAATGCGGAGCACTTGGCGCAACTCGAGAAATTCGGCATCGAGTTGATAGACCTAGTCGTCGTCAATCTCTATCCGTTCGAGAAAACCATCGCCCGCCCTGACGTGACCGAAGCGTTGGCCATTGAGATGATTGATATCGGTGGGCCGTCGATGCTCCGATCCGCGGCGAAAAATCACGAATTTTGCCTTCCCGTGGTCGATCCCGCCGATTACCCGCGCGTCCTCTCCGCTTACGAAGCGGGTGGCCCAGACCTGACATTGCGCCGCGAACTGGCACGCAAGGTCTTTCAGACCACTGCGCGTTACGATGCCTTGATTGCCGACTACCTAGCGCGTTCGGCGTCGACGACCGCGAACGAACCGGACGACACAGTTGCGCAGCGCAATTGGCCATCGACGTTCCAAGTTGAAGGCATTTCCAAGCAAGCGCTGCGCTACGGCGAAAATCCTCATCAGGCAGCGCATTTCTACATAGAATCGAACGCCAGTATGGCGACCATCGCGCAGGCCAAGCAGCTGCAAGGGAAGGAACTGTCTTATAACAACATTCAGGATGCGGATGCGGCCCTCACGATTTTGCGTGGCTTTGACGATTTTCAAATGCCTGCAGTCGTCGCTGTCAAGCACATGAATCCTTGCGGCATTGGCATTGGCGCGACGATTGACGAGGCTTATACGCGTGCGCACGAGGCAGATCCGGTTTCCATATTCGGCGGCATTGTGGCACTCAACTGTCCAGTGGATGCGCAGCTTGGCGAACGGCTTTCAAAATTGTTCCTGGAAATCATCATTGCGCCTGATTTCTCCGCCGACGCCAGAGCGATTCTACAAAAGAAGAAAAATCTGCGGTTGTTGACGGTCGACATGAAGCAACCGCTGTGGGCGCCGGGTGCGACCACGTGGAAACGTGTTTCCGGTGGCTTCCTGGTGCAGGAAGTCGATCAGGCGACGCAGCCAGCATCGTGGAACGTCGTGACCAAACGCCAGCCGACAGGCGCCGAGGATGCGGCTTTGCGGTTTGCCTGGCGGGCTGTGCAATACGTCAAATCGAACGCCATTGTCCTCACCAACGAGGTGCAGACGCTTGGCATCGGCGCAGGGCAGATGAATCGTGTCGGTGCGGCGAAGATTGCGATTGAACAGGCGAGATCGAAAGCGAAAGGGAGCGTTATGGGGTCGGACGCCTTCTTCCCGATGCGAGATACGGTGGAAGTAGCTGCAGCAGCTGGCGTCACGGCGATTGTGCAACCGGGTGGCTCATTGCGCGACGAGGAGAGCATTCAGGCTGCAGACGAGTTCGGCATTGCGATGGTGTTTACCGGCGCGCGCCACTTTTTGCACTGAGGAGCGGAGGAACACGAGATGAAGACATTGCGGAATTACCCGCGCGTCGCCGTCATTGGACAGGGCGCGCGGGAACACGCGATTACGTGGAAGTTGGCGCAAAGTCATTTGGAGCCGGTGTTGTACGCGTTGCCGGGGAATCCAGGGATGTGGGAATTGGCTGCGAAAGTGGATATCCCGCTTCGTGAACACGCAAAGATTGTGGAGTGGGTTCAGGCGGAGCAAATCGACTTTGTCGTCATTGGGCCTGAGCAGCCACTGGCCGAGGGGTTGGTGGATGTGTTGCAGGATGCAGGGATTCCGGTATTTGGCCCAAACCGCGCTGCAGCGCAGTTGGAGGCCTCGAAGTCGTTTGCGAAAGACGTGATGCGTCGCGCCGGTGTGCCAACCGCGCGCTATGAGGTGTTCACAGAGGTGGCCCCGGCGCAGGCGTTCGCGGCTGAACTGGGTGCGCCTGTGGTGATTAAAGCCGACGGGTTGGCAGCCGGCAAAGGCGTCGTTGTAGCCCAGACGTTGGCGGAGGCGGACCGTGCTATCGCCGATATGCTAGAGGGGAATCGGTTTGGTGCGTCTGGACACAAGGTCGTGATCGAAGAATTTTTGAGAGGCACCGAAGTGTCGCTGATGTACTTTGTCGACGGAAATACGGTTGTGCCGATGATTCCAGCGCGTGATTTTAAGCGCGTCGGCGATGGGGACACAGGTCCAAACACTGGTGGCATGGGCGCGTTTGCACCCGTTCCCTCGTTTCTCTCGGCGAACTGGACCGCGTTTGCGACGGAGCGGATTATTGAACCGACGGTTCAGTATCTAAAGGCCGAGGGTATTCCGTACAGGGGCGTTCTGTATGCGGGACTGATGGTGACACAGGAAGGGCCTAAGGTGATTGAGTTCAATGCTCGTTTTGGAGATCCGGAGACGGAAGTGGTTCTGCCGCTACTGGAGACGGATTTGCTTGAGATTATGTGGGCCGTCGCGCACGATGAACTGGGTGATGTGGCTGTGCGCTGGTATGAGAAGGCGGCTGTGTGCGTGGTGCTCGCGGGGGGCGAGTACCCGGCAAAATCGGACAGTGGCACGCCGATTGAACTGGCATCTGACTGGCCGTCGGGCGTTTGCGTTTTTCACGCAGGAACGGCGCTCCGTGGTGACCAACTTGTTACCGCAGGCGGACGTGTCCTGACGGTGAGCGCTGTGGCACAGGACATTCCGGCGGCGATTGAGTCAGTTTATGGTGCATTGGATGTCGCACGCTTTAGCGGGATGCAGTATCGCCGCGACATCGCAAGTCATTGGCAGCAATAATTCCTTTTGGGTATCATACTTCTTGTTGGAAAGCCGGGCTGTGACCCGGTTTTTTCACGAGGAGGATTGGTATGGCCTTATACATGCTTATGATGCTGATTGCTGGGTCGTGTTACGGGTTTGTCTCGCCAATTTTGCGGCTGGGCTACGCGCATGGGTTCAGCGCGTCAGTGATGACAAATATTCAATATGTGTTGGCGTTCGCCGTCCTCTGGATTATTGCGCTTGTCACGCCGCGCGGCGCCAAAATCAGTGGTCGGCAGTGGCTGTTGATTTTGTTTATTGGCCTTTGTAATGCTTCCGTGAGTTACTGTTATTATCGGGCGCTCACCATACTTCCGGCGTCGTTTGGCATTATTCTCTTGTTCCAGTTCGCTTGGATGACGGTGGTCCTCGATATTATCATCAAGCGTCAGTGGCCGAATGTGGCCAAGTGGACAGGGCTTGTCATCATTCTGGTCGGAACCGTGCTGGCAGTCGGCATGAAGGGTGGCGAGTGGCAGCACATCCCGCTCTGGGCGGTTGGCTTGGGGCTGTTGTCGGCGTTGTCGTATGCGCTCAATTTGTACATGTCTGAATATAACGATCCCGCCGTCTCCCCCCAACTTCGCTCGGCTCTGGTGGTTACGGTCGCCATGCTGCTGATTTTCATCGTGTTCCCGCCGGGATCGACCATTCATGCCATGCTTCATCAACCTTCGGTTTACTATTGGGGCGGATGGGTCGCATTGTTGAGTCAAGTTCTGCCGACGGTACTGATGCTGATTGCCATTCCGCGCATCGGCGGCAGGATGGCTGGCGTCCTTGGCACCATCGAACTGCCGACCGCTGTCTTTGGCGCCTGGATTATCAACCAGGAATCTATCACGTGGCTGCGCTGGCTCGGTGTCCTGCTCATTCTTTTTGGCATTCTCGTCAGTGAAGTCATCCGCAAGCGGCCAAAGTTGCAACACCGTGAACGCCGTCCGGCCTAACGCCGTGTATTTCGCCGCCTATCCCTTGCCGAGGACATATCCGATGTTGGATAAGCTCCCAGGTGAGGCGAGGCGGCTGGCTATGGCTGGCTATGGCTGGCTATGGCTGGCTATTGAAAAAAGGCGTTATCTATCGGGATGTCCGCGTGAATGCGCGATATCGGTATGATGTGATGTGTGCTTCGTCCCTTAGGACATTTCTTGTGAAATTCTACCCAGTAGGATGTATATCCGTTTCCACATTTGATTACCCTTTTGAAAAGACATAGCGCTATTTGTCGATTCGACCAAAAAAATGTCGAGTTGTGTTTGACATGTTTTGAAGCTCGTGTTATATTAGTTCTCGCCGCTTCAAGCGGTGCTGTCCGTAAAGCTTTTGGTTCCTTGAAAACTGAACACACACGCCTAAAAGTTTCGGTCGACGTGACCTTGGTCACAGCGACGATGGAAACACAAGTAACAACGCCATTTTTT
>NZ_JAFMTW010000049.1 GCF_017329615.1 Alicyclobacillus suci | reverse complement strand
GTCAGATGTGTATAAGAGACAGCGACTGTCCCATCCGTCATGGGAACAAAATGATCAGCGAGGGGACGAAGCGCCCGCATCAACGCACGATTACACTGCTGCAGTGCCCGCAGCACAATGGGCATCGCCGCTTGCGTCGTCACACGCAGTCCGTCGACAAATGGCAGTTCAATACCCGCCTCGGTCAATTGGCGCGTAATCTCTGGTCCGCCTCCGTGAACGAGTACCAACTCGTGACCGTCCTGCATCGCCGCGCCAATGACCGCTCGCAACGTACGGTCACCACGGCCGTCCAATGCTCCGCCGATTTTCATCACAATCCGCACCCACCAGTCCCCCTCACATCCACGTCGATGGCGTCGTTAGACCTGCCGTCTCCTGAAATCCGAACATCCGGTTCGCATTTTGCATCGCCTGCCCAGCGGCGCCCTTTTGCAAATTGTCAATGGCGCAAAACACCTGCAGCACGCGCGCGGATTCGTTCACAGAGAACCCAATGTGTACGTAATTCGATCCCGCCACCGCCTTGATATGTGGCACCCGCGGCGGCGAAAGAACGTGAACAAACGGCGCATCTGCATACATTTCCTGATAGAGGCGATAGACTGTTGCAGTCGACGGAACATCGGCCAACTGCGCGTACACGCTCGCGAAAATCCCCCGCCGCACAGGTAACAGTTGCGTTGTCAACAAGACCGAAAATCGCCCGTCCAGCGCCTGTTCAATTTCTGGCGTATGCTGGTGCTGCCCCACCTTGTACGGGTAGAAATCGTCGGACAGCTCCGCGAAGTGCAAATGTGGCTTGGCACTCCGCCCCGCGCCTGTCACGCCAGACTTGGCGTCGACGATAAGCGGTTGCGACGCATCGACAAATGACGCAGCGCAAAGTGGCCTCACAGCCAAGATTGCGGCCGTCGCATAGCAACCAGGGTTCGCCACAAGATTCGCAGTCGCCACCCGCTCACCGTTAAACTCCGTCAAACCATAAACGGCCGCGCTTTGCACGGTCTCGTCCACAGGGTTTTTGTGATACCAAGCCTGATAGACTTCCGGGGACAGGCGCAAATCGCCGGAGAGATCAATTACGCGCAAACCGCACGCGTACAATTGCGCCGCGACGTGTCCCGATTCACCCGACGGCAAGGCGACAAACGCCAAATCGCAAGCCGCAGTACATGCGTTGGGGTCGAACGCTTCCACCGGAACGCCCTGTTCGTGAATTAGGTGGACAAACAATTCAGAGAATGTCTCGTCTCGCCCACGTGCACCGGCCAAGTAGCTCAACTGCATGAATGGATGTTGCAAAATCAGACGCACCAGTTCCATCCCGGCATACCCTGTGGCACCAATCACGCCCACTCGCGGATTACGCACCATGTATAAACATCCCCTATTATGAATTTTAATTCAGTATACCGGAAGTTTCATCCTGTGAGAAGTAAATTGTTTGGCGCAGGCAGTAAAGTGACTTTCCAATTTGACTCATCTGTGCGGATGTCCGTATCAGCGGGCGATTGTCCCATCATTCCATGCAGTACATCAAAGGAGGCGAACAGGATGGGTGTATTCGGCGGATATACAAGATGGGCAGTTGTCTTTCTCATTATTTTTGTGTTGTTTTTCCTCCTCTGTCCAACAGTCAGCTACAGCTATGTAGGCGCGCCAGCCCCAGGTATCTCAACAGCTACGTACGGCGCGACCGGCACCATGGAGATGGACACACAAACATACGGCTATGGCGGCAGCATCGAATATCAAGGCTACGACTACCCTGCTTATGACTACACAGAAAGTGAAAGCAGTATGTGACGAAATGGCAATTTCCTCTTCATCCACATCAGAGACGTGGGTGCCACCTCACCGGTTGGCACCCTGGCCCTCTGTCGTGATATGGTAATACATAGGAGGTGTCTGTTATGTTCCAAAATCCGGATGACAATACCCTGGCGCGCATCCTGAAAAGCGCCAAGACAATTGCCATAGTCGGCCTGTCGGACAAATCAAATCGACCAAGTTATCAAGTGGCCCACTACCTAAAGCAGCAAGGATACGAGATAATTCCCGTGAACCCGAACGCAACAGAAGTGCTCGGGATACCTGCCGTCACATCCTTGTCCAATCTGCCCCATCCCGTCGATATCATCGACGTCTTCCGCAACTCCGACGCACTTTTCGAAGTCGTTGAGGAATCGCTGGCGTTATCCGCCCCCGTCATCTGGGCACAATTGGGCGTTTATAACGAAGCGGCGGCCGAGCTAGCCCAAAAGCACAACAAGACACTCGTGATGGACCTGTGTATCAAAATCGAGCACGCGCGCCTAATTGGACATTGACAGAAAATCAAACGGTGCTAATCGCCCTAGCCGCTAACACCGCAACAATCACCAATGACACTGCGGCTTGCGTCATCACCAAAACTTTCACTCTCCGGGACATGATTAACGTGTCCGTAGGACTAAAGGCCGTATTGGTGTTAAACGCGACAAACAAATAGTCCACAAATGACGGCTTCCAATCGTGCCAAACCTCTTCATCCGTCGTCATTTGTGGAAACAAAAAATCCATTGGTTGTAACCGATGACGATATCGACGATATGCCCCGCCCTGATCAATTGACCAGTACCACAGCGCAAATACGAACACATTCGCCACCCACAAAAGAACCGCATCATAAAACAATACCTTCGCATGCGGTTGATGCCTGAACAGCGCAAGCACCAACGAAGCCACATTACTGATCAGCGCCACAGTCAGCAAGAAAATCAACGTGAGCGCAATCCGCCGGATCCACCCATGGTGTTTTCGCACGACAGCTATCGAAAACGGGATCAAAAAGCCCACTATGATTGCCAACGTCGTCCAACTCGGTCCTATCGTCACGGTCTCCGATACAGCACTATAAAGAACGCCAACAAACAACACCACAATCATAAATGGCCAGATGCGAAGCTCGGAAGATTGACGACGGTCACCCATCTATATCCACCACCTCCTCTTCAATTGTCGACGTGAATGACTTGAATCAAACGTCTGACGACTTTCGGGGGATTGAGGGTTGGCTTACCCTAAATCCCCCGAAAGTCACAAAACCAATTCCAACAACGCAAAACCGGAACACCCTCACGAATAAAATAAAATAATTTTTGTAACTTGCGCAGGACAGCGCTTTGCAAGTTTAAGTGCAGATTCCAGTTCAGTAAAATTCATGCGCTGAGAAATGAACTTATCCGCCACATCTGGATGCTCATGCAGAAATTGCATTACAGCAGGAAATAGTCCGACACTATGCCGCGTCCCATAAATCTCAATATCCTTCTTTGTCAGCAATTGGCCCGGAAATTTCACATCCTGTCCAGTCAATCCCACAATGACGATGCGCCCCGCCGCACTGACAAGGTGTATCGTCTGTTCTATCGTATTCGGAACACCCGCAGCCTCTAGTACAATATTCGCGCCTTCTCCGTTCGTCTTCGATAAGATGTGTGCAACAACATCCATATTGCGCGCATCAATGACCGCATCGGCTCCAAAATCCAACGCGAGTTGAAGGCGCTCTGGAACCACATCGATAGCAAATACAGTCACGTCAAACGTGCGCTTGAGTTGACTTAAGATAGTTAAGCCAATTGGCCCCATACCAAGAATTGCGACCGTTTCTCCGCCTTTTATCCCAGATCTGCGAATCGCCTGTGCCCCAATACTAAATGGCTCACACACCGCCCCCACCTCGAAACGCATATCATCTGGCATCACGTGAACATGATGAGCTGGGACCGTTACATAGTCTGCAAAACCGCCAGCTCGGACGGATCCAATCATATCGATGTTCGCGCACGCGTTCGGCCGATTGATGGAACAGGCATAGCAACGCCCGCAAGGCACAGCAGGTTCAACAACCACGCGCTTCCCGGCGAGAGAGGATGGAGCGTCATCTCCGACCCCCTCTACAACACCGGCTAGTTCATGGCCAAAAATTTGGGGATAATTTGCATACGGGTTTGAACCGTCGTAAAAATGCACATCGCTGCCACAGATGCCAGCTGCTTGAACCCGCACAAGAACCTCGCGTGGCTTTGGTACAGGTTGTGCAACCTCTCGAAACTCAATCGTAAATGGCTTTGTCATCACCGCTGCACGCATCCTCTAGAACGCCCCTTCCACATTCACTACTGTGTGACTCCCAACTGCGCGTCTTCTGACGTTTGCTTTGGCAAGGTGAGCGGTTTCACCCAAAAGGCAACGCATATGGCGCCAACAACCGCCAAAATTCCGGCCAATAAGAACGCACTGGAGAATGATCCGGTGAATTGAACGATGAACCCCGTAATGGTCGGTGCAATGATGCCAGAGATATTTGCCAGCATATGAACAAACCCACTCGCTCCGCCGACCTTGTCGCTTTGCACGTTATCAGAGATCACGGCCCAATAAATGGCCCCTGTTAAGTACATGAAAAAGATTCCAATCGTCATCAACACAACGGCACTCACTGCAGTCGTTACCATACCTGTTGCCGCAATACACACAGCAGCCCCAATTAATCCACCGACGATAATGACTTTCCTAGAAAACATGAGTTTGTTTGTCAACTTGAATAAATAATCAGACGCCCAACCACTCAACAACAATCCAACCGTTCCGACCACCCAAGGAATCGTGGTCGCGACACTCATTTTTGAAATACTAAGATGCTTCGCGTCTGCCAGATAACTAGGAAACCAAGTAAGAAAGAAGTACAAAATGTAATTGTACGCAAAAAACGCCAATGCGGTGAACAGAATCGTCGGCTTTTTCGCGTAATACTTCAGAGGAACTTTTGCTTTTCCTTCAACCGACATCACCGTTGTATCTCGCTCAATTTCCGCCAATTCTGCTGCCGGAATTTTCCGGTTTTGACTGGGCTTATCCGTGACCGCTTTCATCCAAACCAGCGCCCATATCAAGCCTATTAAGGTAATCACCACAAATGACACCTGCCAATTTGAATGGACGGCAATCAAACCGACAATCGGTCCAGCGACCGCGCCGCCTAACGGACTTCCAGCAAACGCTATTCCAACAGCCCTTGCACGCGTCTTTTGCGGTACCCAATTGTTAATGGTCTTATTGGTCGTAGAAACAAGTGGGCCTTCCGTAAAACCAAACAACAGTCGAACGATAAAAAGCGATGCAAAATTAAAAGTCACTGCCGTCAATCCGCAAAAGATGGACCACAGCGTCATGGAACCGCCGAACACTTTTTTGGGTCCATACAAGTCCGACATGAACCCACCGACGAAATTAAATATCGCGTAACCCACAAAGAAGCTACTAAATATCATACCGAGCTCACTAGGCGTCAACGTAAACCCCTTACTAATCATCGGCGCCGCGATGGAAAAGGCCGACCTGTCCAGGTAGTTAATCACATTAGCCAAAAACAACATCGTGATGACCAGCGCACTGTACTTCTTAAACACGTGTATCCCCCTTTTCGGCAAAAATTGAACTATGAACCGCAAGTCCGAGTCTTGCCGGGCGAAAAAAGATAGCGCTTTCATACGCGACAAGCTCTTTTGTGATAAACGCAAAGATGAATCCGCGGTTTATATGTATACTAGTATATGAAACGTGCACAATCAACGATTTTTTACCTGACACAAGTTATCCTCTCCTATAAGATTGTCGGAGACCTCGCCAAAACGTGGTCCGTTTCCAAAGACGGCCTGACCTATACATTCCATCTTCGTCAAGGTGTGAAATTCTCCAATGGAGATCCACTATCTGCTAAAGATTTTGTCTTCGAATTGGAACGAATTTTGGACAAGAATTTAAAACCAAAACCATCACCTGGAAATCAATTCTTTATGGATATTCAAGGTGCCAGCGAGTATTACCATGGCACAGCAAAAACCATATCTGGTATCTCCACCCCCAATGCTGACACGCTCGTGATTAAATAGGTTAAGCCAGAGACTTTTTTCCTACAAGTCTTGGCGCTGCCATTCTTATCGGCTGTCGATCCCGCCTACGTACAAAAGGTTGGCAACACAGCTTTCGATACAACGACAGCCATGGGCACTGGCCCCTTTGAGCTCGCATCGAACACCCAGTCAAAGGTCGTCCTAAAACGGAACCCTTACTACTAGAAGAGAGATGCGTATGGGAATCAACTTCCCTGCCTCAATCAGGTCACCATAAGCATCAACCCGAATACCTAGGTGGATGAGCTTCAATGGGAGCAGGGGACAAACGCCTTCCTTAGCCCGAATTTAACGGATTTAATATTGCAAAGGCCAAGCAACTGCTCAAAGAGGCTGGCTATAGCAATGGTCTGACGCTTGATTTCTGGGATCAAAACAGTCCTGATTCATTACGTGTTGACCAAGCCATACAGTCTATGATGCAAGCGGTCGGAATTCATTTGCGCCTGCACGAAGTCAGTTTCTCTGACTTCTTGGCCGAAGGCATGTCCGGTAACGCACAAATGTACATGAGTGCGTGGTCACAGGACTTCCCTGACCCGTCCGACTTTTTGAACACGCTGTTCAACTCAAATCAGATTCTAGACAACAATATGAATCATTACAGCAACCCACAGGTGGACAAAGAGTTGAACGCTGCAGAATATATGACTAACCAACAGGCGCAAGACCAATTGTACGCAAAAGTGACCAATCAAGTGATGGCGGATGCCGCATGGGTTCCGGTTGACCAAACGATGGAGTTTGCCTCGGTCAATCCATGGGTACACGGCTTCACCATGAGCCCAGTACTCACTGACCCATTTCAGTACATTTGGATTGACAAGAGCCACAGCTAACCTGAAATGAAAACATGGGATCCCCTCTATCCTGGAGACCCCATGTTACATCCTAAAGCTCACGAGAAATGGGATGTTCAGCTTCAGTGTCAGCGTGACTAGACCGCAACGCGCTGGGGACCCCAAGCCAGACAAGAAGAATAACCACCGTCCCAGCAAGCCATGCAATCGCATAACTGGGCGCTTCTCCCCACCCAAACCTGGGTGCATTGATGAGACCAAGCCATGCGGATAGTGCACCAAATAACGACCACAAAGCAGCTACAATAAATTTTCTATCGATTAAAGATACTGACATTGCGGTAATGATTAAAACCAACATTAAAAACCCGTTCGCCATTCCGCTGATTGGTTCCCAGTATATCGCTTTATCCAAGACTTCTATAACCTGAGGAGTAAGCTGAATCTTCAGAGCAGCCAAACTCTCTTGTATCGTTGACTGAATCAAGTACGCACCCGGGATAATGATGCCTAATAAAAAGGCATTTAGATAGCGATGCTCGATGTTGGTGATTGCCGCGCGTCCGACGCCTATCGACACATAGGCAATAACGGCCGCTCGAAGCGACCACGGGAACAAATCAATGGCTGGCATGGAAAGCCCAGCCATGACAACAAGTAACATCACAATGGGAACCCAAAAATGGTATGAAATTCGTGCACCCAGATTTTTGTATGAAGGATGGACTGCGTACATCACAGTCGGTATAATCCCACCGGACACCCCAATAATCAATGAACAGACCCCATCCATGAACAGCGTGTTAACAACCGAATACTCGTCACCAACACGCTTTGCAGCTTCGACGGAAGCTAGGTCTTGTAAAATCGCATAGACGGACATGGGGACAATGATAGAAAAGTACGAAACATCCTTCACCAGATACGCCCCAAAATGTGGCGCCATATTCCAAGGCGATGTCAAGTGCACTCCAGTCCATTGAATGTCGATATCACCAGATATCAAACCCACGGCAAGAACAATCACCCACGCAATTAAAAACGGTGAAAGCTTCCACCGCGTCAATGGAATCTTCGCAAACACGCCGCAGAGCACAATGGCCAATGAGATGACGCCTAACAGCGGGCTGGAAAACAACCGAACGACAATCGTCATGGACAAGTAACTATACATGGCGGCCGCAAATACCGTCATCACCGCCGGTCTAGGAATCAGACGCCGAATGTATTTAGCAAAAGGTGCACTCACGAGTTTGAAGATTCCCATCCAAAACACTGCGGCCGCACCCGACGCCCAGCAGGCTGACAGATTATGCGTCAGTTGATACACAGGTAACATAATTGAAATTGAAAAAGCAGTTGCTGACGGAACATTGATGCCGAAAACCTGGGATGTAACATTTAACCGTCCCGTCTTCTTGGCCAAGCGACGAGCACTCCAAGTTACCCATAAACCGGCTAGTAAAAAACCCAGGGAAAAGCCAGGAAGCATATGACCTACCGAGAAATCTAGCGGTATCCCCACACCAGCAAGTAACAATGCTGGTATGGCCATATCGGTGATGTTTACCCCAAAGTGACTTATCATCGCGTCTAAATCGCCGCGGTTTACTCGAAACCAATAAGGTTTAAACATTGTATCGCTATCAGTCACGAACCTCTCCCCCCAATATTTCCATTCATAAAGTTACAAACTAGACACGCGGATAAGAAGTTGATACAGGCATCGGAGACGCCCATCGTTTCGTCCAATCATTTTCAATTCCAAACTGGTCAAGTGTTCTGGCTACCACATGGTTAATCACGTCATCTAATGAACTTGGATGATTGTAAAAAGTGAGCACAGGTGGGAATATGACTGCGCCCATTCGAGACAAATACAACATATTTTCAAGGTGAATATCACTCAAAGGGCATTCTCGAGTGATCAGGACTAACTTGCGCCGTTCTTTCAATACGACATCTGCAGCGCGGCCTATTAAGGTATCTGCATACCCAACGCGGATTGAAGAAAGCGTTTTCATGCTGCATGGCGAGATAATCATTCCGTCTGTTATAAAAGAGCCACTTGAAATCGACGCTGCTTGATTGTCCTCTCGATGTATAACACTCGCAAGTTTTTTTACATCCTCCACTTTATAATCGGTTTCAATTCGGATTGTGGTCTCTGCCCATTTTGAGAGGATCAGGTGTGTCTCCACAGCGTACTCCCTTAGCGCTTCAAGCATTCGAATCCCTAATATAGCCCCAGTTGCTCCGGTCATACCGACAATTAGTCTCATATCAACAATCCTCACTTTTTTAAAACAGGTCAAAAATTCTCCTTTGTCTACTCCAAGCGCAATAACCCGCAAATGAACATTCATTCGCGGGCATGCCTGCTACATTAGGACCAGTATTCATCCCAGTGTGCTCGCACATGTTCAAGATGGTCTTTGGGGGGTAAGGCAATTGGCGGGAATTTGTGCTTCCTGGTCGCGTCAATCCCCATCTTCGACGACACCCGGCGGGATGGGTCCAATTGTGGTACATCATCGGCAGCTTGCGATGGATCAAGCCGGACTGCTGGCAAGTCTTCAATGATAAACACATCTTTATGAGGTTGAACGCGCCATGACATCGCCCAATTCAACATAAATTGATCACGAATGTCGATATCATCATCGACCACAACACAAAATTTGCCGAGCGTAGGGTCAACCGACCAGGCAGCTAGCATGACCTGGCGCACTTGCCCCTCGTACTCCTTTTTCATTGAAATCGCTAAATAGGCAGCGGCACCGCCAGCCTCAAGCAGGTGCACATCTTTGACCGGCAGTCGCAAATCACTGACCAAATGCTTATAAATGCCCGCTTCGCGACCAATGCTACGAATCATGCTAGACTCACTTGGTGGCATTTGACTCAAAAAGGCTTGATAAATAGGTTTATTTCTGTGCGTAATACACGTAATGTCCATAACATAAGACATGGCTTTCGGCCCCATATAGCCAGGATATTCTCCAAAAGGACCTTCCTCTTCCAGAAAGTTCGGTCTAAAAAATCCCTCAATCACAATTTCCGCCGTGGCGGGTACCAGTAAATCGTGGGTCTCGCACTTCACGACATCTACCGCTTCACCTCTTAAGCCGCCGGCAACCGATAACTCATCCAACCCATATATCATTCTCGACACAGAGCAAAGGCCAATTGATGGATCCGTCCCCAGGACAATGGCCACAGGTGTTCGTTCATTTCGCTCGTTGTACTTCTCCACATGCTTACGCGCATGCTGCACAAAGTTCACCCATACGCCAAGTTTGTTTTTTTCTTTTAGCATCACCCGATATGTACCGACATTCTGTACTCCGGTATCGGGATCTCTAGTGAACACAAATGGCGAAGTTAAGTACGGTGCTGGGTCTTCGCCCACTGTCCAAGTTGGAACCGGAAATTTGAAAATATCAATGTCGTCGCCAACTAAGATATTCTCTTTACATGGGCCGGTAGCGACCACCCTTGGAGGAATCGGATTATTTTGCGCATGAGACCATTTCTGCTGCACATTCTCAAACTCCGTGTCGAGTGCCTTCGCATAAATCGAACGAGATCCGCCTAGAATTCCAAACACAACAGGCACATCATGCCCTTTAACGTTAGTAAACATCAATGCCGGGCGTTCCACCTCTGGAATGGATTGAAATGCCACTCGTCCCACGGCTGATATTTCCCAATCCTTGTCAACCTCGCGATCAATCACTTTCAGTTTCCCAATCCGTTTAAGGGCATCTAAGTACTCACGCAAGTCACGATATCCCATCAGAGCACCCCACCTTGAATGATTTGTTCACGGTAAGTGTATCGATGGGGATGTTATGAATTTTCTGTGCATTCCGCCATATGGAAATCACGTGCCCAAATAATTTTTAGAGCCTACCCAAGATTATTTTCATGTTCATCATGAGCATCCCAAACATCGTGGATGTACTACTTAGTGACACCCAATAAACTGCGCGTTAATTGAACATTTCTGGATTTATCGGACTTCTGATGATGAATCATGTAAATGGGAAACTCGAGTACCGGAAAATTTTCGACATAGATACATTTTAAAACGCCCCGCTCAAGCTCCTTTTCAATAGATAAATAAGGCATAAATGCAAGAAAAGATGTCTGCAGGAGAATTTCTTTCGCTATCTCCACGTTGTCAACCGTGATGTCAGCTTCAAGACCTACATGAAACTGCTTTAACCGATTATCAACGAACTTCCAAAACCCTTGTCGTTTTTGGGTTTGCATAAGTTTATAATTCCTAATAACATCGATTGTGATGTTCGATTCCGCTAATATCGGGTGATCTGCCGAAGCAACCAGAACAATTCTCAATAACTCACGAAGTTGCGTAATCACAATGTCCGGGTGCTCAATACGATTGTTCATCAATGCCATATCCAAATTTCCTTCTAACACCAAATTTAAAAGATTCATCGACCTCCCCTGCCTGATGATGAATTTCGTTCGTTCTGTACACTGATATAACAGTCTTAAAATTTTGGGCACAAAGTGCACGGCTAACGTTGAAGTTGCGCCTATCGTGATTTCGTCAGATTGCTGTCCCACATCTACCTTTGCTTGTTGAACTAGGTCTACAATTTTCTGGGCATAATCAAACAGTTTTCGACCAGCCGGGGTAAGCTCCAACGTTCCATCGAAACGCTGGAATAAGGTCGTCCCCAATTCAGACTCCAAGTTCTTTATACGGCTTGTAACCGCAGGTTGAGCCAAATGAAGCAACTTCGCAGTGGCGCTATAGTTATTCGTTTTAGAAACACTCAAAAATGCCACGAGTTGATCGAAAGTCATTTACGCTCACCTCACCGGAAATTCACTATAAAATTGACAAAATAAATGATTATTACGTTAATTTTATATTAAATTGCGTCCCCTACCAGTTTCACGTGCGCACCCCCAAAGTCGGCTGACAAATCCCTGATTCAGTGACATTGTATGAAGCTCCCGGCGAGCTTGCCAATCGCAATCACTATCATGACCGAATCTAATAAGTGTCTTCGGTGAACACCTTAATTACATGTACGACTATGTACGTAATTAATCGACCATTGGCCCACTTCATCAAACTTGCCGATTTAACAAGCCGTTCGGGCGCAGGCGACTCATAACCACTTCGTCTACATATTCGCCTGCACTGCGAATTGCGGCTCTCTTTTTCCCCTCCACAACAAACCCATGTCGTTCATACAAAGCTTGTGCCCTTGGATTCGTTGCTAGAACTCCTAGTTCCACCCGTTCTAACATCAACCAGTTATCCGCTAAATCGAGAATCTTCGTCATCAATGCTGTGCCAATGCCTTTACCGTGAAAATTTGAATCTACCGCTATGTAAAACGTGCCAGCATGAGACCTTCGTGCAGATAACTGAACCAAACCCGCATTTCCCACTACATCACCGTCTACCTCAGCGACAAATTCGTATACGTTTTTAGGTAACGTTCGATACCTATCTTCCAGTTGTTCAAGACGGTCGCTGGGAAGTGAAATGATATAGGGCATAACCTGCTCCTGCATCATAATGCGATAAATAGATTGAACATCGCTTATACGAACCGGTCTAATCAGTAGGTTCATCATAGTCCACCCCCAAAGTATTCTAGTGAATCCATTGTACAATCGAAAAAGTGGTGAGGCGCCAAAATGATTTGTAACAAATTTGTAGCATAGCGGCTTTGTGAAGAAATAAAAAAGCTTCTCGGAAAACCCGAGAAGCCTTGGTAGAACTGCAATTCACTTGCTACAAAAAGTGGCGCGTCCGGAGGGATTCGAACCCCCGACCTCTGGCTCCGGAGTTCTACGAGATAACGCATTTTACGCGAGATGACGGGAGTTTAAGAGTGCATTTGGATGCTTAAAAACGTTTGATTTGTATAGGGTTTGTAGATCATTTGTAGATCATTCGTAGACGATTAGGTGGATAAAAACGGATCTACAAATTGAATAAAATTGGATATAAGCTAAGGGAGCGGCATCCCGAATACATGCCGCTCCTCTTCCCTAGCCTATCCCACCCATGTTCTTTATCACTCAACCCACTTCTTCTTGTTTGGGTTCTTTCAGTTTCCACTTGCTCGGCGGTGCACTCATCTTCGCCATAAACGGAGTGATCGTCTCCCCGCCTGAGCGGATCACATTGATAGCATAGTGTCGTGGTGTCTTGAGCGCTTCCTCCACAGTGAACGGGTCTATTTCCTCCGCCAAGTCTTTGAGTATCTGTTTCGACGTCGTGTAAATCGTAAAATGTGCGCCGGCCGCTTTGATACTGTTGGTGAGCGTTTTCGGAACCTGATCCCAAAGGTGGAACATGAATATCAGCCCTACACGCCATTTCCGTGACTCCACGGTCATCCGTTCCCAGCGAGGCGCGCATGATCTGAACTGATGCGGTTCATCCGCGATGACAAACGCGGGAACCTGGTCTTCTTCCGCACGGGCGAACATGGCGAGTTCGATTTTGCTCATGAGGAAATCGACAAGGATGTCGGTAGTCTCTGCGCCTAAATCGCGCTTGGGCACATAGATACGGATGTGATAGCCTCCGGTCATGTATTGCGTGAAGTCTATGCCATCAGCACATCGGAAGCACTCGCGCAGATAGTCATCCCCAAGCAGCATATCGAGTCGATTCAGCACTGGTTCCAACACTTTGCCCTTCATGCCATCGCTTAACCGTTCAAACGCCTGCCACTCATCGTACAAGTCGGGGCGCTGTTGCCTGATTGTGTCGGCTGTTTCCCCTCGGTATCCCTTATAGGTAAAAAGCAGCATCATGTCATACAACGAGCCACCAATCATGCCGATGGTTTTGGCTGCGAGGCGAAGTAACCGCGCCGTCTCAACTCCTGCTTCATGCCCGTGGAGGTTGAAGAAATTCAGCACTTCCCCGGCCAGACGATTCGCCGCGCGCTTCCCGCGCATCCCCTCCCGCCAATCCAGACGGATAGCGCGCTCCCCGAAGTGCAGATGGATGAGTTTTTCTTCTGGTACGCCGAGTGCGCGCGCCCCGATGTCAATTTCCTCGCCTAATTCGTCTTTCGCTACATCTATTGAGAACACGCTGAAACCATTCGCCAACGCGCGCGCCCCGAAGTTGCCGCCGAACCCAGATGTCTTGCCCGTTCCCATGCCGCCAATGACCGCCCGTGGCAGACACAGTTCATCCCAGTCACTGATAGGCAGGCCCCACTCTCGCGTTTCACCCTTAAACGATATGGACCCCATGATGATCTTGGCTTTGAGCAGCTTTTCCGACATACCCGTTTCCCGCCGCTCGATGGTCGTCATGAACTGCGCGTATTCGTCTTGGAGCGATGCGGTCGGCAGCTGAAACAACTTCCCGGTCTCTGAGCAGGACATGAGGTTGTCAGTCGCCCGGCTCGTCACTTCCCATCGATTGAGCATGTCGACTATCCTGATCGACGCCCGGCCATATTCTTTCCGTTTGAGTTCGTTGTCGCCCGACAGTTCGGTAAACGCGTTGGATAGTGCCCGAAGAGTGATTTGTCGGCGGTTCATATCGTCCGAGTGAGAAAGGACAAATATGTGGGTGCGGAAAACTGGTTCGTTGCGCTTCTGCGTAGTCTCTCGCCCTAGTCGGCCGTCCTGCATAATTTCGCGTTTTTCGTAGTCCGGCTTGTGGCGCTGCTTGCGCTTGAGGTCTATTTCTTTTGCGATACTGCCGTCAAAGATAGTGCCGGCTAAATCAGACATCCCTTGTATCTGACCATCCAGACCTACGGCCAACTGTTTGATGTTGAAGCGGCCACCGACGCTACGGTGCGGCGTGCGACCTTTCTTGAACTCATCCCACGCTCTGTCCGACCAGTCCTGCCACGCTTTGCGGCTATACGGAGTTAGAGCAATCAATACGCGCGCCTCGTCACCTTCGCGCATATCACGCGCCACGTTGAGGATGGAGGCAATAGGGATTGTGTCTTGGCGCCAGTCGGCCGCCAGGGCGAAGATATTGTGGCGGGTGTAGTTCAGTTCGGCGGCAGCCGTGTGGAGCGGCTTCATCTTAGGTAGTTCCTCATCCATCACTGCGGCGCGCTCCCAATAGCGGCCGAGGCGCTGTTTGATGAACGTCTCATACTCCTCGGCCGCAGCCAGATGGAATGTGATTTCTTTTGCGGTCAGTCTCATCACGTACCAAACCGTTCCCAATCTTTCGAGGCGCGCGTCCCTCACACGTAATCGCTTATGCCAAGGTTTAAACATGTAGTCGTGAAGCGCCCGGGTGAATTCGTGACCGCGCTTGTTGTCAACGGCGCGGTCGGGGATGATACGGAATGTCTTAACCTCCGACATAGTTATCCATCACCTTTGCGATGATTGTTCCGAGCGCAGACACGCCGGCTATGCTACGGCATTTCAGACTACCGATCATGGCCCCAAGGATAGCCGCGCAACACACGACCAGCAACAAGCCCGGCGCGAGATGCAGAAATGCGATACCAATCTCCTTGAAAACCTCAAACAACGCTTGTGTTAGTGCATTCGATGGGTCAATCACGTGCGCATGAGGCGTCCCTGCATCCCATATCCCCTTTGGTATCCCGAATAACTGTTGCCCCCACGTCTCCACCTGGTCTTTCCACTGGTCGGATGCGGATTGATGGAGATATGCATTCGGATCCACCCAATGCCCGGCCTGGTTGCGGATGCCAAGATGTAGATGCGGCCCTGTACTGTGTCCCGTCGAACCGACTGCGCCGAGGATACTGTCAGATGTCACTTTGTCTCCAACACGCACATCCACTGACTGTAGATGACCGTAGACCGCCGTGTAGCCATCCTGGAACTTCACCCAGACGGCGTTTCCGAATCCCTGTGCACCTTCGTGAGTCACATTGACCACGACGCCTGGCTCAATCGAATGCACAGAAGTCCCGGCGTCGACCGCAAAATCTATTCCTTGATGGACGTGATCCGTGTGCGTCGAATCCATCACGCCATACCCCGTGCTAATTCTCATGACGTTTCACCTGCCGAATCGCGATGATATTCCGCGTCACACACAAGCCAAGGTTGGCCGAGCACAGAGAGTAGAACGCTATCTTCAGCCCGCATAACACACCGAATAGCACTCGAATCACCCCTATCCCAAGCTCTTTAGCAAGCCGGGCACATACCGCATTGCGAGGTAGCCGAGAACTGCCCACTTTGCTTTGTCGACGGCCTGCGCCGGGTGGCCGATCATGGCCTGCAAGCATGCCCAGGCAAGAACGATAGATGCGACAGGGAGCGCCATGTCCTGGAGCATGTGGATCACCGGGTCAAAGGCGTCCTTGATATCCGGCTGTGGCGTGCCCGCGCATGCTACACTCGGGGCCGCAATGGCCCCGGCCAACAATGCACATAATTTCGCTACGCTGTGCTGCGTTACGCTATCAGTCCGGACTAAGCGACCTTCAGACACAAACGAACGAAAGTCATACGTCTTTGTTCTCATATCGCAACCTCCACACAATATCCTGAACAATCCCATATGCATGATCCTTAGCTGCCGAATCATCGAGACCAAGCTCTTGAAGATGGCCCGAAATCTGTTCGATGATTCTAATAACGTCCTGCTCAACGGTGGTCATTCCGTTTCCTCCTGACTTTCGTTTCACTTGGAAAACCTTCTGATGATGCGCTGGCCAATTCCTCCAATAACAATTCCAAGCCCGAACGCTAGCGCCAAGCCGCCCAAGTAGTACATGCATCGTTCATCTCCATTTCGTAAAAATTAAGATGAGCAATCGCAACGGAATAATTTTTGGAATAAAAAACATCGTTCTTGACAAGGGGTGATCGCATGCCGGTAGTTGAATTAATCGGTGTAGGATTTATGTTGTTGGGTGATTTAATTACGCATATATGGCACTAGACAGGCATCTTTACCGACACTCACGCATAGGGTGATACTACCCATCACCCATTGGGCAGGAGTATAGCCGCCGACTTGAGCGGCTTTTTTATTTGTCCTAAGGATGTGGTGTGGTGTTGAAGCTACACCATCCCCTCCCCTTGCAAAGCCTTGCGGTACAGCAATGTAGCCTCCCACACCGTGTCGGCGACACCGTAAACGCGGTAACCGGCCGCAATCCAACACCCAAGCCACTCAAATGCGCATAAGTACGCCTCCGCTTCGCCAACGACGACATACATCATTTCATCCACCTCACCGGTCACCTCCTAGTTTGGATGTGTCGATGGTTAACTCGCTGGGTTTAGTCCGGATTGCTTTTTTACGGGCCACTCTTTCTCGTAGCCACCGTTTTACTTCCGTCGAGAACTGCATCGTATTTGCTTCCTCGTAAACGTCTGAGTCTGCATCAAGGTTGAAATAAACTTGCTTCCGCTTCTCGCCCTCCAACGTCGCCCCTCCTACGCTGTGTTGTGGTGTGATGTGTTGTTGATGGTAGAGGATATGGGCTGATGCCTACTGACTTGCAAGTACACTTTGAAGGACAATTAAAAGGACATGCAGAATTTTTTAATTGGTGATTACATATGGATGGACGCCTCAAAAAGTACCTTGACGAAAAAGGTATTAAGCAGGCTTGGCTTTGCGAAAAAGTGGGGATATCAAATACTGCACTGAGTCTTATTGTTAGAGGAAAATCATTGCCCAATCTGAGGACAGCCCAAAAGATCGCACGGGCACTCGGTACTACAGTAGATGAGTTGTGGCCTTTGGAGGAGGATGAAAGCGAATGAAATCACGTCCTAATTGGCATCGCGGAATTGAAATGGCTAAACGATTGATTGCTGAGGATGGTGAAACTGAATGAATCTTAGGATTCAGGTGCCTAACTCAGAAGTGATGAACGTAAAGGATATTTTGAGTGAATATCTAAATGAGAATGTAGATTTTGAGTATATAACTTGTAAAGGCGACACATTCGGCACAGTATTTAATTTATTCAGCACAGCCCTTCAAGATTTAGGTACTATAGTAACAATCGTTTCATTATTATCTGGAAAACAAAGTGAAACCGTTCGTGATTGGATCTCAGAAGTTGTTAAGGATGAAAATATCGCGCATGCAGAATTCAAGTTAAAGAACGGCCGCGTAATCATGATTTCAAACGAGGAAAATGAACATGAAGATCGAGAACCTTGAAATAAAAAACCGCGCCCCAGGGTAGTCATCACCAATATAATGGGGTGCGGCTCCCTCATGTTAAATCACTGAGGAGTTATAAGATGTCCTACAGATGACACGTTATACGCAACACCGCTCACCGTGCCGTCCAGGGACAGCGGACCATGGTGGGCCATTTTTATTTTCACACACGAAAAAGACCGCACAAGGCGGTCTCTCCCTGTAAGTCGTCGATGGTAAATGAGACATCCCAAAGGGTCGTATTTGCTACACATCATCTCCCTACGACCGTTATTGTGTGCAGGGAATCGCGGATTATACAGGTCATTTTTCTGTCACGCACGCAGTGCCCCTATCCCCACCTGGGCTCAGGATGCATCTTATCCACTTACCAGAACTCTTGGGTGACATCACTGCATGCCTTCACGAGCGGATGCTTCTCAAGGGCAGCAAGCTGTTTCCGAGTACACTTCATGCCAAGCGCCGGTACCCATGGAATTAAAACCACAATATCCCCGTATTCGCTCAATTGCTCAAAGTCGACTACATCATACAGATCAACAAGTACATATCTCATTCCGTATCGCCTCCATAGGAGCACGATAACTCTGGGTGGACAATCGGTCGATGACGTATAGGAGAATTTTGAGTGTGGAGGATATTCGCAAATTGCTGCGGAACATGGGATGCGAGTGGCTGAACTGGAGCCGGATGGCGTTAAATGGAGATGAAGGATGGGGCGTTGGTGAGATGAAAAATCCGCCTAAAAGGCGGATTAAGTAACGTTCATATAGTTACGGAGGCATAGTTACTTTCAAATACTTTAACCAATCCATGTTCCCGTATTTCGGTTATATAACGAATATACAGCCGCCACATAGCTTGCCAAACATCATCTTGATCACTTAGATACCGAACGTTGAGTCCTAGTCCCGCTGCCTCAGCATGATTAATGACTTGTGCATGGCTAGGATATTTATTCACATCAGTAAGCTGATTAGCAATATGCTCGGCGCCAGTTGGATTATTTAAGCACTGTGCCCGCATCAGCCATTTCGCTGCGATATCCTTGGATTGTTGAATCGCTTTGTGACACGCATCAATAAGAGCCGCATCGACCCCCTGGAGAACCGGTACATAAGCACTGTTTAAAGGTTCACCATTTTTATGCTCTTCTTTAATGATATCTAGTGTGTTAAGCAACGCAAACGCAGGGCGATAGACATACCCAAATGGTGTTATCATAGGTACCTGTGGATCAATAGGTCCCAATTCGGAAGTATCGCTCATCACAATTTCATCCGCAGCTAAGCTGATCATCGTAGCTGCACTCTTTGCGGATTGCGGAATAATCATCCGAATATGCCTAGCCTTTGATAACAGCGTATTAATCAGCATCTCGGCTGCATTAGGATCACCGCCAGGACTTTGAAGCATAAAGTCCACATCACAATTCTTTTCGAGCGTAGTCACCAACTCATGGAAAGGAGCGATATCTTCATTGGTAATGGCGCTTTGTTGATGTGCCATATTTGCAATGTAAATAATCAATCGACGTCCAGTAACGTTTTCTATATCTTTTATAAAACTCTGACGACCATACCGATCGCGATTTACTGCATAAAATAACGGAGTTTGTGTTGGCAACTGTAGTGTCATTATAATGACTCCTTAGGCTTTGTATGGCCGTCCATACAGTTGTTCCTTGGAAGGTTTAACTCCGACAGACGCCAAGTCTTTTTGATACTTATCGTATGCCTTTGAGAACTTGTCAACGTTCGATGAACGGCCATCTTGTGACTGCCCACGAACCAGTTGATCCCTCATCTGAAAAATCGAGTCGTACATACGTTACACCCCCATGACAAACGTACTGCCAACAATATTTTATCAATACTTTTGTCGAATATACAATCCGCTCCATTTAGCGGTTCGAACGGCCATTTGTACGCCTAAACACTATATATGCAATTACACGCAGAAAAGGACGGCAAAAGCCGTCCCCTCTGCACCGACGTAATTTCCATGGAGGATGACGTTAGGATACCGCCGGTTGAGTAGCCTGTCCATCACCTGCAGGAGAAGTTTGCTCCTGTTGTGCGGGTGCTGGTTCTGCGGCTTTAGACAACAAGTCGGTCAGTTCGCGCGCCTTCGCGAAGGTTGCGTCACCTTCGAACAGTTTCGCCAAGGTGGGCGCATCCTTCAAAGCGGCAACAATCTCTTTCTCCGTCGCTTCCGCGGACTTCGGGAGGTGGTCTTTCACAAACTTGATAGCCGCGGCTTGCTCGGATGGGCTCAGATCCTCATATGCTGCTTTGGCACCTTGAATGGCCGCCTGTGCATAGGTCGACAAAGCGAACTTCTTTACGTCGTTCGTCGCCGAATTGAGGTCCATATGCAGTTTGGCTTCCACCGCTTTAGCCGCGGGCGTATGAAGTACATCCTCTGCAATCTTTACGATTGTCCCTTCTTCTCCCTTGGCAAACGTTACTGCAGCCTGGAACCACTTTGACTTGCCGAATCCCAACAAAGTACCTGCAACGCCCGCCAATACAACCGCGTCATTTACTACGCTTGAGATAATTACGCTCATATGAACAGCCTCCTCAAAGTTTGATTGTTTGGGTAGAGCCATCTGGATATGACAACGTCAACGAGACAGGTTTCTCGTCAACGGAATTGGTGACGAAGTTCCATCCACCATCGGACAGTTTTTGGTCTTGTACACCGGGAATAGCTGACCACAAAACATATGTCTTGTCGTCGATAGCATAGGCTTGTACGTCTTTGCCGTTGACCTGCGCATGGATTGGTGTTGCCGTTACCGTAGCGGGCGCCGGTGTGGGAACAGGAGTCGGCGGTTTAAGCGCACCTACAGCCTTATCCAGCGCGGCCCACGTTGCTGGGCCCACAATGCCATCAACGGTTAGTTTTTGCGCCGTCTGAAAGGCTTTGACGCCGCTCAGTGTATTGGGCCCAAAGTCGCCATCCGCAGTGCCGACAACGCTGTACCCTAGCCGCATAAGCGCGATTTGGAGCGCCTGCACCGCCGCGCCCGTGCTCCCAGACTGGACGGTAGGATTGGCCGACAAGTTAGGCACCTGTGGTGTCACCTCCGGCCATGACCCCGGCGCCGCAAATACCGCGTTGAGGTCAGCGTTGACACCGGCCACAGTGACGTTGTTTTGGTACTGATAGACGTGACAGTTAGACACCTGCCCAGCAGACCAGGCATAGGTCTGCATCACCTTGTCGACGTATCCCGTTTTCCATAGAGCAGACACGACGGCATAGCTGCCGTATGCACCGACCAGGTAAGCGCCGTTGACCGTTTGGTACACGGCCTTGAAATAAGCCTCGATAGCCGCCATATCAGACGACTGCGCATCGTAGTCAACCACGAAGTAGATGGCTGCAGTTTTCGGAGCGCCGAGATACTGCATCTCTTCCATTGCTTGTTTTGCATCCGCCGACCCCTGGGCTGCGGTGAAATAGGCCGCGCTCGTCGGGTTGGTTTCCCAGAAGAGAATTACGGATAGCCCGGCGCTTTGGATAGTTTTCAGCTCATCGGGCGTGATCGTCTTGGTCATAGAGGTTGTCTTGGCACCGAGATACCGTCCAATCACCTTGTATCCGGCGGATTTGAGTGCTTGCACGTTTGCCGCGGTTAAACGCGTCGAACAATCCAGGTGAAGCAATTGCGAACCTCCTTGTGGTGCTGGAGAAGGACTTGGCGTCGGTTGCGGCGTAGGACTTGGAGCGGGTGCAGGGTTTGGCTGCGGCGTCGGCTGTGCTGCACTCACGGTCACCTGCGCAGTGGCCTTGAGATTGCCCCATGTGGCTGTGAGCGTGTACGTCCCAGCGGCAGCCGGTGCCCACGAAAATCCGTTTTTACCGTCCGCCAACATCGGGATACTGCCGTCATTACCATCGCTGATGGCGATATCGACGTACTGGCCGATGATGGTCTGTCCGTGGTTTTCGAGTGTGACCCAAACCGACACACTGTCTCCGACCGTGTATGATGGCTTATCCGCACCAACCTGCAGGACGATGTTAGGCGGTACAGGCGCTGTGCGAGTCTTAGGGATATCGAGTGTGCAAGCCTCGACCAGACACTGTTTTAGGTAGGCCTCCGTGAACCATGCAAAGCCGTTATCTCCGTAGCTTGTGCCCCAAGAATTTTGGAACCTATAGAGGTAGCCGTATGTTGGGTCAGGCTTGTACGCCACTACAAACACACCATGACCTTGGTTTGGCTCGACGGTGCCCGCGTCCACGATATGCATGCCGTCGTACATCGTTGGGCTATAGAGTGTCTGCATCACGAGGATGCTGATGCCGACTGGCACGCCGCTATCCAGTGACGCGCGTATGGCCTCCGTGCTGATCGGCAAATCCTCAAGGGAACTCGCCTGGAATGCGACGTCTTGGAGAGGAGGCTCAACATAAAGGGTGTTTGGGCCAAAGGCAAAGTCGGACGACGGGATGACGCCATACGTGACCGCCGCTTGGAACGCATCATGAAGGCTAGATCCACCATCCGTGTTGAGATCGCCGTACATCAATCGTGCGAAATAATAGTTGGCGTTGACGGATGGGTCAATCACAGGACTGTAGCCATATTTGTTTTGCAACCAAAGCAAAAAGTCTCGCGTCGTGCAATCAGCGCACGCGCCCTCTTGCCCCTGGTCGAACACACTCCCACACCATTGCGAGAGGTCAGCCCCCTGATTGGAGGCAGGCGCGAGCACGCGCGCGGATGCGGCGCGCTGTCGGATACGAGCGAGTTGTTGGTCAGTAAGTTTTATCGTATTGTAAGCCATTAGAGCTCACGCTCCTTTCGAAGGTGTTTCAGATGTTCCTCAATCCTCTGTAACTGCGGTCGATGCACGGTGAAATAGTGCACTGCGACGTGAAGTGCAACAGCCAGCGCGCCTGCATAGGCAAACCCACTGACGTACTGGATCACGTTGCACCACGGCGCGAATCCATAAAAAATAGGCCCGCTGATTTGCAGGCCTGTGACGATACAAAGGGATATGATGATGTACACATGCGCCCGCAATGGCATCACTCCTTTAGTGGATATGCCCGAGAAACGCAATCACCGAACCAATAGCGCCAGCAATAATCGCACCGGATACCGTCCGCCACAACCACGTATGCGACTCCTCCAACTTGTCCAACCGACGCTCATTCTCTTTGGAACGACTATCCGCATCTTGCGCCTTGTCTTGCGTATCTGTGTAACGCTCTAACTTTGTTTCAATGCGGGCCACACTCTCTCTGATGTCTTGTGCCCATCCTGGTATCTGTTCTCCCACATCTTCACCCCGCTGCCTGCCCGCTAACGGGCCAATCCTGCACTGCATCATAGATATCCTCTGGACTTACCCTCCAGCCAAATTTCGGCCCCCATTGCGCGGCCTTGAAATAGAGCGACACCAAAGACGAGCAGATTTTCCGTTTGTGCTCAACTGACGCTATCCACTTATCTGGAAGATGTATCAGGCCGTGTGTGAGGTAAGACAGCCCGTCGTTAACGATGGCGAGCCAGTCGTATTTCTGTCCCTCGCATCGCATGACAGCGGCCAGCCCTGTCTTGATCCGGGATTCCGGGATTGGAGGGCGGAACACGGTGCATCGCTCATAATCAATCTCCGTGATGGCGACCGTCTTGCCCTGGGCCTCAATCTTCCAGTTGCTATCCAGAGCGATGGCGCAATGATAGAAATACTTGTCTTCGCCTGGGTCTTCCATGCGCTCGCCCTTGAGGATGAGGCGTGTA
>NZ_JAFMTW010000048.1 GCF_017329615.1 Alicyclobacillus suci | reverse complement strand
TTCTCACTCTCCGTCATCGTGGCACCTCCCACAACGATGTGAACAGTGCCGTAAATTCGACAAAGGGTGGGGAATTCATCCCGATGATTTTGGGGAATTGAATCCGTTATTTTTGGGGAATTGTATTCCGCTGTTATTGGGGATTTTACAGCCGATGTTGACAATCCTGACGCACCATGCGCTCTTGTTCCGTCCGATTTCCGTTCTTGATACCAAAACGAGGCGAGGCCGCGCGATTCAGCAGCTGCTTGCCGCGGACATCACCGTCTACTCGGCCCATACCAACCTCGATGTGGCGCCGGGGGGTGTCAACGATGTCATCGCGGAGAAAATTGGCTTAACCGACGTCGAACTGCTCGACGTCACCTATCGCGAAACCCTTCACAAGCTCGTGGTGTACGTTCCAGGAAGCCACCTTGCGTCTCTGCGGAAGACCCTCGGCGACGCGGGTGCGGGCGCAATTGGAAACTACAGCCACTGCACCTTTGCGGCGCCCGGAACTGGCACGTTCTTGCCGGGGAATCAGACGTCGCCCTATATTGGTACGCCGGGTGTGTTAGAGCAGGTGGAGGAGGCGCGGTTGGAGACGATTGTCCCGGACTCGCGACTGAATCATGTCCTCGAGGCCATGCTCGCAGCACATCCGTACGAGGAAGTGGCGTATGACCTGTACGCCGTCGAGCAACCAGGTCCCGCGTACGGCATCGGCCGCGTGGGAAATCTCTCAGCAGGCATGACATTAGCGCAATTTGCAAACCATATTCGTGAGACGTTCGGCCTTCGCCACATTCGCTATGCGGGAGATGATGATCTTTTTGTCGAGCGGGTGGCGGTACTCGGCGGATCCGGCAGCAAATGGGCTGCCAAGAGCCTCGCGAAGGGCGCGCAGGTACTGGTGACGGCAGACGTCGGCCATCACGAGGCTGGCGACGCCTGGCAGGATGGTCTCGCCATCGTGGATGCCACGCATGCGGCGCTCGAGCAGCCCGTGTGTGCGGTGCTGGCGGATGAACTGCAGAAGATGGCCGATGTGCGCACAGGGACCCCTGGCGCTGTGGAGATTGTGGCGGCGCCATTGGCTGTCGATCCAATTCGTTGGATCTAACACCGCACCTGGATTCACGCGCACGACCGCCAAACTCCGGAAAACCCCCGGAATACCGCGGTTTTCCATTGTCACGGCGGTGCGGTTATCGTATAATAGGCCATGCTGTTACGACGAAGAAGTAAGCTGGGCAATCGCCGGTGCAGTGCCGAAAGGCCGCACGGGAGGAAAGTCCGAGCTCCATAGGGCAGGGTGCCGGATAACGTCCGGCGAGAGCGATCTTAGGGATAGTGCCACAGAAATGTAGACCGCCGATGGCTCGTGCGTGCACGAGCACAGGTAAGGATGCAACGGTGCGGTAAGAGCGCACCAGCAGTTCGGAGACGAGCTGGCTAGGTAAACCCCACCTGGAGCAAGACCGGATAGGAGTGCACATGTGGTTGCCCGCCACGCACTCGGGTTGGTCGCTTGAGCGTACTGGCAACAGTGCGCCTAGATAGATGATTGCTACTCCATACGTGCGAGGTATCACGAGGGCATCGCGTGTCCATTCGATACCGCTCGGAGCACAGGAGAACAGAACTCGGCTTACAGGCTTGCTTCTTCGACGGCTACATACCTTTGTTTGAACCGCGTTTTCGTTGGGCTGAGATTCCAGCGGGGGCACGGTTTTTCGGTGTGTTGGGTAGGGGGTACCCTGGGTGGGTATAGAGACATAGACTCTTCAGTCATAATGTCACACTCTGAATTTTTCCGTTATGTTCCAGGATTATAACTCCGAGTAGTCCCTTTAATCCCGCGTCACATCTGGCTTCATCGTCGCTTTAGCGCTAAGACAAGCATGTAAGTTCCGTATTGAACCCCGTCCGGTCAAGACAGATGTGCATAATTTTTTGAGATAACGCCATTCTATTCTGATAATTATCAGGTCTACGCTGCCTCTTTTGATTCCTTCCATTTTCTGAATTCCTGCGGTGTACGATAGCCCAACGCTGAGTGCGGGCGCTCTTTGTTGTAGAACTCAATATACGTTTTGATTGCGATCTTGGCTTCCGCGAAGTTGTCATATTCCTGCATCCAAACTTCTTCCTCCTTCAACGAACGGAAGAAACGTTCGATATAGCCATCTGCGTCCGGGTTGTTATAACCTGTCCGTTCATGTTTCACCTGGCAGTCCTTCATGGCTTGTACGAATCGTCGACTTGTCATTTGGCATCCGTTGTCAGTTCTGAGCGTTAAGTTTGCGCCTCGTACCCCGCTCGGGAATCAGTAGTTGAATGCGTTATCCACGGCATGCAGCAATTCCTCTGTCCGGCAATAGCGTGAAAACGAATACCCCACCATTTCACGGTCGTACGCATCGATTACCGCGAACAGATATCCCCAGCCATCCTTACCACACCAAATCTTTGTCATATCGCACTGGAAGTGTTCGTTTGACTGACTCACCGGAATCTTCCCAGACCGCTTCTTTCGGGAAGCTTCTCGCTGTGGGGATTTGACCAACAATCCCATATCCCGCATGAGCCGGTGTACTCGTTTGTGGTTTACCTGCATGCTGTATTGACGAAGTAACATGACCTTGATTCTACGGTATCCATATCGTGGGAATCTCTCGCATAGATGGCGAATCCGCTGTTTCAATAGGGCGTCTTTCTCGATAACCGCTTTTTTCGCCTTCTTCACAGGCTTCTTTAACAAGCTATCACAATAAGTTCGATTCAGCTCCAATGCTTTCGCAATCACTGGGACCCGAAACCCTTCCTTGACGAGCTGAGCCACCAAGGAACGGCTGCTTACTTCCGGCCCCAGTTCGATTTTTTTCGCAACACATCGATTTCCATAGCTTGCTCGCCAATTTTGCTCATGGCTTCCTGCAACTGCTTCTCCAACTCCTGCTCCCGGGTAGAAGGACCTGACTGAAGCCCTGCTCGTCCACCAGCCAGAAATGCGTCACGCCACTTGTAATACAGACTTTGGGCCACACCATGCTGTCGGCAAACCTCGCTGATGTTCGCCCCGGGAACCATCCCTTCCAACACAATGTTCATTTTCTCGTCCACAGTCCACTTACGTTCTGGCATGAGTCAAACACCTCACTACGTCTATTTTAACCTCACGTCATCTGTCTGGGTTGACTCTGGGACCAGTATAGAAGGTCCACTGTGACGACCTGTTACTACACACTAGAATGGATGTAGCGTATAACCTCCGTAGCAAATTTTTTCGGCTCCTCCGTATGAGGAAAATGTCCGCTATTCTCAAAAACAACAAGTTCTGTCTTCGAGTTTCTAGTTATGTAGGCATGAATCTGATCCATACTCATGACGTAATCGAACTTGCCCTTTAGGAGAAGTGTAGGTTGCTCCGGTACACTGCTTAGAAGAGAATTAAAGACCTTCTCATCTTCAAACAGCTTCTGTTGATGCCTTGCAGCCTTACTCCATTCGTCGGACGACAACGGGGATTGCTCTACGAGCTGTTCAAAAAAGTTAGTCTCGAGACCGTGGACATACAAAGAGTTCCTGTGCTCGCCTAAGTCGTTCGTCAGTTCAATAAATTCAAACCACAACTCGGACACCGATTTACTCGGTGAAGCAAAAGCCAAATTCAAACATGCGATCGCCATGTCACGGTTCCTCAACTTGCTGTACTCCAAAGTCGCACCTTGTAAAAGGAACCTTGCCGACAATCCCAAATCAAAAGTCGCATTTTCAAAAATCAGTCTGTCCACAGATGATGGATAGGCGTTGGCGTATACTGTCCCTAAATAGCCACCAAACGAATGCCCCAAAACTGCCCAACTCGAAATACCCAACGACCGTCGTACATTTTCAATATCCTCAACCAAATCATTCAGACCAAATTTATCGTTCTCTCCAATCTCAGGGGAACGTAGAACACCTCGTTGGTCGATAGCGATTAACCGCACTTTCTCTGCCAACAACTCACGTTGATACACAACGAAGTCATAACACCCAGTCCCTGGACCACCGTGAAGGTATAGTAAAGGAGGTGCAGATTTATTCCCAATGTCCTCGACAAACAAGTCAACCATACTACCTCTCCTTACGTTTCTGCATGTGACGCTATTGAATTAAACTGCCCATAACTGCAATAAGTGTAACACACAGATTATTCGCCAATCATGCATACATGACTCGCCGCGTTTCTCTGCAAACTGAGACTGCGGGATACAACATGGATGGATGTTGAGTCTACCGCAAGATGAGTTTGAAACTAAAAAACCGCCCCGACTGATGGGACGGCCATTCTTCTGTTAGTCCATATCCAACAACTTTACCGCATCCACTAAGCGCTCACGACTTGCATGGGTGTATATCTGTGTTGTGTTCAAATCTTCATGACCAAGTAATTCCTGTAATGTCCGTAAGTCTGCCCCGCGCTCCAACAACCTTGTAGCGAAAGTGTGGCGAAGTTTGTGAAGCGTCAACCCCTTTCGCTTAATACCTGCCTCGCGCAGACAACGATGAAATAGTCGATGTAAATACTGTACACCAATAGGGACACGTGCTGACCTCATACCGATAAATAGTGCGTCGGAATCCACTTCAGGACGTACGCGTAAATATTCCACTAGTGCCGACGTAGCAATTTCGTTTAGAGGGATTACCCTATCCTTTGCACCCTTGCCTAGTCGGACATTCAGCACACCACTGTTTAAATCGACATCTTGTAACTTCAGATTGATCACTTCTTGACGATGTAAACCAGTATTGACCAACAGGTAAATAACGGCCTTGTCGAGTGGATGTTGCAATGTTGGCGCGGTGAGAAACTTGGATAATTCATCGGGACGAAAATATATGGGTATCTGCTTCTCTTGACGCGGAACTTGTATTTTCACCAGTGGATTCGTGTCGATTAACTCTTCATCAACCAACCATTTGAAAAATGAACGTAACGAATTAATTCGACGTGCGGTACTCGTTGGCTTATGTCCCGTACGATGCAGCCAGCGTGGATAGGTACGCATCACACTTGTGTCAATTTCGTTTAATTCCGATATGCCCTGTTCGTGCAGGAAGCGATTGAACAATCGGTAATCTGAACGGTACGCTGAGATGGTCATGGGCGAATAGTTCTGCGATTCGAGGTACCCGATGTAGTCATCGAACAAATCGTCGAGTGTGTCGTTGCGGCGTTTCATACAGTGTGTTCTCCTCATGCGTTGGATGAAGAGGGAACAACATAAGTAGGACGACGGATAGTATAACGGAAATTATATGCTTGCCTCGTCGATTAGGCGAACATGCGATAATCCTAGACACGGCACGGATATTGGCATCGCGTGTCCATTCGATACCGCTCGGAGCACAGGAGAACAGAACTCGGCTTACAGGCTTGCTTCTTCGACGGCTACATACCTTTGTTTGAACCGCGTTTTCGTTGGGCTGAGATTCCAGCGGGGGCGCGGTTTTTCGGTGTGTTGGGTAGGGTGTACCCTGGGTGGGTATGTTGCGTTCTACCGCCGACGCTAACTCGATGGTTCTTCGCACTACTCCTCTTAAATCCATATATTAACTGAGTGAAGCATGCAAAGGAGTTTACACAAAACTATTGACACTCCCAGATGTCCCAACTGCTGGAGCAGGTCTTGAACCAGATTCTTAGGCACAGTCGTCCGAACAGCTTCAGGCGGAGCCATATGAGCGTTCTGAGGAGCGCCTATCGGAATGGAACCCGCCCGCATCCGCTGACAACGCGCGTGGGCACGATTACGCTACGTGTTCCCCGCCTGCGTAACGGAACCTTTTCGTCTTGACCCCATCGTCCATGCATGGAATGGTCGGAATCTGAAGGATCGAAGATATCCGTTTGTCTTGGTGGATGCCATGGTTCTGAAGATTCGGGAGGATGGGAGAGTTCGTTCAAGAGCGGCGATGATAGCGACCGGCGTCAATGATGAAGGATATCGCGAGATGCTTGGCATCATGCTTGGCGACAGCGAATCTGAGTCAAGCTGGTCTGAGTTCTTCTCTTGGCTGAAGAGTCGCGATTTGCGAGGTGTCGATATTGTGGTCTCCGACAGTCACAGTGGGCTTGTGAAGGCATTGCAAGCGCAGTTCCAAGGCGCAACGTGGCAGCGGTGTCAAACGCACTTTATGCGCAAATTTTTAGACGCGACGCCCAAGCATTTGCATGATGAACTGTATGGAAAAGTACGGGCGATATTGGTGCGCTACTCATGGAAATCGACGAGAAATGGCAGTCGGGACACAAGTATCTCGACATGATGGAGTATTTCGCGTGGCGTGAGGAGCAACTGAAGAAAAACAAAGAGGCATCGAAGATTAGTCAAATAGGTTGACATAATTCAAATCTGCCGGAGGGCGAATTTACACCACATTTAGGACTTGATCCTTTTTACACAGTATATTGGACTCTATTTTCGGCTTATCAACATGTTGTATATTTATCATAAAGTGTGGGGGGAGTATTGATGGAGATAACTATACGAAGAGCAACAGCGGACGACGCTGGTACGTTGACTTCTATCGCGTTCGCGTCAAAAGCTGTCTGGGGATATGATGAATTGTTTATGGAACAATGTCGCAAGGAACTTACTATCACCACGCGTTACATACAGTCATGTGAAGTATACGCTGCTATGCTGCGGGAACAAATTGTGGGTTTTTATGGAATGACTGTAGCAGCGCCTGATGGTGTCCTCGACTATTTGTTTGTTTCCCCCAACCTATTAAAGAAGGGCATCGGGCGACGGCTTTGGGACCACCTACTTCAAATTGCAAGAGCTCGACAGGTTAAAACGATTTCTATCGCAGCCGACCCCAATGCAGAGTATTTTTACCGGGCTTTAGGAGCGAAGCGTGTTGGGGAGATACCATCGGGGTCGATTCCAGGCCGATTCATCCCATTGCTTACATTCATCACATAACAGGGTAAACTTCTATCTATATGCGTCATACGACCATACGCTACAAATTTAAACTCTTGACCCTAAATCGTGATCGGCGGCATCACCTTGCATGAGATATGTAAGTTCCTCAGCACTTGCGATTTTCCCGTTTTCAATTCCGAAACAGGCAATTACCTTCATTCGTATAGTCGAGTCATCCTGCTTAGTAGCGTTGACATAGTGAACACTGACGATGGTGGAGCCATCCACAAAAATTTTGTCGATGCTTACTTGGCCACTTTTTAGTGTGGACTTCAGTACTCGCGCATGTTCAAGAAATCTCGTATAGTCTAATACCACGCCATTGGCATCTTGTTTGTAGTTTTTGCTGAAGTACGCGCCTACATCTTCTGCACTGATGCTAGGATCAATGAGGCAGTCCATGATGTGCTGTATCCATTGCTTTGCTTCGTCATGGGTCATCATGTGAAAACTCCTTATTCACTCATTTTGTTTACAGGAAACAAAATGAGTGTACAACAGGGACTTGTTGTTGTCAACAATGTTTACCGGAAACAAAAGTGTGTATAAAATGTTTAACATCGAAAGATGGGGGTAGAGAAGTGTTTGTTAATGAAGAGAACAACATGAGTAACGAACCGACAAACCGTGCTTCGTTACATTCAGAAATTCATCAATTAATCGTGCGGGTTCATCACAGTTTTGAAATGCATGATCAACAAGAGCTAAAGCAATTAGCTGAGAGCGTGTCAAACTCTGAGAACGCACATATCTGGGAATCAATGACCATCGTAGCGATTCATGTTCTTGATGCCATTGGAAAACTGGGACCGGTCAATGGAGCGAGGGTTGCATCGTATCTGGGGATAACTCGGGGTGCAGTAACGAAAATCGCACGCCGGTTCCTTCATCAAGGTCTGATTGAGAAAAATTTTTTGCCTGATAACAAAAAGGAGGTTCACTTCACATTGACCGCCTTAGGGATGGAATTTTTCAAAGCTCATCATGAATTGCATGACAAACTCCAACATCAATGGAGCCGGTATCTAGATAAATACGACGCCGCTGAGTTACAGACTATCGTGCGTTTTTTAAGGGAGTTGGCTGAATTCGGAATGTCCACCGACGACTGACGACAGGCTGCAAAGCTTGTCGGCAAGTAGCGATGGCTCCGGTTAATATCGTGGTACCGGATGAACGGCTAATAAAAATACATGTAAAGCTCATCCAGAGGATGGTTTGGTCAATCTTCATTTTTACTGATTTCAGAAGCGAAACGGTGATTGTTGCAGTTACGCATTTAATCACGGGAATCACAATAAAATTCAGGTGGCTACTGGCGACTATCTGCTGGTGAATCAGCTAGCGGACGAGCGAAGTGAAAGGATCTGATTTTCACACAGAAAACCTGCAGATACATTCTTGGGTCGTTATTTTGCTGCATGGGTAAAAATATATTTTTTGATACAACTATATAATTTTGTATATTTATAATAAAATAGGGAGCAGAGAAATGATACGGACAAGAGGACGTGTATCTTATTTTATCGTGATGGTTATTGATGAAATTCATCAAGTAAGCAGATTCATGTGAAATTGGTGGGGACGAGGGGATGAACTTGTTTAAGCGGAGTGTATTCGTTGCTGGCACGGTGATTATAACGTTCTTCTTATATGGTTGTAGTACACAGATGGATTCTAATCATGGGAACAATTCCGATATTCAGAATACCGCTGTTGCCCCGATTCAATCGCAAATTCAGGCTCCTTCAAGTCAATACATCGACGCGATTAAAACCTCGATTGGTGGGAGTCCAGTTTCAAATGTAAAAGTTCATTATGTTCGGGCACTTGATTCAGCCCACTCTATATGCCTGTTTACGTTCGAACAAGATGGGCAAACGTTATTCAGCGAAGCTTGTTTAACAAAGGCGAATGGCAAATGGGGTATAGATTACGCAGCTGACGCCGAGCCGATTACAAATTCTATGCCAGTGTACAATATGAGCTTGAGTGCTAGCTTCGGAAAGCAATCGGAATTTCTTATGTTTGGAGGAATTATCCATGACCCGGCGGTTGCATCTGTGGCATTAGTAAAACCGAATGGAGAAGTGTACCGCAAATTACATATTATCCATGCTGGGGACATTCGAATGTACGCCTATGGACAATTAGTCAGTGTGGGGAAATCTACTCAATGGACTTTGCAGGCATATGATCATTACGGAAGTGTGATAAGTCCGTCAAAAACGTAAGAAGCTTTTTACTGAGCCCAATGGTCACCAGTTCGAATTTCACACGGGGACTTTGAAAGACCTCTGGATTCCTATTAAGGAAACAAAATCCCACATGTAGTTATTCCACTGAACAAGTTCACTCTAAAATCCCCTTTATCATGTACAAAATCAGGCGAATTGACTGAGTTATATGACCTTCGATAGGACAAACATCTAAACGTAAATCTAAAGGGATGATGACGATAAGGGGGGATTTTCTATGTTCGGGACATTTGGCGGATATACCCAATGGGCTGTGGTGTTCTTAATCATCTTTGTTTTGTTCTTCTTGCTTGTACCGACCGTTGGCTACGGTGCAGTGACCAGTTGCGCGGCATACTGATTACTTGTCTTTCCGGTGCATCACAATCTGTTGCACCATGACGTCTGCTTTAAATACGTTAAAGGAGATGGAGGATTATGCACCCATTGTATCCTGTTGCATGTCGAATGGTGGGGTGTCCGGTTGTAGCTCACCATGTCAATGGGAGAAAGTACGCAGGTGTTTTGCAGTCTGTGACTCCGTCTGGTATTTACTTGCTTCACAGCAGGGTGGTAGTCAGCTTCAACAACCACGATGACCGTTCAGTGGGGCCTTCCATCCTAACAGATGTGGAAGGCGGTCAAGCAGATCTCGTGTATGGACCTGCTGCTTATTTTGGCTTTGGGGCACTGACTGGGCTTGCGCTTGGTGGAGCAGCCGGCGGATTTTTCTGGTAATAAAAACGTGAATCTGAACTATCACGTAATTTGTGATAGGTGAATATGCCGTCATACGAGATAGCTTAAACCATTTTGTATTTGGAATGCACGAGGGAAGCAATCGCCAAGAATGTAAGTTTTATTGTAAAAAAGACAGCTGATGTGAAATTTTCACACGAGCTGCCTTTTTTTGATCTCTGTGTCTATTTGGCTTTTGCCATCGATTGTCTGGCGTCATCATCTCGTATCATCAGTGCAACCACAAGAGATAAGGCGGCCGTTAAGGCGCCGGCAAGAAAACCAGCGTGGTAGCCTGGTAACTGTACAGTGTTATGCGTATTTGTTCCGTTGGGATAGGTCAATGAGGATAGGAGTATTGTCGATATGGCGACGCCTATTGCGCTTCCGAGTTGCTTGCTGGAGTTAAAAATAGATGAAGCCTGTCCTGTACGAATTTTATCAATGGTTGCCATGGATGCCGTTTGTGAGGAGATGAATACTGCAGCGACACCAAGACCAAGTCCGAACATGACGAGGCGTATATACCATAGATTTGTGTAGAGCGTTACTCTGGACATGCAGATTAGGGTAAGTGCAATAACGAGGAGTCCGACAACCACAATACGACGAGGTCCAAAGCGTCTATAGAGTTTTCTTGCGACAAGTTGTCCGCCTAACACCACGCCAATGGCGGATGGGAACGTGGTTAGGCCAGCTTGCAGGGCAGATTTCCCTTGTACATCTTGCAAAAATAGTGCAGCTAGGTACAGCGCACCGAGATAGGATATGGAACCCAGGCCGTAAAGGCTGGTGCAAAGAGTGAATAATCGATTTCGAAGGAGATGTAAATTGACGAGTGGATAGGGCGACTTGCTTTCAGTGATGACCATGCCGATAAGAAGCAAGATGCCGATGATGAGCGTACATAAAACCACCGGATGAGCCCATCCAATCAGCGAACCTTCAGAAATAGCATACATGGTCATCCCCAAGCCCAAGCCGGACAAGCAAAAACCTTGCCAGTCGAACTTCCCTGGGTGACGTTGTGTGTGTTTCGTGAGTTGCAAAGCGCCATATAGACAAATCAGTGTACCGATGAAAACATTCACGAAAAAGACCATGCGCCAAGACAAATAGGTCGTGAAGAGGCCTCCTAAAATGGGGCCCAAGGCGGGGGCTATCGCTGTAAATATCGCGATTATCCCTGCAATGCGAACGCGCTCAGCCGGTGGGTAAACGCGGAAGAGCATGGATAATCCAACAGGCGTCATAATCGCGCCACCGATTCCTTGCATGATGCGAAATATCACGAGCATTGTAAAATCCGTCGACAGGCCACATAGGGCGGACGCAATTGTGAACACCGCGATAGATCCGAGTAATGCCAACTTCCCGCCGAGACGATCACCTAACCAACCAGAGACAGGTATAAAAATGGTCAAGCTGATTAGATAGGCGCTAGACACTAGACCAATTTCGCCGGGGCGAGTGTGAAATTCGTGGGCAATGGTCGGTAGGGCTACGTTGACAATGGTTGTATCCATTACCGCCATAAACATCGCCATTATGTAGACGACGGGCACAGTTATTCTTTGATTGGCGTTTTGTGGCATGTGCATGGTTGTGAACACCTACTTTCTGTGTCGCATCGTTTATTCGACTGTGTGTTATCCAAAATGAGGTTAACAAATTAGTGACCATTGGTCAATAAATAATTCGTCTGTTTGTTGGCGGATTTCATTTTCATTTTCATTTCGATACGCACTCTTCCACGTTGGAAGGTAGAAAGGTGCCTATGATAAACTGTAGGCATGAAAATGGATGGAGAAAATCAAGCTACTCGTGGCCGGCCGCCTAGACTAAGCCGCGAGTTAATTGTCGCTGCCGCACTGCAAATGAATTTGGAAAGTTTGACGATGCGTGAATTAGCTGATTATCTGGGTGTATCACATGGTGCACTTTATCGGTGGGTTGAGAGTCGTGATGCATTACTTGACTTGATTAGTGAGACGCTGGTGGAACGGGTTCTCTCTGTCGGCGTTTTGGATGGAACTGATTGGCGAAAAAGGATTTATCGGCTGGCGTGGGCAATGTATCACGAATTTCGTCAAGTCCGAGGATTTGCTACGCTTATGGTTCGGCCCCATCGTCACAATGAGATGGCATTCGCGAGGTTTCGCGACGCGATAATCGACGCGTTTGAGCAATCAGGGGTAAATTCAAGTATGGCAGAGCAGAGTTGGTATATCTTCATCATTTCAGTGATGGGGTGGATTTCCATGGAAGAAAGTGGGCCGGATTTGGGTGGGACAGGTGCGAGATTTGACGTTTTTCTTGGGACGCTTATCAAAGGTCTTCCTGCGACTGAGCCTGAAGCGTACGTATAATCGCTGTACAGCAGCATCTGATTTTGACCGATGGCAGTATGTTTCGGATCTGGATTGTAAATCCTTGGTTGCGTGTTGGCTTTGTGAAATGCTTATGCTTGATAGACAAGGCATACATATAGGGGAATAAATGGTTTGTCGAACATCGTGATCGAGAGGAGGGTGTCTAATGATTCAGGAAGTCAGGGATTTGTATGAACTTCTGCGCGCCGTGCACGGTAGTATCGATAAAATGGTTGAGAATTTAACCGATGAACAATGGTTGAAAAAACCGCTTCCGAACTTCAACAACATCGCTTCGATAGTGGATCATATAACCCGAGTAGAACAAAAGTTTTTCTCCGCCATCGCGGGTGAAACAGCTGAAATCAATACATCGGAACCGTTTCAGGTAGATAATTGGCATCTGGATGCGATTCGTGAACAGTGGGTTGAGTCGTTATCTTATGCGGAGCGTGTATTGGAATCCGTGAAGGAAGATGATCTATCCAAGCCTGGTTTGAAGGTTGGTATGGGCGATTTGAATAGACGTCAGTTGATTATTAACACGATTGCACATACGGCGCATCATCGTGGCCAAATACCATTGATTAAAAAGTTACTTGTATCTGACATGAACAGGAATTGATGTAACATTATAGCGATATAGACTTGAGCAAGTGAGTTTGTTGAAAAAGCAAGATCCTCGTTCGTTAAGAACGGGAATCTTGCTTTTTATCGGCTTTTCAAGAGTAAATCAATGGCCTGCTTCACCGTTTCGTGTGTAGATTTATCTTCTTCTATGTCTTTTCGAATACATTCTTCCAAATTCTCAACGACAATGGCCGCAATCGCTCTGTCCACGGCACTGCGAACTGCGGACAACTGAGTGACGACCTCTTTGCAGTCTCGCTCTTTTTCCATTAATCTAATGACGCCACGAATTTGACCTTCAATTCGGCGAAGACGGTTAAACATTTTATCTGTATATTCCACGTTTGTCACTCCAATAAATCGGATTTAAATACCTTTGAGGGTATTATGGTGCTTGATTTTCGTCTCGTCAATACGGATTACATTGAGGTGAGTAAGACATCTTTTACGGGGCCATGTCTGATAATCACATTTGCCATACCAAGATGAGGGAGAGCCGCGGTAGGTATTTCATTCGTTAAACGTACGTTCCTTGCTTTCGCGAGTCTGTCGGTCTCGCACTGAAGTCAGGATGGCTTATAATGGAATTCAAGAGCGTGGATGCTTGGATTGGCGTTCGTGAAAGGGTGACAGTATATGGTGAATCGTGGTGTTAGGTGGGCGATTATCGGGGGGCTATGTGCTATTTTGGTTGTTGGACTATGTGTATTTCTACGACCATCTACCAGAGCGCTGTTGTTGAAACTCCCAGTTGTATCGCCTCCATCACAGGATTACAGAGATGCCGTGGTTCGTTCGTTCAAAATGAATCATGTAACAGATTTGACTTTTCGATACATAGGCCAGGTGGACAACACGGACTCTGCTTGTTTTTATACATTTTTGAATGATGGAAAGTTATATTACGATGAAGCGTTTCTTTCAGATGATCCTTCGATTTCACCCGCACACCAATGGACGGTTGTGTATGGTGGCCACAATCCAGTGCGAATGAACTGGAGGCAGCCCATCACAAGGATTGCGGAGAGCGGGCAAACGCCAAGCGGTAAATCGTACGTTTTGGAAGGCGGATTCATTAATAATCCTTCCATAAATGATATCGAGTACACGTTTGCAGATGGTGCGATTCAGGATATACCTGTTACGCATGGACAAAAGTTGTATACGTTGTTTAAGGTGTCCGCCAACACGAAAGATGTGGGTGTCTTGCGAATACAGGCGTACCATCGAACACCCATCAAACTGGAGTGATACGGTTGGATGGAGATGTTTCTAGGCAGTGGTGCCAAAGGTATTTGACGTACCTGTGGCACCACTTTTTTTGTCACTTGGCAGTTGAATTGGTTGATGTAGCATTTTGAGTCGACTTTGCTTTCGATTCGCCGTTTGTGGAAGCGGACTTCGACGTGGTCGCTTTGCTTGTTTCAGTTTTCTTTGTCGATTCCGTCTTCGTCTGTCTGGCCTTGGCGTCGGATTTCACGCTTTGATTCGTATCTTTTTTATCCTTTGTGTCTTTGTTGCTTGCAGAACTGCTATGCGTTGTCGTGGTTGCATGGCTAGTTGAAGTCTGGTTTGTCGATGTGTTGTTTGTTGTAGCACATCCGGCGAGCCCCATTGAAGCGAGTAAGATGATAGATGCAGCGAAAGGCTTCATTTTGAATGTCATGTTGGTTTCCCCTCTTTCTGGCATTTATATCTCTTCATGACGTCATCATTATAAGGAGTGGACACTCAAACACGATTCAAAATGATGTGATGTTCATATGGAGATTCTGTAGACATTTTATTGTGTACGTGCGTGCTACAGCGCTAGATGCGGACTTTTTGCGGGGGGCCGCTTGGCGAATGCGGGCATGATTGTCCAACCAAAGGCATATAACATAGTAACTGAATGGGTGATGGAGCTCACCTGAACTGTCCACCTGCTGTGGACTAATAGCCCCTACCGCTTGTTTCGGCATGCGGTGGGGGCTACTTTATTGTATAGGAGTGTCCGTATGGCGTCGGTTTGGGAAATTTGTATCATCGTCATCATCACGGCAATTGACAATGCGCTGTTGGCGGGTGTGCTCATTCCGCAGATGGAGCCTTTAAAACGGCGAATCACGGTGATTGTCGTCGCCATCGCACTGGCCATATCGCAAGTTGTTTGTTCTACTGGTGTGGACTATTTCATTCGCCACACGATATTCAGACTTCTGGTCATTTTATTGCTTGCCTGGATGTCCATCCGCGTTTTATATACAGGTCAATCGAGGTATACCAGCAGCGTGTTTGCCACGACTGTGCGATTATTTTTGTTCACATTTGTCGGCAATCTCGATAATATCCTATGGCTTGGGTCGGTACTTCAAGGGGATAGACTGTGGATCACGATTTTGTCTTTTGCTAGTATCCCGATATTTGTGTGTGTTACCAGTTTGTTGGCGAATCAGATTCAGAAGCAGTGGTGGATACTCCCAATGGGTGCGGGGATGATGGCTTGGGCATCTGCGTCGATCACATTTAGTATACCTGCTATCAAAAATTTTGTAGAAAGGCTAGATGATGCCCCTGTTTTTACATTTCAATGCTTGATGACCGTATGTATATTGGTTGTTGGTGTCGCTATACGAGGATTGATTCGAAATAAGGCGCCGAAATGACGTGTCAATGCCAAGGCGATACGGTAGGGCAATGACCTCATTCAATGTGCGCCAGTATCATGAACTCGTCGTTGCCCCACCGATGTCCTATTCGTGAATGTCTAGTTCGTTTACGCCCATAACTTGATGAGCCAGGCGAGAATAAGTCCAAATCCTAGCGAACTAACTAAATAAAATATACTCATGAGCCGATTGCTACGGAACAGATTGACCGTTTCAACAGACATCGTGGAAAAGGTTGTGAACCCTCCACAAAAACCTGTACCTAATAAGGTAAATAGATCTGGAGAGTGGCTTTTCAGGCTGAGTGTGAACAGGCCTAATAGCGTCGTCCCAACCATGTTAATGATCCAGGTTCCCCATGGAAATGGCGTTTTATTTACATTAGAAATGAGGATGCCGACGCCGTATCGGGCGACGGATCCGACGGCTGCCCCAAAACCGGCAAGCGCAGGAAGCAAAGCATTCACGCGGAAACCTCCTCCACCACGGTCTTTCTTCTGGTGCCAATGAACAGAGCCATACGGTCACCGGCGTACGCGAGTAGCGGCCCCATTCCTCCACTGACTAGGACATAAATTAGCGCCAGAAGTGCATGAGATTGCGCTAACGAAATGGCTCCCGTGCAGAATGTGGAAAAAGTCGTGAATGATCCGATAATGCCCGTACCAAGGCCGTTTCTCAGCCAAAGTCGCATTTGGGTCAATGCTGCGATGCCGTAGAGGGATCCTAAGGCAAGTGATCCGATTAAATTGATGATGAGGATATCTAGTGGAAATTGATTGGGTTCCGGGATGACGAGCCCTAGTATGTAGCGAAGCGTTCCGCCAATGATGCCTCCAATAAAAATCGCAAGGATGTTCATTGAACATCTCCTCCTTTTTTATACATCGGTCTTTTGAAAATAAAATGGCTCCTGCAAAAAACTGCGTATAACACAGTTCCTTGCAGGAGCCATTATCCCTTTACGGGCGGTTAATGGTGAGCTCCATCACCGATGCGATTAGGCTCATTATATCGGAAAAATGCCCAGAGTGGCAGGGGGGACTTGGACGAATTGATGAACAGGAGAATTTTTTCTGTACGGATATATCTGTTAGGCCTAAAACCTAACAAAACAAAAAAATTAGGTGTTGCAAATGTATATTATCCTAATTTATAAATAAATCAGAGCAAATAGCTTGCGAAGGTATGTCTCTCATTGATGAAAGCGTATCCATTGTGTTCAGGTGCGTCTTTAAGTCGTATGTGAGCTTGACCAGATGGTTATGGGGGGATAAATGGTGCACAGACATGTTAAAACCGGGTTTATACTGGGTGCAGCAGCGATGATGGCGATTTCAGTGGCGGGATGTGGAACGAACGCGAACTCATCCCCAAGTGGGAAGAGCACTGCATCAGGTGTCACGGCGACGCAAGGACAACCGTTGGTGATGTCTACCGGGCCAAAAGGGAACTTCACGGAAAATTTCAACCCGTTTTCGGCATCTGCGGACGATGGAACGAGCGGATTTATTTATGAGCCATTATTTTATTATAACGAAGTGGGACCGCAAGTATATCCAATATTGGGAACCACGAAGACGTGGAGCAATGACAACACCACGTTAACGGTTCAGTTAAATGCGAAGGCGAAGTGGACGGACGGAAAAGCTTTTACCGCGCAGGATGTGGTATTTACGTTTGACTTATTAAAGAAGTTTCCGGCGGCGGACTTAAATGGCGTGTGGCAAAAACTATCGAGCGTGAAGGCACAGGGAAAGCACACGGTTGTCTTTCAGTTTAAGAGTGAAGACGTGCCGTTTGCGATGTACGTCCTGCAACAAGTCATTGTCCCGCAGCATATTTGGTCGTCTGTCGGTGATCCGACGAAATTCAGCAATCCAAAACCGATTGGTACAGGGCCGTTTACACTTGAACGGTTTAGTTCGCAGGAGTATGTATATAAGGCCAATCCGAATTATTATAAGGGAACGGTTCCTGTACCGGAGGTCGATATTCCCGCGTACGGTGATAATAACTCCAATAACATGGCGCTGTCAGAAGGAACGTTAGATTGGGATGGCGCAATTATGCAAAATATTCAAAAGAACTATGTGGATAAGAGTAGCAGTAACCATTACTGGTTTCCACCAGACGCGATTGTCAGTTTGGTGCCAAATCTTAAGGACCCACTGTTGAGTAACGCCGCTGTCCGACAGGCGATTAGTCTAGCAATCAATCGCGAAGATATTCAGAACAAGGGCGAATATGGATTATATAAGGTTGCGCAGCCAGACGGAATTCTACCGACAATGAGCAGTTGGGTTGATCCGAACTTGCCACAGAAGGACAAAGCGTTCACGTATAATCCTTCTGCGGCTGAACAGGTCCTGGAGCGTGCTGGGTTTAAGAAAAATTCATCAGGCATTTTCGTCTCCCCGAGTGGAAAGCCGTTGTCCTTAACTTTATTGGTGGTTTCCGGTTGGACGGATTGGGTCGAAGACGCCTCGCTGTTATCTCAGGAATTGAAACAGGTGGGCATTGAGCTCAATGTCCAGCAAGAACAATACGGCGCCTATATGGCCCAATTGCAGAGTCACAAATTCCAATTGGCCATGTCTACATCTAACTCCGGGCCAAATCCCTATTATATCTTTCAGAGCTTGTTGTACACGAATCAGGCGTACAATTATGAGCAGTTTAGTGATCCCACGGTGGATGCCGCATTGACGGATTTCTCCAAAACAACAGATGCGACAAAACAGAAACAGGATATTTATACTGTTGAGAAGGTCTTGGCCGAACAGCTTCCTGTGATTCCAGTTGTCTATGGAATTCAAGGAGATGAGTATCGGGACAACAAGTACACTGGGTGGCCAGACGCGAATAATCCATACGTGACGCCCGCACCATGGGCCTGGCCGGCGCCGGAAATCGTGATTATGCATCTTAAGCCAGTCTCGAAGTGATTTGTGGTTTGGAGGATAGGTGAGAATTACATCTACATTGCGCCCTCTGACGGATGAAAAATCCGGTGGAGGGTGTATTTTTTGGTGTACAATGGCTATGTCGTACGCGGAACTGCAAGTTAATTGCGACGCGCTTTTGATGATACAGGCGCAACAACAGGTTGGCTTTGAGGCAACGATTTTGTCGGGAAGGGTTCGGCGTGAGGACGGATTGTTTGGTCTTTCATTTGATCACAGGGTTCTGATGGTTCATCTGGATAAAGACTATGTTGTGGATGTCGGATTGGAGGATTCCGCTCGCAGGCTTCTACCGCTGTCGGGAGACAGATGACAGATGTGAGCGGACAGTACAGGATAACGTCGGATACAGATTCACAGCTTCTTTTGTTTCAGAAGAAACTGAATCATGAGAGGTCACTCAATTTTGTTTTACGCGAACACCGTGACGAAAGGCACGGATAAGAAAACGAGGCCAATCTTGTCTGATGACGAACGTAACGAATTACTGAAGTGTTATTTTAATATTGAAGTTGTATGACGAGGAGAGGGCCCTATGCATCCACGTAAAAAATTATATATGCTAGGAACACTTGTATTCCTCGGAGTAAGTCAGACAGGGTGTGGAGAATTCGGCCATTTGAGCCACGTCGTGTCGACTTCCGGTTCATTACACGCTATCACAGACAACGGTTCTGCGAATCATTCGGCTGTATCTATTTCGAAGGGAAACAATGGAACCGATGCTGTCACGGCAGGGGCCACCAATGGTACATCTGCGTCGGCATCTGTTGCGACAAATCCACAGTATCCGTCCTTGGGGTTGGGCATGACAGGACCAGAGGTGCTTGCACTTAATGAACGCCTTGCAGAGTTAGGATACTTGCCCGTGGCAATCAGCGCTGCGCAGCCGATTATTGCCTTACGCAATTTGGATTCACCACCGCAGGTGTCGTTTCAGTGGCGCTATCAAAATGTCCCTACTGAATTATTATCGCAGTGGTCTGCAACTACCTATACACAAATGACCCGTGGCGCGGTTATCGCGGTGGAGTATGACAATCATCTGCCCATAGATGGAATAGTGGGGAAACAGGTGTGGCAGGCGATACTGAGTAAGGATGCAGTGAAAGACACCCGGCCATATACCTACGTTCTGGTCACAGAGAATCCTGCGCCTGAGGAACTTCGCGTTTGGCAGGCAGGGCAGTGGGTGTATCAATCCATTGCGAATACTGGCGTCGCCGGCGCACCGTCTACGGATGGGACATTCGCTGTCTACGAGCGACTTGTGTCGCAGACGATGAGAGGGACGAATCCAGATGGAACAAAATATGTTGATCCCGGCGTTCCATATATCAATTACTACAATGGCAGCGAGGCCATTCATGGCTTTCAACGCGCCTCCTATGGTTTTCCGCAGAGCGTGGGCTGTGTGGAATTGCCAGTAGACAATGCTAAGGTTGTGTGGTCGTTGATTGACTATGGCACGTTGGTGACGGTGGAAGGGCAATATTCACCATCTATGCAGCCTACCACATCTACCACAGGCGACAATCAACAGACGACTGGCCAGGGGCAGCAGGCTACGAAGCCGTTGAAAACGAGCGATACGAGCGGAAGTTCTGCGAGCGGGCAAAACCGGGCAAGTGACTCCAATCCGACGTCAGGAAAAACTGGTACGAACGCGACGAGCGACAATAGCACGGCGAGCAACGCGACGGGAACTACGACCGGATCGACTTCAGGGAGTACAGCAGGAACGACTTCAAGTAACAGCAGTGGCATGCCTCCGAAGCGTAGCACGGGCACGTCAAACGCCACGGGCAATGATGCGACAAGTAGCAATGGCACGGGTATCGATTCAAATCGCAAGGGGAATGTCACATAGGCTGTGGGCACCGGAGAAGGATGTCCCGTACATCCATGGCGACCTGCCGCGCCATGGGATTAAACGGCTGATTGAGAAGCTGGTGCGGGTGACCACGCCGAAAGTTGATCGCGTTTATCAACCAGGTGTCAAGATTGGCGATATTGAAGTCATTGAAACACCGGGGCATACGCCTGGACATGTGTCGTTCTTATATGGTGATACGTTATTTGCTGGCGACTTGGTCACCAGTAAGCATGGAAAATTAGCGCCTTCACCCAAGATCATGTCCTGGAATTCGCAAGCAGTCACTCGTTCGATAGCCAAGCTCAAATCGTTTCAATTTGACTGGGTTTGCCCAGCGCACGGGGAACCTGTAAAACGAACGAGCCTGTTCGGTTGAGGGAAAGGCGCGTGTCTTATCGCACTGCTTCTCGGTCAAAATCGCCGATAGTACATGTAGAGAATTGGAACGAATGCGACGGCTGCGGCACCAATGGCCAGCAGTTTTAAATAACGCGTGTAGGTGATATCCACTTTGCAGCACCTCTTGCGATTCGTACACCGTACCATATGCCCCGATGATGTCAAACGAACGTGTATAATCGCCCAATTCCGAAATAGACGTTATGGAACGGAATGATTTCGTGAAAAGTGAGTGAATTTGACGTCAAATTTGCGGCAAATGTCGATTTGATGTATGGTAAATAAAGATTAGAATTTGAACAGCGCTGAATTCCCTTTTGGGAAGCGGGGGAACCAATTTTGGGGTGAGACGTTTATCGTGGGGTGCCCTTTCTACCCTAACCCGACAGCTAACCTCGTAAGCGTATTGAGAGGAGCCAACTACCATGTTTCAGTTTCAAACCTTTCGTTACAAGTGCTTCCGGTCGAAATATTTCCACCAAAAAGTCCCCCTTTACCTCTTCCGTGACGACGATTTTGTCTGAGTTCGTCCACATTCACATACGTGACTCAAGGATAATCATACGAGCCCTCTTGCGAAGCGCCTACATTTGCGGCAGGCGCATGTTTGATTGTTGTTATTTTATTTGACCCGAGAATATATGCCGTCTATGCAAACTTGTCTCCATATCACTCGGCGTATGTTCGATCCCGTCCATCTCTCGTACATTGGATGTTTTGATTCAAATGTCAACAACTCTGTCCATGATTTTGTCGATGATTTGTTTCGCTATGTCATCAATCGTGACAAGGGCGACCTTTACGTTGTGATCGAGTTCACAATTTACCAAGTCACCTATGCACCTGTACTCCGATGTCGCCTGAGTCAATCAGTTCCATCTGAGGAGGGGTTTAAAAGTGAATGTTGAACGACGAAGTATTGAGTATATTCCAGATGAAGAACGGCACGGGAAAGTCCGTAATTTGTTCAATATCTGGTTCAGTGGGAATATGCAACTGACGCCAGTCATGACGGGTGCGGCGACGATTTCGCTTGGACTGAACTTGTTTTGGGCCATGGTGGCCGTCGTTGTTGGCAATTTGATTGGTGGATTGTTTATGGCCACCCACTCTGCCCAGGGTCCGAAATTGGGTATCCCGCAGATGATTCAAAGCCGGGCGCAATTTGGCGTCATTGGCGCGATTATCCCTCTGGCCTTAGTCATGGTGATGTATATCGGTTCCGTCTATTACAGCGGATTGCTTGGTGCACAAGCGATTCACAGTGCGCTTCCTGGTGTCCCAGTCTGGCTTGCGATGGTTGTACTCAATGGTGTCACATTGGTGGTCACCACATACGGTTACGATTTGATTCACACGCTTGAAAAATATTTCGCCATCGTATTCGGACTGTTCTTTATTTACATCACAGTCAAAGCCGTGCAGTTGCCATTCCCGCAACACAGTTGGTCGATGACCTCGTTTAAAGCCGGGCCATTCTTGATGGCGCTGAGCATTTGTGCCACATGGCTGTTGACGTACGCGCCATACGTTGCGGACTATTCTCGATACTTGCCCAGAAATACGTCCTCGAAGGCGACGTTTGGATGGACGTACGCGGGCGGTGTCATTGGAACCATCTGGCCGATGACCTTGGGCGTGTTGTTAATTGCGGCATCGTCTAAGTTTGGCGACAATCCGAATGGGTTTCTCGCAGCACTTGTTGGCCCTACGTTGGCGCCGATTCTTTATCTCGTCATTGTCCTTGGGATTCTCGGTGTCAATGTTTTGAATCTGTACTGTGCATTTATGGCGACAGTTACGACGATTGAACCGTTCACAAAGATTAAAATTACTTCAGTGAAGCGCTTTGTCATCTTGGGCATCATTGACGCGATTGCAACGTGGATTGGCATTGTGGGACAAGGCAGTTTAATCACCATCATCAACGATTTTCTACTGATGCTTCAGTATATTATGGTTCCGTGGAGTGCGATTAACCTCGTCGATTTTTACTTCCTGCGACGCGGGAAATACAGCGTCCGCGACATATTTGATATCAACGGTAAGTATGGACGCTTCAATTGGATTTGTATCGGAGCCTATGTTATTACCGTGATCGCACAAATTCCATTTATGAATGTATCGGGAATTTACGAAGGGCCGATTTCGAAAGCAATCGGACACGCCGATATTGCTTGGATTGTAGCGTTGATATTACCTGCGGTGATCTACTACTTTGCGATGAAAATCAAATCCCCATCTACAAACAAAGCGTATCGTTCGAAAGCAGTAGTGAATGATGCGTAACGAATATTGCGCCCGCGTTCCCCGCCTGTTCCCAAGGCGGGGAAACGGAATGTATTCATTGCTGGGTGCCCGTGTCATGTGTTGATGCTTAGTTGCCTTGATGTGTACCGGAGACGATATTTTGTGCGTATTCTGTCAATACGTTGGTACTTTGACTGAGCTCTTGTATCGTGGAGGCCAGTTGTTCTGCAGCGATGGATTGACTGTCCGAATCTGGTCAGGCGTCTCGTTTAGCGAGCCGGATGAAATTTGGATATAAGTGTACAATTCTCAAGCATCTTGCGTAATCTTGTGGATGAGGTCAGTGTCGGAGACAGTGGCAAAGCGGAAGGTTACCACGCTGTCACACTCACTTTCAGATTGTTGTTTCGTAGATTACGAGTACACGTATTATTTAAATTGAGTGAGTATTTTTTTTTTTTTGACTATCGTCAGTATAAATGATTCGATACACTTCTATTATCCTATTGAACAACGTGAAGTGAGCGCGGAAAGTCGTAAATCGATAGATTAGGCTGCAATGTAAAACGAGTGAAAGGTTTGATAGATCTCAAATTTGCATGCTAGAAGGAGTCGCTTATGGAGATATGTTATGAATTCGGGCTCTTCGCTGGTTGAGGTGGGTTGAACAAGTCAATCATGGGAGTATAAAACCCATTGGCAAACCAGAGTTAGGGTCAATGCCTGTCGGCTTGACGTG
>NZ_JAFMTW010000047.1 GCF_017329615.1 Alicyclobacillus suci | reverse complement strand
ACAGCAGCCATGATTGACCGGCTGACTCACCAATCCTACACGATTAACATGAACGGAAATTCGTTTCGCATGAAAGAGACGAAGGAGTGGCTTGAAAAGAAAAACCTTGCATGATGCCCAGTTTTAGGTGGGGGATTTTTCGGTGAACATGTGGGGGATTTTTCGCTTGACAAATACAATCCATTGTGTCTGCCCCACGTTTACCCATCATACTTCTTGGCAATTGTACATAATGTGTACGAAGGAATACTTCAACATAAGATTTGAGCCGCCAATCGTTATTGGCGGCTCATCCTATGAAGGTCGCTGATCCTTCACGATTCTCCCCGTATTTCATAGCATTTGGTGCTACACTGGACATTCACGCGAGATGAATTGATTGCCTACATCAACCTCACACAGAGGAGGAATACGTGATGTCAACTGAATTACATCGCATCACTCAGAGAGCTAAAGAGCATCCGCAGGAACGATTTACCGCATTATCGTAGCATTGAATGAGGGGGTTTTTAGCCGGTACATGGCAAAAGCTCAACAAACGGGGTGCAGTAGGGGTAGACAAAAGTCTTACGCAAGTGTTTGGGACATTCAGTTCTCGAAAAACGGGCTGAATTTCAATTGGCAATTGATTGTTTTCTATTTGATGCCCTATCATAGGGATAAGCACCTCGTCCGAAATAGTGCGTTGTGTAAAAGGAAGGATCAGCGGCGTGTTCATATGTCCTGTTCAATGCACTGGTGCGACCAACGGAGGATAACGATGAAAACCGTAAGGGTTGTTGCTGCCATAATCATAAATGATAAACAAGAAGTCCTTTGCGCGCTGCGCTCTCAAGCCATGTCCCTTCCCGGTTTGTGGGAGTTCCCTGGCGGGAAAATTGAGCCTGAGGAAACACCACAGGCAGCACTTGTACGCGAAATAGCTGAGGAGTTAGGGTGTAATATAGAGGTTGCAAATCTTGTGGCTGAAGTAACCCATCAATATCCAAACATAATTGTAAATTTGTCGACCTACCATGCACGAATCGTCCGCGGAAAGCCCATAGCCAAGGAGCATGAGAAATTGGTTTGGATGCCATTGAATGAACTCAAGTCCTTAGCCTGGGCTCCCGCGGATATCCCAACGGTTGAAATACTAGTGCAGGTCCTTAGCGAGTAAAGTCGACATACAAATCATCCGGAATCGGTTGGTGAAGTCTCCAAGTAACATTCATGGGCTGATCTCCGTGGCTGGACACGTAATCGACTTCTCCCAGATAGATAAATGGGAGTGTTTCACCGTGCATTTTCTCAAATTTCCGCATGAATAAGTGGATGTGTATGTCTCGCTCCTTATGGTGGATATAGTCCTGACCACGGTCTGAGTGGTGAGCCGTCGCGTTTTGACTTTGCCAGTGAAAGTGGCAGTTGTCTATGAAATAATCGCGGTAATGTAGATGCTCGGCCACGGATGCGTCTTTATTCAAATTAACAAACAATAAGTAGTGATTCCCCGATCGACTGACTCCTTCGCGCCATGATCCTTCTTTGGCGTCAGATTGGAACAGATAAATAAGGTCGTTTCGCGTATAGTTTTGATACAGGACGACCCCTTGTCGACTTCCAAAAAACACGTTCGGGTGGTATGTTCTCCTGAACTCCAGCAGTCCATATTCCAACCGCCTGTTCAAGTACTCTTTCGTCCCGTCCTGCTGCCATAGCTTCCAAACGCGTGGGTTTAGGTTGAGGGCCTCGCTGTCCATTGTGCCAAACGACCAATTCTTTTTGCCCCGAACCATGCAGAGTTTCTTCATGGAACGCTCAATGTATGGTATACAAGCCTCATCGCGCAGATGGTTGCCGAATAATTCCTTTAACCGAGTCATAACCGCAGAGATCGTCGTTTTGCCTGATTCCAATGCGCTTTGTAAGATAGCAAACTCATATGGCCACTTTATAGGAAGCATTTTCTCCAACGATTGAATCAATTCGAGTGTAAAAGAATGATTCAACAGGGACTCATCAAACTCGCTGGCATCACCCATCTTTTGCTTGGTTTGCACCCACGAACCAAACTTTGAAATAAAAAAGTGGATACCTGGTGCCTCCTCTGTGTAAAGGAAGTCTTCAAGCTCAGGTGCTCTACCGAGTAGTTGTCGAAATGAGCGATAGATATCCTTGAGCATCTCTGTCTGGTTCATCCGTACAGATTCAATCTTGCGAAGTATGCGTTCACGCGTAACCGGATCTAAATCCACAAAGCATCCATCTGGCAGGTCAGCAAATTCAGTTTCGACGGCGATGCGAAGAGAATCGCGATCGAATGCCTTATGATTCAGTTGTCCGCACAGAGCTAGCGGCACCACGAATGACCTTTCATAGTTCCCAATGAAGTCGAGGACGGTCACGTATTCCTTGTCATTTGCTTTCCGAAGGCCGCGGCCCAATTGTTGTAGAAAAATGGTTGCTGATTCAGTGGGCCGTAGGAACAAGAGGAGATTCACATTGGGAATGTCGATCCCTTCGTTAAAGATATCCACCGTAAATATGATTTCAAGTGGATCATGTTCGTCCTCTAATTTACAAATGGTGCTTTGTCGTACTTCTGATGCATCCTTACCGGTCAAGGCAACTGCTTCATATCCTCTTGCACGAAATTCCTGTGCCATGAACAACGCATGTTCGACGCTAGCGCAGAAGCCGAGCGCAATTCGCCTATCACCGTCGTGCCCGTACTTCTCCATCATCTCAATGACGTAGTCAACGCGTTCGTGGGTTGCTAGTGCACGGGCTAGGTCTGCAACATCAAACTGGCCATTTCGTGTGCCGACTGTTTCGTAGTCTACTGTATCATCAGCGAGCCCAAAGTAATGGAACGGTGCTAGCAGGTCATTCGATAAGGCATCGCGGAGACGAATCTCATACACGACGTTGTTCTCACATAATTCCAATACATCTCGTCCATCCATGCGTTCTGGAGTGGCTGTTAGCCCAAGTAAGAACCGAGGATTGAAGTACTCGATAATTTCTCGATACGTTTCTGCCTGGGCATGGTGGAATTCGTCGATCACGATGTATTCAAATTGATTGGGATGAAATCGAGACATTACATCTGGGCGGTGCATGGTCTGGACTGTGGAAAATAAAAATGGTTTATCCCAGTCTTTTTTGTTTCCAGTTAACTTCCCACATAGTGCAGCGTTGCCGAATACGTCCACAAAAGTTTGCTTTGCACCTTCCAACAGTTCGTCCCGATGCGCCAGGAACAAAACGCTTTGTGCACCATACTGCTTGGCATCAAATGCGGCAAGGTATGTCTTGCCAGTACCTGTTGCAGCAATTACGACGCCTTTTCGAAACCCATCCTTCCGCGTTTGGTCCAATGATATAAGAGCTTTAGATTGCATTTTGTTTGGCTTGAAGGTGGTTGATGGCAGATAGTTGGTTTTTGGATCTGCAATGATTAATGGTGACAGACTTGATGACATAATGTTTCGCTTTGTGCTGCCTAGGTGATGTTTCTTGTAGTTCGCTTCGTATTGTTCCAAAACTTCGATTGTGACAGGAATGCTCTCGGTCATATTCCAAATCTCATCAAAATGCTTGCGCGCAGATTCAAAAATAGGCAAATGTGGTGCATGCGGAAGTTTCACGTTCCACTCATGACCTGTTCTTAATGCTGCGTGAGACAAGTTGGATGACCCAATGATAACCGTATGTAACCCTGATTCCCTTTCAAAGATATATGCCTTTGTGTGGAATGATTCCGTCGAAGTGTCATACATGCGAAGTTCCAAGTTTTCGTGCTGCATAAGCCTCCGGAGTGCTTTGGGTTCCGTTATGTACATGTAGTTCGTGGTGACAACTCGGATTGGCTTTCCCTTTTTCATGCGTTCATCCAATGTACGCAGTAGGATCTGAAGCCCTGACCAACGAATAAAGCTGACCACAAAGTACATTTTATCCGCCGTCTGTAGCTCAAACTTAAGGCTTTTAAAGAAGTTCAGTGCATATGGGTCTGAACTGTGGTTCGAGATAAACGCAGGGTGTGTCAGGTAGATATCCGGGAAGGTTGGTATATAGTCATCATCAAATCGATAATGAATCGTAGATAGTGGGCTGTGGAAACACGAACGTTCATCTGCATTCACCTGACGCTGGATGCTCTGTGCCATCTCCAGCATCTCGTCATACCGCTGCTCAAGCGCAAGCTGCTGAAGCTTAGTCCCGATGTCTCGAGCAATTTGCTGCGTTAAGAACTGCGCGTAGAGGTTTGGGTGAACTACAGTTGAGCGCTGATTCGGTTGCGGGTATATTTTATTTGCTAGCTGTATTTCCTCGTAGATTCCACCTGATTGACTCATCTTTCTCTCCTATATCTCCGAGTATTGTAATATCTGCATTATAGATATAATGTGAGATTAATGACATCCATGTAGCCTGAGAAAAAGGAAGATGATTGAGTTACAGATTAACCTGAATTGAGAATATTTTACAACTAAATCTGTCTCAATTGGTTTTGGCATTTTGTGACTGGGCATTCGGTCAAATGGGTCTATCAGAATGTACACGCCTGCTACTGAAGTCAATAAAATCGAAGACTATTCAGACCACTTAATTCTCAAAATAGCATAATCCCTTCAGTGTCATCATTTACACGTCCTACCTAATCTTCCGCCTATCCATGCAACTCAAAGCGTATGATTGCTGAGGTATATTTACTTCCACACCCGACAATCCTAAACACCATGAACATCGGCATGAGGCGTTGTTTCATCCCTGGTTACTTAAATTTTCTAACAACTGCATCAATTCGTTTCATAATTCCCTATAGATTCCTAAGTGAGAGGGGGCTCGAATGACTGTGGATGTAGGATATAATGATGAGATAGATTCCGTTGTCTTGCAGAGGATGAGTGCGATGAATCGACGTCAACCCAGGGAACTTTGGGTCAAGCCAGTGCCCGAGGTTAAGTATCTCAATGCCGATAATGTGGGGCGATATCGGCTCATTATGCGATTTTTCTATGATAACTATCGCAAGTTGAAGTACTGGTTGAAGCCTGAGGAAGTGTTTGCGGGCATTTCCGCATGGAATCTGCTGGACGACTACAGCCTCGAACTGTGTCAGCGGGACCTGGACGTGCTGACGGAATGGCGAAACCTGACCAGTAGCCACGATGGGGGTCGGGCTGGGTCTATCGAAGAGTATTTGCGCAAGCGATATCGATATCAGATGACGCCGTATGCGATTGAGATTGAGCGTATGCTCGAGAGTTTGGAGAGTATTCAAGGGTACGGCGGATCATTGGAGCCGACACTGCTCGAGCGGATTGTCGTGTATGTTCGAACGGTTGCGGAGCATACAGGACAATTTGCCCCGGGAGAGGCCCTTCAGCTGTGGAGAGATTTGCAAGCCGCGTTTCGAACGCTTCATGAGAACGCCTCCGATTATCTGGCCAGTTTGCAAACGACCCGTGCGGAAGAATTAATGCTGACGGAGCAGTTTCTCGTTTTTAAAGACACGTTAACCAATTATCTGCAAAATTTTATGCTGGGTCTTCAAAAGTATGGGGCACAGGTTGAAGGGTTGATTCGCCGGACGGAGCCGGCTAAGTGGAGAACCTTTCTGGCAGCCGTTGTCGAGGATGAGATGCGAACGCCTAGTCTCGACGATGTGTTGTCTGCGGAAGAGCGCCTGAACGGGCGGCTGGAAGAGTGGGCGATTTTGACGCGATGGTTCGTCGGGAGCGACATCGAGGAAAGTGACGTGGTGTTTCTCGAACGCGCCACGAAGGACACCATCGGGCGCATGGTGCGCTATGCCATCGCCATTCAGGAAAAGCAACGGCTTGGCATCAGTCGGCGTCGGGAGTTGGATTACTTGGGGCAGTGGTTCCTGCGCCTCGATTCAGTGGAAGACGCGCATAAATTGGGCGCGGCGGTGTATGGACTGATGAAGCCTCGGCATTTTCAGGGGGAGCCGCCGAGAGGGTCTGATTCGCCCGATTTGTCGATGTGGGACGAGGCGCCGATGGTGCGGGAACTCACGTCTCGGAGTCGGGTTCGGCGCAAAGCGGGATCCACCGAGCCTGTCAGATCGCGTGAGGGGGAGCAAGCTGAGGCGAGACAGGTGCTGCTCGCGCAAATGGAGCAGGAAGCGGCTGTTGTGCGAGGGTTTGCTGAGCTTGGCAATTTCCACTTGTCCGATCTCGACGTGTTGTCGACCGAGCAGCGCCGTGTGCTGCTGTCTTGGATCAGTCGTTGCTTGGTCAACAAAGCGAGGCGGTTTCGAACGGCGGACGGCTATCATATCGAATTGGCGCTACCTGAGTCGGACGAGCGAGCGGAACTCACTTTCTCCGATGGTCAGTTGGACATGCCGAATTTTCATATCTCCATTCGGGAGGCAACTAGATCATGAATGCGTCTACGAGACGGAAGGGGCCGACTCGCGCCGAGGTCAAGCGCGATTTGCAGGCGGTTGCGATGGCGCTCTTGAGTCGACCGTGGTTGACGAAACAGGATGATCCCGAAGCGTTTCTGCTGATTAAAGATCACTATGAGTACCTTCGCGACTGGTTTCATGAGCATGCCGGGTATTCGCTGTTGGTGACGAGGTCATTCGCGAAGCTCGATAAGATCCCTGGCGTGTTCCGAAGTTGGATGGGTATCGACGGGTTTCATCAACCCCGAGACTACGCTTTGTTCACTTATGGTTTGTGGTATTTGGAGGCGAAGTCGGACGGGGAACAGTTTTTGCTCACAGAGATGGTGGAGGCGATTCGGAATCATCTGTTGGGACTCGGATTCGATGTCGACTGGGCGTTGTACGATCACCGCTTGTCGATGGTTCGTGCGTTGAAAAAGTTGCGATGGCTTGGTGTACTCACGTCCATCGAAGGCGAGGAAACCGGCTGGGCGCGCGATGGCGCCACCGCGAACGTGCTGTACGAGGCGTCGCCGCTGGCTCGATATGTCCTAAGGCGATTTCCTAGGGAATTAATGGCGTATGGCGAGATCGACGAATTGTACGAGGTGGAACAAACGGCTGTGGTGCCAACTAGTGGTGACATGATGCATAATGCGGATGTTCGATCCCGCCGGCACAAGGTCTTCCGCCGCCTTTTGATGGAACCTGTCGTCTACGATTTCGAGTGGACGGATGAAGAACGGCGCTATGTTCAGACTCAGCGGTCTTGGATTACTTCGCAGCTGGAAGAGATGGTGGGACTTGAAGGTCGTCGCTTTCGCGAGGGGCTTTATTTCTATTGGCCGGAATTGATGGCGGAAGTGGACTTGTTTCCGACCCAGTCTGCCGCATCAGACGTCACGATGCAATTCGCCGCGAAGTTGCGCGACAGGTTGATAGAAACGCCGGACAGTTATCCACGCGATGAGCATGGATGTGTACACCTGACCCGCGGCGAGTTTGAAGGAATTTTGCTTTCACTCCGGGAAACGAGTGAACCGTACTGGACGAAGGAACATCGCGAAAAATCGACGACGCTGTTGGCGAATGACATTCTTGCGCATATGGTCGAGTGGAATTTGGCAGCGGTGGAGGACACGGGCACCGTTGTGTTGTTGCCAGGGCTGTCGAGATACTGCGGAACTTACGATGTTGCGAGTGTCGGAAATGGAGGAGCGTGATCTGATGGCGAATGAACGTTGGCAGATGAATCGGGCTGGGTTTCTGAACTTCTGGTTTTATACTGATGAAAGTTTTCAATTGTCCGATGGACGCTTAATTCTGCGGGGCGCGAATGGTGCTGGCAAGTCCGTCACGATGCAGAGCTTCCTTCCACTGGTGCTTGACGGTGACAAACGGCCGGTACGGCTCGATCCGTTTGGTTCCAAAGACCGCAAAATCGAATACTACCTCCTTGGCGACGCGGAAAGTGGTATTTCGGATCGGACAGGCTATGTTTACTTGGAGTTCATTCAGCCAGCGACGGACAAGACCGTCACGGTCGGCATCGGCCTGCGGGCGCGGCGAGGGGCCAATCAAGTCCAGTTTTGGGGATTTAGTTTGACGGACGGGCGGCGGATTGGACACGATTTCTTCCTTTATGACATCGATGTGTTCGAACGGGAAGGTGAGAAGATCCCGCTTGATTACGCCGGGCTCGAAGCAGTGATTGGCGCGGGCGGCCGCGTCGTCAAGGAACAGCGGGAATACCAGCAGATGGTCAACCAGATTTTGTTTGGGTTCAAGGATGAGCAGGCGTACAAGGATTTGCTCAACCTTTTGATTCAATTGAGATCGCCAAAATTGTCCAAGGAGTTTCGGCCGACGACGATTTATACCATCTTGAACGACTCGTTGCCGCCGCTTGGGGACGAGGATTTGCTTCCGCTGTCGCAGGTTTTGCAGGACATGGACGAAATCAGCGACAGATTGGATGAACTGACGCTGCATCAGGATGCGGCGAAGCGGCTTGCGGACGCGTACGAGCGTTACAACCAGATGTGGCTGTATGAAACGGCGAAACGAACCGTTGACGCGACGAAGGTTGTCGACGACGCGTTCCAGGCGGCGGAGGAACAGGTCGCGCTGTTGAAGCGGGCGGAGGCCGAGAGGGAAGAGACGGACCAGGCGTTTGTTCAGGCTATCAAAGATAGGGACAAGACGGAGACGGAACTTGAGTTGCTCAAGCGTTCTGAGGGCATGGAGCTTCGAATTGAGTTGGATGGTGCGCAAAATCGAGTGAACGACACCGCGCGCGAGTTAAAAGATACGGAAGAGCGTATCGCGCAAAACAAGGAAGAAGTAAGACGAAAGCAGGTTCGGGTCGACGCGGAACTGCGCAAACTCGAAGACGAGGAGCACAAACAGCGCGGTTGGCTTAAGGACATGGCCGAGATTGCCATGGACATTGAATTTAGCACGCATGAGGCCTATGCGGGCGGTGCCAGTACCTCCTTGGAGGATTTAGACGAGGCGACGTGGCAGCGCTGGTTGGCAGATGCGGACCGTTATCGTGGCGAGCTAGAGCACGCGCTCGATTTGATTCGCAAAGAACGAAGAGAGGCGGATAAGCTCAAGGAAGCGGAGAGACAGATGAGCGTGGCCCGGGAGCGGCGGGATGCTGCGGAGAAAACGGTGCAGGAGCGAGAAAGAGACTTGTCCGCCGCGATTACTTTGCAGGAGGATCTCGCCTTCGCTTGGTTTAAGGGATTGACGGAACTGCCCGTATCCGAGGAGGCTTGGCGTTCTCTCCTCCACGATTTGCGCCGTTACGGCGAGCTTTCGTATGACCAGATTCTCACGCCAGCCAAGGAAGCATTGGATACAGGGCGGAGTAAGGCGACAGAAGCGCGTTTGCAGTTCGCGCACGAGAAATCTTTGTTGGAAGAGCAGCGAACACAGTTAGAACGCGAGTTGGAGGAGTGGCGCACCTTTAAGGAAGCCGAACCACCTCGGACGGGCGCGAGATCTGACACGCGCAATCGGCGGCTGGCTCTGGCAGCAGACAAGCGCATTTCGGGCGCGCCACTGTACAAAGTATGCGAGTTCCGGGATTCGGTGGACGAGCCTACCCGGGCTGCATTGGAGACGGCGTTGTTTCAGAGTGGACTGCTCGACGCGTGGGTGTCGCCGGAGGCACCGCCTGTTGAAGATGGCGACGAAGACGGATGGATTCGACCGAACCCTGCTGTGTTTGGTTATACACTGGCTGACTATCTGATGCCGACACCGTCGGAGGAAAGTGGGTTGACGCCGCAATTCGTGGAAGACGTGCTTCGCACGATTCTGATTGCGAATCCGGATTCGGTTGAGGATGCCAACACAGCGGCCGTGACGACGTTCGGCCAGTACATGCTGGGACCTTTGATGGGGCAGAGTGCAAGCAAGCCGAGCGCGGAATGGATTGGCTTTGAAGCGCGCAAACGATCCCGGCAGGCGGCGATGGCGCGATTGAAGGAAGAGATTTCTGCGCTGACGGATCGGATTGGGGAACTAGATAGCGAAATTGCCGAGATAGAGCGCCGTATTCGCGCAATGCACGCAGAGTTTGCGGCTTTTCCCCCGGAAGAGCCACTCAGAACACAGTTTGCTCAACTTGAGATGGCGAAACGCGATTTTGCATACGCGAGAGACGTGGAAGCAAAGCAAACAGACGCGTTCAAGATGCAGCAGGTCGCCTGGCAAAAGGTGAAGGAAGTTCTGGTCTCCTATACCTCCCGGTGGGATGCACTGCGAATCGAATCGGATTTTCAGCATGCGCTTGGCTTGTTGCGCAGTTATGAACAAACCTGTCAATCATGCCGAATGAGCGCGCAATTGTCTGCGCGAATGCGTTCGGAAATGCGGTATTTGAAGGACGAAATTGACAGACTGGCGCAGCATATCGACGAAGACATGTCGACCGAGACAGAATTGCGCCGCCGTTTGTCTGGCTTGCAGACGACTATCACGTCGTTGCGAGCGCGTTTGGAGGCGTTAGGGGCGCTCAATGTACATGATGAAGAACGCCAACTGAAGGAACGCTTGGAGATGTTGCGCAGGCAGCTCGAGACGCTGCAGGACATGAAAGTCGAACGGGCGACGAAGGTGGCGAGCCTCCAAGAGCGGCTGCGGGAGAAACGGGAGGCATTGGCTAAAAGTGAGCAAGCACTCGAATCGTGTATCGAGCGTTTCCGTCAGGAGTGGCAACTTGGTTTCACGGTTCATGGTATGGCAGATGGGGACGAAACTGTGGCGCTTAGCGGGCGTCAGGAAGTGATTCAAGCGGCGCGTAAGGTTTTTCGTGCGTTGCGCGCGGTTTGTGAAGCTCGCAATATCCAGTCCATCACGGATCAGTTGCGGGAAGTTTTTGCCGTCGAAAAAAACACGCTTCTTGACTACTCACTGGAGTCGCGGTTTGACGAATCGTTGGAGCGGCTGTTTATCGAATCGAGGCGAGATAGAAATCACGTTTGGACACCATTTCGCATCCATCAGGAGCTCGTGCGGATGGTCGAAGAGCAGCGGATTTTGATCAGCGAGAAGGACCGTGAGTTGTACGAACAGATTCTGATTCACAGTGTCGGTCGCGCGATACGAGACAAGATTAACCGCGCGGAACGCTGGGTCAAAGAGATGAACCATTTTATGTCACTGCGGAACACGTCGAGCGGTATGGTGTTGTCCTTGGACTGGAAGCCTCGCCCTGCCCGTGGTGAGCGGGAATTGGACACGGAGCGGCTCGTTTATTTGTTGCGCAAGAGCCCCAGCACGTTGCTGGACGAAGAAATGGAAGATATGATTGAGCATTTTCGTTCCCGCATACGCATGGCGAAAGAAGAGTCCGAATCTGGAGAAACACTGCGGAACTTGATTCGTGAATTCCTAGATTATCGGAATTGGTTTTCGTTCACGTTGTATTATCGCAAAGGCGGTATGGCGTCTCGCAGAGAGTTGACGGATTCGCAATTTAACGTGCTGAGCGGCGGTGAAAAGGCGATGGCGATGTACATTCCTTTGTTTGCGGCGACCGATTCGAGGTTTAACGATTCTCGCCCAGACGCGCCGCGTCTCATTTCACTCGACGAAGCGTTCGCTGGTGTGGACGAAGAAAATATGCGCGATATGTTCGAATTGTTGACGGATATGAAGTTCGACTATATGATGACAAGCCAACAACTCTGGGGATGTTACGACACCGTTCCAGCGCTGTCCATCTACGAGATCTTCCGACCCGGCGACGTCGATTTCGTCACGGTGATTCCATATTATTGGAATGGACATACCAGACGCATCGTGGATGGTGACGATTGGCGTTCGGCGCAGGAGGCTGCAGCTACGGTTGCACCGGTTCTCGAATGATACTGAACGTAAGGCGGGTCTGGGGGGCTACGATGGACGAATTGATGACGTATCTTCAGCAGCCCGGGTTCGAGCGATTGTGGCGAGCGGTGGCGGATAAATACCAGCGACACGGGAGAGTTGGTGGGCGCGTTCAGCTCACAAGGCTATCCGACGAAGAGGTAGACGCATTGTCAGGGTTGCTGGCGGTGAATTTTGTCGGGCGGACGGAGGTCGCCATTCAACTGGTGAAGGTGGATGAGGCGCTTCGGAACAGTAAATTTCGTGTGGGGTTGGTGGAAGTCCTGGGACGTTTGTTCCCGGACCTGCGCACACGGGAAGAGCAACTGGCCGACGCCTCAGCCAGTTGGACCGCCTTTCGCGATTGGGCGAAAGCAGGCGTTCATCGTCCGGCAGTGCTTGATTGGATTGAGCGACTGAGCGAGGGAAACGCTCCAGGCTATCGCACCTACATGGACTGTTATCGGGCTTATCAACGAATAGGTCGATGCGACGATTGGCGCATCGCGATGAAAGCTTTGGAGGTATCTCTTTCGCCGCATCGCGTGTGGAGGCTGCCTGTGTTTGCGGCGGAGGTCACGGGAGATCCCCACGGGCTGGACCGGAATACACTTGCGGGCAAGGTGTTTTATTGGGGATTGGTCGCGTTGACGGTCGATTCCGATGCTGCAGATAGCCCCTTCATAAGCGCACTGCAGCCGACCGCCACGTCTGATTCGGAACATGGTGACGATCTCGACTCGACCGATACGGCCAACGACGCACCGTCGGAGTCTATGCGACAAGTCTATCTGAAAGCTGGTATTCGACTCGATGACGTGAGTTCGATTGTCTGGGTCGGAAACTGGGCTGGTTTGTTTGAAGTGCCGGTCGCGCTTCCGCTGATGGCGTTGGACAATCATATGACGAAAGTGCCAGCGGTAGACTCCGTATACGTCGTGGAAAATCCATCCGTGTTCGCCGAACTGATTGAGCAGCTTCCATTTGGCGTTCCGGTTGTCTGCACCAGCGGGCAACCGTCGGTCGCGGCGCTTCGACTGTTGGACATGGCGGTTGCTGCCGGATCGACAATTCGCTACAACGGGGACTTTGACGTGAAGGGCCTGCAGATGACCTTGTCGCTTGGCAACCGATACGGGGACGCGTTCGAGCCATGGTATATGGATGCGTATACGTACCGGTTGGCAAGTCATGAGAAGCAGCCGGAACTGTCTGATAGAGAAGTACAAATGCTGCAGAGCCTCAACGTAGACTGGGATGATGAATTGATTCCTGCAATGACGCTTGTACGGAAGAAAGTCTTTCAGGAGCAGATTATTTCGAAGCTATTGAGTGATTTTTGAGGAGCGTTTGGAATGACCGATTCTCGTGCGCTCTTGAACGGATTTTCGCAACGGATGGTTTATAACTCAACGTTCGCAGAGCGCTAGAAACAGACCACCCAATGTGCCATCATATCAGTATTCTGCCGATGTTGCCAAGCTTAAGATGTATCGTGAGAATATAATCGTTGTATGGCGAATGCGACTTGTCATAGCCTCAAATGCGATTCGTGTACCTTGGGTCGGGAGTTTGCCTATGCCACGCGTACAATAATAGGCCACCATACTCGCCCATTAAATACTTTTTTACTGCTTAGATTACCTTGTGATGCCCTTGAGTCTATCTTCAAATCGCCTGATAGCAGGGTTATTGTTTAGTGACTACTCACGCTCCGACATTGGAATGGAACGAGGATCATTCTGTCTATGGCATACAGAAAAAAGTGCATAAAGTCGTAACTCAGATGGATTTGCCTAAGACACCGAAGGAACGGATTGTGAACTGTAGACCCGTGAATCGATTTTGGCTTAACAGGCTAAATGCAGATGTGGATGAGACCCCTGAATAAGGGGTCTTTTTTAGTGAAGGTATTAATTTTGATTATGGGCAATTTTAATATCATTTCATCTCAGTCAGATGCCTTGTCGTTGGACAACCCCATGTCGCGGGAAAGTTGATACACAATGTACTGGTTTAGACTGACACCTTCTTTTTCAGCTCTTTCAGCAAGCTCGCGGTGCAAAGACTTTGGGACTCGTACATTGAATTTACCGGAGTATTCTCCGTGAACTGAGGGTTCAGGAATGGGTCGACCGTCTTCTAATGCTATCTCAATCCATCCACGTTTTGCATCTTCAATAAGTTGGGCTAGATTATTTAACGAGTCGGATTGTGTTAAGCATCCAGGTAATTCATTTACCTTTGCAACGTAACCGCCTGAAATGGTGTCAGGAATAATGGTGATGGTATATGGAAGTGACATGTAATATTCAATGTCCTTTTCCATTTACAGCACTCCTTCATTTTTCAAAATGTCTATGACTTGTTCGACGTACACATAACCAACATATTTACCGTGACGAGGAATTGATATGCTTGTTTGTCCATTTGAGAAGTAATAATGGCTGGAGCCACCTCGCGGCTGGCGTATATTAAATCCTAACCTGCGAAGGAGTTTTTCAAGTTCCTCGAAACGAATGTCGCGAGGATTGTTTTTAATTTTCTCCAGCAACTTCTCAAATTGACTCATCACCGTCACCTCTTTAATTTGTAGTACCATATATAGTGGCTTTATTCAAGGTGTATTGTTCATTTTCTACCTTTTTGGTGGATTTGTTAGCGAACACGGCAAAATCATGGTACGGAACTAGAGCAATGGACCCCATTTTAACAGAATATTTTAATTATTATTCTGTTTTTCGCACGCTTAAATGCGGCCTTAAACACCACTTCCTCTCATTGTTCTTGAAACTCGATAATGGACTTGACATCATATAGCTGGTCTTGACGGGACACTACCCGAGTCTCTACCCATGACCATTTCTGCTGGAACTAAATTGGCCATTAACACACTAAACTGGTTAATGTGAAAGCCCAAAACAAAAGACGACTTGTTGTGAGTCGTCATTCCACAATTAGTTATTTTTGAGGCTTACCACTATTAAACTGAACAAGCCGTTCCCAATTAATGTTGCCGTCTATGTCACAGAAGTTTTGTATGAACTCTAAGGTGAACCGATTGACAGCTGCGTCCCACGCCTTTCGATAAACAGGTAAGTGTTCTTGCGGCTTGTCTTTCATTAGACGAATAATTTCCAGATAGAAATCGGGGTTACCCGTGATTTCTTCCCAAAATGCTTGTCCAGCCAACTCACGAAATGGTGCCAAGGTGTTCTTCTTTTGCTGTTTGTTGCCGTAACTGTAACCCACCACAGGGTCAAAATGCTTGCGCAACTTTCGTAGTCGATTCTCTAGTGTCTTAAAGTCGTCAATTTGGCGTTTTCTACTTTGGGCATTGAAGACGCTTGGCCCACTTTTGACTGCTATAGCCATGTACGTTGATTCGGTTTCTCTGGCAACGTCAACGCCTTCTGACGGAGATACAACGCCACCGGAAACGAATTTGGCCAAGGGCTCAAAAAAAGCGTCACCGAAAATCCCTTCGTCACTACTGGACATATACGCTGATAACAGCCCTTCAACAATCTCTCCCGCTTTCTGAACGCCGATTGCACGATACAGGTACGGATTCTTTCTCTTCAGTGCGTCTTTGAGTTTTAGTCCACTAATTTTGTCAATCCGACGTTGATAAAAGTCATCCAGCAGTTCAGCAATTTTCGCTTCTAATTGTTCCGAAGTAATCACAGTATCCCCACTCTCACTTCACAAATTCCAAAGCAATTTGCTGTGATTCATGTAATGCTTGGTGTACAGATGTGCCACGTAAGCGGCGTGTCTTGATTTCGGCGTTTCCATTCGCTACGGCAATCAACATTTGACCAATAGCCTTTCCAAGTCCGACCGGAACGGCGTTGCCAATCTGTCGATAACAGTCCGACACACTACCTTCGATAATCCAATCGTCAGGGAACTGTTGGATACGTGCGTATTCACGGACGGACAACGGACGGTTTTGGGTCGGATGGCACAACATCGTCGCCTTTTGTACAGGACTAGTTACAAGCGTCGGTGACGGTTGGTTATAATCCAAACGTCGGTAGAATCCAACCTTCCCTCCACCACTTTTGTATGCCCCGCCCATTGCAATAGGGATCAACTCTTCCGGCAGGCTACGCCAGTTCCCGCCCATAGGTATCATTCGTAAAAAACGTAATCGTTCAGGGGAGAAGCTGGCACACGGTCCTGGTTCGTTCTCCAAATCTTCGATAGCGTCTCGTAGTGTACACCAGCGGTGTGATGGATCTTGGTGTATCTGAAAGTGTGTAGGCTTCGGTAAAAAGATGTTTTCGTGGTCACGTGAGCCGATAATGACCAATCTTTCACGAAACTGTGGTACGCCATAATGGGCCGCATCCAGAACGCCGTGAACAATCTTGTATCCCAATTCATTGAACATCTGCTTAATGACTTCAAACGCTGAACCAGCACGTTCTTCTGGCTCCAGTGGACGATCGTCTCTAGCGTTTATAGGACGGTGCTTGATGGCCGCTGACATAAGACCTTTGACGTTCTCCATAACGAAGAAACGTGGACGTGTTACTCGAATTACGTGGATAAACTCCATAAATAAACTTCCACGTGGGTCCTTCGTTCCAAGACGTTTTCCTGCCGTGCTGAAAGGTTGACAAGGCGGCCCACCAACGACTGCAAAAGCTTCTTCTGGTCGTAGTCCCGACGGCCCTAACAGAAATCCACATTCTGGGTCTTCTTCAATCAGCTTCTTAATGTCTCCCAGTACGCTTGGTGCGTTATTTGCTTGTGCAGTCTTTACGCACCACGGGTCTATGTCTTGCGAAATCCGTATGTCCAATCCCGCCTGTTGTAATCCCAAGTCTAATCCCATCGCACCACTGAACAGTGAAATTACTGGGTACGACATATGTGAATAACTCCCCTCAAAGTGACGACATACACTGCTACTATTCGACGCTACTATTCGACAAAGCAGCTTCTAAGTCCTGTCCTCGGATAAACCTGTATTCAATTATACACTGAACCACAATGTGAGAACACTTGTTCGGAAATCATCCCTGAGAATTTGAGATTTTTGAAGAAAATTTTTGTGGTGACATTGGCATATTCCATAGATGTTTCCGTACGAAAGGAGGATTAACCCTTTCATCAAGGATTAATTTTGATTATTCAGACTAGAGTGCTGGACGAACCCTATAAATATGGCAACAATGTGTGATTTCTTAGTGTTGAGTACTATTCATACTGAAATTGTGCTCAGTATTGAAGAGAAGGTGCGGGGTTTAATGTATGAATTTTATGAATTAAAGGGAATGTATTAACCGTGGTATTAGAGTGTCCTAACGGCTAAAGGTCGTGCTTAACATCCATCGGAAAACGGCAATGCACATCATTGAGATGTTCGCGTCGATGGACCCATAAAAGGGGCCGTGAGTGTCTTAAGCCGGCAGTAGCCCTTTAGGCAACAACAAACGCACATTGGCGGTGGATAATTCCAAAATTAGTGGCGGAAAGGAGGTTTTTCGACTGAAAAAGTCGAATCTGAAAACAGCTAAAGCGCATCACCATTGCGCTTAAATTGACCGTTTCATCGTCTCGACACAAGTGACAAACCCGTGTGGATGGAGTGTGTTAGGTGCGCTCCATCCTCCATTTTTGAACAGAGGTGAAAAACATGACCGTTAAATCCATTAAAGTGAAACTTCGCCTCGATAATATGCCGGAGATTCGGGCTGGTTTATGGAAACTCCATACGGAGGTCAACGCGGGGGTTCGATATTACACGGAATGGCTGAGTCTTCTCCGTCAAGAGAATTTGTATCGAAGAAGTCCGAATGGAGACGGAGAGCAAGAATGTTATAAGACTGCAGAAGAATGCAAAGTCGAATTGTTGGAGCGGCTGCGCGCGCGTCAAGTGGAGAATGGGCACCGTGATCCGGCGGGATCGGACGATGAATTGCTGCAGTTGGCTCGTCAACTTTATGAGCTGCTGGTTCCGCAGGCGATAGGTGCCAAAGGCGACGCGCAGCAAATTGCGCGCAAATTTTTGAGCCCCTTGGCCGACAAGGACGCAGTGGGTGGGCTTGGAATCGCGAAGGCGGGGAACAAACCGCGGTGGGTTCGCATGCGCGACGCGGGGGAACCTGGCTGGGAAGAGGAGAAGGCGAAGGCTGAGGCGAGGAAATCTACGGACCGAACTGCGGATGTTTTGCGCGCGCTCGCGGATTTTGGGTTAAAGCCACTGATGCGCGTGTACACCGATTCCGACATGTCATCGGTTCAGTGGAAACCGCTTCGGAAGGGACAAGCGGTTCGGACGTGGGACAGGGATATGTTCCAACAGGCCATCGAACGGATGATGTCGTGGGAGTCGTGGAATCAGCGCGTTGGGGAAGCGTACGCGAAACTGGTAGAGCAAAAGAGTCGATTTGAGCAGAAGAACTTCGTCGGCCAGGAACATCTGGTTCAACTCGTCAATCAGTTGCAACAAGATATGAAAGAAGCATCGCACGGGCTCGAATCGAAAGAGCAAACCGCGCATTATCTGACGGGACGGGCATTGCGCGGATCGGACAAAGTGTTTGAGAAGTGGGAGAAACTCGACCCTGATGCGCCATTCGATTTGTACGACACCGAAATCAAGAATGTGCAGAGACGTAACACGAGGCGATTCGGCTCACACGACTTGTTCGCGAAATTGGCAGAACCGAAGTATCAGGCCCTGTGGCGCGAAGATGCTTCGTTTCTCACGCGTTACGCGGCGTACAATAGCATCCTTCGCAAACTGAATCACGCAAAAATGTTCGCGACGTTTACTTTACCGGATGCAACTGCGCATCCGATTTGGACTCGCTTTGATAAATTGGGCGGGAATTTGCACCAGTACACCTTTTTGTTCAACGAATTCGGAGAAGGCAGGCACGCGATTCGTTTTCAAAAGCTATTGACCATCGAGCATGGTGTCGCAAAAGAAGTTGATGATGTAACGGTGCCCATTTCCATGTCAGCGCAATTGGATGATCTGCTTCCTGGAGAATCCAATGAACCGACTGAGCTGTCTTTTCGAGATCACGGGACCGATCAGCATTTCACAGGCGAATTCGGTGGGGCGAAAATCCAGTACCGCCGGGATCAGCTGGATCATGTGCATCGACGCAGAGGGGCGAGGGATGTTTATCTCAATCTCAGCGTACGTGTGCAGAGTCAGTCTGAGGCGCGTGGAGAACGCCGCCCGCCGTATGCTGCAGTATTTCGCCTGGTCGGGGATACCCATCGCGCGTTTGCCCATTTCGATAAATTATCGAATTATCTTGCGGAACATCCGGATGATGGGAAGCTCGGGTCGGAGGGTTTGCTTTCCGGGCTACGGGTAATGAGTGTCGATCTCGGCCTTCGCACATCGGCATCGATTTCCGTTTTTCGCGTTGCCCGGAAGGACGAGTTGAAGCCGAACTCGGAAGGCCGTGTACCGTTTTTCTTTCCAATCAAAGGGAATGACAATCTCGTCGCGGTTCATGAACGATCACAACTTTTGAAGCTGCCCGGTGAAACGGAGTCGAAGGACCTGCGTGCTATCCGAGAAGAGCGCCAACGGATATTGCGGCAGCTGCGGACGCAGCTGGCGTATTTGCGCTTGCTCGTGCGGTGTGGGTCGGAAGATGTGGGGCGACGTGAACGGAGTTGGGCAAAGCTTATCGAGCAGTCGGTGGATGCCGCCAATCACATGACACCGGATTGGCGCGAAGCCTTTGAAGGCGAACTTCAGAAGCTTAAGTCACTCTATGGCATCTGTGGCGACAGGGAATGGACGGAGGCTGTCTACGAGAGCGTTCGCCGCGTGTGGCGCCATATGGGCAAACAGGTTCGCGATTGGCGAAAGGACGTACGAAGTGGAGAGCGGCCCAAGATTCGCGGCTATCAGAAAGATGTCGTCGGTGGAAATTCGATTGAGCAAATTGAGTATTTGGAACGTCAATACAAGTTTCTCAAGAGTTGGAGCTTTTTTGGCAAGGTATCGGGACAAGTGATTCGTGCGGAGAAGGGATCTCGATTTGCGACCACGCTGCGTGAACACATTGATCACGCGAAGGAAGATCGGCTAAAGAAATTGGCGGATCGCATCATTATGGAGGCGCTCGGTTATGTGTACGCGTTGGATGCTGAGCGAGGCAAAGGAACGTGGGTTGCGAAGTATCCGCCGTGCCAGCTCATCCTGCTGGAGGAATTGAGCGAGTATCGGTTCAATAACGACAGGCCTCCGAGCGAAAACAACCAGTTGATGCAATGGAGCCATCGCGGCGTGTTCCAGGAGTTGTTGAATCAGGCCCAAGTCCACGATTTACTCGTGGGGACGATGTATGCAGCGTTCTCGTCGCGATTCGACGCGCGAACCGGGGCACCGGGTATCCGCTGTCGCAGGGTTCCGGCGCGTTGCGCTCGGGAGCAGAATCCAGAACCATTTCCTTGGTGGCTGAACAAGTTTGTGGCGGAACACAAGTTGGATGGTTGTCCCCTTCGCGCAGACGACCTCATCCCCACGGGTGAAGGAGAGTTTTTTGTCTCGCCGTTCAGTGCGGAGGAGGGGGACTTTCATCAGATTCATGCCGACCTGAATGCTGCGCAAAACCTGCAGCGGCGACTCTGGTCTGATTTTGATATCAGTCAAATTCGGTTGCGGTGTGATTGGGGTGAAGTGGACGGGGAACCCGTTCTGATTCCAAGGCTTACAGGAAAGCGAACGGCGGATTCATATGGCAACAAGGTGTTTTATACCAATACAGGGGTCACCTATTATGAGCGAGAGCGCGGGAAGAAGCGGAGAAAGGCTTTCGCGCAAGAGGAATTGTCGGAGGAAGAGGCGGAACTGCTTGTGGAAGCAGACGAGGCGAGGGAGAAATCGGTCGTTTTGATGCGTGATCCGTCCGGCATTATCAATCGTGGCGACTGGACCAGGCAAAAGGAGTTTTGGTCGATGGTGAACCAGCGGATTGAAGGATACTTGGTCAAGCAGATTCGCTCGCGCGTTTGCTTACCAGAAAGTGCGTGTGAAAATACGGGGGATATTTAACGACAAAACGGGATTTCTCGCAATTTCGAACGAGCTTGCGGTGTTTAGAAGTCTCTCAATCGGCCCAGACTGGTAATAGATTGACAGCGCGGTTGTGGCACCAGACTGTAGGTGGAGTGAGGGACATGGCCGTACCGATTCGGATGCTAAATGAACTCTCTTATTGCGAACGTTTATATCATTTGATGCACGTGCAAGGGCTATTCGAAAAATCCGCGGACACAGTGGAAGGCAGTGGCCAGCACGACCGGGCGGATCGTCGTAAAAGACCATCAGATGTCGGGCAGGATGTGTGGGGTTTTGCACCGCAGAGCCTCCATCTCGGCGACGAGGATTTGGGGATTGTGGGCAAATTGGATGCGATTCGCTATCAGGACGACGGGTATTGGGAGCCGGTTGAGGCGAAACATTCAAGCGCGCCAAACGGTGGTACTTCATTTCGCCTCGGCGAGTGGGAATTGGACGGCAAGGCGTGGCCGAATGACCAGATACAGTTGTGTGCACAAGGATTGTTACTCAGAGCCAACGGATTTCCAACCGTTGCGGGGAAGTTGTTTTACCGAGGAAACAGACAGACAGTTCGGATTGTATTTTCGGAGGAGTTGATTGCTGCAACGGTTGCCACCATCCGGAGAGCACACGAGTTGGAGCAGGCTTCGATGCCTTCGCCATTGTTGAAATCCGACAAATGCTTCCGATGCTCGTTGAATGGTGTCTGTCTTCCGGACGAAACGATTCGCTTGACGAGTCCGAACGGAGAGGCCGTCCCGATACGAGATATTGTGCCCAGTCGAGATGATTTAGGAACCGTGTATGTGTCGGAGCCCGGGACCCGGGTCGGAAAGCGTGGTTACGAGTTGACCATCACGTCGAAAGATGGGATGGAATCGACCGTTCCGTTAAAAGATGTTCGGCACATCTCTCTCTTCGGGAACGTTCAAATTTCCACCCAATTGGTCCACGATTGTATGGAGTCCGGCGTCACCATCAGCTACCTGACTGCCGCGGGGCGTCTCGTCGGGATGAACCACAACTTGATTTCGAAAAATGTCTTGGTGCGGCGTGAACAGTTCAGGCGGTTTGGGGACGAGCGTGATCGACTGACACTTGCGAGATACATCGTTCGCGCGAAGATTCTCAACCAGCGCACCTTGCTTCGTCGAAATGCGCACGGGCTCGACAAGGTCATTTTGAAAGATTTGCTCAATCACGCCCGACGCTCCGAAGAAGCCACTTCTATCGACTCGTTGCTCGGCATTGAAGGGATTGCGGCGAAACAGTACATGCAGGCGTTTGTGCTGATGTTGAAAGTAAAAGGTGTCCCTGCGGGCGAAACGTTGATGAACGGCAGAAATCGCCGCCCACCGAAGGATCCGGTCAACGCTTTGCTGTCACTCGGATATTCGTTGCTGGAACGGGACATGTATGCCGCCTTGGCTGCGGTGGGCCTGGATCCCCTGATGGGTTTTTACCATCGTATTGCAACTGGGCGTCCATCATTGGTACTGGACATGATGGAGCCATTTCGAGCGATCATTGCGGATTCTGTGGTCGTTCGCACATTGAACACCGGCGAAATTGCTTGGGATGACTTTTACATTGGGCAGGAGTCCTGTTCGTTGAAGCTACCTGGACGGAAACGATTTTTCCAGGCGTTTGAGCGGCGCATGCACGAGACCGTGACGCATCCGGTGTTCGGTTACAAATTGAGTTATCGTCGGATGTTGGAACTAGAAGCGCGCTTCTTGTCGCGATACTTGATGGGCGAATTGCCGGAATATCGCCCAATTGTCACGAGGTGATGGCGATGCGCCGATATGTGCTGGTGAGCTACGATATCAGTGATCAAAAACGCTGGCGAAAGGTATACAAAATCGTGCGAGGCTATGGCATGCACGTTCAGTATTCGGTGTTTTTATGTCAACTCACTGAAAAGGATGAGGCTGAGTTGAAGCAATTGCTCTTGGACGTGATTCATCAGTCGATGGATCAAGTCATTTTTGCAAGGATTGGAACTGTGCAGGCGAACGCTGCCGAGCGGAATATGTCGTGCATTGGACGGGATTTCGTACCATTGGATTTGAAGGGATTGGTGTTTTGAGGATTTGATGTGAACTTCAAAAACGTGTAAAATATAACTTGTCTAAAGGACAGATTATTCAACGGGTGTGCCAATGGCCACTTTCCAGGTGGCAAAGCCCGTTGAGCTTCTCAAAAAGAACGCTCGCTCAGTGTTCTGACCTTTCGAGCGCCTGTTCAGGGCGAAAACCCTGGGAGGCGCTCGAAACATAGGTGGGACAAGGGATTCGCGGCGAAATGACGGGAGAGAACGAGAATGGAACGGGATGAAATCGATGGGAAACATCAAGTGCTCGTTTATGGGCTTGGATCTCCGCGTGGTTCAAGGGCTGCGAGCGCCCGCCGTCGGATCACTGAGCGAGCGATCTGAGAAGTGGCACTAGATGCCCTGATAGTCTACTGAAGACTTGTGCTGTCGGATCACTGAGCGAGCGATCTGAGAAGTGGCACGACCTCGCAAATTACGCTGTTATGACGGTTTTAGAGAGTCGGATCACTGAGCGAGCGATCTGAGAAGTGGCACGTTGCCGCGTCCATATCGGACCGCTTGCCAACACTTGTGTCGGATCACTGAGCGAGCGATCTGAGAAGTGGCACATCTCTTCCATGAGAGCTTTGTATATCAAAGAACCTCGTCGGATCACTGAGCGAGCGATCTGAGAAGTGGCACGGTTTCTTTACAGGGCGGATGGCACCATTTACGGCGTCGGATCACTGAGCGAGCGATCTGAGAAGTGGCACCCTCGTATGTGAACAATTCCACCGCGTGCAGATAAAGTCGGATCACTGAGCGAGCGATCTGAGAAGTGGCACCGCCGAGCACTCGAACTATATTTTAATTGAATTTAAGTCGGATCACTGAGCGAGCGATCTGAGAAGTGGCACTTACTTTGGAGGTGAAAAGTGTTGCCGAGTGTTATTGGTCGGATCACTGAGCGAGCGATCTGAGAAGTGGCACCAGTAAGGAGTATGTCTGCGCCGCTGATTATGAGGAGTCGGATCACTGAGCGAGCGATCTGAGAAGTGGCACTAAGGTGTGCACGGATTGCCGGGATGACGGATTTGTTCGTCGGATCACTGAGCGAGCGATCTGAGAAGTGGCACATGCAATACCCACTGTTGAGCGCGGACGATCCACTGTCGGATCACTGAGCGAGCGATCTGAGAAGTGGCACGATTCCCAAGGATTTAGAAGAGGGCCAAAGTTCAACTGGTCGGATCACTGAGCGAGCGATCTGAGAAGTGGCACTCAATGATAGGAGTAATCACTGTTGCGGACCCGAACGACCGTCGGATCACTGAGCGAGCGATCTGAGAAGTGGCACAGCTTGGGATATCCGAGAAGACGGTCGGCGGCTGGAAGTCGGATCACTGAGCGAGCGATCTGAGAAGTGGCACGCAAGCGGGCAAGACCCTACCACATTTACATCTCGTCGGATCACTGAGCGAGCGATCTGAGAAGTGGCACGTCAGGCGCCACGAAGATACCTGTTACAAAGCTGTGTCGGATCACTGAGCGAGCGATCTGAGAAGTGGCACCTGAATAGCCTCTATCGTAACCATTGGGTCATCCGCGTCGGATCACTGAGCGAGCGATCTGAGAAGTGGCACCATCAAAGCTAACACGATAGCGAACAAAGCCGTGTCGGTCGGATCACTGAGCGAGCGATCTGAGAAGTGGCACTGGTAGACGTCGCTCGGAACAACGGTCGAGGTCGAAGTCGGATCACTGAGCGAGCGATCTGAGAAGTGGCACGACGTAATCTACGTTGCTCGCCCCATACTGAATAAGGTCGGATCACTGAGCGAGCGATCTGAGAAGTGGCACATACATAATGTGCGGAGTTTCGTTGACTATAGTCCTTAGTCGGATCACTGAGCGAGCGATCTGAGAAGTGGCACAATCCCATTCGTTTCCTGGTTATTCCATCAAAATTAGTCGGATCACTGAGCGAGCGATCTGAGAAGTGGCACGGACAGCCTGCTCGGCACAGCCTCAGCAATGTTGGCGTCGGATCACTGAGCGAGCGATCTGAGAAGTGGCACCGCATCCTTTATGGCGCACGCTGATGCAGTATGTAGTCGGATCACTGAGCGAGCGATCTGAGAAGTGGCACGCTGTTGACAGTGTCGCTATATATGAGTGCATGCACTGCGTCGGATCACTGAGCGAGCGATCTGAGAAGTGGCACGCCCGTTCGTGACACGCGTGCGGCATCGGACGTTCGCGTCGGATCACTGAGCGAGCGATCTGAGAAGTGGCACGTATTACCGCAGACCTATACACTCATGTGCTACGTCGGATCACTGAGCGAGCGATCTGAGAAGTGGCACATGATCCAGAGCGTATCTCCGTCGTCGTAGCAGTGTCGGATCACTGAGCGAGCGATCTGAGAAGTGGCACTGATAATGTTTATCACACGCTTATTAATAATTACGTCGGATCACTGAGCGAGCGATCTGAGAAGTGGCACGATGACAAAGCGATGGCCTCGTTTGAAGGTAAACCGCGTCGGATCACTGAGCGAGCGATCTGAGAAGTGGCACTGGAATATTACAGATAGATCATCCAGCCTTTTTCCGTCGGATCACTGAGCGAGCGATCTGAGAAGTGGCACACACATAATATTACAATGTTCGACATCACTTGGACGTCGGATCACTGAGCGAGCGATCTGAGAAGTGGCACATATTCGTGACGACTCCGTAATCATCTGTGATGGAGTCGGATCACTGAGCGAGCGATCTGAGAAGTGGCACGTTCACCGAGTAAGTATCGAACCTTATGCGAGTGTTCCGTCGGATCACTGAGCGAGCGATCTGAGAAGTGGCACGACAAGTGGGCAGTCGGCTTATGCTGACTGAGAGAGTCGGATCACTGAGCGAGCGATCTGAGAAGTGGCACCCATGGCGGCAGATTGGCGTGGCGACGCAACAGAGTCGGATCACTGAGCGAGCGATCTGAGAAGTGGCACCGACTGTCTGTTGTCAGTGACAAATCGAGCAATTGGTCGGATCACTGAGCGAGCGATCTGAGAAGTGGCACGCCTGAATCTGCTGATACTGCATCTTCTGAGCAGGGTCGGATCACTGAGCGAGCGATCTGAGAAGTGGCACGTAAAGATCTCAGGAGTTGGTTGGTACGGCGGAGTTCGTCGGATCACTGAGCGAGCGATCTGAGAAGTGGCACGCATAATCAATTTGCGGCGCAGATTGCGACGTAACGTCGGATCACTGAGCGAGCGATCTGAGAAGTGGCACGTAATTCCTCCAAATGCCTCTTCGGCTGTAATTTTGTCGGATCACTGAGCGAGCGATCTGAGAAGTGGCACCACGGTTCCAGCGTTCACCTGGGTGAAGCATGGGAGCTGTCGGATCACTGAGCGAGCGATCTGAGAAGTGGCACCCGTGATAGACAAACACCTCGACAGGCTTGCCATCCGTCGGATCACTGAGCGAGCGATCTGAG
>NZ_JAFMTW010000046.1 GCF_017329615.1 Alicyclobacillus suci | reverse complement strand
AGGCGGTATTTCAGCCGAGAGTCTATGGCTAAACTAACCGGCAACGACGAACAACAATTGCTGGCGCCAACGTCAGTTTTGCATAAATAGCAGACACTGGGTGGTTGCACTCAATTTACACCTCTTGACGGGACACTACCCTCATGAGTTGAGTCCGTATAAGGTGTAAATTCAGTGGACGCGCTGGGTGACATAACGTGAAAGTGCCACCTCGTCCCTCTTTGGTAGAATGAGTTTGCTGAGAACTAATCTACTAGGAGGAATACAATGATGAGACTGTGGATTAACTAAAATACAACTTGGTTTGATTGTTTTGATGAATTTCGGTATTGTGAGGAACGATTTCAGCTTACAGGATATTCTTGGGTGTTGCCTTCGGAGAATGGCTGAAGGTCTTTTGATTGAGCATGACCACATGGTACGGGTTGCGAATCATCTTGGGGTTTTCGTTGTCTGTGAAGCGAATAACGAATCATGAATTCAACTGATTACAAGTCCATGGGGTTCATGAGACTTTAGCTTCGTGGAATGACACGGATGTCGAGGAGGTTTTTCTGATTTTCCAAAACTTAATACCAGAATGGCTGTCGAATGTCAGGAAGGACTTGTTGGCTGGCATAGCCGTTGCATTTGCGTTGATTCCTGAGGCAATTGCGTTTTCTATGATTGCAGGCGTCAATCCGATGGTCGGGTTAGACGCGGCGTTTATCATCAGTATCGTCGTGTCTATCTTTGGCGGGCGTGTGGGGATGATATCTGGTGCAACGGGTCGACTGCCTTGTTGATGGTGTTGTTGGTGAAGAACCATGCGTAATGGCATCGGCGTAATGTCAACAGAAGCCCTTTTGGGTTTCTGTTTACCTTCTGCATAGATTCCTGATACATTGAACATAGGATTGATTCATCACTATCTTAAGGATAAGGGGATCACAATGATGGCGAAGCGTGAAACTGCTTCAGCAAATCGCCGAATGGAGATTATCTCTGCGGCGATAGAGGTCTTTGCCGAAACGGGATATTATCGAGCGACTACGATGCAAGTGGCGAAGCGGGCAGGGATATCTCAACCGTATATTTTTCGCTTTTTCGCAACGAAGGAAGAACTGCTGCTCGCAGCACTCGAGGTTTCTTGGCAAAGAATCGCAGATGCTTTCCGCCAGGTAATCGCCACTACGCCGTCCAGTCAGTTGGAGCAGGTATTGATTGAGGCGTATGAAGATATCATGCACGCGAACCGCTCGGAGATACTGCTGCAAATGCAGGCTCAGACAATACCAGAGGAGTCGATTCGGGTGGCGATGCAGTCGGGAGTTAGGGATATTCGCCGGATCGTATTGGAGGCATTCGAGAATGGCGGCGTAGCGAATCCAGTGGAGAAGACGAAGCTTTTTATTGCCAAGGGGATGTTGTGCAACATTTCGATGGCGTTGGACATGCCTGAGCTCATGGGGGAGTAACCAATAGCAGTTGAAGAATGTTTTGTTCAAATTTTGTGATTGATGAATCACTCACAAAATTGTATAGTTGAGTTGTGGCTTCGTTATTGATGAATCACTAAACATGGAGGTCGATATCCTTGAAGAGGGCGATTGTGATTGGAGCAACGGGCGGCACAGGTGCTGCTATCGTGGAGGAGTTGGTCCAGCGGGGCATGCAAGTGACAGCTTTTGGTCGTTCCCGCGCCAAGTTAGAGCAGATAGCGACACAATTGGGGAATCCCAAGCACCTGACCATCGCGATTGGGGACGCATTTCAGGCAGACGACATCATCCAGGCTTCAAGCGAAGCGGACGTTATGTTTCATTGTGCGAACGTGCCTTATCATGAAATGGCAACGCGTTTGCTGCCGCTGGGGGAAGCAGTCATGCGGGCGGCTGACCAGATCGGTTTGAACGTGGTAGTGGTTGACGGTATTTATCCTTATGGAAGAAGGCAAGCGGAGTTTGTGACTGAAGATCATCCGAAAGAACCTCACACGCGAAAAGGTCGGATTCGGTTACAGTTTGGTCAGATGATATTCAGTAACCGTTGGAAAAACGCACGACCACTCATTGTTCGCCTGCCGGATTATTACGGCCCTACGGCGAACCAAGCTTCGTATTTGGGCGGCACACTCAACGCGATAGCCAAGGGGAAGTTGGGCTTTTTCATCGGGAATATGCGTGTGCCACGGGAGTATGTGTATTTGCCGGACGCAGCCAAGATGGTCGTAGAAATTGCGCGGAATGGCCAGGCCTACGGTCAGGAGTGGAACATTCCTGGGGCTGGTGTCATCCCGGGGAGGGAAATCGTGCGGATTGCGCGTTCCGTGGCGGGATCGACGAAACCTGTCATTCCATTGGGGAAAATCGATTTATCCATTTTGGGGCTGTTTGTTCCAGCCATGAAGGAAGTGGTGGAGATGTTGTACCTAACATCGGAGCCGCTTCGTTTGAGTGGGGAAAAGTATGAGCGGTGTATCGGCCCAGTTCCGGCTACTCGTTTTGAGGAGGGCATTGCTGCGACCGTACTTCAGCTGAAAGGTAAGTGAGTGTCAGCCGAAGAAAACCGTTCTGGAATGGGCTCGAATTACGACATACGGAAGCTTATTCGGGAAGCATGCCTTGCCGGCTGGCTGCGCGTCCTCTGCTTTTACACACACGGTGTCAAAAGAAAATAAGGTGTTGACTATCTACCTACTAGTAGGTATACTGCGATCAGAAAGACGAAGCGCTTAGCCGCTGGTAGGTAGACAAGTGTTGTAGGGCGTATATTTATCACTTATATCTACCTACTAGTAGGTTAAAACAGGAGAAGAAGGAGCATGAACATGACAAAACAGGTGACGTTAGAGGCGGCGGCTCAGAAATTTGTACAGGATACTGCAAATCCTCCATATTTGTTTGATTTAGGTCCAGTGGAGGGTAGAAAGACGGTTGACGCGGTTCAGGCTGGAGAAGTCTACAAGCCGCCTGTGAATGTGGAGGAACTTGTGGTTGAGGGCGGACCGACCGGACAAGTGTCGGTAAAGATATTGAAGCCGAAAAACACGACGGACGCGTTGCCGGTCATTCTATATATTCATGGTGCGGGCTGGGTGTTTGGGGATGCGCATACGCACGATAGGCTGATTCGTGAGCTAGCTGTTGGTGCAGAGGCTGCGGTTGTGTTTCCGAATTACAGCTTGTCTCCCGAGAGTCGGTATTCGACTGCAATTGAAGAAATTTACGCAGTGCTTGAGTGGATTGCGAACAACGGAGCGACGTATGGCTTTGATGTGAATCGCATTACGGTCGCTGGTGACAGCGTGGGAGGCAATATGGCAGCAGCTATCACGTTGATGGTGAAAGCGCGAAAAGGGCCTCAACTGGATAAGCAGTTGCTGTTCTACCCAGTGACGGATGCCGCATTTGATACGGAGTCTTATCATCAGTTTGCCACGGGCTACTTCCTTCGCCGGGATGCAATGCAGTGGTTTTGGGATCAGTACACCACCAATCCGGAAGAGCGGGCACAGATTACGGCTTCTCCGTTGCGTGCGACGACAGAACAGTTACAAGGGTTGCCGCCTGCATTGGTGATAACGGCAGAGGCAGACGTTCTTCGCGACGAAGGCGAAGCATACGCTAATCAACTGCGGGAAGCGGGGGTACCGGTTACCGCTGTGCGCTTTCAGGGAATTATCCACGATTTTGTCATGCTGAATGCGCTTGCGGATACACAGGCAGCCCGAGGCGCCATTGCGTTGGCAAACACCTGGATAAAGGCGTAATGGGCTGATATCACCATTTGGTTGATGTACGTTGATAGTAAATTGACAAGTTTTATCGCGGAGAGTACAGTTCGACACGGGGTCTTGAAAATGAATCGTGCGCAAGAGATTAAACAGGTCGCTCATCAACTGATGCTGGAGAAAGGGTATAGTGGGTTTAGTTACGCCGATATCGCTACCGTGATTGGCATTCAAAAGGCGAGCATCCATTACCACTTTCCGAGTAAAGATAATTTGGTCCAATCCGTGTTGCAAGACTATCGCCGGTCAGCCAGCGACAGTCTCCGCAAGTTCGAGGATACAGCTGCTAATCCGCGGGGGAAACTCGAGAATTACTTTGCGTATTGGGCGGATAGATTAGCGAATGAGCCAACGCATATCTGCCTGTGTGCGATGTTGGCATCAGAGAATTCCATCCTCCCAGAGGAAGCACAATGTGAAATCCAAGCGCACTTCGAAGAGATGCGGAAGTGGATACAGTCTGTCTTGCAAGAGGCGCAGGAACAGGGCATGCTTTTCCCAAGTCATTTGTCACTTGAGGCGGAAGCCGCATCTATCTTGGCGGTTGTGCACGGCGGTATGCTCGCAGCGCGGGCGTATCGCGACAAGCAGCAATTCACCATGGTTACAGAGGCCCTGCTTCATAAAATCATGCGTCATCAAGCGTAAATAGATAATAACGTGTGCAGGCTTCGCCTTTGTGCGGGGCCTGTTTTGGTGTGTGCGATTTTGAGAATGTACTGCTTTTATGCTGAACTTTCTTACAGGCTAGTCTATAATACTGTGGCATATAAAAGCTAACGGTTACCGTGTGTTGTTTAAAGGGCGTGCATAGATGTTTAAACGGTCATCGGATTCGGTGCTCAATCAACCGTCTTATACGAATTATTGGGTTTCTAGAATCTTATCTAATACCTGTTTTCAGATGCTCTCCGTGGCGATTGGGTGGCAGATGTATGCGCTGACGCACAGTGCATTTAGTCTCGGATTTGTCGGGCTCGCCCAGTTTCTCCCGATGGTTGTGCTGACGTTGGTGGTCGGTCACGTGGCGGATCGATTTGACCGTCGGGTAATCACGCTCTTGTGTCTCATCGTTGAGGCCATGATTGCGGCGTGTCTGTTCGCGGAGACATTTGTCGGGGCATTGGAGAGATTTCAAATCTTGTTGTTTGCCGCGGGATTGGGCGCGTGCCGTGCATTCGAAGGTCCTGCGTCTTCCGCTTTGTTGCCGCAAATTGTGCGGCAGGATTTGGTTCAACAGGCCGTTGCATGGACGACTTCTGGCGGACAAGCGGCGCAGATTTTGGGGCCTTCACTTGGGGGCGTATTGTATTCGTTGGGACCGAATTATGTTTACAGTACGGTCACGGTGGCGCTTGTCGTCGCGAGTATTCTGAACGGTTTCATTCGCGTGGAGAAGACCATCCGTGTGCACAAACGCGTGTCAATGCAGTCCTTGTTTGAAGGGTTGGTCTTTGTCTATCGACATAAGGTGATTTTAGGGACGATTTCACTAGATTTGTTTGCTGTATTGTTAGGGGGCGCGACCGCGCTTTTACCGATATTTGCGCAGGACATATTACATACAGGCGCATGGGGATTGGGCTTGATGCGTTCAGCACCGGCGGTGGGTGCACTTTTGATGTCCATCGTCTTTGCCTACTATCCATTAAAGAAAGCGGTTGGAATGACGTTGTTTGGCGCGCTGGCTGTCTTTGGCTTGGCCACGATGTTGTTCGCGGTGTCGACGCACCTCGTCGTTTCATTGATTGCGTTGTTTCTCGTCGGTGCTTCCGATGTGGTCAGTGTCGTCATTCGTTCTTCCCTCGTTCAGTTGCAAACTCCGGATGAGATGCGGGGCCGTGTAAATGCAGTCAATTCTCTGTTCATTGGGACATCGAATCAACTTGGCGAGTTTGAATCGGGGATGGTCGCAGGGTTTATTGGGGCCGTTCCTGCGGCACTGATTGGTGGGCTTGGAACGTTGGTCGTTGCGGGGATATGGATGTACCTCTTCCCTTCCATCCGGCGCATCCGCTCCCTCTCGGAAGCGTAACAAAAGGAACCGTCGCAGATCTTATCTCTGGCGTGTTTGCGCGCTTCGGTCGCTTTTCACCAGTGTGTCGGTGTGATACTCTATTGCTGGATCGACGAACCATGTTTGGAGTCGTCGGTTCTTCCCTTGTTACATCTATGTTCTACCTGTCCGTGTGAATTATCACCAGCCGAACCGCTGCTTCGTACGCAAAGGCAGATGTGAGAATATGTTGAACGATATAAGTCAAACATGGCCTGGGCGAAGTCTACGTGGAATTTTGGAGACCACGTCAAATCGCTGAATAGAGGTCTTGTAGAAATGAATTATGCCCGAAACGAGCTTGTACGGATGCCGCTGCGTGACCGACGTAACCTCGGTGTGGCCACCCCAGGTATCGGTCGGCATACGCTACGGGCGCTATTGAATCGCCTACCTGCGGGGGTTGTCATTTTTAATTCTGATGCGTGTCTGTTTTGTAATGAGGAAGCGACAGACATCTTTCGCAGATTGGGTTTTTTCCCGGCACGTTCAACGACCCTTGCAGACATCCTTCAAGATTTATTTGATGTACAAGAAGATATTGATGCTTCGCATCTGTATTTTAAGCGGGTGGTGGGGCCCGCATCGACACATGTGGATGTCGAGTTTTCTGTGATTGATGCAGGTGATGAAGATCTCGTTTTTCTTATTCTTCACGATGTCTCGGAACTCCTTGAGCATCGAGAGACCGTTGTTCAACTAGAGGGACTGCAGATGGTTGGGGAGCTTGCGGCTGGAATTGCCCACGAGATAAGAAATCCTCTGGCGAGCATTCGCGGATTTACACAGTTGATACGCGATGCGAGGGACGTCTCGTCTGTGCAGACTCATACGGGGGTTATGCTCGAAGAATTAGACCGGATGAATGACCTGGTCGAAGAATTGTTGCAGTTGGCGCGACCGCGCAGTCAACAGTTCGAAGAGGCGGACCTCGTGGGCATTCTCGATTCGGTAGTGTTTCTCCTCAACTCACAGGCGATTTTGAACAACTGCTCTGTCGTATTTTCGCACAGAAATGAAATGCCTAGGGTTCCAATTATGTGTCAGTCTAATAAATTAAAGCAGGCATTCATCAATGTGATTAAGAACGCGGTCGAGGCGTCGCCCAATGGCGGTGTTGTACGGGTCACCATGGAGTGTGTGGATGATTGGGTTGTCGTCAGCATAGAGGACGAAGGTCCAGGAATTCCTGAGGAGTACAGAACGTTGACGGGAAGAAAGTTTTTCAGCACCAAGGAACATGGTACAGGGCTCGGTTTAATGATTAGTCACAATATCGTTCAACAGCATCGCGGCACATTGACGATTCACACCGATATGCAACGTGGTGCGCTGGTGCAAATCTCGTTGCCTATATACGGGTCATCCGCGTAAGGCATCGCGCTAGATGTGATATGAAACGAGGACAATTGAAAATGTTCGTTTCCCAAAAGGGGAACTTTGGGTAGCAATGTTTGGACATGATGATGTCATGAGTCAAACATAAGCCTGAGTAATCGGAAGCAACTGACCGACGGCTCAGGCTTTTTATTTTTTAGGAGGTTGCACAGCTCGAATGTGTTCGTATCACATGTCATCGAATGGGTCCACGGCGGATTGGGACAAACTTGAGTCTTATAATTTGTACCAATTATTACAGGACTTATCCATCCCGATTGTGCAACACGTCCGGACGGCGCTTGCGGTCATTGGTGATGGCGCAAAGCGTATGCATTCGGTGGTTGTGTCGGACAGTCGGTTAGGGAAAATCATCGAGACGTGTGCGAAGTTGGATAGTGTGGTACCCAAAATCGCGGAAGCGTGGTTTGATTTTTGGGATTCACCAGTGGAAGCAGGGACGGCGCTGGAACAGCGGGCGAGTGTTCTGCGGCAGATATCTGAGTGGGTTCTTGACATGGATAGGGTAACGCTGGATGTTGCAGATCATTTTCGAGCGCAATTCGCGGAGGACCTTTTGGTCATGACGATGGAAATGAGTCGGATTCGGCGTATGTTTGCGTATTACTGCGATCTCTATGACGAGTTGCGCATTAGTTTGAGTGTGCATGAAGCTTGTTCGCCTTTGGATGATAGTCGAGGTGGGGCGGATAGATTGTGAGGGGAATTGCGGTAGGCTGACAAACCACGAATCGTCACATGGAATAAATATACATATGACCATCGCGTTTGGTAAACACTATGTCCAGAAGGACATGTTACGAGGGGTACGCGCATGAATTCACCATTCGGGGCCAGATCTGGGCAGCATCCAAATCAGCAAATTGCCAACTATATCGGGAAATTGCTTCGTGACACGTTTGGGAAAGGACCGGAAACGGTTCAGGTGGCCACGGGATTTACGTTTTTTACCGTGTATTTGCGCAATTTTATGTCGCCCATGGAGAAAGTGCTGATGGAGAATGATCAGGAGGAAACGGTGTACGAGCTCCGGCTCAATTTGGTGCGCTCACTGTTTCCCGAAATTCGTACGTATGTTGAGATGGTCACAGGGGTGAAGCTCCGAGAGTTTTATTGTGACTGGGGGTTCCAAAATCAATCCGGTATGTTGGTGGGTATCAGTGAAGACCCATTTCCAAATTCCGAGTCATTTCGGGAGATTTACGAAGGTAAAGAGCAGGTGGAGCGGGAGATTGTCAGAATCAGTCAAGAAATTCAAAAGCCGCCGGAAGAAATCTACTCCTGTATGTTGAATCCGAGGACGCTGTTGATTGTCCGCAACGGTTTACTTGTGCGCATCGAGAAGGAATTTTTGCGACTTGGACAAGCGCCGTTGTTACGGCGCGTGAAGGCAAGGTTGGAAAAGACATACTTGCATAACAGCGAGTATTTCCAAGAATACTTAAGTCAACGCGTGATGGACTCGTTTGTGGATTGGGATTTCGAACGGGATAAAAGTGTCATCGTCATGATGTTAAATCAGAAGCCATCGCCAGGGAAGGGGGAGCGTCTTCTCGGCGATTAAGACATTTCGTAAGAGATGTCGACAGAATGCAGTGTTTGTATGGGCTGATGCCGCGTGACAAATTGCTTCACAAAAGCTATTAAGTGTTGTCGCGAAAAGCGGCGCCAGCCTTGAATTTCTTTGTGTTGAATAACTTTGTTAATCATTTTAAAGTAGCGTCAGAAAGCGATTTCAGGTAAAGGGGGGTTCACGCATGGCGAGTCAAGCAATACCACAGTCAGTTGTCCGCAGCGGTAAAACGCGTGCTGCTATGCAGCGTTTTGGCGGTTTTCTCGCTGGTATGGTGATGCCTAACATTCCAGCGTTTATTGCATGGGGATTGATTACGGCCTTTTTTATTCCTACAGGTTGGACGCCGAACGCGCATATTAATCAACTCGTAACGCCATTCGTAAGCTTTTTGATTCCTATTCTCATTGGTTTCACGGGAGGCCGATTGGTGGCCGGGAATCGGGGAGCTGTAGTCGGTGCGATTGCCACGGCTGGGGTCGCGGTGGGTTCTTCGCAACCGATGTTTATTGGTGCCATGATTTTAGGGCCACTTGGTGGCTATCTGATTAAGCAATTCGACAAACTTATCGAGGACAAGATTAAGGCCGGCTTTGAAATGTTAGTGAACACCTTCTCAGCTGGTATACTCGGCGGCGGTCTAGCCGTTTTGGCTTTTCTTGTCGTACAACCAGTCATGGATGCTGTATCTACTGCGCTAGGTGCAGCAGCATTGTGGATTACGTCCATTCATTTGCTGCCGTTAATTGCAATCTTTATTGAACCTGGTAAGGTCCTGTTCCTAAATAACGCGATTAACCATGGTATTTTGGATCCGATTGGACTCCAGCAAGCAAAACAGACCGGGAAGTCCATCTTCTTCCTCTTGGAAACGGACCCAGGCCCGGGCCTCGGAGTTTTACTTGCGTACTGGTTCTTCGGGAAGGGAACAGTGAAGCAGTCTGCGCCGGGTGCGGTTATCATTCAATTTTTTGGTGGCATTCACGAAATCTATTTCCCGTACATCTTGATGAAGCCCATTTTGATTTTGGCTGTCATCTTTGGTGGAATGGCTGCTGACGCGACGTTTATGGTGTTACATGCCGGTCTTGTGGCGACGGCTTCGCCGGGTAGTATTATCGCGGAAATGGCGATGGCGCCGCGCGGTGGATACCTTCCGATTCTGGCAGGCATTTTTGTCGGTGCGTTGGTATCATGCCTGATTGCCTCGTTCTTCTTAAGCCGTTCGAAGGACGAAATGAGCGACGATGCGCTGTCTATGGCAAAGAGCCTTGTGCAGGATATGAAGGCGCAGAGCAAAGGCCAGGCAGTGGCAGGTGCCGCGCAAGCTAGTGCGCCAACGGCCGTACAGGAGACGAAGGAACTGACGAAAGTGCCTGACCGTGTCGTGTTCGCATGCGAGGCAGGTATGGGATCTAGTGCAATGGGTGCATCCATATTGAAGAAGCGTTTGCGGGAAGCGGGCTACGATATACCGGTGGACCACTTGCCTGTGAACCAGTTGCCTTCGGATGCACAGGTTGTATTTACCCAGGGAAGTTTGTCCGCCCGCGCCCAGCAGGTGGCACCGCAAGCAAAGATTTATATTGTGGAAAACTTCCTCGACAAGAGCACGTATGACCAACTGGTCAATGACTTGAATGAGCTCAAGTAAAAGCTGGGATATCCATGGCTAAAAAACTTACAGAGAGACAAAAGTATATCCTCTCCGTCATCTTGGAAGCGAACGATGGCGTGGATACGCATGATTTGGTACGCCGACTGGAAGTCAGTCGGCGTACCATTCAACGTGACATGAGTGCCATTCAATCGTATGTGGCTCTGTTCCACTTAGTCGTTCGTATGGATTCAAAGGGGATTTCTGTGGAGGGTGACCCTTCTGACATTCGTCGGATGGTAGAACAAATTGGGAAAATACCGCCGAAGTTGCCGCTTGCGCCGAAGGTTCGGGAAGCGCGTGTGGCACTGGATTTGCTGATGGAGCAGGGGCCATCGAAACTTGGCTATTTTGGGAAGCAACTTCATGTGACATCCGCGAGTTTAAGTCAAAGTCTGGACGACATTGCGGATTGGCTGAACGCGCACGGCCTTTCGCTAATCCGTCGACGGGGATATGGTGTCGAGGTGCAGGGGAATGAGGAAGCGCGACGGGAGGCAATTGCCGAGCTCGTCTATGAGCAAGTTTCGCTCTCAGATTTAATGACTTTATTTCGCCAAAACACGCATGGGGCCACAGATCATCCGTTTGTTTTGTGGTTCTCGAAATGGTTTGACGTGCAGCAAATCGCACAAGTGCGGGATGTCCTCAGGGAGGAACTCGCAGCATCCAACCCGCCGCTCGACGAGGCGGCTTTTTACGGATTTATGCTGCATGTGTTGTTGACGATTTCACGGATAAACAGTGGGGCTTCACTACCGCCGCCAGAGAATGCTACCGTCGATGCATCGCAAGACGTCCAGACCTGTCTGCGGATTATTCGGCGCTTCGTCCAAGGCAACGGAGATGTATCAGGAGAAGCCCAATATCTAGCGAAGCATCTTCGGGGTGCCAAGGTTCTTATGACCGAGGAGAACCGCATGTTGCCCTTGAATCTGACATCCATGGATTTGGCATACCGCATGGTGCGGTATTTGGCCAAGGCGTTGGATATGCCATTGGCTGGGGATAGGGGTCTGGTTGTCGGGATGGCACAGCACCTGGAACCAGCCATTCATCGCATGATGACAGGGTTACACATCCGCAATCCGCTGCTGGAGGAAATTAAGCGTCGATACGAAACTTTGTTCCACGCCATGCGGGCGGCAAGTCATTCGGTTTTGGGGCCCTATGGTCTAGAAGTCCCAGATGCTGAGGTCGGGTATTTAACGATGCATCTTGGCGCATCGTACGAGCGGCTCAGGGCACAACGCGTATTTCGGGTGCGGATTGTCTGTCCAAACGGAATCAGCTCCGCAGAACTGTTGGCGAGCCGGTTCCGGAAAGAGTTTCCACAGGTCAAAATCGTCGGTCTTGGTTCCCTTCATGATTCGGCCGATGTCCAGTGCGACTTAGTCGTCTCCACGGTCCCCATACACCAGCAGGGCGTGCCTGTGGTCACGGTTTCCCCGTTCCTGACCGACGAGGAAGTGGCGCAGATAGAGTCGGTATTGGAGGAACTTGAGGCGGACAGTTCACCGATGAAAAGCGGTGTGTTGGAACCTGCCTTGGCTGAGTCGAAAGCGCCTTGGTATGAGGCGGCGTCACAAATGAGTGAGCGGGTACAGATTCGTCGCGTTTCTGCGAAAAGTATTCGTGAGGTCATTGAAAAGATTGTGGACGATATTTGGTCAACCGGGGACACGAACGACAAAACGGCTCTGATGGATGCGATTTTGCAGAGAGAACAGTTAGGCAGTATTGTTTTGCCGGGAAAACGACTCTCTGTCTTGCACGCTCGAACGCACGCTTTGTCTCAGTATCAGGTGGCCATTTATCGGTTAGCGGAACCGTTTACGGTTCTAGGTGTTGCAAAGAGAGAAGAACCGGTTGATACGGTTCTCGTGTTATTAGCTCTTTCCAACGAGTCAGTCACGAACATTCGATTGTTTGGCATGTTGAGTTCCGCACTCGTCATGGACGACGATTTGGTGGACATACTGCGTAACGCGCCGATTTCTGTCGTGCAACAGCGGATTCGTCAAGTGATGTATCAAACAGAGGAGTGAATCAATATGAACATCCTTCAACCATCAAATGTCCTTTTGCAAGTCAAAACAGAAAATAAGACAGACGCGATTCGTCGGGTTGGACAGGCGCTCGTTGACAATGGTTATGTGGAGGCGCCTTATATCGAGGGTATGTTGAAACGCGAAGAGTCGATGACCACATACATTGGTAACCAAGTTGCGATTCCGCACAGTATGCCAGAATATGTGCAGCACATTTTGCACTCAGGTATTGTCGTCGCGCAATATCCGGACGGCGTGGATTTTGGCAACGGCAACATTGCAAAATTGGTAATTGGTATTGCTGGCCGCGGTGAAGAGCACATGGAGGTACTCTCACAGATTGCAACGGTCTGTATGGAAGAGGAGAACGTTGAGAAGTTGGTAAAGGCACAGTCCGCGCAAGAGGTCATTGATGTGATAGGTGAAACCTTATGAAAAAGGCCCTTCACTTTGGTGCCGGGAATATCGGTCGTGGATTTATCGGATTGCTACTTCATCAGGCGGGCTATGAAGTCGTTTTTGCCGACGTGGTGCCTACATTGGTTGAGCAGTTGCTCGCTGAGAAGGCCTATCGTGTAATTACGCTGGATGACGATGTGCAAGAGGAGCGAGTAACCGGCGTTCGCGCTTGTTTGCTGGACTCAGATGCTTGTCGACAAGAAGTCATTGATGCGGATGTCATCACCACTGCTGTAGGGTTAGGAAATTTGGGTGGGGTTTCTGCCGTGATTGCAGATGGGCTTCGCTTGCGAAAAGAACAGAAGCAAGAAGCGCCAATCAATATTCTCGCATGTGAAAACGCGATTCGCGCGACTTCTCAATTAAAAGAGAGGGTATTGGCGCGCGTCGACGATTCGTTGCGCGAATGGATTGATACGCATGTGGGTTTCGTGGATGTGGCCGTAGATCGCATTGCACCCAATCGGGAAGGGTACGCCACCCAGCCGCTCGACTGCGTAGTTGAAAGGTTTTTTGAGTGGGATATTGAAGAACCTGCGTTGAAGGGAACCCTTGATATTCCTGGGGCGACTTTCGTGCAGGATCTGAATCCGTTCTTGGAACGAAAATTATTTATGCTCAATGGCGCGCACGCAACTGCCGCCTATGCTGGATTCTTTAAGCACTATCGCACGGTCCTTGAGGCGATGCAAGATGCGGAAATTGCATCGTTGGTTGCAGACGTGCAGATGGAAGCAGCTGAGGGTCTTAAACATCGCTATCCAAGCTTGTCGCTTGACATGTTGCGGACGTATGCGCAGGCGGTTCGCGCAAGGTTCCTAAACCCGCACATCCAAGATGATGTAGCGCGGGTGGGGCGGGATCCGCTGCGCAAACTCTCTGCTGACGATAGACTTGTGGGGCCTCTGCGGCTGGCTCTTGCGGCCAAAGTGAAGACACCTGCATTGATTCGCGCGATTGCGTTTGGGTTTCATTACAACAATCCAAGTGATGAAGCGGCGTCAAAGATTCAAGCGGAAATTCAGCAATTTGGGATTGAGAATACGGTGAAGCGTATTACCGGTCTTTCGGAATCTTCGATTGTCGATGCGATTGCAGAACAATATCATGCACTGCTCCGCGCCTCGCACTCGGACGCCACGCATGGAAATGAGGTGTGATTGTGGGTCGTCGATATCATGGTGTTGCAGCATCTGATGGAATTGCGATTGCTCCTGTCTTCGTGGTGAACGCTGCAGTGAAGAATGTCGAAAAGCGCGAAGATGTGACGGTTGAACAAGAGTTATCCAAGTTAGAAGACGCTATTGCGCGGACGAAAGCTGAACTACAGCAATTGTACGAGACCGCGAATCAAAAACTGGGCGCCTCACATGCACAGATCTTTGTTGCGCACCTTCAGATTCTGGATGATCCAGAGTTTGTTGGCGCCATCCAAAGTACGATTCAAACAGAGCACGTGAATGTGGAGTATGCGCTGACCAGCGTGACAAGCCAACTTGTCGCGATCTTTGAACAGATGGACGATGAATATATGCGGCAGCGTTCATCGGACATTAAAGATGTCAGCCAGCGTGTGCTGGGTCATCTGCAAGGAACGAGTCGCGCATCTTTGGCGGCCCTTGAAGAGCCTGTCATCCTTGTGGCAGAGGATTTAACGCCTTCTGACACCGTCGTGCTCGACAAAAACTTAGTACACGCATTCGTCACGGACGTCGGGGGCAGGACGTCGCATTCGGCCATTATGGCAAGGTCTCTTGGCATTCCTGCTGTGGTTGGACTTGGGGAGATCAGCCAAGCTGTTGAACCTGGGATGACGGTTATTGTCAATGGCTTGGACGGTGAGGTCATTGTTGACCCGACACCTGACGAGCTGGCGATGTATCGACGTCGGATGGAAGAGGACGCGAATCAGCGACAACAGCTGCAGGCGTTAAGATTTGAACCGACGGTTACGACAGACGGACATCAAGTGGAGTTGGCCGGCAATATTGGCGGGCCAGCAGATGTGGACAACGTACAGGAAAATGGCGGAGAGGGGATTGGGCTGTTTCGGTCAGAGTTTTTGTACATGAACCGAAACGCCGCTCCGACGGAAGAGGAACAGTTCCAAGCGTATCGCGAAGTGGCAGAGCGGATGGCCGGAAAGCCTGTCGTGATTCGCACGCTAGATGTCGGTGGCGATAAGGAAATCCCGTATCTCGATTTACCGAAAGAGAGCAATCCGTTTCTTGGCTATCGCGCCATTCGGGTTTGTTTAGATACACCTGAGTTATTTAAAACGCAGTTGCGCGCGATTTTACGGGCATCCCACTATGGCCATATCAAATTAATGTTCCCGATGATTTCGAACGTCATGGAAATCCGGCAGGCGAAGCAACTTCTGAAGGCGGTTCAATCGGAACTTCGCGACGCGTCGATTCCTTTTGACGAGCAGATGGAAATTGGCATTATGGTCGAAATTCCGGCGAGCGCCGTCATCGCTGACGTATTGGCGCAAGAAGTCGATTTCTTTTCAATTGGTACCAATGACTTGATTCAATACACGATGGCCTGTGACCGCATGAACGACCGGATTACGCACCTGTATCAGCCGTATCATCCGGCCATCTTGCGGTTGGTAAAAATGGTTGTCGACGGTGCACACCAGCATGGCAAGTGGGTTGGCATGTGCGGTGAAATGGCTGGCGACCTGACCGCAGTGCCTATCCTGTTGGGGCTTGGCCTCGACGAATTTAGTATGAGCGGGGGTTCTATCTTGCGTGTTCGCCAGCTGATTCGAGACCTGTCGTACGAGCGTGCACAGGCGCTTGCGGACGAAGCACTCAAGCAAGATAGTCAACAAGCGGTTGAGGAACTTGTTGCAAAATGGTCGTCTCATTGAGAAGGCAGAAATCAATCGGGTTGTTTGACAAGGGGAATGGATAGCCATTCCCCTTTAGCGTTCGGTCACCGGTCTCTACGAACGTTGTGAGTCGGTGTGTTTTCGTATATCCAGATTCATGACAGGGCAGTGGTATAGTAGCCATGGGTAGATTAGAAAGTATCATGTAGGGGGCCAGTAGCGTGCGGTTGTTTGATAACCTATCTCAACGCAAACAGCGTGGAGAAACATTGGACATGTCCGCAATCACTTACGATATGTTGCATCAACTGTGGTGGATAGAGGAAATTCCGGATGTGATGATTGCCGACTTACTTGGGGTACCGAAAAAGAAGGTGACAAATTTGCGGCACAAGTGGGGGATTAAAACGCCCGACGTGATTGTTCGCGAATTTGAAGAGAAGTTTACAGGGGATATTGCGCACCAAACGGAATCTGGCGAGGCGCCTCAAGTGTCGGCGCAAGCAGCTGCACTGATTCGCAAAATTAACAACTTGAACGACATCGAATTGGAGGCTTTGCGAGTGGAGTTGGCGCACCGATTTCCGGTTTTCCTTGAGGTGCAACAGGAAGTGGCATTCTTGGCGACAATTGAACAGGCTGTACAGCAGTTTTACCAAGGGCAAAAGGACACCGCCCTTTAGTTTGCTTTAGCGCGGAAGGAGGATTCGCATGGCACGTCTTGCAGCTGAACAATTATCCGTCCGCTATGGTGCACAGCGCATTGTCAGTGAGCTCAATCTCGCAATTCCGGATGGAAAGATTACGGCCTTGGTCGGCGCCAATGGTTCTGGGAAATCGACGATTTTGAAGGCGATGGCGAGATTGTTGAAACCGGACGGCGGAACCGTATACCTCGATGGGAAATCGCTTCTGAAGATGGACTCCAAGGAGGTCGCCAAGCAGCTGGCCATGCTGCCCCAAAATCCCGTTTCGCCGGACGGACTTACCGTTAGTGAACTGGTCTCTTACGGTCGCTTTCCATATCAGAGGGGTCTCGCGACCAGTACGCGGGAAGATCAGGAGATGGTTCACTGGGCACTTTCGGTGACGGGGATGTTGCCGTTCGCGGCGCGCCCGATAGAGCAGATGTCCGGTGGTCAGCGGCAGCGTGCTTGGATAGCGATGGCTTTAGCGCAAGGAACCGATATTTTGTTTTTGGACGAGCCTACCACATTTCTGGATATGGCGCATCAGTTGGAGGTGCTTCAGCTTCTCGATAAGTTAAATCGCGAAGAGGGAAGAACGATTGTCATGGTGGTCCACGATTTGAATCACGCTGCCCAGTATGCGCACCATGTAGTGGCGATTCGGGACGGACAAGCCGTGTATAACGGAACGCCAGAGGAAGTCATCACCGAAGAGATGCTCCGGCAAGTATTCGGGATTCTGGCGGACGTGGTGATAGATCAGAGGACGGGGGCGCCGTTGTGTATCCCATATGGGTTGGTTGACGGCTCGGAAGAATCCCCGGCGTAATCCTTGGCCGCTGTCATTGCGCCTTGTTTTGGCTGCCTTTCTGGATCACGATCCAGCTCTTTCACGTGGGTTAGTTGCAGCTAATCATTGCTATTAGAGATATCAAACACTATAATAGGCCTCGTAATGTTGACTAGAGCTGTCAACATTACACCACGTGAAAGGTCAAGATGGGGAGTGTATCGCGATATGATGAAGGCGTTCAAGCCGTTTATAGTAGCTGGTGCAGTGGCTTTGTCGGTAGCGGGGATGGTGGGCTGTGGTACTGCCGCAACCAATTCGTCGAATTCGTCCACGACGGGCACACAAAATTCTGTGGGGGACGCCAAAGCTGCGCCGCGTGTGATGACGGACGGATTGGGGCATAAGGTGACCATTCCGGCTGACCCACAGCGAATTTGGGCACCCGCGTTGGAAGATCCATTAGTTGCGCTTGGCGATAGCAAGCGGCTGGTCGGACAATACTCCAGCGGCAATGTGGTGGATGATTATTTGCAGAAGTGGTTGAAGGGCTTACCACACATTGACCTCTATGGGAACGGCTTAGATCCCGAGCAGGTGCTAAGTATGAATCCGGACTTGATTTTGCTGTTTGCGGCTGGGCTCGCGCAAAATGGGAAGTATGAGCAGTATTCGAAGATTGCCCCGACCTACGTGTTTAATGTGAAAAGCGGATCTACCGCCCCTTGGCGACAAACGCTACTGACACTGGGGGATATGTTGAACCAGTCGGATAAGGCGAAATCGTTATTGGCGACTTATGACAAAAAGGTGGCCAAGGCCAAAGCAAAACTGCAGCCCGCGGTTGGCAATAAGACGGTGGCTATTATTGAGCCGTCGGGTAAGCAATTGTTTTTGATTGGACCTGGGACCTTCGCGGGTCAAGAGGTATACGGTGATTTGGGATTGACGGCGCCATCGATTGCCAAGGGTTGGGATTCAATCTCCTTTGAAGAGCTCCCCAAACTCAACGCCGACTATATCTTCATGGTGACGGGCAACGACAGTGATACGGAAGAACACGCCTTGACTAGTAATCCAGTATGGAAGGGACTTCCGGCGGTGAAACAGGGACATGTCTACACCGTGAATTATGGGAACTGGATTAACAATGGTGTGATTGCCAATGAATTGACGATTGATGAAGTGGTCAAAGACCTGGCGAATTAAGCCGTGAGAACCTGCCGGGGACCGGGGAGAGGGTGTGGATGGATGCGATTCGAGGAAGCAGAACAGTACTTTCGACTGACGACGAAAGATCAGGAGAATGTCTCATATGAAGTTCGAGTCAATGACCTGGTATCTGACCAACATCAGATGCTACGCTTTCTGGAAATGTATCAATCACAGATTGGCACGACGGATAAGCATGTGCCCGCTGTCGCATTCTGCAAGTGGTTCTCCCTGGTCGCTGCTGGATTTCAGTACTTCGTCTCCGTTGACAATAGTGCCGTCGATTTGTCGCCGGGGAATTTGACGATTCAGGCTTATCCTGTGGGGGACTATACGTTTTTCTCCTTTAAGGTTCATCGGGATATCGTGACGCGCGCACCTGCAGATGGCGCGCAGCGCAATGTTTGGCGTGAGCGCGCGTTCGCCGCGTTCTACGGAGATACGGTGCGTCCGGTTATCGACAGATTGGCTGAGCAGGCAGGTATCGGGGCAGGCCAACTTTGGGGGCAATTCCCTCCCAAGTTGATGTGGTTTATCGATGTCGTCAGCAAGGAGATAGACGGTGGTGCGGAACAGCGAATCGAGGCGGATTACCAGTATCTCATTTCCGGGGTGGATCCGCGCGTATTTGGCCGCAAGCGGAATCCGTTTGCCATTCGGTGGAAGACTGTGGAGAGTATGGAGGATCCCCAAAAGCAGGTCTATCTACAACCGACGTGCTGCATGAACTATCGTTTAGAGGGTATTGATTACTGTTATACGTGCCCCCGATTGACGGAGGCAGAGCGCGCGGAGCGGAGAGAGGCTTTTCGATCCGCCAATTGCCACCAGACCAATACATAGGACGGACGTGACCATGAACCATAGCGCCAAAGTGATAAACAATCAGCCCCAGGCTGTATCCAGACCTTTGATTGCAATGCTTGTCCTCGTTGGCGGACTGGTTGGACTTTTTATATCCTTCGCGGTGTCTATTTCTGTCGGAGCGGATATGATACCGCAGTCGGCAGTATGGGACGCCGTTTTTCATTTTCACGCACAAGAGACGCAAGATCAGGTGATACATTATCTTCGTCTCCCGCGTGCGGTTGCGGGTGTGTTTGTCGGTGCGGCGCTCGCCGTGGCAGGCGCCCTGATGCAGGGAATGACGCGCAATCCCTTGGCTGATCCCGGGTTGTTAGGGATCAATGGCGGATCGGAATTTATGTTAGCTCTTTCCTTTGCGTTGTTTCCCAAACTGTCATTTGGCTATTTGTTGCTTTTATCGTTTGTTGGCGCAGGCATCGGCGCGGTGCTCGTCTATGGATTAGGCGCCTTGTCGCGAGGCGGCTTGACCGCCGTAAGGTTGACGCTTGCGGGGGCGGCAATCAGCGCATTGTTAGTGGCACTGAGTCAAGGTATCGCGCTGTATGGCGGATTAAGTCAAGATCTCACGTATTGGCTTGCAGGTGGGATGTCTGGTACCAATTGGGTACAGGTCGAATGGTTGATTCCATGTGTGATAGTCGGCCTCATCGGCGCCATGGTCATGTCGAAATCTGTGACGGTGCTGAGCCTTGGCGAGGATGTGGCTACTGCGCTCGGTCAGCGCACGAACATGGTGAAACTGGTATGTACGGGCCTTGTTCTCATCCTGGCGGGCGCTTCGGTGACGATAGCCGGGCCGATTGGATTTGTCGGTCTTGTCGTACCGCATATTGCGCGTTACTTCGTCGGTGTCGATTATCGATGGATTATCCCGTGTGCTGCGGTGCTTGGGAGTTTGCTCATCGTGCTTTCGGACATCGGCGCACGGATGATTCACCCCCCTTATGAGGTGCCGCTCGGCGCTGTGATTGCGTTGGTCGGTGTCCCATTCTTTCTCTACTTGGCGCGGCGAGATAGGAGGGGGCTGTGATGCAGATGTCCACTGCCGACGGGAAGACACACCAACGAGTGGCGCGAGCGATGATGGTGATGGCCGTTGTCAGCGCGCTTATTATGATTGTCTTTATCATCAGTATGGATACAGGCCCCATTCGGATGACGCCGGGGGAAGTCATTCGGACAGTATTCGGAGAAGGAACAGCCAAAGACCAGTTGACACTCTTCGCTTTTCGACTGCCGCGCATTGTCATCACAATATTGATAGGAGCGGGCTTGGCGGTATCTGGGTGCATTTTGCAGGCAGTTACGCATAACCCGCTGTCTGATCCCGGCATCCTCGGCATCAATTCGGGTGCAGGGCTTGTCGTAATTTTATATACGCTGTTTTTTCCTAACGTGCAAAGCACATTTGCGTTGCCGTTTTTGGCGTTCTTTGGCGCGTTATTGACGGCTGTGCTGATTTATGCGCTCGCCGCGAAACGCCGTGAGGGATTATCCCCGACGCGTGTCGTACTGGTGGGCATTGCGATTGCCGCAGCTATTAATGCCGCGATGATGGTGCTCGAAATGCTGTTAGACCCGCAGAACTTTCAATTTGTCGCCACGTGGCTGGCCGGGAGTATTGTCGGGACGGATTGGACGTACGTACTCGCTTTATTGCCGTGGATTATCGTCTTATTGGCGTTTACCCTCTATAAATCGCGCGTGTTGAATGTGCTAAGCCTTGGCGATCAGCTCGCGACAAGCCTAGGTGCCCCAGTTGAGCGGGAAAAGCGACTGCTCTTAGGCGTCGCGGTTGCGCTTGCAGGGGCTTCTGTGGCTGTTGGTGGCGCTATCTCGTTTGTCGGCCTGGTGGGGCCCCATTTAGCGCGGCGGTTGGTGGGGACGAAATATGAGTTTTTGGTACCTGCCTCGGCATTGACAGGGGCTTTACTGGTCATTCTGGCTGACATGTTGGCAAAGTGGGTCTTACAGCCTACCGAAATTCCGACAGGAATCGTCGTGGCGGTGATTGGCGCACCGTATTTCCTGTACCTGATCGTCCGTTGGAAATAGCGTGCCCAGCCAACCCTGTTGTCGTCTGTGACGGGGTTGGCTGGTTGGCAGCGTTCTAGCACTCGCCGCACGCTCATTGTTACTGCCTAGCAAATGAACTTATGAATGAACTTCGTACGACTGGATGTCAAGCGACGTGATGAGCGCTGGCGCTTGCTCCTGGAATTTCAAAAAAGCGGGCTGCTTTGAATGGGTGTCGAGATGTTCTTTGGTTTCCCATTGTTCGACGAAAAGGAAGTCGTTTTGTACTTCGGTATCTTCGTAGAACCGGTAACTCAGACATCCGTTTTCGGTGCGTGTGGCTTCGATTAGCCCGTTGACTAGCGATAGCAACGCCTCACGTTTATCGGGCTTACATTGAACACGTGCATGAACGATGACCATAGATGTCCCTCCGAATGTTTGATACACTGCAGCATGTACCATTTTGGCAATTCTATTGCTACTTATCCAGCATCCCACATGAAGCACTGTGCGTATACTTTCCGTGGTTTCAATCTCTCTTCAACATTGTACCGCTAGGATGGGGCTTGGGGAGCAGGGTCAGAGCGTATGTAGATACCGGGCAAAGGAGGCAAATTGGTGGCAAAAAAATATCTGTACGAGATAGATTTGATGCGCGCATTTATTATGCTGAGTGTGCTATCCGTACACACGACGTCATTTTTTAGCGATTTAATTCATGCCGACGCGGGTGCATCTGCACTGACGCTAGGTGCACTCATCACCTCGCTGCATTACACGCGTGAGGCGTTTATGTTTATTACAGGACTTGTTTTATTTATCACTTATTATCGGCGGCCGATGTCCGTCGTTACTTTCTGGAAAAAGCGATTCCTACTCATTGTGATTCCATATGTCGTTTGGACAATCGCCTATATCGTCTTTAAGGGCCTATTAGATGCAGATTTCAATTGGTCTTTGCTATCGCTACTTGCTGGAATCAAACACTCGCTCATGACAGGTGACCAATACTTCTTGTATTACGTTGTCGTATCGATGCAATTGTATGTGGTGTTTCCACTGCTTTTATATGCGTTGCGCAAATTCGAGCGCTACCACCTCCACATTTTCATCGGCAGCTTTGTGATTCAATTGGGTTTGATGGCGTTGAACAAGTTCGTCCTTCAAGGTATGAGTTATTCCAATCTGCCATATGTGTTGGCAGAAATAGATAAATACCGCGATAGATTTATTTTGACGTATCAATTCTGGTTTATCGCAGGTGGCATTATTGCTTGTCACTACGAGCGAATTCGGGACTTTTTCGATCACCACGTTCGCGCACTCCGCATCGCCCTTGTGGTAGGCCTCATTGTCTTGTGGGGGCATTATTTGTTTGACCGCCTGGTCCTTGGCGAGCCGGAGAGTCTCGCTGAGTTGGTGCTGCAGCCGATTATGATTCCGTATAGTTTGCTGGCGGCCGCCAACATGTGGTACGCGGGCGTCCAGTGGGCGCAGCGGCGCGAGCGTCCGGGATGGCGTCCGTTCAGTTGGTTCGTCAAGGTCGCGGCCAACGCCTCATTTGGAATCTTTTTGTTGCAGCCATTTCCGCTGTACTACATGGAATGGACGGTACATCATATCAAAACCCTGGGCATTCCCAATTGGTTGTACTTTAGTCTACTGCCGTTGTCGATCTTGTTTGTCTACTTTTCGGCGATGTTTATCGCGCATTGGCTCGGTAAAATTCCTATTCTCTCTTACGTGGTGGGGCGCAAGGCGCGCTTTTCGCAACGACGACTGGGACAGGTGCAAAGTTCGATGTAATCGCGTAGCGCAGCCACCCATTTGGGTGGACTGCGCGATTTGCAACATCAGAACACTTTTGTCGTCCATGTCTCACCGTTCCATATCTCTGTTGCGATGTCCTGGTAGAACTCAGGCTCGTGGGAGATGAGCAGAATGCTACTGCGATACGCAATCAATGCGCGCTTCAGTTCATCCTTTGCATCGACGTCCAGATGGTTCGTTGGCTCGTCGAGCAACGTGGTTTTGCCAATCCCATTCGCGCCGACGAGGACAATTTTTTGACCGCGTTCCATCCGCAAATTCAGTGTCCGGGTGAAGTTTCTGCGTCACGATATTCATAAACGTCGACTTTCCTTTCCTTCGCCGTGGGTGCCTACGAGGCCGATGTGCTCTGCTTTGAGCATGCGGAAGGAGACATTTGTAAAGATGGCCCCGTCGCCAAAGCCGTGGGCCAGGCTGGTTACGGTTAAGATACTCATGGATGAACTCCTTCACGTCGACGTGTCTCACGAACATGTGTAGTTGGGTTTGTCATATCGTCGATTATAACGGCGATTGTGGCGCACACAAGGGATGAATCCTTCGGGCCGCGACGACGGGCGGCTATATTATAATAGGAGATAGGTGTCGATATGGTAGGGGGACGTCATATGCGTGAAATTCAAAATGTTTCGGTAATCGGACTGGGTGCCATTGGCGCTGCCTATGCGAGTCGGCTGTACGACATGAATCCGAACTGTGTCCGCGTGATTGCAGACGATGAGCGCATTGCGCGCTATCGCTCGCGAGATATGGTGGTCAATGGGCGCGCCTATGCGTTTGATTACGTGTCTCCAGAGACAGAGGTCCATCCCGCTGATTTGGTGATTATCGCCGTGAAGTACGAGGGACTGGCGCAGGCGCTGGTCGATATCCGCCGTCACGTCGGCCCGGACACGATTATTTTGTCACTATTAAATGGCATCTCCAGTGAGGAGATGATTGCGAAGGCTTATGGTGACAAGAACCTGTTATATGCGATTTGCGTTGCGATTGACGCAGTGCGGGAAGGCGCGTCCGTTCGGTTCTCTGGGATTGGCCGCATCTGTTTTGGGGAGCGGGATAACGCGGTGTATTCGCCCAACGTGCAGCGCGTAAAGTCGCTTTTTGAGCGGGCAAATATTCCGTATGAGATCCCCACGGACATGCTCCGGACGCTATGGTGGAAATTTATGATCAATGTCGGTGTGAATCAGGCATCAGCCGTGCTGCGAGCACCTTATGGCGTCTTTCAAACTGTCCCCGAGGCGCATGAGGTGATGGTGCGCGGGATGCAGGAAGTTGTGGCGCTTGCTGAACATGTAGGTGTTCATTTATCGCAGGACGACATCACTGGCTTTGATGAAATTCTGTACGCGATGTCGCCAGATGGCAAGACGTCTATGCTGCAGGATATTGAAGCGGGGCGAAAGACAGAGGTGGACTACATGGCTGGTGCCGTACGAAAACTCGGGCGTCAGTACGGGGTCGCGACACCCGTCAACGATATGTTTTATTTGGTGATTCGGGCAATGGAGGCCATGCAGCGTCCCTAATCTTCGGTGCGTCGGCGACGCAGTCTGCGGCTGGATGGCAGATGTGGAAAGAGCCAGGCCCCATGGGGCCTGCTCCTTTTGTCAGCGTGGACGAGCGGCGATTTACACCTGGACGACGGCATCAATTAAGCCGTAGTCACGCGCTTTTGCTGCCGAAAGGAATAGTCGCGGTCGGTGTCCTGACGAATGGTGTCCACTGGCTGTCCGGTATGCTGGGATAGAACTTGGTTGATTTTGTCTCGCGTGCTGAGTATCCAGTCCGCGTGAATTTGAATGTCGGAGGCTTGCCCTCGAGCACCCCCTAGCGGTTGGTGAATCATCACTTCGCTGTTTGGCAGGGCCAATCGCTTTCCTTTGCTGCCGGCGGTCAATAGGACGGCGCCCCCTGGACTGTTGATGTACATTTGAATGTCCTTGGTGGGGTCGTCTGCCGCCAAAAATAGGAGCTGTGCGACCACGGCGTTCGCCAAATCGTCCGTTATTTCCTGGCCAACCATCACGATTCTGTCTTTCAATAAGCGCGAGTAGATATCGTAGCTTCGCTCACCTCGACTCGTTTGTTCAATTACATATGGGATCGGCATCCTCCAATCAGGATTAATTAACTTCTAGGCCCTTATAGGGCAGTTTCCGGACATAAAAGAGGGGATCCACCCCAACTTCGAGAAGATTTTAAGCGCCGAAACCTAAAATTTCCCGAGGAGGGAAGTCCGCTTCGTATCTTCTCCAAGGGTTCCTGTTCTCCTTTGAATAGTGGCTAGGAATCGAAAGCAGTGAGCAGTTACATCTCTTTACGGCGTTGGGCGTTGAGCAGTGTACCGCAAAGTTGACAAATGTGTTACTCAAAGGCGCAAAGCTGCTCGACCGGGGGCGGGTTGCGGGCTCTTCTGGCTGCCCCTATGGAAGGTACCCTTACAATTACTCGACTACATGAGTGGCTTGAGCGAGATTTGCGCTCCCGGCATCGGTGTGGCTTTCGGTTGACGAGGCAGCGCCATTGAGTGCAACATTTAGTCGATTCTTCAATGCTGTCGTGGATAAGGGTTTTGCCAAGGACTTCTTCTGTGTTCTGGACAGTCAAAGCAAAGAACTTTGTGCCCTCGAAGGAAGTCATCCTGCAATCGAAAGTACCGTAATTGGGGACCCAGTTGGTGTTGCCCGGTATTCCACGCTCTCTTACGTAGTAGTAACTGGAAACGTATATTAGACCGGTTTTTCAATGATAGGGACTTTCATGCAACCTCTTAGTGAGCGTTTTGCAAGTTTGCAGAATGGTTGTTTTGGGTGGAGGTGAAAAAGGAAAAACACATGGGTAAGTAGATTTTATTCCACATACTGGTATTCTTGCGCCGTTTCTCGCCAGGTCAACTCGTCTTAATTTATGCAGTCTTCTTGTGTCGTTCGATATGGTTCACAGCTAGTGCTGATGCAAGTAACACGATCGCGTTGAGGACCATGTACGTCTTTACTTTCCGGATGCCTCGGACATGGACGTCGTTCGCCGTCAAATCTTGCGTTACAACGCTTTACAGCAGTTCGCTCGTTGTATAACGCCTGTGCACCATATTAATGAACCGTTTCATAGTTTTTGACTTATCATATCCAGCGTCCATCATGACAAAATCGATTTTTCAACCGTGCGTCGTCACGACGTGTTCCAGTAATGGTGCCGCCATCTCACCATCAAAAACGTTCGCTGGTGTGACATCCAAAGCAACTGGCAGTTCACTCGCGGTATCCACAGCCAAATGACGTCCGTTGATCCAACTCAACAACGGCTGAAAACACGCGACTCAGTGTGAAGACTGACGGGGCTGCTTTGTCGATTCGAAACCCACACTGGTAGCGAAAGCATATATCTCGCGCCAACCGTTTATGAAGCCTTGTGAACGTTGAGATTCCTTCAAGCGGTGCAGCCAGCAGTGCGCGAAGAATCGCTTCACGATTCATAGGCTTCGTGCCTTGGGGTGACTGTTTTCTCAATTTCGAAGCCATAGGGTTGTAAATCCAAGACAGCAAAGAACAAGGGCAGACGATCGCTGGAGTCAATTTTTAGCCAGTCCTCAAAGGAAAGGGAGATGGTTGGAGAATATACAAGTGGGACTTCCTTTCTCGAAAATTTCTGGCTTGGTCACTTGAAATCTTCTCGAAGGTTGGGGTGAAGTCCTTTTTCATGCCCTTAGAACCCTTGCCCTGCGGGAGTTTATAAAACTGCAAAACGCTCAGATATATAAAATGCAATATTTTCTGTTTAGCAAAAATTTTGTGGTAATTAGGGTCTGCTGAATGAACCATAAACCTAATCGTAGCAAGGATTTCGCGTGCCAATTGTCGAAATAAAGTGTATGGATTTTGAGCGGAACAGGCGAAAA
>NZ_JAFMTW010000045.1 GCF_017329615.1 Alicyclobacillus suci | reverse complement strand
GCGAGTATGAATTGTAGAGCTTTTACGAGCAAACTGACTTCGTGTATGATTATATTGTTTCACCCAAAAGGTGCTCCTTCCTAGCGAAGATGTGGTTCTCGACAAACTCATCTTAGCCATACGGGGAGCACCTTTTCAATTATTCACACCAGTTCATGAGGACACAATCGTCGAAATCCGGGTTTATATTAGTTTTTGTTCCTTAGAAGCCGATAGATCAGTTCCACAAAGAACCCAAGAATTAGCCCTGAGAATCCACTCATTAAAATATGGCCGACAATAGCACCTGTTGAGGCGGACTGAACCACTTTGCCATCAACTTCCGCGTACGATTGAGTATTCAAGAGGCCTACTAGCAATCCGAAGACAGTTAACACAACAACCGGTCTTAAGACCTTGCGAATCATCTTCTCATCTCCAGAAAATTCTTAACCCGAAAGCGTTATTCCTAATAATAACACAAAAGGTTGATATGGGGTGTGTTAAAGTACGGGGGGATATATCAGCAATCCGAATGTCATTAGGAATGTTTAACAGCAACGGCAAGCCAATACGGCTTGCCGTTAACCTTGTTTATCCTTGTCGTTTATCCTTGTCATCGTGCTCACTCGTGCAACAGTGAACCAACCTGGCGAAAGTCAGCGTCACTCGCGCAGGTCATGCTTTGCGTACGCTCTTAAAACCCGTATTCTGCTTCTTTCTCTTCGCGAAGTTTTGTATAAGTTTTGGTCAATAGGACGGTATCCTCAACCAGTCGCTCGATTCGAAAAAGAACATCATCATTTACAATTTCCTTGCGATAGAAATCAGATTCCTCGATAAATACGTAGCTCTGCACAATCTGCGCTTTCATATAGCCTAAAATCGGCTTCAGGTGATGCTCTGCGACCAAATAGTGTTTTGACGATCCCGCTGTCACCACAATACCCACAACTTTATCTCGAAATGCACTCTCTGGGAGCAAGTCAAAGATGTTTTTTAATGTCCCCGGAATAGATGCCTGAAAAATGGGCGTTCCAATGACAACGGCATCGGCATCCATAATGGCTCTTGCCACAATCCCCGTATCCCCATCATACTCGAGGTAGTTCCTTCCATCACTAAACTGGACATCATATTCGCCTAAATCAATAAGCGATGTTTCAACCTCTGGATACTTTTCAGCGAAAGACGTTTGTATATGATTCAACGCTGTTCTTGTTTTCGATCCGACTCTTGAACCAGACAAAAGCAATACCTCATTTTACTCAGCCTCCTGTTTTGGAGCCGTATACTTTCGAATGGCAGGCAGGATTTCCGTAGCGATAATCTCGATATTCTTCGCTAGCTTATCGAATGGTACACCGCCGAAATCCATCTGCGCGATATAGCGCTGGTGCCCGAACAGTTCATGCTGATAGAGCATCTTCTCAATGATTTGCTGCGGACTTCCGACGTTCATAATATGGCGTGTATCGCCGCCTTGCGCCCACAATTGTTTGGAAAATCCTTGACCGTTCGTCAACTTCATACCCTCGTTGATATGCGGATAATATTCCTTCAGCGCTTGTTGTGTCGTTTCGGCTGCATAGAAAAACCCGGTTGTTCCGACCGGAAGCGTCGCAGGGTCAAAGCCATTCATCTTCGCAGCCTCACGGTAGGCATCAATGGTTCGCTTAAAATAGGCAGCAGGCCCTCCCAGATGAGCCATGATCATCGGCACTCCAGCATATCCAGCCTTGATAGCGCTGGCGGGCGTTCCACCCACTGCGCGCCAAATGGGCAGAGATCCATGAAGCGGGCGTGGCAAAACCTTCGCATCCCGCAACGGAGCCCGGAACTTACCACTCCAATTCACAACTTCTTCCCTGTTTATCTGCAATAAAAGGTCGAATTTCTCTTCAAACAGCTCTTCGTAATCATGGAGATCGTAACCTAGTAATTCAAAAAGCCCAACCCTTGAAGCGCGACCAGCTACGATTTCCGCGCGACCATTCGAAATCAAGTCGATTGTTGCGAAGTTTTCATACACCCGAACGGGATCGGAAGTGCTGATAATCGTAGAAGAACTCCCAATCTTAATGGTCTTTGTGGCTTGAGCAATCGCCGCCAAAACCACAGCATGTGCCTGCGTGGCGAAGTACTCCTGATGACTTTCACCAACGCTAAAAAAATCAACGCCAGCCTGCTCAGCAAGCTTCGCTAATTCAATAATTTCATGAATTCGCTGTGCCGCAGAAATGCGTTGCCCAGTGTATGGATTCGCGAGATGGTCTCCCAACGTATAAATACCAAATTCTAAGCCTTTGCTTCTATCAATTCTATACTGTTCCATCTGTATCTCTCCCTATTGGGTGTGCCTATCGGCTTCATTCAGAAACGACTAATGATAGTATAATCAACTCAGTGAAAAATATATAGTATCTATTTAAATGTATGAAACTGTTTAGTGAATGTAATCACACGGATTGGACAGATATAAGTCATTCCGTTCGCTCCTACATACTTCTGCGGTAACAATTGACTAATATGTTTGTCCAATTCAATAATGGGCCTCAGCAAAGCATTGATATGCAGTGTACAGAGGTGATCTACATGACAACAATGTCCCCAACCGCCAGGCTGGATCAACTTATCGGAAGTGAACAAAAGAAAAATGCAACCAACTGGGTAGGCGATGCAATATACGGAGTGAATGATGGTCTGGGTGCGATATTTGGAATCATATCGGGGGTTGCCGGCTATACACCGGATAGTCATACCATCTTAGTTTCTGGCTTTTTTGGCGCCCTTGCGAGCACTTTGTCCATGGGCGCTGGCGCATGGTTAGCAACGAAATCCGAAAACGAACTAATGGAACGCACTCGAAAAGAAGTAGAACATAGTGTCCGTGAAAACCCAGACAAAGAGATCGAAATACTGTCGCTGATATATCAAATAAAAGGATTTTCGGAGGAAGACGCGTCACGGATTGCATCTCATTTCGCTTCGGATAACGAGAGATTTATCCAGACAATGACACAAGAAAAACATGGGATACATGAAGCGAGTCTTGGAAATCCATGGACATCCGCGTTGGTTGGTTCAATCTCCACCTTTGTTGGCGCGATTATACCGCTCTTGCCGTTCTTTTTCATGAGAGGACTACCGGCGATAATTGCCGCAGCAATGATTAGTCTATTGGCCCACTTCATCGTTGGCACTGCAAAAAGTACCATCACAATCCGCTCGTGGTGGTCTAGTGGACTCGAAATGACAATCGCTGGTGTGATTGTCGGTGTTGCATCGTATGCACTCGGTATTTTAGGGAGCTATATACTTTGAACACGTTTTGGCTCGACTTCCCGAGGCTTTTATGAACATAGATTGGAGAGAATAGAATTGATGCATCGTCGACAGCTCTATGCTGACAAACACGCTTCCGCTATCCGTAATGAACGGTTGACCGCACTTGCCGGTGCTGTGCTCTTTATACTCATCGTGACAGAGCTTGTGATTACCGCGAACTTACACACGTTGATCTCAGTACACATTTTTGTCGGTATACTTTTGTCTGGCCCACTTGTCGTGAAGATGTTCAGTACGGGTTATCGTTTTTTTCGCTTCTACACGAACTCACCGACTTTCGTTCGGAAAGGTCCTCCGAACATTTGGCTACGAATTTTAGCACCTTTCCTCGTTTTCATCACGATTTTAGTCTTTATTAGCGGATGGGGACTGGCAGTGGCTGGACCAACGCACATGGGACTGTTTCTCAAGATTCATGCGGCAAGTGTCGCTCTATGGTTACCACTTTTAGCCGTCCATGTGTACGCCTACCTTAGAAAAGTCCCTCGTCTCATCGCAAGTGATTGGACAAGCCAACCCGCTGAACGCGTGTCTGGACACTTGTCGCGTCTCTGGACTAATATGGCTGCTATTCTCGTTGGGATAGTTGCCGCCATCTTCATGATTCCCGTTTCTTCTCCTTGGAACCATTGGCGAATTACTCGCGGGATACCAAGTCCACTCATTTTAGGGCTTTTTGCTGCTCTATTCGCGGTGTTCATCGCAGTACCAATTCTCCGTAGCAATTCTAGGAAGAAATGAAGCGACTCTGTACCTTCCGGACTTTTAAAATTTCAGATGGGCATAAAAGGCCATTAGAACGCGGTATGGAAATGCCGCGTTCTTTGCATGTTTCAATTGCGGACAACATCCGTATCCATCACCAACAATCGTCTCAGCACTGAAATCAGAAGCTTAGGATCAACCAACGCTTTCACTTCAACCATGGTCGCTACATGGCGAATGTCTCTTCACAAATCGATAACCCGTTACTTCATACCCGATTGATTTGTAAAAATGATGTGCCTCTTCTTCTCGACCAAATCCACTCACCAACCAAGTCCCGATACACCCAAGTTGCCTTGCTAATCCTTCAGCATAGTCAACAAGAAAGCGCCCTACTCCTTTACGGCGCGCCTCGTCATCAACAACCAATGCAGAGATTTCCCCATATCTGCTTGCATCCTCAATGTTTTCACGAATTCTAAAGGCCAAACATCCAAGAATCATCCCGTTTTCGTGACAGACATACAAGGCATCATAAGGGCTTTCAGCAACAAATTTTAGGCGGTTTGCCATTGTATCAGCCGAAACCGTATGGCCGGTGAGTTGTGTCATTAAAGCACATAACACGGGGATATCATTGATTTCCGCACTGCGAATATCCAATGCCATCATGTCATCTCCCAATTCCAACCGCATCACGTTCCAGTCCATTTTGACATCCAGATATCATCCACAAAATTTCCCTCAATGAAAAATTCGTTGCGAAGACGCCCCTCTTCGACGAACCCCACTCGCTCGTACAATGCTCGGGCACCCTGATTTGTCTCTAAGACACGTAAGGACAGCTTATATACGTGGTGCATTCGGGCGTGGACTTCGGCCGCATGCAACAATGCCGTCGCGATTCCTTGACGCTGCATCTTCGGGTGAACAGCGATATCGATGAGCCACACGTGGCGATTGGCTAAGAGGCACGTCGGTGCAGCCAAACCGATATAGCCAACCACCTCATCTTCGACCTTGGCAACCAGAATCATCCGCGTCTGCAGGTGACGGCGATACACTTCCAGAGACTCTGTCGGTGACGGCGCAGGAGAAACCGCCGGATGCCATGTGAGCCGGTCAATTTCTTGCAAATACGTGGCATCCGCCGAACGGTATTTGCGGATGACCGGAGACACCTTCACACAGATGCCCCCTTTTCAATGAGCCGCTTCTCCAACTCGATTTCATCGTGAATCTCAATGCCATCGTCGCCAACGAGGGGAATCGTCGGTTTGATTTGTCGCGCCGCGTCAATGGCCCCAGGATACACGGCTGTCATGCGATATTTTCGCCTCTGATAAAAGCGCAGCGCATTCAGGTTGTCATTGCTCGTAATCAGCCATACTCGATGACAACCAGCAGATAGGGCCGCCTGCTCCACCGCAGCCAGTAATTTTGTGCCAATCCCGCCACCTTGCCTCGTCGCGTTGATACTCATCAACTCGCAGCCCGTATCCGCTATCCGATAAGTCGCCGCACCGACGAGTTCATGACCACATCGCGCGACAAGCGCCTGTAAATCCGCAAGACCATACACCTGTCCGTGACTGACCATCGTCTCTCCGCCCCACTCTTCCTGCCAAAGCGTGATCAACCAACGCGTGTCGTCAGCCGTTTGCGGTGCGGTGATAACCACTTCCTCATTTGATACAGCAACACGTTCTTGCTCGTCTTGGTGTCTACCAGATAGTGAAGACGTCACGACGGCTTCACCGCCGCAACGCGGATGCGTTTATAGTCAATCACCCATTGCCCATCCATGAACAAATGAGGCTTTGTCAGTTCCATGACGCGATGGATGATGTTTTGTCGATCCGCCTCTGCAAACCCAACGAGAAAGTCCTCCGCAAATCCGTTCAGCCAGTGCTCGATACCCAGTTCTCCGTCAACCATGGCGGTCGGCCTATCAAAGTGCTCCGCGTAGGTCACCCGAAAACCCTGCCCCTCGAGTAACGTTGCATATTCTCCAATACTCGGAAAAAACCAAGGATTGCGCTCAGTCGAATCAACACCCTGCTCACGTAACGCGATAGTGAGTGCATCAACCACACGTTGAACATTTCCCTTGCCACCGAATTCTGCGACGAATCGGCCACCTGCTTTGAGCGCCTTCCATACGGATTGAATCACGGCAGTCGGGTTCTGCATCCAGTGCAATGCGGCGTTTGAGAACACTGCGTCGAACGTCTCCGATGTCGAAAAATCTTGCGCATCGCCGACGCGAAACGAAAGATCCGGGTATTTCCTACGCGCCTGCTCCACCATCCGCTCTGACACATCGATGCCCACTACGGATGCACCTAATCTTGCAATTTGATTGGTTAAGTCCCCCGTTCCACAACCGATGTCAAGGACGCGCTCACCAGGCTGTGGATGCAGGAGTTCTACCACCTGCCTGCCGTATTCCGAGACAAATCCCAATTTTTCATCATAGTGTTTCGCGGCAACGTGGCTCATCCCCGTCACAAAGCCTCACTCCTTCACCTCAAGTGGTGGATTCACTCGTGATCCACTCGCGTTCTAACATCACATAGACCACGTGGTCGACGTAGCGATTATCCACCCATTCTACATCGCGGCAAATGCCCTCCTGTACGAATCCGATCCGCTCTGGAATCGCTCGACTCTTACGATTTTCAACGGCTGCTCGGATTTCCACGCGATGAAGCCCGTATTCCTTGAACAATGTATCGGTGACCGCTCGACACGCGCGCGTCATAATCCCTTTTCCCTGTTTGTCGTGACTCAGCCAATAGCCAATGGATGCAGATCGGTTTGCCCAATTCACCCCGTGACAACCAATCGCACCGACCAGTTCGCCGTGATATAAAACACCTGCCTGAAATCCTTGATTGGACGCGAATTGCCGCAGTGTGGACTCAATAAAAGCCAATGTGTCCGCAACTGACGTCGTCGCATCGACCCACGGCAGCCACTCCCGCAAATACGTACGCGAATGGTCCGTGAGGGCGTACATTTTCTCAGCATCCCGAATTTCCAGTAGTTTCAGTTGAATTTCATCGTCGACGCGCAGACAAAACACGCTGGTTCTCCCCTTATCCAGCCAAAATCCATTTCGCGATCACCACATCAACTTCGCTGGACCCCTATGCATAGATTGACCCTACTGTACCATAAATTGGCGGTTTTCGGGTAGAACGACATCGTTTCGGAACTTTGGAGGATAATTCGCGGGGACGGGCGCGTGAAGGGCGGCACATAGAGCAGATTATCTGCGCTATCTTCAGATTTTCAGCCAGGCCGGTCGGTATAGGGCACGCAAAATGCCCTATTGACCCAAAGGCCGCCCGATAAAGGCATAAAACCAAGGATTAGCGCAGTTTTCGTGTCTTATGGGCGTCAAAAAACACCTGCGTGTCTTAATAAGACATTCTGCCGGATAGTCCCACTCGCCGTGGCACGATGCTCCACCGCCCTTGCGCCACGTCCACCCCTATCAAGCCTCTATGGGGCCTTCCACTTCGGCATGGTTGGCTGCCTCTGCATTTCGCTGTTGCATGCGACTATAAATGCTGGCCAAAATTGCACCCGAAATGTTGTGCCACACACTAAAGATGGCACTGGGCACAGCAGCAATCGGCGTGAAATGTGCCTTCGCAATCGCGACGCCAAGTGCCGAATTCTGCATGCCGACTTCCAGCGATACAGCTGCTCGCTTGGGCAGATCCATCCGGAGCAACTTCGCTAAAATGTAGCCCAGGGTGAAGCCGCACACGTTATGTAGCACAACTGCGGCAAAGATGAGCAACCCGGTCGCGGCGATTTGTTGGTGACTGCCACTGACAACCCCCGCCACGATCGCGATGATGGCGATGGCGGATACCAAAGGCAATACTTTCTTACTGGCCGTAGCGGTGCCACGGAAAAAGGTCTTTACGATTAACCCCACAAGAATCGGAAGAATGATGACCTCGACAATTTGCCAGAATAGCGACAGCGGGTTGACGGCTACCCATTTACTTGCAAACAAAAGAATGAGTGCAGGGGTCACAATTGGGGCCAACAAGGTCGATACGGAAGCAATGGAGACCGCGAGGGATACGTCCCCTCTGGCCAAGAACGTCATGACATTTGAGGATGTACCACTTGGGCAGCTCCCCACCAAAATCACACCAACTAAAATATCCGGCGGCAACCGCAGGGCCAAACAGATTAAAAACGCCAATAGCGGCATCACCACAAAGTGGCTAGCCACCCCTATCGCTACATCCTTGGGACGGCGAAACACCTCTTGGAAATCCTTCGGTGACAGCGTCAATCCCATGCCAAACATGACGACACCCAATAATTCCACGGTGTATTTGCCGAGCCATTCAAATCCACTTGGCGCAATAAACGAAATAATCGCAAATAACAAGACCCAATAAGCGAACGTTCCTCCAACAAATCGGCTAACGCTTTCAAGAGCTCTGATAACCATCAATCCTCCCATGATTTCTTCATAAAACATAGTAGTACAAAAACCTGAAAATTCAACAAACAATTTGCATCCCCATCACAGAGGGTGCGGGCGCATAAGCCAGTTGGGGATCGCATAAATAGTGCCATGAAACGTCAACAGAAACCGAACTCGTCCTTGCTCTGGTTCAATATCAACTTCTCCATCGTATTCGCCATTTTGTTCCTACTCACTGGCCACCCGCTTTTATCGCTCGTTGAGGTGGCCTGTGGGCTTTGGTGCTTAGCACAAACCAAACGACAGTAATCGGCCGGGCCATCAAGACCAGCGTGTATCCCCGGCCGATGTCACTGCCTTATGCATCAACTTCGTGTTCGCATAGGGCATCTCCACCGGTTGGAACCCGAGTCGCTCATAAAATCGAATGGCTCGCCGATTGTTCGTCTGCACGCACAATTCCACGCCAGCTAGACCACGTGCCCTGGCGGCTTCCTCCAAATACCGCATCACTTGTTTGCCGAGTCCCTGTCCTTGAATGTCAGAAGCGATGACCACCGTATGCAAAAACATCACATCTTGGCGCTCTGAGTAGGTAAAAAATCCAGCTAAGCCGTCCTCCGTTTCCAAGACTTTTGTGGTGGCTGACGGATCGAAAATCTCGTCCGGGCGAACACGGCGTCCCCATGCGGTTATCAGGATATCGTCCATTTCTGCAGCCGCCAGTTGCAGCAAGCGCGACTTGTCGTCCTCCCTCATGTCGCGGTATTGGACAGGCAAAGCGGGGCGGTCACTCGTGCTGTTCGGTAGCTTCGTCAAAATCTCCGGCTGCCCGTCTGTGATGACGATGGTGTGCTCGAAGTGTGCGCAGAGCGAACCATCTGCGGTGACATCGGTCCAACCATCCGACCTGCAGAGCGTATAGCGAGTCCCCATGCTCACGACTGGCTCAACGGCGATGACCATTCCCTCGCGCAGACGCGGGCCGCGACCCGGTGGGCCAAAGTTGGCGATGATGGGATCTTCATGCAACGACGTACCAATCCCATGTCCGTTGGCGTGACGAATCACGGCATACCCACTATCCTGAATCATCTGGCCGATGGCATAAGAGATATCCGAGCAATGGCCACCCGGCCTCGCGCATTGGATACCCGCCGCTAAGGCTTGCCGAGTCGCTGCGACCAATTGAGCTGCCTGCGCCGGCACGGGTTCGATGATATGTGTGTACGCGCAATCGGTGTGATATCCCGCGTACTCGATGCTGATGTCAATTTTGACAAGATCCCCTGGTTGAATCGCGTAGTCGCCAGGAATGCCATGCCCGACTTCCTCGTTGATGGAAATACAAATGTCCCCCGGAAAACCAAGTGCATCCCGAATGGACGATTTCGCCCCCGCCTGTCGAATTTCTGCCCCGGCAATCGCGTCCAGTTCGCGCGTCGTGATGCCGGGTTGTATGGCATGACGCAGCACTTCGTGGACCTGCGCATTGATTTCACCGCATTGCCGCATGTTGGACAATTCCTGTTCGGTTCTGGTGTAAATCACAGAATCCGCCCCTTTCATAGGCATTTATATGAACTTCCTATAAGCCGTGGAAACGGGCAGATATAACCTGGGCATTCGTCGATGCAACACATTCCTAAACGGCATCTCTATACACTAATACGAGGGGGGTTCTGTATGTCGATTCGGCCCATACTTCAGGGCGATATCCAAGCGTTGCGTCAAGTGAGCGATCCGGTCACTGCGTTCGACCAAAAGTTAAAACAAGTCATCGACGATTTATCAGACACCGTGACTGCACATCGTGGACTCGGTCTGGCCGCACCACAAATCGACATTCCAATGCGGGTGATTGTCGTCGATGTCGGCGCCGGCGTGCAGGTGTTCGTGAACCCCGAAATCGTGGCGGCAAAAGGCGAAGTAGACGGGTACGAATCTTGTCTGAGCTTTCCGGATCACACCTTGAACATTCGGCGCCCACAGCAAATCACAGTGCGCGCGCAGGACGCAGACGGGCGGGAATTTTCGCTAGAGGCGACGGATTTGTTGGCGCGGGTGATTTGTCACGAGGTCGATCACCTCAACGGCATCCTATTCATGGATTACCTGTCGGAAGAGGAAATGGTATTGCAAGCCCTCGGCCTGTTGCTCGACGATGACGATGAGACAGCCGAAACGGAAGAAGCGTCCGATGACACAGATATCGAGACCCAGGCAGAAGAATACGCGCGCCAGCAAGAGCTGCAATTGATTGCCGACACCTTAGCAGAGCTCTCGTGGAAACTGACGCTATCGCTCGAGATGTTGCAAGATTATCGCGCACAACTAGCGGGCGACATCGATTGGAATCGTCTAGAGGGATGTAACGACGCGTTAGAACAACTGATTGAAACATTGGAGGAGAATTTGTCTCATACACCGCGCTGATGTCGCGCATCCTGCCCAAGTATCGAGCGGTCACAAACCAGCAGGGCGACCGAAAAGCCGGCGCCCTGCTCGACGTGATGCAAAAAGTCATGAATTAGGGCTTAACTGCAGCAAAGAGCGCCCGGTTCCCATGCAGATGAATGCAGGCCGTTTCAAAACCAACCTGACGCAACCAAGCGAGATGTTCGTCAACCAGGACCGGATAATCTCCTCGATTCAACACGATCTCGCGATGCGCCGCAAAACTGTCGCCTTCGTGGGCCGCTACCTCCGAACCGTGCAATTTATCCTGACGCTGCCACACCGTCTGGAACACCTTGTACAACCCTTGGGTTTCCACCTGCAAACGGTCGAGCAACAAAAAGATGCCGCCGGGTTCAAGTACGTTGAATGTGTATTGATACACCGACTGCATCTGCGCTTTCGAGAGATGGTGCAACGACTGAATTGCAATCGCAAATTGATATGGGTGCTTGGGGAGTTTCAAGGTCTGAATGTCTCCCAAGTCGTGTTGAACCGATTCGAATGTATTCGGATAATCGGCTAACCGCTTCGCAGCTAATTGCATCATCGCTTGCGAGTTGTCCACGCCGACGACCGACGCCTGTGCAACTTTATCAAAAATCAGCTTTTCAACCTTACCCGAACCATATCCAAGGTCCAAAATCCAATTTCCAGGTTGATAGCCGTCTGCGAGAATCGACACCAAAATATCGAGCTGTTCCGAACGCAGCGGGTTCCAGGTTCCCCCTTGCTCGTCCCACTGCTTGGCCGTATCTGGATTTCCCCAATTTTGCGTCATACGGATTCCTCCTTCGCGCGCACTGCCAAACCACGCTGCGCTGGCGATGTATGCCAACATGATACACGAAGATTCGCCAGTGCGCGTTGGGGAACCATACATTTCAGCCTAAATAGACTCCTACATAGAATATCAACCGTCCTAGAGCGCGCTTTCTCACGAGCGGAGGTATGTCTCCAGTTCCGCCAATCCAGCTTTTGCACACAGTTCGTCCTGTTCGCCTGTGCCGCCCGACACGCCAATGCCACCCGCTACGCGCCCTTCAATCAAGATGGGCAGCCCACCTGCGAAAATCGTCAAACGATTCGTATGGACGATGCCGTGCAACAAAGCCGGATTCTTTTCAAGCATTGGATACCACTGTGACGTCGGCATGCCAAATGCGCTCGCCGAGTACGCCTTATTTTGTGCGATCTCGCCACTCAAAAGCGGCGCATCATCCATGCGGATAAACCCTTTCAAGTTGCCCCCATCGTCGACGATGGCCACATTCACAGACGTTCCCAGGTCTTGTGCGCAGGCGCAAGCTGCTTCGAGCATCTTCACGACAATGGGTTGTGAAATCGCCGGTTTATGAAAATAGACGTTCAAGTGTCCCCCGCCTCCATCGACACACAAAGGTTGCTCCTAGGATACGTTTTGCACGCCAGCGTGTAATTCAACACGCGTTCCTCGTCAGGGAGCACCGCTTTCGAGCTCACCCCTCGTTCAAAGCGCCCAGCCTGTACCTTCACTTTGCACATGCCACATCCACCACCACGGCAACCAAACGAAATTTTGATACCCTGTTTGCGTGCGGCGTCCAACAAGCTCTCTTGGCCGTCGCACGCAAAGACGGCGTCTTTCCACTGTCCGTCGACAATTTGAACCGTAAACACCGAGGAACCTCCTCTCAAGCGAACCGAAGGTCGACAAATTTACCAGACCGGGTCTCCCTTTAGACCAAACAACGTCCTGCCATATGCAGCCATCGAGTCCTCATAGAGGCTGTTCGGGTGCGCCGCAACGGCCAGGATGTCTCGTGTGAACAATTCCACAGGATCGCCCTTGAAGATAGCGGTACCCCCCAATGTCAGCATCGCGTTCACAGCGATGTTCGCGGCCGTTTTCACGACTTGGCCCCGCAACGCGAACAGTTCCTCGCGCTCGACGTCACTGACCACTGTTTTTCCTTCTTCCTGCCAGCGTTCCAACTGCTCAATATAGCGACGGATAAGTCCTTCGGACGCTTTCTGTTGCATCGTCATCTCGGCGTACAGCCGTTGGCTTCCGGAGGATTCTTTTTCTTTCGATCCGCCCTTAAACACGCGCACCCTCCGCTCGGTCCGCTCATGGAACAGGGCCAGAATCCGATCCACCCCGCCGAGGGCCACCACAGGGAACCCAAGCAGGAACAGCGGCATGAAGGGCATTCGATAAATGGGATCCGCTTCGTCATAATCGCCACCCGCAGGTTTGCCGGTCGAAAGCAAACGGCCCGCAGGAAGAATTCGATGCAAGGGGACATAGGCGCCGTCGACGCGGACACCATTGCTGCCAGAACCGCGAAGGCCTAAAGTATCCCAGTTGTCGACGATAGTGTAGTCGGATTTGGGGACCGCAAGCACGCAATACTCAGGCCCATCTCCATCCGGAAGTTCCATCATCGCGCCGAGGCCTACCCAGTCGGCCCACAAGACACCGCTGCAAAAATTCCATTGACCATACAGGCGGTAGCCATCGCCGTCCTTCTCCACTCGCCCAATTGGCGCCACGACGTCCGCCAGCAGAACGTCGCCGCCGAGGATTTCCTCCCGTCCCTCCGGTGGAAGATTCGCGGCCCAGATGTCATGCGCAGAGTAAAAGTACGTCAGCCAGGCGGCCGGGATGTTATACCGGGCGACTGTGCGGATGATCTCGGCATATGTGTGTAAATCACAAGGAATTCCGCCAAATCGCTGGGGCTTCATCAACTTGTGAAACTCGGCATCGCGGATAGCTTTGGCGATGTTATCGGACAATCGAGCGTTCTTATCCCCCGCAAACGCCTCTGCTTCCGCCAATTTGCCGACTTCTTCCGCCCTCGCCAAAAGCGTCGCCACATCCACTCGCGCCTGTTTGGTCAGTGTCTTGGCCAATTCGATACCCCCCTGTTCAGTCGAATCCAATCATCAGGTAAGCGCCTTCATGTAAGACTCTTCAATCAGCATGCGGCGGTGATAGAAAATCCCGTGCATGATTTTATCTTCCGTCCAGGTGATGGTCGGAAAGTCCGGGTACGTAATGTAACCGCTTGCAAATGCTTCGTTGCGATTTCCGGACGGATCGAAGAAGTAAACCGTCTGTCCCCTGGTCATTGCGTGGCGCGTAGGCGTTATCTCCACCGTCACATCGTGTTTTGACAGAATATCGGCCGCCTTCAACACGTCGTACCAGTGCTCCACATAAAACGCGGCGTGATGCAATTTTTTGTCTGGGCCTTTGATAAACGCCACATCGTGCGGTTTGCCGTTGGCAGCGTACATGAAGCTGCCCACCATATCCTCGCCGTCGACCGAAAGCACCTGCTCACTCTGGTATAACCCCAGCGCCTCCGTGAAAAAACGCGTAACCGTTTTCACGTCCTCGCCAGTTAACAAGACGTGGTCTAACCGATGCGGTGCAATCCCGCGTAACCCATCTGGCCACGGGTGTGGATTTAAAACGCCGACTTTCGTACCAAGCTGTTCAATCTCGCTGTACAGCTCCACTTGGTGTCCCGTCGGCAATTCGAACCGAATCGCCTCGCCCTCACCCAGCCGCGCGCCCTTCGAGATGCGTTTGAGTGTACAGCCAAACTGCTCAACCTTTTTCTCAAACTCGCTCAGGTCATCTTCCTTTTCCACCTTAAACGCGAAATGATCTAATCCAGGCGAGTCCGCTTGCTGAAGAATCAGACTATGGTGATCCCACTCGTCCCACGCCTTCAGGTAAACCTTGCCTGCTTCTTGCCCAACGACGTCCAGGCCGATGACATTGGTGTAATAGTCGACTGCGGTATCGAGATCCATCACGCGCAACTGTGCCCTGCCAATTCGCATAATTCCCATCATGAGCACCCCTTTTGCTGAAGTAATGCGATGTACCCTTATGGTAAGACTCCTTAGGATTTTGAGATACAAATCAATCAGTTGATTCTGTCCAGCCAGGTCACTGCGTTTTTGGCACGAACAGTACGGAATATTTCATCCGCCCGATTCGAACCGCGCTGGACACCTATCCAGTACCGACCAAGGCGAAATCGCATTGGCTAGCTGTGAAAGGGTGGAAAATATCATGATGATGAACGTTTTAAGGGCAATGATGAATGGCGCATCAGCACTATCCAGCCATACACCGGCCGAGGAACCGACCGAAGAATCAATTCAATCCGAAAACCCAATGGACGCTCCAATCGACGAGAGCGGTACCACGCCCACACCGCATATCGAGGAAGATTCTCCCCACGGGGCACAAGTTGCGCCCCAGCGACCAATCCCTCCAAACACATCACACGTCCCCGTGCAGCGTGACGGCACGAGCGGCGACCCAGGGAAGCGACGAGGATTCTTCTCATTTCTCACACGAAAAAAACCTGTAAATAAGGGGATGCAAGGGCACGTCCAACGCCCTCCAATGCGGCGTCCGGGGCTAGCAAATCAATCGTCTATGCGCCCACACCCTCCGCAAGCATTTCACCACAACCCAAATCACGCGATTGATCCCTATGCCCGCCCGCATCACCAAAGACCAGCAGCGCGTTGGACGCCAGGTCAACCTCCCTTAGTGGGGCAGAGCCAGCCACCTCGTCGCGTCCAGCCGATATACCCAATGCCTCGAGGTAGCGCACCGTTCACAGGCCATCCGGTGCACAGGACACCGCAAGGGTTGCCCAGGCGTTCCCCACAGCATCTTCCACCGCGCCCAAAGCGTCAACCTGGGCCTCACCCGTGGCTCTAGAAAAAAGGACAGACGGCCAAGGCCGTCTGTCCCCGAACGTGTACCGTTTGTCGTCCAAAACAACCCTTAAGACTCTTTTCCTGCAGATACGTGAATGTCCGTTTGCTGGCGAGCGGAGACCTGAACAGCAATCTCTATCGCGCGCACAATCGCATCTAAGGACATACTGGGCGCCTCTTTGTCTACCACTTGCTCCGGCAAGAACGGAATGTGAATAAAACCGCCCCGAATGCCTGGGTACTCTGTGTTTAACAAATGCATCAGCCCATAAAACAAATGGTTACAGACATACGTCCCTGCCGTATTCGAGACTGATGCAGGAATCCCCGCGTCCTGTAATGCGCGAACAATCGCTTTAATCGGCAGCCCCGTCCAATAAGCTGCAGGGCCGTCAGCGACAATGGATTCGTCAATCGGCTGATTTCCCGCATTGTCTGGAATCCGCGCGTCATCCACGTTTATGGCAACCCGTTCCGGCGTAATATGATGCCGCCCACCCGCTTGGCCGACACAAATCACAATATCCGGTCGGTTCGCGGCCATCGCTTGTCGCAACGAGGCAATCGAGGCGCCGAACACCGTAGGGATTTCTACTGGAATGATGTGGATAGTTCCCAATTCATCCTCTATCACACGCCCTGTTAAGCGCTTGATAGCCTCCAGCGCCGGATTGACTTGCTCGCCACCAAATGGATCAAATCCTGTGACCAGAACTCGCGTCTCCATATTATCATGCCTTCCTTGATGAATTGTGTACGTTGCTTCCCCTCAAGCGCCTATGTTCATCTGTATCATCGTGCGACGAGGTACATGATGACGATGTTCACAGCCAACAAGAGAATCGCTGTCGGAACCTGTGCCCGAATGACGTGGTACTTACTTTTTAAATCCAGTAGCGCCGCGGGCACAATGTTGAAGTTTGCCGCCATAGGCGTCATCAACGTACCACAATAGCCGGCAAACATACCGATGGCTGCGACCCTATCCGCATTCACACCGAAGTGCTGAATGATGAGTGGGATGGCAATCCCTGCGGTCATGACAGGAAATGCGGCGAATGCATTGCCCATAATCATCGTAAACAAAGCCATTCCAACACAGTAGGCAAACACCGCCCAGAAAAGCGAGTTGGCGGGAATAATGTGATCTACCGCACTCGATACCGCTGTCCCGACACCGGCACTGTTAAAAATTGTCCCGAGCATCGCAAGCATCTGTGGCAACACGGCCGCCCAGCCAATCGACTCCAGCAGCCGCCTCGACTCTTTAACAGAGGTTAACGGAGAGGATTTGGTCATCAGCCAAGCGACAATCAGTGCGATGGCAGTTCCCACCGCCAGCGAGACCATCGTGACATTGGACTGGTCAAAGATAAAGCGCCCAGCCAGTTTGTGGCTGCCGACCCCTTCCACACCTGCCACCGTGAGCAACGGAATCAACAGTGCCGGCAAGAACAACCATCCACCTAAACGTTTCCGGTTCTTCTCGCGCTCTTCCCGCGGCGCTTCACCGTAGTGGCCTTTCTGCACTCGATTGAGTCCAGCGAGGACGACAATCGCAAGGACAATCAGGCCGATGTAAAACGGAGGAATCACTTTTGCGCACATCAAGGTGACAGCGTAGAGAAAATAGAACAGCGCGGACGAAATTCGGCGAGGATTCTTCTTGTCGAAGAATGTATAGATACTTCCGCACAGTGTGATAATTCCGATAAAAATATAAACTGCTTCAGTTGAGATCACCAAGGTTCGCGCCCTCCTCTGTGCTTGTCGTAGATGTGCTCTCCCCTGTCATGCGCCGTTTGATTCGCCTATCCAGCAAATACAACCGAATACAATGAATCACAAGCGCCGCTGCAGCCGTCGGAATGGCCCACAGTCCCATATCAATCGGCGTTGACTTAATGTGGTTCTGATCAAAAAATCCTTTCATTAATAACACCGCACCAACGGCGATAAAGATGTCTTCGCCGAAGAATACGCCGATATTATCGACCGCTGCGGCATGCGCGCGAACTTCCTGCTGCGTATCTTCCGGTATTGAGCCATACTTTGCTTCCACGGCCCCTTCGGCCATTGGCGCAATCAACGGACGAACCGTCTGTGCCGCGCCGCCGATAGACGTGATGCCGAGTGCAGCAGTCACTTCCCGCAAAAGCAGATACAACATCAGAATACGACCCGTCGTAGCCGCGCGGATTCTACCAATCAGCCGCTCAGCCTGTTCGCGGAGGCCGTGCCTTTCGAGCAGACCAATCACAGGCAGCGTCGCGATAAAAATGGCCATATAGCGGTTGGTCTCAAATGCTTCTCCGAATTGCGTGATGATACTGTATAAAGATTGATGCGCGATAAGTCCCGTGACCAAACCAGCAACAGTAACGACCAACAAGGGGTTTAACCGAATGAGAAACCCGACGATGACAACTGCGACACCTATTAAAACCACCTGTGTCACTCCTTTGTAAACATAGTCCCTAGACTTGTTTCTGATGTTGGAATCCAAGTTGTATTGAGCAAATCTCTGCTGCTTGTTTCACTTGTTCGATAAAGTCTGGAATCACTTCAGGAGTGAACCGAGCTGTCAGACCTACCACACTAATTCCCGCCACAATTTCACCACGGTGATTGAATATCGGCGCAGCGACGGCGGAAGTCCCATCCAAGAGCTCAGAATGACTAACGGTGTACCCCTGTTCTCTGGCCTCAGCAAGCACCCTTCGCAATTCGCTGACATCGGTGATGGTGGCATGGCCGACTGCGTGAAGTTGGACATCAAGCAAGTACTGCTCCTGTTCTTCCTTCTCCATATACGTCAACAAAATGCGCGGACAAGCACCGGCATAGAGCGGAACTCGAAGTCCTGGGCGCTCATTGTATACGCGGACCGGATGCATCGTATTAACCTTTTCGATATAAACCGCCTCATACCCATCCCGAACAATCAAATTCACGGCTTCGTCTGTGTCATCACGCAAGCGCGCCATGACAGGCAAGGCCAATCGTCGGACATCCAAGCGCTCACTGACCAACTGCCCAAACTGCAACAGCACCAAACCAAGGCGATACTTTCCGCCTTCATCTCTGGAAAGGAACCCCACTTCTTCTAACGACCGAACCATTCGATAGACAGAGGTCTTAGGTTGTCTGAGCCGCTCCGTCATCTGGTTCAGATTCAAGTGAGCTTCCTTCAAAAACAAATTGAGAACTTCAAGAGATTTTACAACAGTTTGATTTTGGCTAATTGAGAATCCCCCTTCCATTCCAACATGCGGAATTTCTATTTCAAATATTGAAACTTATCACGAATTTTAATTTATTTTAATAATGTTTACAAGCATTTATGTTATGTTTATTGACAAACTGGGCGAATTCTTGTCATGTTTAAACGAAATCTGTCATCGCAAAGAGGCGTACACTGCACCTCAACCTTCGTCTCAACAGATGCTAACCAGTCCACGACCGCTTCATTGACGACGAGATGCGCGTGGGCACACTGAGCCAACTCCACCCCATGAACCGTCTCGTCATTGACTTCAGTGATAATATCGGCCGTGATAAATTCCGGAAACCGCTCTGCTAGGACATTCGATGTTTCGCCAATGCGGGTCTTCCAGGTGTGCGCAATACTCCCATTGGACAACTCCACCGGAAAATACGCTGGATCAAAATGATTTCCCCATCGCCGATACGTGTTTAACCACATTCCATTGTCACGCGCCACCTCCGCATCTGCATCCAACCGAGCGGTTACATATTCGCGAAGGGATTGATAGGCACTCCAATGTACATCGCGCTGCGTACCCGGCTCACGCCAAATCGTGTACATACGGGCACTCGGAATCCAATACGAGACTGGAAACCGCGGTGGACTGCTATACCCACTAAATGGTTGAATCCATTCGTGGGAGGGAATGCCGTGGTCATCAATAGCGACGTCCGGCGTCCACCGATTCCAGATTTTTTCATATACACGACTTTCGCCAAATATCGTATCAGCCCGAAAGCGATAATCCTGAAACTCGAGTCCACACGCATTGTACCGCGCGGCGTGCAGCTTCCAAGTCGGATGCTCGTCTGCCATACGCTCATGCAAGTTCGCGCCGTCGGCGTTTTCCAGCGGCACGACGACCAAATTGACGCGTTCGAGCAACGTGCGCTCCTGAGACAACGATTGGATGAGCTGCAAAGCTGCGTTGGTGCTCGATACCTCATTGGCGTGATGCCTCGCGTTGATGAAGAGCGTCGGTTTGTACAATGCATGCTTTAGTGGGGAAGAAATCGCCATTCGCTTCCTCACGTCGTACAGTTCCACAAACCAAATGGGTTCACCAAGAAACGAATAGTCCAAGCACAACGCGCGTCCCACAATCATCTCTTGGTGTCGTGCCAACCATCGCCTGACATCGCGATTGACGAAGATGTCGCGATGAAGTGATTTCGGATAGGCCAGGACTGCCGGATTGTCATCGTTGGCAGGGGCAATGTAGGCACCTGTTGCTGCGTTGAGCCACATGTGACACGCACGCTCCACCGACTCATCCATCTGCCCCTCAAAGACAAACGATTGCCCGATTTCAGACCACGTGATGCCCACTACACGTGCGCCAGCAAACACGCCACGCGCAAAGGGAACGATGGTCTGGGGAGATTTATCTATCGTACACCGGACTTCAGCACGCGTAGGGAACGCATACAATTGAACTGTCGCGTGTGGCTCAATAGCCATTTGCGCGTGCATAAACGGCAGAATTCCGCCTGGGGCATCCCACGTCACATCGCCTATCTGCCGGCCATGTTCAGAGAAGGCATGAAGTGTGTAAAAGTAAATATCCTCATGCAGCGCCTCGAGGCAAGAATTGACCTCCTCCAGATATGGAATCTTCTCATCCTCGGCATCCATCCATACGTCACACTGCAATTGCATAAACTTCGGAGCATCTGGATGTAAGTCTTCGCGCTCTTCCACCTGTCGTACAACAGCTTGATACCACTGCCAAAACAGGAACGCACTCGTGTCAAATTGGCGGGAATTCCAAACGTCCGCCGCTTGTCCCACCTGCGTCCCACAAAAAATTCGACAACCTGCCGAAGGAACGAGCACGCGTCCAAGCTCCGGCTTCTCCGGCATATACACCGCACTCCTGGCCCAGCCTTCCCACACCCACTCGCCAATGGGTCGACCGTCGATTGCGTAAGCAATCACTTGAAACATCGGAGCATGATCGCTGTCGTTCAGGCGCAATTGAACTTGCTCCAGGGCAATCCCCAATTCGGACGAGATCATCGCATCCCCCGGATATAGTTCCTGGAGGAAGCGATAAGCGTGATCGATATGGGCAACCTCAGGGCGAAAGGCCCTGGCTGCAAGCTCCACCCGGTGCACCCCTGTGCGTTCTTTCAGTTCTGGCAGGACTTCGTGCATAAGCCAATGCAATCCAGACTTATTGGCGTTGCGGTAGACAAACGAAACCCGCACGCCGAACTGCTGGTGCAACTTCGACTGCAAATCACTAGACCATGTGGCAAACGAGGGGGTACTTACCGTCGTCGTCACCTCAATCGCCGCCGCTTCAGGCATACCTTCTTCAGCGACCCCCGCAAAAAACGCCTCCACATACGATGCGATTTCCGCCAGTTCACCATCCGCTCGCCAATCAGTGGACCACACAGGCGCTCTTTCTTCGACGCGCACGACATTGCTATCCTTCGGCCTACGACGCAACTGCAAAAATCGTTCCCACATCGCCAGTGGCTGACCGAGTTGGACAGGGAGCACAATCTCGCTCACCTCGTGACACGCCAGCACCTGATACAAGCGCATCGCCAGTTGCGCCCGTTCGCGAAGATCCGAACTTTCGCTTTGCAACATAGCAAATCGCTGGCGCCACGTATCCGCTTCAAGCACGTCCACTTCATCAAACCATTCATCCATCATTTTCCGCACAAGTGCAATCAAGTGTCCTTTACGTGCGGAGATTTGAAGCGTCGGAGCGCATGAACCCGGCGTCAGTTGCACAGATTGCTGTGGCCCGTCCGCTATCTGAGCAACAGAAATGACTAAATCGGTCTCCTGGGATTGCCTCGCCTCCGGGGTACGCGTCATCGGAAAACAGATACTTGCTGCTGATAGCGACAAGCGACAAGCGAGTTCGATTGCAGCCACTGTCTCTTCAAAATCCGAACAGACGACGTCAAATAGGACATTAAGCTCAGGATGCAATTGTCGTGGTGACGTACGATAAACTCCTTGCTTCGTAAACAGCGTATGGAGAGATAAATCGCGTTTAGCGCCCGGAAACTGACCTTGCATTCCGGAACCCTGTACAGAGGGGGAGTTCGGAGGGACGAACGTGAGGGATTGATCACACTGAATCCCGTCCCCAAATCCGTCTGTGACCAGATAATGTGCGGCGTGGAGGACGCACTCAGGCGCCGTCCCTGTGACGACAAGCGTCGTCATTCCTAGATCCTGGTATCGATAAAGCGCACCATGATGCGGCGGTCCCATCTGCAAAGACTGGACAATCGGTTCTGCCTTCTTCCCAAGCACTTGTTTGAGCCAGACTGCATCACTGCCAATAACGAGTTGAATACCAGTTTGAGACCCATCATCTGTCGAATCAGGATTCGCTGTGTCGAGTTCGTCAAAAATAAACAGGGCGTCAAAAACCGGTTGCTCCAGTTCGACGAGATGAAACCCGATTCGTGACGCCACCTCAATCATGGCTGCAGTCTCCCACAGTGTACGCTTGGACGGAACGGTCACTCGCCTGAACAGGCGCGCTGGCACGCGTCGATTGTGCGCTCCGACAAAAATCCCGTCCGTACTCCAAAGTTCCTGCATCTACAGCGCCTCTCATTCCACTATTCGGAACGACAATTCCGATTATTCAATATCTACTCATGGTAAGAGTTTGAACCGTAGAATACAAGAGACGGTTCATAATTTGCATCGGGACGCAAATCCCCATGCGACCATGTTGCACGATGTACAACAACCCCTCATTTCATCGAATCATTTCATCGCACGCCTTGCGCTTGCGCGATAGTTTCGCGAACGATTTCCTCCGCCGGGCGACTCGTCGCAAGCCACAGGCCCTGTCCAGCCCACAAGGACATGTAATCGAAATCTCCCTGCTGCGCGGCAGCTTTTCGAATCCCCTGTGTCAACTGATTCTGAATCGAGTACGGAGGAATCTTGCCACGGTAACGACGCGTTCTTTGTAGCACGAATGCGCACGACTTTCCGGACAGGCGAGAAATGCGGTTCCCATCTGCACAGCAGACGCGCCTAACACTAAGCTGGCCGCGAGTCCTCGCCCATCCAAAAACGTTTTCGAATCGGTTTTAACTGTTCATTCATTTGCCTGATTTCATCCGGATTGGCAACCACTTTTTCCGGAACAAACAGGTTCATTGCAAAAGGTCGGTTCGTGCCAGCCTGTACGATTGGGTACTGTATCTGAAGTAACTTTGTAAATCGCGTGTCCATCGATTCCCCTCCGAACATACATTTGCTACCAAAGCACATAAAGTTCAGCGCTGCGGCGATTATTTCACCCAAAAGCTGGATCAGCGATGGCAAACATGACATCCCGCTGCCCCGGCAACTTCGATCCCCCAAGGAGCATGACTGGCGACACCCTCTGCTCTTGGAACCCGTGTGACGCTAACTGATTAGCAAAAGCTATCTGATGACTTGGCACGTCCAACCGCACTGGTCCATCAAAAGCCGCTGCCATCCGCTGCACGAGCGCCAGCGCTGTCGTATTCGTCTTGGCCACCAGCGGTCCAATCAACAAGCACGCCCCGCGACAAACAGCGATGCCCATTCCCTGTAAAGCACCCGTCGCATCGCGAACCACATAACCATCTTGCATCTGGGAAAACAGCGTGTGAAATAATGCAGACCTCGGCGCACCAAAGGCGACATCATCCATCCGAATCACTTCCGCCAGGTCCGCTCGTGTCATTTTGGACATCCCTGCATAATGTTGCAGCGCATCGTCTGAATCTGCGCGATCTCGCTGATAACGATAGACCTGCCCCACCGTTTGAAACCCGAGCGACGCATAGAGTGGAAATCCCTCCGATGTCGCCACCAACGTCACCTTTGTATCAGTCTTTGCCACCTCTGTGAGACACCGTTCGACCATACGCCTGCCCAGGCCTCGCCGCTGAAACGCGCGATCAACCATGACGACACCTAACGAGGAGAACGACGTGTCATATGTATAAATACCCGCACTTGCGATAAGCCGACCCTGTACGCGCTGACCGAACACCGTGCCCCCTGCCGACAGCAAAAGATGCGCTTGTTCGGGATGAAAACGCCAACCGACAGCTTCAGCCAAGGCCTGTAGGGCAAGCGCATCTTCCGGCTTCAATCGTTCAACCTGTGAATGGCCCACCATCAGAACGCCGCCTCCTAACTAGTGGATCCCTGCGGGCATTTGCGTGAAGTATCCCATGCGGCGATAGATAAACGAGTCTGCCTTCGAGAAACCCAACCGCCTCCACATCGCTTCCGTACCGGGTTCCGGGCAACACGCTAACCATCCGTGGTAGCCACACGCCTGACTGTGGTCGATGGCGGCCTCAACAAGGCACTCCTGAATTACGTGCATCGCGGGAAATCCAGTCTTTGTCACATTGTACCGTGGATGAACCACCAGGTGATCGATAAAAAAGCATCTTTGTGTAGACAAGGTCGTTCCGCAGACGATTCCTACGGCGCACTGCTCATAGAACGCGACGGCTACCTCCGGAAATGGCGCCAGCCGATGTTCGGCCGCCCACACATCCGAGAGAATGCAGCCCAGATTGCAATCCACCACATCCCTTTCAGCCCGCGTCGCCCAACGACACGTTATGGCACATAGCTCTTTGCGCATGAAATGCTCGGAAAGCCAACGAACTTCGATAGCATCTTTATGAATCGCTGACGCATTCATCCCTATCTCCACCATTGACACCCCGTTCTTCCCACATGCTTTGGATTGTCCTTTACATACGGCGAGATAACTCGTGCATCGCGCGCAGCCAATTTTCCCGCGTCGCTGACGCAGCCTTCTCTGCATCCCGCTGTTCGAGCGCCTGTAAGATGTTCTCATGTTCAGCAATCGATTCGTGCGATAATAACGAGTCCTCAAAGAATACGTACTTTAATCTGCGCGCGTGAAGTTGAAGGGTCGAAATGAACGACGAAATGTATGGATTGTTTGTACGCTCGACAATCGCATTGTGAAATTCGTCGTCTAATTCCATCGCCTCGTAAGACGACTTGCGACGCAGTGCAGTTGCAAATTGTCTATTGACTTCACGCAACTGCCCGATAAACTCCGCGGTCACCGACTCAACAACCAGCTCCGCTGCAAGCGATTGCAACGAAGCCAAAGGAGGATAGATCTTTCGGATGTCCTCCCTCGAAATGGCCGTAACTCTTGTGTCCCGCCCGCGGTGCATCTCGACGAAACCTTGCAATTCCAGTGTTTGCAGTGCTTCTCTGACGGGCGTCCGGCTCACGCCAAGCGCCTCGGCCAACGCGCCATCGCTCAACTTTTCCCCGGGCTGGAGCGTACCGTCGACAATCCAGCGTTGAATCTGCTCTAATGCGCGATCTCTTGCAGAGACGCGTTCAGGTCGTAAATAACCTTCCGGAATTGGCATGATGACTCCCCTTGTCGTTCTGTTGTATGTAATATATTACATTCATATATGAACAGCAAGCAGGATCAGGATAGATTGTATGTCGCGTGCTGACGCGGCGTGACGCCGTATGTCATAGGTGAAACGTCACGATCATGGACAGCAAATAAACAGAAGACAACTACATCATTGCTTACGAAACCAGCTAATATGTTGTCAAGTGAAAAACTCTCGATTTGGCCAAAATTCGTTATATGTATCCGGGCGCATCAAATAGACCCAAATACAATAGGGTTTTAATGGTCTTTTTATTTCGTTAGCCGGTTATTTCTGGGCTAAATGACTGACGAAAAGCCTCTCTCTTCGAGAGGATTGCAAATATGGTGTGAAGCAGTTTATTCACACAAGCAATTAGCGCCACTTTGTTTGCTTTCCCTTCCACTCGCTTTCTGTCATAAAAGACTCTAAGTCGTACATTTGCACCTTTTCTTAACCCGCATTGAACCGCCAGAAATAAAGCCCTTCGTAATCGTTTTGAACCTCGCTTTGTGATTCGATTTTCCGTCGATTTGAATTTACCCGATGAAAAAACGCTTGGGTCTACACCAGCAAACGCGACAAGTTTTTTTGCACTATTGAATTGTTCTATATCGCCGATTTCAGCTAGAACGGTAGCAGAGATTTTCTTCCCGATACCTGGGATGCTCTGAAGCAACGTGCATTCTGACAGGTTATTCGCCAGGGTGTCAATTTCTTGTTCAATGTTCTCCAAATGCTCCTTATACTGAAGAAGCATATCGGCCATCATATTTAATGTGAAATAATAGCTGTGGTGAGAGAGTGGAACGGTGGGGCTGTTGGCAGCAGCCGTTTGCAACAGTTCCGCTTTGTTTTGCGCCCAAGACAGGGATTTTGAGCGATGGTTCATGTCCATGATGTCCTCTGCTATTTGGGAGGGATTCGTTTCAAGAAAATCTGTAGGTGTTCTATATTTTTGAATAAGCTTTAGCGATGTAACTGAATACAAATCACTAAAAACCCCTACGTATAACGGAAATACCTGATCCAAGATAGCTTGGAAGTTCAGCTTGGCCTGAACATACATCGTCGTAATTGCCTCATGCTGACGTGTTAAATGACGAAGATTCAAAATCTGAACATCACGACGTTTGAAAGGCTCAAACTCCTCCTTGTAATAGAGATCAGCCAAGTGACGAGCATCAGCCAAATCCGTTTTCAACTTTCTCAATTGCGATTTTCTCGCTCTTTGAGAAATTAAAGGATTTACGACAAACACTCGATATTCATTTTGCTCTAAAAACTGAACAACCGAGTTGTGGTAATGCCCAGTTGCCTCTAAAATCGCATCAGGACGCTCTCCAACGGCGTTCTCCACATCTCGTAGATGACTCAACAGGGTTTCAAAACCCTCCTTGGTGTGATTAAAGCTAAAATCTTTTCTAAAGGGCTTTCCTTTCTGCAAATAGATACATGCTTGACTCTGGCCCTTTGCAACATCAATTCCAACTACGGACTTCATTTCCATAAACCTATACCCCAAACAATGCCGGCAACCCACAAACTATCGTAATTTCATAGCTTCGCATGTGATACGGGCTCCTACAGTCCCAACCAGCTCAAACATGATGATTACGATAGTGGGTGAACAGTTTTTTTAACGGGATCGTATCCCAAGCCGTGCGCCGTTCTCCCCGGCTACCATGATGTTATATCAACCATTGCTGGTTAACCTGATAATACGAAGCGGTGCGCATCTTCATGAACGACCGGAAATAAGGTACCAATTCATCGACTGATACCGCTCCAAATTTTCGGTTGAGAAGATGTGCAAGATGTTGGATGTATCTCGGAGCGGGTATTACGCGTGGCGCAGGCGCCCGGAGAGCGAACGTACCAAACGCCGAAAACGAATCACGAAGCGGATTCACCAGATATTTGTGAAGTCCCGTCGACTTTATGGCAGCCCCAAAATCACGCAAATCCTGCGC
>NZ_JAFMTW010000044.1 GCF_017329615.1 Alicyclobacillus suci | reverse complement strand
AACCAATGGTCCCAAGGAGGTGATCGTAGTACCCCGACCGCTACGAGAATTTTATCTCAAAACTCTTTGGAGTACGTAACATCAATATACTAGGAGGTGGGACATGTGTTGTGGCTCCTTTGTATCACACTGCCAATCGCCCTTTCCGAAACCTGTCTATTGTACGGGCTATTGAAGCGGCCCGATTCCCGCCGCGCGAGTGCTGCACCCATACCAGATGAATTCCGGCGTTTGCTCCACTCTGGACTCCTGCGCTTTACATTCTCCATTCAACTCGTGATGGAATTGTGCACGGGCAGCAAGACAGCGGGGTGCATCATGAGCTTCGTCTTTGGCATTGCAGCAGGCCTCATGATAGATGAACACAGAAGTCTCAAAGGCATGTCCGACACTCTCATGAATGTATTCATGGGTATCTCGATGGGTATCTTTCTCATCGGACACATTCCTGTCGCACTCACACTCTTACTCATCTCACCCGTGTTTCTGTCGAGCGGTTTTACATTGTTACATACCATCCGGCATGGGTATCACAATGGATGACCTGAGTTGATTGGGGTTAAACGGCGACGTCGCGCTTCCGGAAGGCAATAGCCGCAACCAAGTGAAAGACGACAAAATACACGATTAACACCACGACACTAAAGCCGAGACTCATGCCCTTCAAGGACGGCCCGCCAACGAAATACTGAGAAAGGTTGGTGTTCGCGAAGAGAATGTACTTATCCCACGCATAACGGCTGAGCGCAGTGACGACCACCGCCCCCGCAAATAATAGGAGAATCGACACCGCAATTGCCAACGAACTACTGCGAAACAACGTCGAAATCATAAACGACACGGTCAGTGTCATCACCAACGGCACCAAGGGAAATGCGTAACTGCGCAATACCTCACTCGCATACGGAATCTGCGCAGGTTCCTGGTTGCTCCCCACATATTGATAGGGTGTCGTGGCGCCATCGAAACCTAACACTAAGCCACCGAGCACCCAAGAAGCCACAAATAACAGCGCGACAAACCCGAGTGCAAACAGCAGGACTGCGATGTATTTTGACCACAAAATCTGAAGCCGGGAAACCGGTCGCATGAACAACAGTTTCGCTGTGCCTGTAGAAAACTCCGCCGCGACAATATCGCCGCCAACGACAGCGGCAAAAATGGTAATTAACGTGATGAGCCCACTGCTGGTATTCATCAATCCCCAGACGTGCGCGCTCGGCGGAATCGATTTGCGCACGAGCATGCATAGTGCGAGCAACGCCAGCAAGACGATGCCCACAAATATCCACGTGCGAGAACGCCGATATATTTTTGCGTTCTCATTCAAAATCAGCCCCCACATTCGGTTTAGCCTCCTGTGATCTCCAAAAATCTGTCTTCCAGCGACTTCGCAAGCACGCGGATCTCATACACACCCACGCCGGCTTCCACGAGTCGCCGATTCAACTCCGGTATTTGCTGTCTGTCAAGCGTCATCCGCACGGTCGATCCGTTCACTACAAAAGCCCCAATCTCAGCCGCAAGTGCACGGAGCACAGTCTCTGCTGCGCCCACATCATCCACGTCCAACACAACTTCCTGCTGACTTTCGTCAATCGCTGTCAACTGATCTATCGTCTGCACCCGCACTAGTTCCCCGTTTTGAATAATGGCCACCCTATCACACATCAGTTCCATCTCAGAGAGCAAGTGACTGGAGACAATCACGCAAACCCCCGACTGTTTGGCCAAGTGACGAAGGTGATCTCTCAACTCGCGAATTCCAGCCGGATCAAGACCATTCGTCGGTTCATCGAGTATCAGCACCGATGGCCTGTGCAGTAGCGCCTGGGCCAAGCCAAGTCGCTGCCGCATGCCCAGAGAATAGCGCTTCACCTTCTCATGAATTCGATCCGCCAACCCGACGAACTCCACAACCTCATCAATTCTTCGCCGGTCAATCCCGCTGCCCATCCGCGCATACTGCAACAAATTCTGATATCCGGTCAGATATTTATACATTTCCGGATTTTCCACAATCGCACCCACTTGACGTATCGCCCTTGCGTAATCCTGAGCAATGTCAAATCCCTGAATTCGCACCTGACCTTGCGAAATGGAAATAAGCCCGACCAACATCCGAATGGTCGTGGTTTTCCCCGCTCCATTCGGACCCAATAAGCCAAACACTTCGCCCTCGTGAATATCAAATGTCAAATCATTGACAATTCGCTTATTCCCGATAATCTTCGTCACATTCCTGAGCTCTACAGCGTTCGCCATGCCTTCCCTCCACGTACCTAGCCTCAAACGAACGATTACACGAAATCACGACAAGTATAACAGTTTCCACAGAAAACAAGGGAACAATTTACAAAATCTAATGAACACAAAAAAAAGACCCCGTGAGGTCTGCCCACCTCTACAGAGTCTTGCGCTGCCCAACCGCCGATTGTTTGGCCCGCATTCGGCGAACGAGCCAAACCAATCCACTCAGGACGACGACTGCACCAACTATCCACAATGCAAACCAATTTCCCTTCAGCACCAATTCAACCAGCACATACGACAACAAAAGTGAGGAGACTGGAGATGCAATCCAGATTTTCACGATGCGTCGCACGACGTCCTGTCGCCAGATGTCGCGCCCAACTTTAGACTGTCCCACGCCAAATATCGCCATCGTAGTGGCCTGTGTCTGCGGCACTGGCAACCCAAATATGGAAGCAATCAAAACCAGGGTGGCACTTGTCAGCGATACCGCCGTCCCCTGCAGGACAGATAACTTCGTGATTTTTTTCGCATTCGTCTCCAGTACTCTGCCACCTAGCGTCACAGCGCCAAGCGCGACGAATAACGCGCCCACATACAACCCTGTACGCTGTCCAATCACATGGGAGGCGACAAGTGGGCCAACCGCATTGGCCACATTGTTCATCCCTGCGGAAAAGGCTTCATAACATCCTGAAAGCACAAGCAAAACCGTGAAGCCAAGTGTAATATACCGCGTTGTAGTGGATACTCTGGCAAGCCTCGGCTCCAGCACGCGAACCACCTTGCCTAGAAAATAAGCGATGGCCATCGCAAGGAATGGCATCACGAGCCAAACCGACGCAATAAATACGATTTTCGAAACATAAATGTGTGAAATCGCCAAACCGACGCCCACAACTGCGCCCACAGTGACCTCACTCGTCGACAGCGGTACCCCAATCAAGTTGGATATAAACAAGGTTAAACAGGCTGAAGCCAAGATTAAAACGGTAATTGACACTGTGATATCATGCGAGGGTACAATCCCTCCACTGATGGTCTTCACTACAGAACCGCCACCGATAACCGCGCCAAGAAACGCAGCCACGGCGACTAAAACCAGCGCAATCCATTTTCGTTTCACGGCGCCCGCACCGTACGCAGCGCCCATGGAGGCCGCAGTGCCACTCGCTCCAATATTGGCCGCAAAGAACATCGCAATGACCCATGCGATAATGAGCATGATTTCGGGCCTCCCAAGACCTATTATCCAAATCAATAAAGTCGGTATTCACCCAGTAAAAAACCCTCTAAATGTCTATCTCTCCCTATGCGATTTCGCACGATGATGGTGAGATTATATTCGGACACCTCAGATAAGGCGACGGCAGAATGCCAATGGGATGAGTATACCAACGCGAACACCGTCGGCAGCGGATTATGTCGAACAATAATATATTGCTCTTATTTTAACAGACGTAAGGTCACATGTATATAGAAGACCAACACGATTTTCGCGTTGTCACAGTATGTAATTTCCTTACTTCGGTCGATCCATCGCAAAAATCTGACCGAGTTTGACATAATCGTCGCCTGCCAAACGCGCCACCGGATTTAATCGCAACGCATCAATTCGTCCATCCTCATAAAGGTCTGGCTGAATATGATACTGAACAACCCGACCAATCAACATATCACACGTAGGTACACTTCCACCTAGTGGCAACGCATGTTCAAGGACACACTCCATCCGAATTTTGGCTTCTTGCACCCCAGGCACATCAATCACGCGACTCTCTACGGGCGTGAGTCCCACCTGCTCTACTTCGCTTTCCTCCGGCCCAAGGGACGCCGCCGTTTGATTGACGTAATCCACGTTATCTGTATCACAAATATGAACCACGAACGCATTGGCAAATATGGCATTGCGAGCTGTATCTTTTTGCTTACCATTTACTCGCTGCACCGATACGGAAATCATAGGCGGTGCCGACGATACAATATTGAAGTAACTGAACGGAGCCGCATTGAGTGTGCCAGCCGCCGACTTCGTCGTCACAAACGCCACGGGCCGCGGAATAACGCTTCCAATCAAAAATTTGTAATTGTCACGAGGACTCAGTTCATCCGGATGTAATGCCAGCACAACATTTCCCTCCAACTTAATAGGCCGTATCATGTACAGCAATATACGGCGCAATGTACGCAAGACTTCACTCCAATAAGTTTGTATACCGTCATCTTACCCTCATCAAAACCTAAATGCCACTTCGTATCTGCGACTACAACCCTTCACAGCATAAAAATACCATGTGTTATGCTTGTCCTATCCTACAGGGGACGATGTCACATAGGTGGCCATTTCGTAAGGAGGGTATCCGCTGTGAGCCACCAGCAAGCAACATACCGCCTACGCGGACACCACTTATTATGTCTACTCGGCTATCGCGGCATGGGCTATTCTCCAGAATACGTACAAAACATGACACAACTTCACCGACGCTTGCGCGAACAACCGGAAACTCTTGTCACTCTCGTTGTCGGCCCAGACGATTTGTGCGCCAAATTTCCAGAGACGCAACCCTGCCACTGTCACGACGCCACAATCATGCAACGCGATAGTGCCGTTCGACAACGCCTTGGCGTGGAAGCTGGAGAGACCTACCGTTGGTCGGACATCGAACAACGAATTCAAAATCACATCGTTGCGTCAGACATCGCAACGCTATGCCGCACTTGCTCCTGGCGGAGCTACGGTGTATGCGAAGCAGGCGTTGAACGCCTCCACAATGGCGAGGGTCTCTTCGAAGTGCCCAATCCGGTAAACGAGACAACCCACCTCAGACCTAAATGAATCTTTAAAAAACTTTAGTGCATTAACGTGCTATCGTAAAAATCAGTATTGTGTTATGATTTATGAGACACAATTTCCCTTTACCCATTGGTCGTCGTATGGCGACCTTTTTTTTCTGATTTTCTGGCGCCCAGGCGTGTCGTGACGATACGCGCGTCCATGGGAGGATACGTTGTGCCTATTGAAACTCCCCCACGGTTAGGCCAGGGTGGGCCTGTGGGGGCCGCATGAGGTAACTTTTCCGCACTATTTGTGACATATCGGCCCTTTGGGGGGCGGATAAGATAAGAAATCTGTGCTATTCGCGCAAATCTACCAAAACGTTCTCAAAAAAAACAAAATAAGGCATGTTTGATGCATTAATCGATACAAAAACGGCACGAGTGTCTTATTAAGACGCCATCACGCCGGGCGCTCGCCTGCCGCCTGCGGTGGCCTGCGGCCATACGGTCCAGGGCGTTGCTGAATCTACGCAGCATTTCCTTGGACTGGCATTTACGCTACAACATCACCGTACAATGTGAGAGACGGGAGGTATGCACATGTTTGCAGCCATCAGTCTCCATCGCCCACGTAAATTGCGCTACCAAACCATCCCTTGGGAATGGTTACAGAAAACCGAGCCTGCCCAAGCGGCAACCATTCAGCTCCCGCTGATTTCCTTGTTGCCGTATTTCTACTACCCAATAGTTGCGGAAAGTATGGTGCTCCTGAGTGTCCTGCTATTCGCAAACGACTCAATGTAAAAATCGCTTGATGGAGTGAACGTGACGATTGAAGAAATAACCTGCCACCCATACCGTCACAAGTGCAACCGCGCCAATCACAAGCCAGGTCATGTACCGCTTCGAGACACCTAAAAACACGAGGGCTGCGCCGATATAATACGGGATTCCACCCACTGCCGACGTCCAAATAAAGTCGCGCAGCCGAATATTGCGCAAGACACCTGCAACATAATTGACGACAATAAACGGAAATGGAATAATACGCACGGCAATTAAACCAAAAATGCCGCGATTTCCGATCCAACTTGAAATCTGCTCGACCCGATCTTCCGAAATAAAGTGGCGCAGCAACTTTCGGCCAACGTGTCGAGCAAGCAGAAAAGTCACGATGGCGGCAATCATTGTGCCCACCCAACTAAGCAAAATTCCCCACCATGGACCAAAAATTTTCATGATGACAATCATCAAGAACTCAGACGGAACAGGGAGAATGCTGAGTAGCGCCATCAAAGCAATCGCGATGATCACACCGAGAATCCCCGTCGACTGAATCACGCGTGACAGTTCATTCGAGCGATCAAATCGGAAAAAAATAACGATGAGAATCGCGAAAATCACAATGAGGGCAATTGTCGATAAAACGCCCTCCATCCGGTTTAACTTCCGTCCTGAAGCACGCTGGTCCGAATTGCGTCGACGCCTGTGGTACACTCGCGGCCTTGGTTCCATATCCATGACTTCACTCCTGTCGTGGTGTCCAGCGTTGGCTTCCAGTCATCCTTTCAACAGACACTTTCATCATTCCCGGACAATTGCTTTCAAAAATCACATTCCACAAATGACACAAAAAAATAAGCGATATTTCACGAAACAGCATTGATGCGAACATTTGTTCGTATTATGATATATGCAACGACACTGATCGAAGGTGGTTTACAGCATGACACAATTAGAGTTCTTCAAGACGTTTGGCGAAGCAATTCTGGCAGCCGTTCAAGACGAACAGTTAGCCATGCGTGTCGTATGCCGTGCTTGGCGAACACACAAACGCACGGGCCAAATGCGATTTGCAACTGCGAATAGCAACTAACAAAATGCCTTGATTCCGAAGCCAACTGTCGAACGAGAAACAGCAAGGGTTTTCATTTATCACCGTGAAGTATTAGCCTAATGCCGTGAATGAACCCAGTATATCAAGGATTCGAACGCAGTTCGAATCCACTCACGATGCGCGAAAAGAATTTCTGAGCGAAATACATCTACGGGACGGATGCAATCAAGTGCAATTTAAGGCAGTGTGTATTTTGAGGTCAAGATATTCAACAGTCAGATCTTCGGAAAGAGGAATCAGGCGCAGCCCGCACCGCTGCAAAGGCGACTTCAACAGCACCGCTAGGAAGCTACAGAGGCTTGATGCATTCCGTACAGACGTACATAGTAAAGCCTTCGGCGTCAAAACGAACTGAGACCCAACACAACGCACAAACCGTTTTGCATGGGTGCCGTTTGTGCGTTGTATGGATTCAAAAGTTCTTCAATCTACAACAAACTTCTCTTGCCATGTCCTGTCGAGAAATCCACGGCGTCTTGAACTGTCATAAAATCCGCAAGCATCGTCGATAATCCCCATATACGTACTACTCAATGGGGTGACGCGCACTCGCACGAAATATTCTCCGTTCCGCACGTCGTCAAGACAGAATCAATGTCTATTTCAACTTCTGTCTGATTTGCTTCAGCGTCTCGGATATTTCATCCAGTTGAGGGTAATAATTAAATTGCGGGTGAACAATGGACAGGAGTGTATCACACCCGGCACACACAATCACCACGATTTTTCTCGTATCGCCTTCTAACTGCACTTCGTCAATTGCAAACTTAGCGGTACCACACTTTGGACATCTGGCCATTTCTATACCTCCACTTACAAAACCATGTAAGCACGAGGATACACCGGATCGACACGTTCTGCCATAACCAAAGCATGACAATTGAATGGAAATGGTGTGTGGCTTGGTGAAAACCCTATCGCCATGATTGCGAATCGAGAATTTCAACAAGGAATCTACGACCGGGACAACCGGGGAACAACCTGGGTTCTAAATTGCGTGCAGTTGTTCCCTACAATTTGCGATAACAGGAGGGAGGAACTACGGCATGCAGTCCACCGCCACGTATTCGAAGCCATGTAAAAACTACAGGATTGATGGGAAAATTCCTGCAGGAGGATGGAACGGATTTAAAATGCAATTTACGGTTCACGAAGGAATCCGCAATGGTGCAGATGAAGTAGACGCCGATTCCGAAAAGACCCTATTTCTCACGCTCACAAACATCGCGGCTGTGTATTTGACAATGCGTGATTCCAGTACCGAGCCGTACGACTGGCTTTGGCAACACGGTTGTCACCTCATCGAAGAGGCACTTTCCGAAAGTACGCCCAGCAACTCATTGGAGGAACGGGATTACTATGTTTTATTAAACGACGTCAAACACTGGTCGAACATGAAACTTCGTGAACTCTCCCCATCCCCGCGCCCGTCTGCGCGAATGGCGTGACAATCGCACGCAAATGCCACACAAACGCGGTGCCCCAATCATCGGCAACCGTGTTTGTGTGGCACAGCGAGAGATTGGCGACCAAATGAACGACCTATCGTCTAACGCCCTGTCGATGTAGATTGCGTACCCCGCCGACCCCAGGAGCGCTCGATTTCTTCAAGTGTCTTACCCTTTGTCTCTGGTACCAGCGCAAGCGTAAAGATGAACGCCACCAGCGACAAAATACCAAACGTCCAAAAGGTACTGGAAGCGCCGACGCTGTTCAAAAGAACCGGGAATGACTGAGACACTGCGTAATCCGCAATCCAAAGTGCCACAGATGCAATCGCAGTCGCCCGCCCTCGAATACTCGTGGGAAAAATTTCTGCCATGACGAGCCAGACAATCGGTCCAAAGGAAACCGCGAACGCCGCGACAAACACCAGAATTAACACGAGCACGAGCGGTCCTGCCGTGTTCCCCGTATAAAAGGCGTACCCGACGATGGCAATGCTCACCGTCATAAAAGCAGAACCAATGAGGAGGAGGACTTTGCGTCCGACGCGATCGATCAACCACAACGAAATTAGTGTAAACACCAAGTTATCTGCGCCAGTAATGACGGTTTCAATCAGCGATGCGTTGGTGCCGGCCCCAGTTTGCTTAAAAATCTCTGGAGCGTAATACATAATCGCATTAATCCCCGTGACTTGTTGTAGGATGGCCAAGACCACACCGACCAACAACGCAACGCGAAACCCTGGTCGAAACAATAATCCAATGTTCCCCGACTCGTCGTTGAGCGTATCACGGATTTCCGACAGCTCAACCCGGGCTCTTGTTGGACCATTCACACGGGTCAATATCTGAAGCGCTCTGTCCCCGAGGCCATGCCGCTCCAACCACCGAGGGCTTTCAGGCACGAACAGCAAGAGGATAATAAATAGCCCACCAGGTACTACGCCCAGGCCAAACATCCACCGCCACGCCGATTCGATATCCCATGTTGGTGAACCGAGATTCGCCACCCACATATTGACGAAATAAATCGCCGAAATACCAATAACGACCGCTAGTTGGTTTAACGAGACGAGGCTCCCGCGGTGTCGCGCGGGCGCAATTTCAGCGATATAGAGTGGCACCAACGTGGAGGAAATTCCGATACCGATACCACCGACAATGCGGGCCCATACAAACTCCGTGATGGTTGCTGGGAGTGCTGAACCGATGGAGCCAATGACGAACAGAAATCCAGCGACAATCAGCATTTTCTTACGACCAAAGCGGTCACTCAGAAAGCCGGCAAATCCGGCTCCGACGATAGCGCCAATCATGAGGCAGGACACCGCCCACCCCTGCATCCCTGGGCCTAAGTGGAATTTTTGTTGCATAAACACGATGGCACCGGAAATCACCGCTGTGTCGTAACCAAACAACAAGCCGCCAATTGCCGCGACAATCGACACGAGTGTCACAAAGCCAAGATTCGTCCCTTCTGCCTGTTGCCTGCTCAATACACTCACCTCACAATTCACTTTGATGACCAAATGTTGAAACTGGCCTACCGACCTTGCACACGAATCCCAAAACCCAATGGTAATGTAACCGCATCGGCCACTTTTCACGCGCCGCCTGACACCCTTGACACCAAAGCTCAGCCACAGGCAGGTCAAAGTTCCGGAAAACATAAACCCGTATAAACACGAAAAGACGGCTTTCGCCGTCTTTTCGCATAGGCACGTTGATTACACCACAGATTCGAAATATCATTTCGTTTTTGCGGTACATCAACCTCCTGCACGGTAATCTTCCCAGTGAGAAGAGGTCTATACACATCAAGTTCGTGGATAAATATGGGCTATGTTTTCGAATCCTATACCTTACTGTGGATTCGTCATCCACAAGCCCGCATTCTTCACAAATACGCGCTGCGGCAATTTCAAAACATCCACCACTAATTCGGCCACATCCTCCGGTTGCATCATGTGATCCTCATCGCCAATCTTAAGGCCCGCACTTGCGGCCAATTCCGTGTTAACGGTACTCGGCGCCAGCGCCGTCACCCGGATGTTATTCTTGCGAACTTCTTGCATCAACGACTCCGTGAAGCCCATGATAGCGAACTTCGACGCCGAATACGCAGAAGTCGTCGCAGATGCCCGTTCACCTGCTGTCGAACTGATGTTAATGATGTTACCAACGTTCTGCGCCACCATGATTGGAAGTACCGCACGGGTCACGTAATACGTCCCCATCAGATTGACTTGAATCATGCGCTCCCAGACTTCCGGGTCCATGTCAATGATGCGCCCAAATTGCGCCGTACCTGCATTATTGACCAATATATCGACAGAACCCAGCTCCTGATGCAGCTTCTGAACAGCCTCGTCAACCGCCTTGCGGTCGGTGATATCAACCGGCGCGATGGCCGTTTTGACGCCATAGGTCTCTCGCACATGTGCAGACACTTGCTCTAAATCCTGCTGTGTTCGAGCCAAAAGTCCAACGTGAACCCCTTCTTTTGCCAAACGTTCGACGATAGACCGGCCAATACCCTTGCCAGCCCCAGTCACCAGTGCAACTTTGTTTTGTAAATCCATATGTAACCCCTCCTTGCCCTTCGTCTCTATCTCAACGACGAAGGTCCCAGATCAAAAGAATACTCCTCATCCTGCAAACTTCCAAATCGCGTCACTCATGTGTTGCAGTATCCTTTACTTGACCTTGTGATTGACCTTGAAAAAGCGCGCGTTCGTATGCTACGATTCGACTGTAAAAATGCAAATATCAATCCCGATTACATAACTGGCGGATTCGTGGGTCACCACAAGGGAATGTAATCTGTTATCGCCGACCGCCTGGGCATCTTGTACAAAGATCCCAGGCGGTTTTTATGTCGCTTGTATGTTGACTAGTCATTACGGCAAAGGAGTCGAAGAGACATGTACGGAGCCCCACTATCCAAAAAGGCCAAAAAGATGATGCTACTTGGCGCAGGTGAACTAGGAAAAGAAGTTGTACTCGAGGCACAACGACTCGGTGTCGAGACAATTGCAGTTGACCGTTACAAAAATGCCCCCGCGATGCAAGTCGCACACCGCGCGCACGTCATTGACATGACAGACGGCGCACAGTTGCGCGCGGTCATTGAACGCGAGCGTCCAGATCTCGTCGTCCCAGAGATTGAAGCCATCGCAACGACGACCTTGGTCGAACTTGAAGCACAGGGGCTGCACGTCGTCCCGACAGCGCGGGCGGCACAACTCACGATGGACAGAGAAGGCATCCGCCGGCTCGCGGCGGAAACATTAAATCTCCCGACGGCCCGCTACGAATTTGCCGATTCGCTCGACGAACTGCGCAGAGCCGTCGGCCGAATTGGAACCCCATGTGTCGTCAAACCCATTATGAGTTCATCTGGGAAGGGACAAAGCGTTTGTCAATCGCCGGACGAAGTCGAGTCCGTCTGGGCCTATGCCATGGAAAGCGGCCGTGTGCGAAACAGCCGCGTCATCGTCGAGTCATTTGTCCAATTCGACTCCGAGATCACGCTCTTAACTGTACGCTCTACCTCCGGTACCAACTTCTGTGCACCAATTGGACACGTTCAAAAGGACGGCGACTATATTGAGTCGTGGCAGCCGCACAACCTTACGAATGCGCAACGCCTGGAAGCAGAGCATATCGCCAAATCAATCACAGACGCCCTAGGCGGTTATGGCGTGTTTGGCGTGGAATTGTTTATTGCCCCTGACAAAGTGTATTTTAGCGAAGTGTCCCCGCGGCCACACGACACCGGTCTCGTTACCCTAATCACCCAGGATTTGTCCGAATTCGCACTCCACGTGCGGGCGATTCTCGGCTTCCCCATCAGCGAAATCACGCTCCGCACACCTGGCGCAAGCCGAGCCTTAAAATCCCCCATCGCGAGTGATGCTTATCAAGTGGGCGGGATCGACAAAGCGCTCGCGGTGCCCCAGACGCAAGTTCGCCTGTTCGGGAAACCAACTGCGACCGTGGGCCGCCGCCTGGGTGTTGTCTTAAGCGCCGGAAGCGACGTTGCAACCGCGCGTGCCCGGGCAGAAACTGCTGCTAGTGGCATTGAAATCACCCGTCCCTAAAGGCTGTAGAATAGCGCGCAGGTTGCCATCACACGCAACCACTTACGCCGTGCGCGTCTCCCAAATACCCTCAGCTGACTGCTGAGGGTATTTGATGATCCGCAATTTACCACCCGCATCAGGAATTCCGTCGGGCCTTTGTCATTACCCTATGTCGTGTAAGAGATATACAAAAGGACTCAATCTCGAAGAACAGCCGGGATTACGGACGTCTGCTGAAGGGGGAGCCAATCTGTGACACTGTATTTCGGAGTCGATGTCGGCGGGACAAGTATTAAGACCGCATTGGTCACAGAAAAGGGAGAAATCGTCACCCGCTCATCATTTGCCACAAATCTTCACAGGCGCCCTGAGGACGTCTGCAACGAACTGCAGGGCGTTCTGCATCAGGTCGTAGAAAAGGCTGCTTGTAGCATTTCAGACGTCGTTGGCGTCGGGGTCGGACTACCTGGATTTTTAGATCTGAAAAAGGGGGAAATCATCAAATTACCGAACATTGGATGGGAAAACATTCCGTTTATTCAAATCGCGGAAAATGCATTTCATCTCCCTGTCGTCATGGAGAACGACGCCAAAGTGGCCGCGCTCGCAGAATCCTGGATTGGCGCTGGCCAACACGCGCTCGCGCTGGTCTGCGTGACGGTTGGGACAGGGGTTGGTGGCGGGTTTGTGGTTCACCAACGGCTGTATCGGGGTGTCAACGGCATGGCTGGCGAGGTCGGTCACCTGACAGTCGACAAAGGCGGCCTACCCTGCCATTGTGGTCGGCGAGGTTGCCTGGAAACCGTCGCGTCTGCGACCGCCATGGTACGCCGCGCCAAAGAATTGCAAGCATCAGGCCAATTGTCTGACGAAGTCGCGATTGACGAAGCCAAGACCATTTTTGACCTCGCCGACAAAGGCGACAAGATGGCACAACAGATTATCGATGAAGCTGCGGATTGGCTTGGTTTTGGCCTATCCATCATCGCCGGTACGGTCAATCCCGATACCATTCTAATTGGCGGCGGCATCTCCAAGGCCGGGGACGTCTTCCTCCGCCCAGTGACGGAAGCGTTTCGCCGATACGCGCTGCACCTCGTGGCGGACGCGTGCACCGTGCGCGCTGCAAAGCTGACCAACGATGCGGGTGTCATTGGCGCCTCCCGCCTGGTATCACAGCGTGAAAGTTTACGGCGATAATCTGAGAAAACACGCGAATGGAGATGTGCACGCAGCGCATCCGTGAGACGACCGCATTCACACATGCCAACAGGGCCATCCGGCAAGGAATCCCCCGCAGAATGGCCCAAAACCACTTACAACAACAAAGACAATTGATTCGACGACGGCAAACCCTCTAAACAGCCGTGGGCGTCCAATAATTCAATGACCGTCTTCGATGCGCGCGAGCGCTCCTGAAGATCTTCGACAGAGAGGAACGGGCCCTCTTTCGCCGCTTCGGCGATACTTTTGGCAGCCGACTCGCCGACGCCATCCAGCGCCGCAAACGGTGGCAACAAGCCGTTTTGTTCCTTAACCACCTTAAATTTCGTCGCATCCGACTCATAGAGACTCAGCGGCAAGAAACGAAAACCGCGAGCCGTCATTTCCAGCGCCATCTCAAGCACCGTCAAAAGCGACTTCTCCTTCGGTGACGCCTGGAACGACTTCGCCTCAATCTCCTCGATTTTCGCGCGAATGGCGTCGTAGCCTTTGCCCATGATGTCGAGATCGAAATCGTCCGCGCGCACAGAGAAGTAGGTCGCATAGAATTCCAACGGATAATGCACCTTGAAGTAGGCGATGCGAACCGCCATCAACACATACGCCGTGGCGTGCGCTTTCGGAAACATATACTTAATCTGCTTACACGACCAAATGTACCAATCTGGCACGTTGTTGCGCTTCATTTCCTCTTCCATCTCAGGCGTGAGGCCCTTGCCCTTACGCACACTCTCCATAATTTTAAAGGCGAGTGATGGCTCCAGCCCAGCGTAAATCAGGTAGACCATGATATCGTCGCGGCAACCAATGACGTCCTTGAGCTTACAGACGTTATCCTGAATCAACTTTTGCGCGTTGTTCAGCCACACGTCGGTGCCGTGAGACAGACCCGAAATCTGCAGCAGCTCCGCAAACGTACTCGGTTTCGTATCCTCAAGCATTTGCCGGACAAATTTCGTCCCAAACTCCGGAATACCGTACGTACCCGTTTTCGAACGAATCCGCTCAGGTGTCACCGGATGGTTAGGATCAACCGTCAACGCCTCCGTACCCGAGAACAGCGACATCACAGCTGGGTCGTCCGTCGGAATTTTTTTCGGGTCTAATCCCGTCAAGTCCTGCAACATGCGAATGACGGTGGGATCGTCATGACCGAGAATATCGAGTTTGAGCAAGTTATCGTGGATGGAGTGGAAGTCGAAGTGCGACGTGCGCCACTCTGCATCCTTATCATCCGCCGGATACTGAATCGGACAAAAATCGTAGACATCCATGTAGTCAGGCACGACGAGAATACCACCTGGATGTTGACCGGTTGTGCGCTTAATGCCCGTGCATCCCTGAACGAGCCGCGTCATTTCCGCGTTGCGCAGGTTCCAGCCCTTTTCTTCCGCATACTTTTTGACGTAACCAAAGGCCGTCTTCTCGGCAACCGTCGCAATCGTCCCTGCGCGATACACGTAATCTTCACCAAACAGCACCTTGGTGTAAGCGTGCGCTTGCGCCTGGTACTCCCCGGAGAAGTTCAAATCGATATCAGGCACTTTATCGCCTTTAAATCCGAGGAACGTCTCGAATGGGATATCGTGTCCGTCCTTGTCCAATTCGGTTCCACACTTCGGGCACGCCTTGTCCGGTAAATCAAACCCAGAGCCGACGGATCCGTCCGCGATAAACTCACTGTATTTACAGCTCGGACAGCGGTAGTGCGGCGGCAGCGGATTGACCTCTGTGATATCGGACATCGTCGCCACGAACGACGAACCGACCGACCCACGGGACCCAACCAGGTACCCGTCATCCAGCGACTTCTTGACAATTTTGTGCGAGATGAGATAGATAACTGAGAAGCCGTGCGTCGTGATAGAGTTCAATTCCTTCTCCAGCCGCTTCTCGACAATCTCCGGCAATACCTCACCGTACAATTCGTGCGCCTTGGCGTAGCACATATCACGGATTTCCTCTTCAGCGCCCTCAATTTTTGGCGTGTACAGCTTATCCGGGATTGGCGAGACGTCCTCAATCATATCGGCGATGCGATTCGTGTTCGTGACGACAATTTCCTCGGCCAATTCCGGCCCCAGATAGGAAAACGCCTCAAGCATCTCGTCCGTTGACATGAAATACAGCGGCGGCTGGTCGTCCGCGTTCGGGTCTTTTTGCGACTTCAAGAAAATATCACGGAAAATGGCGTCCTCCGGGTTCAAAAAATGCACGTCCCCCGTCGCGACAACCGGCTTGCCGAGGCGCCGCGCAATGTCGATGATGGTCCGATGGTAGTCCTTCACCGACTCAATCGACGGGATGATCTCATTGCGCAAAAGCGGTTTGTAATGCGCTGGCGGCTGAATTTCCAGGTAGTCGTAGAACTCCGCAATTTGCTCGAGTTCTTCCCCAGTCTTACCACGCAGTAACGCATCAAACACTTCGCCATTCTGACAAGCCGAGCCAATTAAGAGCCCTTCGCGGTACTTGACCAACAAGCTTCGCGGTACGCGCGGCACGCGGTACAAGTACTTCGTGTGCGACTCCGACACAATCTTGTAGAGGTTCTTCAACCCCACCTTGTTCTGCACGAGCACCGTCAGGTGGAATGGACGCACACTCGTATAGTCAATCTGTCCATCGTCGTCATTTAATTGCGACACCGTCGTGAAGCCCTGGTCGATGGCGTCCTTGAGCATATACTGAAAGACTTTCGCCAAGGCCACCGTGTCGTCGAGGGCGCGGTGGGCGTTGACGAGATCGACCGAGAATTTTTTGGCCAACGTCCCCAACCGGTAATTGCGTTCCCGCGGGTACAGCTTGCGCGCCAAGGGCAACGTATCGAGTACGACGTTGGTCCACGGCTCCATACCAATGCGCTTCGCACACGCCCGCAAAAACGCCAAGTCGAACTCGGCATTGTGGGCCACGAGCACCGCGTCGCCCACAAATTCACGAAAATCCGGCAGGACTTCGTGCAGTTTCCGCTTGCCCCGCACCATTTCGTTGGTGATATGTGTGAGCTCCATAATTTTTTGGCTGATCTCCACTTCCGGATCAATCAGTTCTGTCCACTCTTCGACAATCTCGTTGCCGCGCACTTTCACGGCCGCAATCTCGATGAGCGTGTGTTCAGAGGAGTTGAGGCCTGTCGTCTCAGTATCAAAGACGACCCATGTCGTCGAATCGTCAATTTGCACATCGTTGTTCCCGTCCAATTGGTAGACAATCGGCACTCCGTCGTTAACCACGTACGCTTCCAACCCAAGCAAGCACTTGAGATTGTTCTTTTTCGCCACGCTGTAGGCCTCGGGGAACGACTGAACCACCCCGTGGTCCGTAATCGCAATCGCCTGGTGTCCCCATTTGGCTGCCTGTCCGATCAAATCTTTGACCGGCACGACAGCATCCAAAGCCGACATCGGCGTATGCGCGTGCAATTCGACACGCTTCACGGGCGCCGTGTCCTTGCGCACTTTGCCTTCAGCCGGACGCATATCCTGAATCAATAGCACCAGTTCCTTGAGGAAGGTATCGTACTGCACCTGCCCCTGTACCCGTACGTAGACGCCATCCTTCAACCCAGACAATGCCTCGAGTTGGCGGTCGTTGTTCACAAACATCTTCGCCGTGATGGAATCCGCATTGTCTGTGATGTTGAACTGCACGAGCGTGCGCCCACTCGGGAGCGTTCGCACCTCCGACTGGAAGACGCGCCCCTCGACAGCCACGCGCCGCATCTCGTCTTGAATCTCCTTCATCGACGTGATAGGCCCGTCAATCGCCCGACCGATATGCAAAGGTTCCACAGGCTCGTCATTTCGGCGATCCCGCCGGTACCCCCTATCCCCCTGAGAGGACGGGGGCGCCTCTTTCTCCGCCATCTGCGCCTGCTCGCGCTGCGCTTGCTCCTGTTCAATCATCACCTGTTCGACGTGCTTGCGCTCTTCCTCGAGCAACTTCTGGCGCAACGCCTCTGCCTTATCGTCCGCAGCACCGTCAAGCTGAACCGAAACTTTCAGGTCCACGCCGAACAGCGACTTCATTTGCTGCGACAACCACACAAGCGCGCCTTTGCGCTCCAGAGACTGTTGTTCCGCCGCATTGCTGACCAAAAACGTCAGTTGACCCTCGTCAAACCGCCGTTGCGCCTGGCGCAGCCATGTGGCGGCAATCATCTCATCCTCCTGATACCATTCCAATAACGCGTCCAGCATCGACGCCGTACACGTCTCATCGTAGGCCGGTGGCGCATAGGCGAATGCGTAAGTTACTGTGGCACCATACGCGGTAAAACACTGGACGGCTTCCTGCAGGGAGCGATAATCCTTGATATACTGCTGACAGACCGCCGACGTGCCGCCTTCATCTACATTCGACAGCTCCAGTGGCATCAAAAAAATGTCGACGCGATTGACTGTGGGGTTCACCACAACCCGCGAGACAATGCGCTCGACCACGTCCCTCGGCAAATTGACTTCATCTGCCGCTTGAGGCGCATTCAAATCATCCTGTTGCATGCTTCTAACCCTCCGCGTCACATCTATCAGGCGAAATCGCTTCGCAACAGATTTTACGATGTCTATCACTCAACATCTATGAGTGTACCACGGGTTGGCGCCAATGTTCATGAGAATTAGGGCCGCTTCGGTCGACAATCGAGAACGTACAAGACGCCTCATCGCCCATTCTCCGTCCTGTTCATCGGCAATTGCACAAGACCGACTAGAACAACATAAAAACGAGCAGTCCTCATCTATCCCAACCCTTTCATTCCATGCCAACCATTCCTTGAAATGAATTCGAGATTTGGATGATGATTCCTACTCGTTGCACAAAGTCTGGTTCCTCGTGATGACAGCGGTGACGACAGCGCGCCGCCTGCTAGAGTACGGGAACCAAGTACGGCGCGAGAAACAAGGTGACAATCGCAGCGATAATCATCGAGATACTGCTCATCGCCCCCTCCACCTCACCGAACTCAAACGCCTTGCTGGTACCTGCTGAGTGGGCACTTGTACCAAACAGCACGCCGCGCGCAATCGGTGTGCGAATCCGCAACATGCGAACGACGATAGGGCCAATCGTAATTCCAGTCAGTGCCGTAATGATCACAAACACCGCCGTCAAGGTCGGATTGCCGCCAAGCGCGTTGGAGACGTCCATCGCGATCGGCGTCGTGATACTTTTCGGCACCATACTTTTAATCAACGTCAAATTGAGATGCATGAGTTTCCCAATGAAATACGCTGCGACAATTGCGATGAAAACGCCGGACAGGATACTGACGACCATCTCCATGATATTCTTTCTGAGCAGCTGAAAGTTCTGGTACAACGGAACCGCGAAAGCGACGGTCGCCGGCTGCAAAAAATACGTGATGATGGAAGTGCCCGAGCGATACTGCCCATATGGAATATGCGCCACCAGCAACAACGCCACTAAGAGAAGTGGCGTGATTAATATCGGCGTCAGCAAATCAAACTTGGCCTTTTTGTAAATCCAGCGACACACGATAAAGAAAAATATGGTGACACAAAAACTGAAGATCTCAATGACCATGGCGCATTCTCCGTTTGATGATAACAAAGAGTTCCGTCATTCCACCGCTGACAATCATGACGGCAATCGTGCTCAACGCGATAACCAGCACCAAACGCAAGCCTTCCGCGCGCAAGAGCGGTAAGTATTGAATCACGCCAACCGCCGATGGAACGAAAAACAGCAGCATTTGGGACAACAACAATTTCGATCCCGGCTCCACCCAACCAACAGGAATCACCCGCAATTGGAGAAGAAGCCAAAGCAGCACAAGGCCGATGATGCTTCCGGGAATCTGCACGTGCGTCCACATCGTCACCGCGTCGCCAAACAGTGAAAAGAGCACTAGAATCGCCACTGCAACAATCTGTTTCATTTTCCCCCACCTGTCTTAAGCTGTAACTGTCTGGCTGAAAAGATCATCAAAGGGCTCAATCGATAAACGTCCGATTGAGCCGCGACAAGAACTCCCCAAACTTCGCGAGGTCTTCATCTGACCACGATGCCAACAGCGCTGCATATCGCCCATGTCGAATTTCCATGGTTTTATTTAATCTCTCGAGTCCTCGCGCGGTAATTTCAAACGCGCTCATGCGCCCATCAATGGGATCAGGAATCCGCCGAACCAACCCCTTCGCCTGCAGCGCAGCGACTTGGCGGCTGATGGTCGACCTATCCAGATGGTGTATATCCGCGAGGTCCTTCAGTCCGACGGCACCCGATTCTTTGAGTTGACGAAGCAGCAGGTACGACGGCCTATCCAGTGCTCCAAGTTGCTGATGCAGCGCGCTAAACGCCATGGCACGTCGCACGAGAAGCGCAACTTCGTATTGAATCACATCAATGTTGTCTCTTTCTGTGTCCAACATCCATCCCCCAAAACACCCGAAAGTCTCACAGCCGATTCAAAATCGCCCAAAAACAAAAATGTCCCGTACCGACGGAGCAGACGGTACGAGGCCATGGGGTTGATGCATATCTGAGGGGTACTAGGTATGCACTGATTGTAAGCCTCGGTCGTCATGCGAATCAATGAAACATGTAGACCACACATTTCCATTCACGCGTCCGCCGCACCGTCCCCACCTCTGATGCTACCGCACTTTCAATACCATCACATAAGTACGCACAAATCATCACTAAAACGCGGGCTTCTCCATTATAAACTATCACAAATTTGCACATACGCGCACAAAACGCCATAATACGGATTGCCGCCTCTTGGACAAGGGGCGTTTGTGCGCGTTCAGTTGCACGCTTTCAAGAGATAAGGAGTGAACAAGAGTGGCGTCTACACAGAAAGCCAGCATTGGCTTTGTCACACTCGTATCCATCGTGGCGGCCATTGGTGGTCTGCTTTTTGGCTATGACACCGCAGTCATCTCCGGTGCCAGCCCTTTCATGCAAATTAAATTCACACTCGGCCCCGGAATGGTCGGATGGGCCGTATCTTGCCTGATGATTGGCGCCATCGTCGGGGCAGCGTTCGCCGGCGCACTCAGCGACCGCTTCGGGCGCAAGAAGATGCTAATCACGGCAGCTATCCTGTTCTGTATCGGATCCATCGGATCCGCCATCGCCGCAACGATTACGCAGTTCGTTATCGCGAGAATCATTGGCGGCGTCGGCATCGGCGTGTCTTCCACACTGGTCCCGCTGTACATCGCGGAAATTGCACCCACGAAGCACCGCGGTCGCCTGGTGTCGCTCAATCAACTCGCCTGCGTCATCGGCATCTCGGCAATTTATTTCGTCAACCGCAGTGTCACCGAGGCCGGTACGCACGCTTGGGACGTAAACACCGGCTGGCGCTGGATGTTTGGCCTTGGTATTGTCCCTGGCATCATCTTTATGGCACTCCTATTCACCGTGCCGGAGAGCCCAAGATGGCTTGAAAAGCAAGGGCGCACAAGTGCAGCAGAACGTATTCTCGAACGCGTCAACGGCACGGAAGCAGCAGCTATAGAGATGCAAGAAATCCGTAAGTCGTTGCAGTCGGAAACGGGCACCCTCAAACACCTGTTTAAACCTGGATTTCGCGTGGCACTCGCTGTCGGCATCATCCTGGCGATTCTTCAGCAAGTCATTGGCATCAACGCGATTATGTACTATGCCCCGGAGATCTTTAAAGAAACCGGCGCCGGTACGGATTCAACCATGGTTGAAACCATTATCGTAGGTCTCGTCAACCTCGTTTTCACATTAGTATCGGTCTGGCTCATCGACAAAGTCGGCCGCAAGGTTCTGTTGCTCATCGGATCCGCCATTATGGCCATCAGCCTTCTCATCATTGGCTATGCGTTCCACACGGGCAATACGGGTACGCTCGTCCTCATTCTCGTCTTGGTATTCGTCGCCGCATTTGCGGTCTCGTTTGGCCCGATTGTCTGGCTCATCATGGCGGAAATCTTCCCGACGCGCATTCGTGGGCGTGCAACCGCTATCGCTTCCGTGGCGCTTTGGGCTGCAGATTACCTCGTGTCGCAAATGTTCCCGATTCTTCTCGACGATGCGGGCGCAGCCATTACGTTCTGGGTGTTCTGCCTGATGGCTATCTTCGCATTCTTCTTCACCCTCTGGGTGGTACCGGAGACCAAGGGCAAATCGCTCGAACAAATTGAGCGTGACTGGATGAGCAGCAATCAGAATTCGATCACCCTTTGACAAAGAGGGGTTGTCCCGGTTTGGTCACAGGACCTGACGTGGGACAACCCCCTTCTTCATTTCTCCAACCACGTACCAGCTCCCGCACTTAGACGCAACAGGCCCGCTGAAACTTCCTGATGACGACTGAAGCCTATTGAAGCCCTAACGCGGTGTTGGCATTCTGCATGTCGAGCTGAATCTGCTTCGACACATCGTGTGCGTGATACCATCCTTTTTCCATCATATAGTTACTCACTTGCTCATGCGCATAGATAGCGTCATCCAGATGCCGACGCAGCACGGCCCGAACATCCGGCGATGTCGTCTCCGTCAAAGCAATCGCATAATTCCGAACACCGGTCTTAATGGACACCAGAAGATCTGCGGTGACAACTTGATCTGTCATGGCTGCTGTACCCGTAAGATTTTCGACAATCGGGTTCATACGATCACCTCCTTCTTATTGAATGGATGTAGACGTTCCCCTAGAAAGCAACCCCTGCAAGTCTTGAATATGTTGTTTATCCGTCGACACACAAGTTTGCAGAAGGTTTTTCAATTTCTCGTCACTGACCAACGCTTTCATCGTGACGGACTTCGTCATACACACATTTTTAAACGCCAACAACTCGTGAACTTCCATCGTCTCATGCGGTGCCAACATAGAATCTGCCATGATCTTCACCTCCACTTCCACAGACTAAGGTGTCCGTCTTCCAAGACGGGCATGCGGAAGTGGCGGCAGGATGCGGTGATGGTGCGTGGCAGCGTGATCCGGCGCGCAAGCGGAAAATGTGAGGTGGCGGCGGGATGTTCGAGGAGTCCGCGCTGGCGGGGATTGTCTTAATAAGACATTCGCATGTCTGCCGGTGCCAATAAGACACGAAAAATGCACTAATGCTCGGTTTTCAGCCTTTATCGGGTAGCTTTTGAGTAGATAAGGTATTTTTTGTGTCTTAACGCTGCTGAACCTGGCCAAATCCAGAATTAGAGCAGATTTTGTACCTTATTTGCCGCGTGTCACACGATTCGCCGTGCTCCGCGCCCCGCACATGCTCCACCCGCGCGCCACCCACACGACACGCCCCCACGGCTCAACCGGATCAAGACGCCTGCCCGCACAAATTCGCGTGCAGGGTTCCCATCCGTCACAAAACATGTAGCCGTCCATGTGAAAAATCAGATTCTGTCACAATTTTGATACACAAAATGCACGATTTATCTACATGAATCAGCACGCAACCAAGGTATATTAAAAGCAAGGAGGTGTAGCCGTCATGTTAATTTATAAGATGGCAGAGCAACTACGTAAACTTCAAAAACAGGGACTCAGTGAACAGGAAGCTGCGAGCAAGCTCGGTGTAAAAACACAGTTAGGTGGGCTCAACCGCGTCGTACGCGCTCGAGAAAAAGCAAAAGCGTAACGTAACACACGATACACAGAGCAGCAGGCAATGACTATCAACAACCTAAAGACAACCCAAGGCGTCGTATCCAGTTGTCCGTGCATCACAAAATACGGATGTCCGAGTGGTGAGTCCAATGATGACCATAGGAAAAATACCGTAGGCAAAAAATCGAGCCCACTACGCCCATTTTCCGGCGACGAACTCCAGTTTTGTACCATCTGTACTCCAGTGGTGGGTAATTCCCTATTTATCTTCTCCGAATCTCAACCGCCCCTTCGTCCTCTCTTCTAGACTTATGACTCATCTTGTCTACCCATGCGCATCAAACCATTTCGAATTCTAAACAAACCTTCACACAGGCACTTCCAACTACCCCCAGTCACTTCGAACAACCGCTTCGAAAGCCACTTCTTACAGCGATGCGCGCCATCGACGCACGCCTTGACGGAGCGCTTTGTCGTCTTCCATACTGATCACATCTACGGGAGGTGACACGTGTGGAATTTCGGCAACCACTCCATATCGAACTCGGGCGAAATCCATCGACGGTTCATGAAACGACATCTGACAGCGTCATTCACGGCAAATACCGCCATATAAAAGGAATTACCATGGTCCTACTCGGCGCTGTACTCTGGGGCGTGTCCGGGACTGCCGCGCAGGTGCTATTTCAGCGCGACGGGTTAAATCCCGCTTGGTTAGTCAGCGTGCGCATGACGACCTCCGGCTTGCTACTATTGATTGCTTTGTCTGCCCGATTCGGGTTCGCGCACACCTTCGCTATCTGGAAAAATAAAAGGGATGCTTTTGGCATCGTGCTGCTTGGCATCATTGGTCTTCTTGGCGTGCAGTATTCCTACTTCGCCTCCATTCGCTATGGAAATGCGGCCACGGGTACCCTGCTTCAATACTTAGGCCCCATTTTTATCACCATTTATGTGGCATTGCGACGTCGCCGAATGCCGAGCGTCAAACAGTTGACGGCAGTCCTCATCGCGCTCCTCGGGGTGCTATTCCTCGTCACAAACGGGAATTGGCACAGTTTATCCATTGCTCCGTTGGCTGTGGTATGGGGGTTAATCTCGGCCATCACGCTCGCGTTTTACACGCTCTACCCCGCAGCATTGCTACGAACGTATGGCGCTTCCACCGTCATGGGATGGGGCATGCTCATCGGTGGCATCGGGATGAGCCTGATGGCTCCACCATGGACATTTTCCGGCCACAGCGGACCTGGGACCTGGTTTCTCGTAGGATTTGTCACGTTGTTTGGAACGCTGCTCGCCTTCTATATCTACATTGCTAGCTTAAAGTACATCTCAGCATCGGAAGCCAGTCTTCTAGCGTGCGGCGAGCCTCTATCCGCAACCATTCTCACCGTCGCGATCCTTCACGTGCCGATGAGCTGGTCCTCCATCCTCGGCGCAATCTGCATTCTAACGACGGTCACCATCCTGGCCCGGAGCAAATCAGAACAAAGCGAATGATGTAGAAACCTCAACCATCACACTGCACAAATATGGTAGAATAGGAATTGTAACCGAATTGATGGGTTACCGATTCCTATGCAGGAGGTTAACGCATGAAAAAATGGATCCCCAGTCTTGCGACCGCACTGACCGTTTTGGCTGTCAGTAGTCCTGTCGCGCTCGCTGCAACTACCAATAAACCCACGACCGGTACCCTTGTCTTAAACAACGACACCATCGCATCCCCGAACCTGATAAGCAAAGGTGGACAAACATATACACCAGCTTGGTACGTCATGCAGGTTTTGAAATCCGCCGGCATCCAAAGTACCTGGAAAGGAAATACCTGGGCCATCACCTCTACAGGCAGTCAAGTCGTTGCAAAGAAAGTCGCGAACATTCCGGATAATCAAGTTGCCGTCGTGATCGATGGAAATTCGGCGCTCAAGTTGCCAAAGCTTGTCGCAGTCGATCCGGCCTCGCACCAACGCACAACCTATCTTCGACTGACGGACCTTACAACCGTCTTGCAAAAATTGGGCCTCCAGGTGGATAACGACGGATCGTCCTTACAAGTACAAACACCTCTCGTGCATACTTTAGAGACTGCAATGGAAAATGCGCAAGCCGCGCCGAATTCTCAACTTACGGGAACGATGACGGAGCACATCCAATTTAATCTCACGCCACAAGGCCAAACAGATCTACAAGGCGCCTTGTCGTCATTGGACATGTCAATGAACATGACCGCACAAACGGGGACCGTCAATGGTGAGAAGGCCACATATATTTCGATTCAACCAACGCTGTCATCAGACGGGGACAATTCCTCCACCATCCCGTTGCCTGGAGATACAAATTCGTCGTCCGGGTCTCTTCCAACGATTCAAGAGTACATCCAAGGGACAAAAGTATGGGTGAATGAAGGACAAGGGTGGCAAGAAGAGACGAGCGCGGAACAAACGCTTACGGAACTTGAGTCAGAATTGCCGACGAACGACGTCGACTTCACGGCACTGCGGAACATTCAAGCGACGAAGAGCGGTGACACAACGACCTATACCGCAACCCTCGACAACACCGCCATCCAGCAGATGCTCTCGCCCATCATGGACGCCATTACTGCAGAAGCCTCCAGCGGCACCGACGACTCCGGTATAACCCCAGACCAATTGGGCCAACTCATCGACACGGTGCTCAAAAATATGAAGGAAACTGTACAATTCACCGTGCAACCGGTCAACGGCGAAGATCAACTGACAGCCGAAAATATGACATTGGATATGAACCTGCCAACAAAGAGCATTCCTTCGACGGATCCAACCGATGACATCACGAAAGACGTCACAAGCATCAGCTTGCACGAAACCATGAAAGTCAGCTACACCTATCAGGATGTCACCATCACGCCACCAGCAGATCTGCCAACCGACGGCGCACAATAAGCACAACCCGCAACCGCGTAACGATATTTAGGCTGCGCAAGGCGATTCTGTAGGGCCAAAGAATAGGGGAACTTGACTCAACTTTGGTCCTACTTGTGCGCCCCACAAAGATACTTCCCTCTTTAGCCACTCAATTTCGTTTACGCGGTCGAAACCCCCGTTGTCGAGACAGCAAATCTACCAAGCGTTTGTGGTGCGCGTGCAAACGCCTGCGCACATACCAATAGCCGCCAAGCAAAACCAACAGCAAAAACCCAAACATAGACAAAATCCAGTGAAAGGGAATCGCTTGATACAACTTTGGCGCGAACGTGATGGAGTTTGGGGATGATTCTTCAACGACGACAAACTGCCCGTCTAGCGCCAATAAATGCGACGTTGGCGGGAGCAAATGCGTCTGACCGTGATTGTAAAATTTCAGGTAACCTTCTTCGTCATACCCCTCGTATTTCCAATCCCCAATGACCGTCTCACCCACAGTTGCATCCCGCCAGAGCGGATTGACCGTGTTGAACGGAATAAGCCATTTGTACAGTTCAATCAACACAAGGATAAAAAGCGGGAGGGACACCAACAGTAGCCAAACGCGAATCTTTGACTTCTTCCGTTTTTTCGCCAGAAACCGTGATGGTGCCATGCTCGAACCCCCATACCGTCTCGCGAGTACCTCATACAACGAAGGCGACAAGACAACCATGCGATATTGTATGAAGCTAGGCGTTCAAGCATGAACTGGGGTGCCCAGAGGAGGATTCGATGCGCTGTCCACGTCGATGGCCTGTCCCCTGTTTAGAGAGTCAAGCTCCAGCGTTCTTCAATTAGCAATTGATTCGATAAAACGCTCATCTTCTGTTCTACAAGTTTAAAACCAAATTTTCCGTACAAATGGCGTGCGGATTTCAATGAACGATTCGTCCACAGGATAATCGTTTCGTAATGATTGAGGCGGGCAAAGTCAATCGCTTGTTGAATTAAACTCCGACCATAACCGAGCCCACGAAATTCTGGCTCGACAAGAAACAGTCGGATTTGTGCTGTTTTATCGTCCACTCTTGTTAACACAATAGACCCCTTTGGACTTTGCTGGATATCTAGAATCCATATATGCTCACTTGTCCTGTCTCCTTTGGATATAAAGTCGTTCACGCTATTCGAAATAAAATCTTTGAAAGATAAGTCATAACCGTACTCCCGATGGTAAATATCATAATGGGCGTCAATGATGTATTGCGCATCTGCATCTTCAAACGAACGTATCATCAGACCGCACTCCTTCCGGAACTTCGAAACAAAGTCTACACGTTGACGTAAGGAGAAGGTCAATGGGGACTCTGACCAAAGAAACGAAGATTCAACTGAGGATACAGATTCAGCAACGTTTATAGATGCATTGTTTACAGTGCACCTTTTCGGGCGAACATGAGGTTAAAGTCTTATGTAGTGGTGTAAATTCCACGGCTGGATCTTGACGAGAAAGCCATCGAGTGCAATCTACTAAAAGTGTCGAGCAAATAGTAGAGGAGGCACATCGATGGCTTCTACAGACAAGATCGCACTTTTGGAGCTAATCCGCAAGATCGGATTGGATGACGGGGATGTAGATTTCTTGAAAGAGGGGCTGAGAGTCCTCACCCAGGCTGTGATGGAGGCTGAAGTGAGTTCCCTGATCGGTGCTGAACGGTATGAACGCAGTGAGAAGCGCAGCAATAGCCGTAATGGGCACAGAAAACGGGAATGGGATACCCGTGTCGGAACCATTGACCTTCAGATCCCGAAGCTCCGTAAGGGGAGCTACTTCCCCAGTATGCTAGAGCCTCGGAGGAAAGCTGAGAAGGCACTGTTGTCGGTGGTTCAAGAGGCGTACGTGCATGGCGTGAGCACCCGTAAGGTGGATGAATTGGTTGAATCCATGGGAATTCAGGGGCTTAGCAAAAGTGAAGTCTCTCGAATCTGCAAAGAGCTCGACGACGTCGTGCAGGACTTCAAGAACCGCCCGCTTGAGGGCACGTACCCGTATCTGTGGCTAGATGCGACCTTCCCGAAAGTGCGAGAAGGTGGACGGGTGCAGAGCATGGCGTTTGTCATTGCCATTGGCGTACGAGACACCGGTGAGCGTGAAGTGCTGGGATTTGACATTGGCACAAGCGAAGACGGCTCATTTTGGCTCACGTTCATCCGCAGCCTGGTCGCACGTGGACTGCGAGGCGTGCAGTTGGCGATTAGCGATGCACATGAGGGACTTCGCAGTGCGATTGGCTCTGCGCTGACCGGAGCCACGTGGCAGCGCTGCCGCGTCCACACAATGCGCAATATTCTTAGCCAGGTGCCAAGAGCGTCACAGGCGATGGTTTCATCCATTGTCCGAACGATCTTTGCTCAACCGACGCAGGAAGCTGCCAAGCAGCAACTGTCTGTCGTTGTGGAGCAA
>NZ_JAFMTW010000043.1 GCF_017329615.1 Alicyclobacillus suci | reverse complement strand
ATGCGCAAACGAGAAATCCTGGATGCGGATAAATGGGTGTCGGAATATTAAATCATTCTACAAAAAAGAGCGATTGTCCAATAAGAAGGGGTTGACCCGATTTTGGGACCCAAGTTTATTTTATCCTTGCAGCATGTGTGCTCTTCATCGTAGCCGTTTTAAAGGTTTACGTGAGACTTGAGCAGGTCATTCCATCGACAAAACCTAATGCTGTTTCCAGTGGGACATAAAGAGATGTCTCATTACGCCAGCACTGCAAAACTTCAAGGAAGCTCTTGCGCATAGCTGCCTTTTCGTTTGGTTCCAGCTAAAGGCTTCTTTCCATCCTCCTGCTCTTGGACGACCTTTCGAATTGTCTTACGGTCATGTCCAGTTCTTCGAGAGAGTTCAGAGATACTCACGCCTTCCTGATACATCCTTCTGACTTCCATTTTCTCACTCTCCGTCATCGTGGCACCTCCCACAACGATGTGAACAGTGCCGTAAATTCGACAAAGGGTGGGGAATTCATCCCGATGATTTTGGGGAATTTAATCCGTTATTTTTGGGGAATTGTATTCCGCTGTTATTGGGGATTTTACAGCCGATGTTGACAACGAGAAATGGCAGTCGGGACACAAGTATCTCGACATGATGTAGTATTTCGCGTAGCGTGAGGAGCAACTGAAGAAAAACAAAGAGGCATCGAAGATTAGTCAAATAGGTTGACATAATTCAAATCTGCCGGAGGGCGAATTTACACCACATTTAGGACTTGTTCGGTAAGGTCACCGTAAAATTGCTACTCGAATCAATGTTTACAGTTTGTCCACCAATGGTAACTTGCGCATTACTTGCCGTCCAGTAAAAGTGCTCAACTCCATCGGACGTCTTTTTGTTGCACCGACTCCCTCATCTCAGTTTGTATAGACTCCAACACCCCATAAAGTTTGGTTCCTCTCTGACAAAAAGCGCTCCATTACATGCGCCAATGAACCCAAATCTACAGTACAATCAACCTTTACAACATCCTGCATTTCAGTTGCAGTTTTTATTTGATACGAGGGAATATTATCGCTGAATGTAGGGACTATCACGTAATTCAGCTTCTAATTTACCGTCTCTAATCCATCGAAGCATCAGACACTCAACACACCCCTAAGGGTCGAATGGGCAATAGCCTCATTCACAGTAAATATTGTTTTGTGAATATTATGTGGATTATTTGACTTTCTTAAAGATCTCTTTTACCAAATTGATCCAAAATAAACCACGAATAAATCCCGCCCGACAAGGGCAAAAAAAATAGGAATCCGCTTTCACGGACTCCCAAAAGGAGATTCTGCTAGGAGTGGAGAGAAATCAGAACAAAACACCCTTCGACAACTACTTTATACGATGATGGAAGCGCTGTCAACACTATTTGTTTGTGTTTTCACATTCTTTTTGCGGAATCCCCACCCTCGAGACAAGGGTGGGAAATCAAGCTTAGGAATGGGGATTGTCCGACCACTCATTTCGTGCCAAACGCGCTGTTTCGAGTAGTGTCACGATGTTTTCTTTATCCCGCAAAGACAACGCTTGCTCAAAGCGACTCAGATACATTTGCAGCGTCTGCAGATACTGTACGACGTTGTCCGCGTTCGCTATCAGCGTATCGGCCCAAAACGCAGCAGGTGACGAAGCCAGTCGCGTAATATCCCAAAACGCGGGGCCGCTCACATCGGGGAGTCCGGGATACTTCGCGCGTCGCCAATCGTCATTCGCGAGCATCGCAGAAAGTGACGTGATATGAATTCCGTGGCTCACGCACGCAACCATTGCATCGTGCGCTGCCGCATCCGCGACGTAGAACGGTTTCGCCCCAACCGCTTCGACAAGGCGAACGATAACAGCCGGTGGTGTCCAATCCTCAAGAAACAGCCAGGTCTTGTCCACAAACAAACTTGCGTCCGCTCCGACTGGACCTTCAATCGCCTTGCCCGCCATCGGGTGGGATGGCACAAACTGCTTATGTAAATGCAAGCTTTCTGCCGCGTCACAAAGGGGCTGTTTGATACTACACACATCCATGACAAATGTCGCGTGACGCGCGGCAAAATCCAGATGAGCCACACAGACAGAACTTGGTGCAGCGAGCACAGCGAGATCGTAAGTCGCCGTCACCTCTGCAGGGCGCGAATAAATGTGCTTGCTGACCCCGAGTTGCGCCAATCGCGCGGCGTGTTCGGAATTCGGTTCAATGCACTCCAAGACGGCGTCGGGGCACGCCCGATGCACCGCGAGTGCAAAAGACGTACCCAATAAGCCGCCACCAAGAATCAAAACCCGACGAAGTTCTTCATTCATCACACATTCACGGTCGTCTTTTGAAAGGATTGCGTCAACGCGTGGAGTTGGCGAAGTTGCCCTGCCATTTCGTCAAACGCCTGAAGGGTCAGGGTTTGGCTGCCATCTGACCACGCGGCCTCTGGCTTCGGATGTACTTCGACAATGACGCCCGCCGCCCCTGCTGCAATACTTGCCCGGGCCATCGTCGCGACATAGCGTGCGTGGCCGACACCGTGACTCGGATCAACCATCACAGGCAGATGAGACAAGTGCTGCACGACAGGGACTGCGTTTAAATCGAGCGTATTGCGCGTATACGTTTCAAACGTGCGGATACCGCGCTCACACAGAATCACGTTCGGATTGCCCTCCGCCAAGATGTATTCGGCGGACATCAACCATTCTTCAATCGTATTGGAGAACCCGCGCTTCAAGAGCACCGGTTTATCAGTTTTTCCGACTGCCTTGAGCAAGGCGAAATTTTGCATATTGCGTGCGCCAATCTGAAGGACGTCGACGTAGCTCGCGACGAGCTCAACCAAGCCTGGTTCCATAATTTCCGAGACGATTCCCAGTCCGGTCGCCTCTCGAGCGTCGGCCAAATATTTGAGTCCTTCTTCACCCAACCCTTGGAACGAGTACGGGGACGAACGCGGCTTGTATGCCCCGCCGCGCAACAACTGTGCACCGCTCGCTTTCACAGCTTTTGCAATCTCGATGAGTCCTTCCCGTGACTCGACAGAACAGGGACCAGCGATAATCGTTGGCTCGTCACCGCCAATGACGTGATGGAGCACCTTGATTTTCGTGTCATCCGGGTGGAAGGCCCTGCTCGCCAGCTTAAACGGGTTGCTCACAGGTACGAGTTTCTCGACGCCACTCATGTTCTCAATGCCGAGTTCGCGCACGCGGTCTTTTGGACCAATCACCCCGACGATAGTCTGCTCTTCGCCCTCCGACAAGTGCGCGCCAAATCCTTTTTGCCGCAAGACTTGCATCACGTTTTCAATTTCTGCTTTGGTGCACCCTTCCTTCATGACCACAATCATCTGAAATCTCCCTCTCCTATGTGCTTACGTAAAATTAATTGAACATTCTATCACAACTGTGTGCAGACGGCTATATGAACGATTTGCAAGCAGCTTTCAATTCCTTTGTAAAATTGCACACTTGGTCGATGACTGAGTCCACGTTTTGTTCGGCCACCTTGGCGATCCGCCGGACATAGGCGCTGCCGACAATCACACCGTCAGCGTAGTCGGAAATCTCCTTGGCGTGCGCAGGCTGACTGACGCCGAAGCCGACGCAGGCTGGCAAGTCGGTGTATTGCTTGACCGTCTCCACGAGATGTTGCACGTTCGCGGCAACCGCACTGCGCTCGCCAGTGACGCCAAGTGACGATACACAGTAGACAAACCCGCTCGCCGCCTCGCAAATCGCTTGTATCCGCGCCGCGCCGGACGTCGGTGCCACCAGCGGAATAAACGAGATATCACAGTGACGGGCAACCTGAGCGATATCTGGCGCCTCCTCTAATGGGACGTCAGGAATAATGACACCGTCGCCACCTGCACGGGCGAGTTGATCGAAAAACGCTTCGATGCCAAATTGCAGGATCGGATTGACATACGTAAATGCGATGATGGGTTTCTGAGTCCGCGAACGAAGCTGTTCAATCATTCGAAAACTGTGTGGCAATTGGAATCCTGATTGTAAACTACGTAAGGCAGCAGCTTGGATGACTGGGCCATCGGCTAGCGGATCGGAATATGGAAAGCCCAATTCAATCATATCCGCACCTGCGTCGAGAATGGCATCGACGAGTTTCAACGATTCATCGTAGGTCGGGTCCCCAGCGACGACAAATGGAATGAGGGCCGTCTTTCCGGACAGCGCTGCAAACGCCTGTTCAATTCTCCCCATGTGCGCGCCCCCTTTCCAGATTCGCCACCTGTTCAACGTCCTTGTCGCCGCGTCCGGACAGGCAGACAACGACGTGTTCATCAGCGGACATGTGTTTTGCTTCCCGCATCACATAAGCGATGGCATGTGCGCTCTCCAGCGCCGGAATGATACCTTCTGTCTTCGATAAGAAGTAAAAAGCCTCGAGTGCCTCCGCGTCGGTAACAGGCACGTATCGCGCACGTCCCGATTCACTGAAATGCGCGTGCTCTGGTCCGATTCCCGGATAATCAAGTCCTGCTGAAATCGAATGCGCAGGTGTCACCTGGCCGAATTCATCCTGCAAAAGCATGGTCTTCGCACCATGGATGACACCGGGGCGTCCCCGATTGATGCTCGCCGCGTGGGCTTCGGTGTCCACGCCGTGTCCCGCCGCCTCGACGCCAATGAGTTCAACCGATTCGTCTTCGACAAACGGGAAAAAGATGCCCATGGCGTTGCTGCCGCCACCGACGCAAGCCACGATTTTGTCTGGCAAGTGGCCGTTCTGCTCCAACATCTGCGCTTTCGTCTCATCGCCGATCACCCGCTGGAAATCCCGCACCATCTGCGGATACGGATGGGGGCCAACCACTGAACCGATGATGTAATATGTGTCATCGACGTGGGATACCCAATAGCGAATCGCCTCATTTGTCGCGTCCTTTAACGTTTTCGTGCCAGAGACGGCTGGTACCACTTCTGCGCCGAGCATGCGCATCCGAAAGACGTTTAGGGCCTGCCTGCGCATGTCTTCCTCGCCCATGAACACCGTACATTCCAAGCCAAAGCGCGCCGCCACCGTCGCCGATGCGACACCGTGCTGCCCGGCGCCGGTCTCCGCGATAATGCGTTTTTTCCCAGTGTGCACGGCAATGAGTGCCTGACCGATGGTATTATTGATCTTGTGCGCACCCGTATGGTTTAGATCTTCGCGCTTCAGGTAAATTTTTGGCCCACCGAGTGCTTGGGTCAGTCGCTCAGCGTAGTACAAAGGCGTCGGACGACCCGAATACTGCTGCAAAAAATATTGTAACTCCCGCTGAAACGACGCATCTGCGCGCAAGCGCAAGTAGTCCTTTTCCAATTGAATCAACGCGGACATCAACGTTTCTGGTACGTAACGTCCTCCAAAACCGCCGAAACGGCCAGTTTGGTCGGGGTAGACATACGCTTTTGCCACTTGGGTTCACCGCCTCTATTTCAGCAATTCATTCTCATGATTGTGCTTCAACGACTATCACTTAATTATCTCAATACAACTGTACCGTTTGCTGGACACAATGGAGAAACGCGTTAATCAACCTCACATCTTTTCTCCCATTGCGCTCGACACCCGACGATACGTCAATACCTGTCGGTCGGCACAGTTTCAGCAGGAATGCTATATTATCTGGGCGTAGACCGCCGGCAACCCACCAATCTCGTCCGTCTAAAGCGGCGGCCAAACGATGAAGAATCGTCCAGTCGAACGTTTGCCCGTGACCCCCCGTCACGTTCGCACCGACAGGCGGTTTTGCGTCGAGTAATACCGCATCTACGCAGTCTTTGTAGAGATCGATTTGGCTTAGGACGGTATCGAGACCGCCGTCAGAAAGCGGTACAGAGATGGCCTTCCAGACCGATACACCGCTGTTTTTCAACGTCTGGCAGACAGCAGGCGCCTCATTTCCGTGCAGTTGCGCGACCGAAATTCCCGAGGCATCGACCGCTCGCAAAATGTTCGCCACCGGTTCATCGGCAAAGACGCCAACCGCCTGTGTATCAGCAGGAAGTGCTCGAATGGCCCCTCGTACGGCCGTTGGTTCGACATACCGTTTGGACGCCTTGACAAAGACAAATCCGACATGGTGCACGAGTGGGTTCTCGGTAAATGACAGGTCGTCCTGCGGTTGTAATCCGCATATTTTGACTTGTACAAGTGGTGTGCGAGGTAGATTCATCTGCGCCCAACCGGTGCCTTGGCCATCTGCAACGCCGTCAAGCATGTCGCCACGTCCCTTAAGTCCTCGTGCCGCATCAACAATTCGCCAACGAGGACGCCCCGAGCGCCGGCGGCGGCCATGCGCTGTGCATCGACCATGCCCAACACGCCGCTTTCCGAAATCACCACCACATCCTCGGGCAACGCGTCAATCACCTGTTCGGTGACGCCCAAGTCGACCTCGAAGGTGTGCAGATTGCGGTTATTGATGCCGAGAATACTCGGCTTGGCCGCAAGCGCGGCGTCCAGTTCGTGTGTGCCGTGGACTTCAAGCAATACGTCCAGGCCCAAATCTTGCGCATAAAAGGACAGCGTCTGTAAGCGTTCGTTGGGCAACGCTGCGGCGATAAGTAAGATGACATCAGCACCAGCAGCGTACGCTTCGTCGATTTGCAGTTCGTCAATCACAAAGTCTTTGCGCAAAATCGGAAGGGAGACAGCCTCCCGGACAGCTCGCAAATCGTCTATCGATCCGCCGAAATACGTGCGGTCGGTGAGCACGGAAATCGCCGTGGCGCCCGCTTCTTCGTAGACGCGCGCGCGCGTCGCAGGATTGATTTCCGCCTGAATGACTCCCTTCGACGGGCTGCGGCGCTTGATCTCGGCAATGACGCCGAGTTTTGTGCCTTCGAGAAGCTTTTGTCGCAAAGAGTGGATTTCTCGAGGGGCGCTCCGGTCAAAGGAAATGCCCTGCGCCCGCAGATGAGCGACTTCTTCGCGTTTGGTTTCGAGAATTTTATCGAGAATACTCATCAGCCGATAACCTCTCTTGTGTCCGGAGCCATCGCGTGACTTTCGCGAATGAACTCTTCCAGTTTTTTGTATGCAGCGTGGGAGTCAATCAGTTCTCTGGCGAGGTCTGCAGCGGTGCGCAAGTCACGTGCTTTACCACCAACGTACAATGCAGCTGCGGCGTTGAGTACGACGATGTCGCGATGTGGGCCATGTTTGCCGTGCAAAACCGCCTCCATGATGGCTGCATTGACACTTGGATCACCGCCTCGAATGGCGCTCACGTCCGCGCACGCCACACCGACCTCTTCTGGGATGATGCGCTTCATTTCAATATCCATGCCGCGCACCTCGGCCACCGTGGTCGGTCCTGAAATCGAGAGCTCATCCAAGCCGCCGGCTCCGTGGACGACGAGGGCGTGATCAACCCCCAACTGAGCCAACGCATGCGCCACCGGTTCGACCAGGGACTCGCGGAACACGCCGAGCACTTGCCGTCTCGTGCACGCCGGATTGGTCAGTGGGCCGAGAATATTAAAAATGGTTCGAAAGCCCAATTCTTTGCGGGCGATGGCAGCGTGTTTCATGGCGGGGTGGAAGACTGGGGCAAATAAGAAACAAAGGTTCGTCCGCGCAAGAAGCGCTTCGCAGGCGCCCGCGTCGAGATCTATCCGAACTCCGAGCTTTTGCAGCACATCCGCACTTCCGCTCTTGCTAGACGCGGCCCGATTACCGTGCTTTGCGACGGGAATGCCCGCCGCCGCGGCAATAATGGCTACAGTCGTGGAAATATTAAACGTGTCTGCCCCGTCCCCGCCCGTGCCACAGGTATCCAGTGCACCTGCAGGGGCCTCCATCGGCGTTGCATTTCGGCGCATCGCGCGTGCAAACCCAACGATTTCGGAGGGGCTTTCACCGCGAACGGCCATGGCGCTGATGAGGCCAGCGATTTGAACGGAAGAGACACGTCCATGCATTAATTCATTCATCAATTCGTCCGCCAAGTCGGCTTCAAGACATTGTCCGATGGCGACCGAACGCAGAGCAAGATCTACGATACGGCTCATCCCGTACTCTCTCCTCTCAACTCAGAACTGCCTACGGCGGTCTTCGCCCTACGACATAGCGCAGGTGCGTCAAGTCAAACGCTGACAGCTCTCAACTCACTCAACTCTCTCAACTAAAAACACATGTGGCACTCGCCACATGTGTTCATGGTATATGGGATGATGCCGTCCGTCAACCGCCATTTGCCCCAGATGCCGTCAACCGCCCGATACACTTTTATGTGAACTTTTTGAACATGTCTCCAAATAAGCTGAATTAGTCCCGCGCGAGATCAGGGCGCAACTGCACGGCTTCGCCTAAGTATGCATGGACGAGTTCAGACTGCGCCTTCTCAGTATTGACATGCAGCAACACGCGAACACTGCGCGGCAAGGCGTTTGGAACGTCCAACTCCCGCGCGCACATCAACGGTACCCACTGCCATCCAGGCAGGCTGCGCACTGCTTTTGCGGGAAACGCGGAGGATAAATCGGGTGTCAGCGTCAACAACACACTCGCCACATCATCGACGTCGATGTCGTTAAGGCGCACAATTTCCTCAATCAATTCTTTCGTCGCTGCAAAAATCTCTTCTGGTGTGTCTTCATTTACCGTCGTGGCACCACGAATCCCGCGAACTTTCATCATTCTGCCTCCTCTAAGGCCCGCTGATACACTGCTTCCACTTCCACTTTCGACACGTCGTTGACAATTGCGACGTCGCCAATCGCCGTCGGCAGCGCGAATGTCCACAGCGTGCTGCCGTGCTTTTTATCGACGTCGATAAGTGCTGCCACCTTGCTCCAATCGTCGCGCGGTGGCACCGTCGGCAAACCGTGGTTGGCAAGCACAACTTCAATTCGGCGTGCCGTCCCTTCGTCGAGCAAACCGCGTGCGACGGCGAGTTTCGCTTCGAGTACAAGCCCAATGGAAACTGCTTCTCCGTGCCCTAATTCGTAATGCGATCTCATCTCAATGGCATGCCCTAGCGTATGTCCGATGTTCAGTACCTGACGCCGATTCGCCTCGCGCTCATCGGCTTCGACCACGTCGATTTTCACCTTCATGGCGGCCGTGAGAATCGGCTCTAGCGCAGCGGCATCTGGACACGACGTCAAGGGGTGTGTCTCTAACTGCTTAAACAGCTGCGGATTGCCGATGATACCGTGCTTAATCACTTCCGCCATCCCGTTTATCCACTGCCGCGCTGGCAGGTGCGCCAGTGCTGAGAGGTCGTATAAAACAGCCCGTGGCGGGTAAAAGGCACCGACCAGATTTTTTCCTTCGGGTAAGTTCACGCCGACTTTTCCGCCAATGCTGCTGTCGTGTGCAAGCAAGGTCGTCGGTGCCTGCACAAACGCAATGCCCCGGAGGTAGGTGGCGGCGATGAAGCCGGCGAGGTCACCAATGACACCACCGCCCAGCGCGACGATGAGGTCGCTACGCCGCATGCCAAACGCCAAAAGCTTCGGATAGAGCGTGCTGGCTACGGCCAAGGACTTACTTTGGTCACCCGCAGGTACTTTTAGACATTGAGTACGGTATCCCACATCCTCAATCGACTGGATAGCCGTTTTTGCAAATGGCAATTGGCCAACGATTTCATCCGTAATAATGGTCACGCGCGCGTCCTTCGGCGTGTTGAGCGCCACCAAGTGTTCCCCAAGTTTCTCGAGGACATGCCCATCGGCCACTACTGGATAATCGCCGGTTTTGCTCTTCACGTGGAGTGTACTCATCGTTTGGCCACTCGCTCGCGATATTTTTCGTAGTTGTCCTGCATCTGTTCCAAGGAATCGCCGCCGAGCTTTTCGATTAACGCATCGGCGATGACCCAAGCCACCACATTTTCCCCGACGACCGACGCTGCAGGCAGCGCACAGTAGTCTGAGCGCTCAATGGCAGCGAGTTCCGTTTCTTTGGTCTTCATATTGACACTAGGCAATGGCTTGTAGAGGGTCGAGATAGGTTTCATCGCGACGCGTACAACGACGTCTTCGCCGTTGGTCACGCCGCCTTCGAGACCCCCTGCCCCATTTGTCGCGCGCAGATAACGGCCGTTTGCATACGCAATCGGGTCGTGTACTTTCGACCCGAACCGCCGTGCGGCTTCAAACCCGAGTCCAATTTCGACACCTTTAATCGCTTGAATGCTCATCAGTGCACCTGCGAGTCGACCGTCGAGCTTCCTGTCTGGCATTGCGTAGCTGCCAAGCCCAATTGGACAACCGCGGACAATGACTTCGAAAATGCCGCCGACTGTATCGCCATTTTCCTTGGCCTCATCAATGCGGCGAATCATCTCAGCTTCTGCGCCCGCATCTGCACACCGCACTTCGGAAGCATCCGCCCGCGCACGGAGTTCATCGAGACTATCCGGGAAATCTTTGGCCACCACATCGCACAACTCGACGACGTGTGCGGTGACCTCGATGCCGAACTGCAAAAGCAACTGTTTAGCAAGTGCCCCAGCCGCCACAATCGTGGCCGTATTGCGGGCGCTCGCGCGTTCGAGCACGTTGCGGATGTCCTCGTGGTCGTACTTGATGGCGCCAGCCAAATCGGCGTGTCCCGGGCGCGGTCGGTAGATCTCTTTGAGATCTTCCGGTTTTTCGCCAAACACAGCCATTCTATCGGTCCAGTTTTTGAAGTCCCGGTTGACGACGTTCATCGTAATCGGCGTGCCTAGCGTCCGCCCAAAGCGAATCCCGCTGGTGACTTCGACTGTATCGGTCTCAATACGTTGCCGAAACCCGCGTCCGTAGCCCATTTGTCGACGGCGCAACTGCTCGTCGATATACTCCTTGGACACAGGGAGATTACTAGGAAATCCATCAATAACAACGGTCAATCCCGGTCCGTGGGATTCACCTGCGGAAAGATAACGAATCAAAAAAAAGCCCTCCCGTATGTACGCTCGGCAAAACCGAGTGAACACCCTGAATGGCTCGTATTATAGCATACGATGATGCACTGGTAGATCATGTTGTCAAAAAAGCGAGGGAGCCATGCCCCCTCGCTTCACCGCACTTCGTACGTTTTGGCCGCTTCCAGTACCAGTTTTAACGCGTTTTCGACGTCTGCTAAATCGACGACCGTCTGTGTCGCGCCAACGTATCGGGCCGGATATGAAACACCGCCGATGTTGATGCCATCTACGGACAACTGAACCGCACCAGCATCGGATTTGCCACCTGGCCACACTTCATATTGCACGTCCATGCCAAGTGTTCCAGCGGCCGCAATCAGGTGATCTTTGACCGCAAGTGGCACAATCGCGGTACCATCCATAATTTTTATCGCAGGTCCCTTCCCCAACGACAGCGCCGTCGCTTTACCGGAGGGCACGTCGCTAGCAGGCGCGGCGTCAATGATGAGCGCGAGATCAGGGTTTATCTGATAGGCGGCAGTGCGCGCGCCACGGCCCCCAACAGCGTTTTGAGCGGTTAACGCGAGTGTCACGTGACGACACGCTGCAGCCAACTCACGGAATGCGGCAATGGCGATGGCGCAGCCGACGCGATTGTCGAGCGCTCTCCCTGCTAAGCGGTTGCCGGCCAACTCGTAAAGCGGCTGCACAACGACGCCGCCAAGGCCGATTTGTATCCGTTTTTCCGCATCTTCACGGGAGTTGGCACCAATATCGACATAGAGGTGATTGAGTGATGCGTCTGCCAGTTTCACGCCATCCTCCAGGCCAATCACCCCACGCACACCATTGGTGAACTCGACTTGTCGAGAGACGAGCTCAGCGGGTTCTAACGAGCCCATCGCAATGACGCGCAGAAAGCCGTCTGCGTCGATGTCAATCACCATCACGCCAGGTTCGTCCGCGTGCGCGGCCAGCATGATATGCGGCCCCTCCCCACGCTTGGTGGCGATGCCGTTCCCGAGGGTATCGACGAGCGTTTCGTCCGCCACCGCTTTCAACTCCTGCATCCACTGCAACATCAGCGCGCGTTCGCTCCCAGACGGTGCGATTTCTTGCGCGAGGCGCGTAATCAAGTCCTTCATAGCGAAAACCCTCCCTGTTCTATCTCCCGAAGCACCGCTTTTACCAGCAGGAGGGAGTTGTTGAAATCGTCGAGCGAAGCCACTTGCGCAGGCGCGTGGATGTAGCGCACCGGGACGGAAATCCCACCGCCGATGACACCTGCCCGAACCTTGTGTATCGCACCGAAATCGTTGCTTCCCCCTTTGACGCGGCGAAGTTGATACGGAATATCGTGTTTCTCTGCAACGTGAATCATGAAATCGAGGAACCGTCTATCGGCAATCGTCTGCCCGTCCTGCACGGTGAGCGCCGGTCCAGCACCCATGACGGTCGACTGACCGTGTGAGGGCGCACCGACGACATCGAAACAGACCGTTCCTTCGAGCGCAATGGCAATGTCGGGATTGATGCCGTAAGCAGCTGCTTGTGCGCCGCGCAGCCCAATTTCCTCTTGTACAGTGAAGGCGCCAAACAGTGGCAAATCGTACGATTCGCGCAGCGCCTCAATCAATAACGCACACCCAAGCCGGTCGTCAAACGACTTGCCCTTGATAGCTCCCTCTCCAATCTCTCCAAACTGCGTCGCGAAAATGGCAACATCTCCCGGTTTTACGAGCGATCTCGCTTCTTTGGCATCCCGGGCGCCAATATCGATATACAGTTGATCCATCGCCAACGGTTTACGCCGTTCGCTGGCGGCCTGAAGATGTATCGGTTTCGCGCCAATCACGCCTGGAATTCTCGCTTCACCAATAAAAACGGGCTTACTGACGAGAACCCGCGGGTCGATGCCGCCGAGCGCCCGGAACTTCAACAATCCGTTTTCACGACCGTTCTCGCACACTTGGACAATCATCAAACCAACTTCGTCCATATGGGCGTCAAGCATCACGCGCGGTCCAGGTTTATCGACACCATGTTTCACTAACAGGTTCCCCAGGACATCCGTGCGGATGTCCTGAACGAGTGGGGTTACTTCCTCGCGAATGACATTCCGGATTTCGTCCTCGAAACCAGATGGTCCCATCGCTTCCGACAATCGTTTTAATAGCATGACAAGTCCTCCACTGTGGCCGCGTCGACATCCGCAATATACTGGGCCAAGAGGCGGCCACAGGCCACGATGTCGCGGTACGCGCCTGTTTCGACCGACGTGTGCATGTAACGCAATGGAATGCCGACTAACGCCGTTGCGATTCCTGCGCGCGCAATTTGAAAGGCCCGAGCATCCGCACCTACAGGTCCCTGCGACAGCTCAACCTGGTACGGGATGCCCTCCCTATCCGCGATGGCGGTCAAGTGTCGGAACACTTTCATGTGCAAATTCGGTCCATAGGAAATCGCAGGGCCACCGTCCAATTCGAACCCTTCGTCGGCTGCCTGGCCCGGAAAATCGCCAAATGTAACATCAATGGCAATGGCGATATCCGGGTTGACACCATAGCCAACCGTTGCTGCGCCACGCACGCCAATTTCTTCTTGAACGCTGGCCACGACATAGACATCCGCTGTGTGCCGTAGCTTTTTCAAGACTTCGAGCGTTTCCAAGATGATGGCGACACTCGTCCGATTATCGAGTGATTTGCCGGCGAGCCTATCGTTTTGCAATGAATAGACATCGCGGGCCAACGTCACCCTATCCCCGATTTGCACCAGCTTGCGAACAGAGGATTCAGGTCGCGCGATATCGATAAACAATTCTTCCAAAGGCGCTGCTTTGGTGCGCTCTTCTGGCGCTGTCAAATGTGGCGGTTTTGATCCGACAATACCGAGATACCGTCCCTCTTTGGTATGTACATAGACTTCTTGGCCGACGAGCGTTCGTGGATCGAATCCACCAGTTTGCACGACGCGGAGAAATCCACCCGCTTCAATGCGCGACACGACCAGTGCAATTTCATCCATATGAGCAGACAATAAAATCCGGGGACGCGGCCCTTCCCCTTCCCCAGCGACAACACCAATTAAGTTGCCGAGCGTGTCCACGCGCAGATCTGTTGTGTATTCCGAAAACGCTGTTCGAATTCGGTCTCGCACCTGGTGTTCAAAACCAGGGCCACCGTGCAGTGTGACCAGTTCGCGCAACGTTTCGAGATGCTTGTACCCTGCCATGACACCTCTCCTTTAATCAAATCAAGTTAAGTGAACACTTTGAGTGTACCAAAAATGTGAACTTCTCGTCCTCCGCGTGTAATCCGTATACAGAATATAGAAAATACCTTTAGTCGGGCGAGCGACTCGCCGCTTCTCGGACAAGCGCATCTAAGGATGGCGAGCCGCCGAGCAATGACCATAGCTCTTCAAGCGTGGCTGCCGGTTTTGCATAAACTTTCGAGCGTGTATCCTGCGCCCGCACGCGCCAGACCAACTCATATGCATGTAACGCTTGATGCGGCAGCATTTTCTCATAGTAAGTGGCAGACCGCGTCGGCGTGCGCCCACTATATGCGTAGGTATAATCTCTATCGCCCACAAGGGGCATTCCTCGCGCTGCCATTTGCAGACGAATTTGGTGTGTACGGCCGGTTTCTAAGCGAAACACACAAACCGAAACCTCTCCGATGCGCGCGATGGGGCACATGTGCGTAATGGCGATTTGGCCATTCAGTTCGTTTCCAATGATGCGTCGGGAAGGTTTATTGGGATCTTGTGCGATGAAATCCTTGAATGTTTGCCACGTGTGAAGCGGCGGCGAGTCTTCAGTAAACGCAAGCGCGACATAGTGGCGATGAATCCAATTGTTGCGCAAGGCAGCGTCGTACAAATGGTGCGCATGTGCATGTTTCGCGAACATAATGGCGCCGGATGTGTACTTATCGAGGCGATGGATGGAATGTGGGACAAGATCATGGGGGGCCAAATAGCCCGCCACACCTGCCAGCAAAGACCCTTTTCGCTCGCGTGCCGATGGATGGGTCAAAATACCTGCCGGCTTATTGACAATGACGATGTTGTCGTCCTCATAGCAGATCTCAATATCCATTTGTTCCGGGTTGACATTGCTGTCTTCTACTGGAAACACAACTTGAATTTTGTCACCAGCGCAAACGATGTAGGAGAGCAAGACAGGTGCGCCGTTACACAGCACCCCGTCGTTTTGGATGATTTTGCGAAGGAGTCGACGCGACATACCATGGGTATTGCTCAACAACGTGGAAAGCTTACGACCCGCCTCGGCGTCGCTAACAGTAAACTCGTACAAAGTAGCACCTCCGATATACATGCCCCTTATTATGACGCGATGTTATCGGATTCGCCAACGCGGGTGTCCCATATGACTTAAAACAAGTGCCTGGATGAAGCCAACACATAAAGAATACCAACCACCAAAAGGCCACCCAGAACCGCGATGAACAAGAGCTTATCTAAAGTTTTCATTTGTCTCACCTGCCGTCCATATTGTCTGTCGCTTGTCTTCGTGGTATGCGTTTTGCATCCGCTTCGCGTCAGAATTCAACATGAACGCCCCCAGATTTGGCATGCATCTTTGAGAGGGCTCCGGGAGACCTTAGATCTTATTGGAGGCGATGACGATGGGCGACAGTAAGACGTTCAATTACCCGAAAGCCAACCTTAAAAGCACGAGTTCTCAATCTGGCGACAGCAGCTTTATGGACAAGCCGAAAAAGGACTGGAATCAACCGCTGTCATTGTCGCGTAGTGGGCATGAGCAGACACGTGGAAAAGCGTAAAAAAGCTGCCGCAAGTATGCGGCAGTTTTTTTTTCATCCAAACTTTCGTGAAAGCGTGCAAGGTACGGCTTTACCATTGCACAGTAGAATGCTTTCTGCTTCGGTTTTAAAATACCATTTCGTCGGGGTCAGGACCCGTTCTTTCATTTTGATTCAACTGTCCTATCCGCGCAATCTCCTCCGCATTCAGCTGAAAATCAAAAATGTCGGCATTCTCTTCAATGCGCGCCCGATGAACAGACTTTGGGATGGTTATAACCTTTGTGTCCAAGTCCCAACGCAAAATGACCTGCGATGGTGTCTTGCCGTATTTTTTTGCGATATCGAGAATCACGTCGTTGTCGAGTAAGCGTCCTCGCATGAGCGGCGCCCAGGCTTCCAACTGAATTTGTTGAGATTCGCAGAACGCCTTTAACGATTCCTGCGTCAACCGTGGATGATATTCGACTTGATTGACAGTTGGACGAATTTCCGCATGCTTCAACAAGGTCTCCAAATGATGTACCTGGAAATTACTGACGCCCAATGCGCGAATATACCCATCGCGATAGAGTTTTTCGAAAGCCTTCCAAGTATCGACGAACTTGTCTTTCCCCGGCCAATGAATGAGGTATAGATCTATGTAGTCAAATTTCAATTTCTTTCGACTGGTCTCAAACGCCTTTAATGTGCTTTCATATCCCTGATCTGTATTCCACAGTTTCGTCGTGACAAAAATGTCTTCCCGCGACAAACCCGAACTGCGAATGGCTTCGCCTACACTTTCCTCGTTCTCATATAGTGCAGCCGTATCCACGTGACGATAGCCAATCTCAATCGCGTCACGAATCGCATTTTCCACTTCTGACCCAGCTTTTGCCTTGTAGACACCGAGCCCAAACCAAGGCATCTCGACGCCGTTGTTGAGTGTCACCGTCTGATCAATGCGATTTACCATGGTATATCCCCTCCAGTACTCACGATTGTACCGGAAGCTGCCACACACCGCAAAAGTACCCAATATTAGATATATCTAAACCTCCACCCGCGACAGGTGTAGAAGCGTCGTAGGTGGAGGGGGATTTTCATCCCCTCGTCACACTACGACAAGATATGACACGTTTGCGAAAAGTGTTATTTGAGAATGAATGAAAGATGTGGCGCACGCCTGTCGGAACACAATCAGCGGAAGGTGAGCATATGAACGAATATGAATTTCGGATTGTTGGAATTGAGCACGCAGCGTTTCCACTTCAACTGCAATGTCACCACCACTGTTCCTACATCATTCAATGTGTGAATCCTATGACACACGACGTAGAACTCGAATTTTGCCCATTACAAGCTGAAATATTTGCAGGTGCACTGCTCGAGGCCATCGAGTTATCGCATCTGTCGGCCGAATCGCCATAGATTTTCGATAAGTGCGAAAGCATGATTTAAGACCCTGTTGCGTACATCTCTAGAAAGACAAGCTCTAGGGAAAGGAAGATGTATGTGACAAGGCAGGTTCGCATTGGCCTGACGCTGCTGGTTGCGGCGCTGTTTGTTGTTATCGCCTTTACCTTTATCGCAGGCGCATCGCTTTGGGCCACTCGCAGCGCGCCATCGCGTACCACAGAGTCGCGAAAGCCCATCACTGATGCGCCTACGGACCATCCGCGAACGAATCCAAATGTCCAGGCAACCGTGCATACCCCAGAAATCGCGCCGAACAACAGGATATTTGCTGATCGTGTTCACTCGTTGTCGATGCAAAAAAAGTCCAGGACACAAGCCATTGCCACACACATCAAGGTCCAACCAGGAGATTCTCTGTGGTCGATTGCAACAGCTCACAACACTACTGTGGAAAAATTGAAATCTGCCAATCATTTGGCTTCAGATACGTTGCAAATTGGACAAGCTTTAAACATCCCGTCAACGACTGCAAAACCCACGATACCTGTCACCACACCCGCATCGACGGATAATACGTTACACTACACCGTTCAATCTGGAGATACCCTCTGGTCCATCTCGCTCGCATATGGCGTCTCCATCAACGCATTGGAGGAGGACAATCACCTTTCCAGTGACGCGCCACTGCACATTGGTCAACAATTAGTTATCCATGCCCCAGCTGCAAACTACACACCTTCCGCGTCATCGCAGGCCCTAATCCAAGAAGCACCATCGAATCTGCTCCCTGTGTATCAAGCAGCTGGGAAAAAATATGGCATCCCGTGGACTGTCCTCGCCGCGATTCACAAGGAGGAAACGGATTTTGATTGTACTGGACATGACGTTAGCTCCGCTGGCGCAATTGGCCCAATGCAATTCATGCCATCGACGTTTGCCATCTTTGGCGTACCTGCCCCAGGGCACCAGACCGCAGACATTCACAATGTCTACGACGCAATCTATTCAACCGCACACATGCTTGAAGCTACAGGATTTGCGCGAGACCCATATCACGCAATCTACGAATACAACCATTCTGTCTCATACGTGCGAGATATTCTTCGAATGTCGGCGGTGTAGTCCGTCATTGTGACAAGCTGGCACTAGATGGTCGTACGAATCATCAGCGCCAGTGCCCGCTCCATCGCGACCGGAAACTCGTCGACATCGCGTACGACAACGCAACCCGCGCCGTACAACTGTTTAAGCGTCTCCAGCGTTTGCAAATCATCGGCGTGTGCGAGACATAGATGCATGACGTAAATCCCTTTTGCCTGCAACCAACGAATGGCGTTTTTCGTATCCTTGACGGCGTCGCGATAATTTTCGGCCGCCGGTTCACCATCCGACACCACCAACAGCCACTTTTGTCGTTCTTGGCGCGCGTACAATTGTTGGCCAACCAGACGAATGGCGTGTCCATCTCGATTGTCCAGTTGGGGTTGCAGTAAATCAAGGTAACGCGCCACATCCTTCTGCATCCCGTCTTGAAATGTAATCACGTGCAAAAGATGGGTCACTGGCTGTGTCGCAGACGCAGTCGCCGTATGAATGGTATCTTCCCAAAAGCCGCAGACATCGTGAGGGATTCCTAATTGCCGCAACGTATCATGAAATAAAAACAAAGTCGGCTTCATCCCTTCCAGTCGCTCGTACATGGAGCCAGAACAATCGACCAACAGCTGAACCGCGACGTCGAAGCGTTGATTGGCGTCCGATTTGTGATAAAAAAGCCGCGGGTTCTGCTCGGTAACCAGTCGCGTCAAACGCTTGTCTAAGCGACCGTGACGCGTATTTTGCTGGCGCGCGCGCATCTCGTGAAGCAGAACCCGATGAAACAACTTCACGAGCTTCCTGCTCGCCATCCGCGTGGAAGCGGCCCAAGCCCGAACTTTATCTTCCGCTGAGCTATCTGGCAGACCGCGCGGCACTACTTTTACACCAACCGCCAATACGTCATCGCCCATCTCACGCACCAATTGAACGTCGGTATTCTCCTCTGGTTCCCCACTATCCGGGTGAACGCCGGCGTCGGCGCGCCCGCGTCGCACAATCACTGAATCCGGATTATCGTCCCCCTCGCGCGCACCACCAGTGGCATGTGGCACACTCTGATTTTCCTGATTCTCCATCGCATACGCTGCGCTTGCACGCGTATTCTGTTCCTGTGTCCAAATTTCCAGTTGCTCTTGTCGCTGTTCATCTGTGTCTGCTGCATCCTGCAACTTCCCCTGTTGTTTTGCTGCCGCAGGTGTGTCTGCAACAAAACGTTGCACGCTAACTTCCGTCGCGGCTTCATCGAAGTCAAAGGCAAACCAGTCGTACGATGTATCGGCAACGTTCGTGCGCGGTAAAGGAAAATCAGGTGCACATATCCAGCTAAAGAGCGCTGCCACAACATCGGCGGACGTTCGAGCTTCCGTGACGCGCTCGACGAAGCCCCGCATGTCGGGGGAATTCAGCCAATCACCGGTTGTTTTTGGTGTTAAGTCATGGAGCATGAGATACACATCCGAAAACAACAAATCAGCCAACCGACCATCCCGTTCGCGACTCCTCCGGTTTTGTTCGAGTAGCCGCCCATACGCCGCCGCCCGAACGCGCAGCGCAGGAACCGTACCAGGGCGTTGTGCGGCAAGCAAACGTGCCAGCCGCGCGTCCTCCGCAGCACACAACAGCTGACGGGCCAGTTTGGGGAAGCGCGTGTCCAATGCGTCCTTCCACGCCTGCGCCATCACATCTGGCTGAGTCCACAAACGGTTTCCGAGTGCCCGCAAATAGATGTCTGCCTTTTGCGCCCACACCCGATCCGCCAGCCCCAGCGACTCCCAGAACGTCGAAATCGTCAGTTCTCGCCGATGCCACTTCCAAACCGAATGCAGCCCGTAAGAGACAGTTAAATCTTTCTCTTGACCGAGGGCGACGGCGAGATCAGATAATTGAAGTTCAATCCACCACGTATCCGCCGGGGCGTCAAAACGAAAAGTTTGCACGCGCTTCGCTCCTATTCATTCTTGTGTAAAATAGGTTTCGGCCAAATTCATGACGACAGTCTTTTCCCGCTCGTCGTCTAATTTTGCAGCAATTGCGCGTGCCACCGCCCGCAGCGGAGGAATATATGCCGCCAAATCACACGCGTCCAATAGCGCCCGAATCGATGCGGCTTCCTCACTCACCTCGCCGACCTTCGTCGCCGCCACGATGTCGGCAGACAGCGCGACAAACTGATTGATGACCTGTTCATTCCCAAGTTGTGTCCTCGCCTCAATCAACGCCTTCAATGGCGCTCCTGACAGATACGGGACATCCATCACAATAAATCGATTTCGCAGCGCTTCATTCATCGGGAGCGTACCCACATAACCTTCATTAATTGCGGCAATCACGCGAAAGCGAGGGTGCGCCACGACCGTCTCAGCTGTAAACGGATTGGTCAATTGCCTGCGATAGTCTAAGACGCTATTCAAAATGGGCAGCGTCTCAGGACGCGCCATATTGATTTCATCGATATACAATAAATGCCCTTCGCGCATGGCCCGTACGACAGGCCCTTCGATAAACTGAATCTCCGAGTGACCATTGTTGGTCACCAGTGTTTTGAAGCCAAGTAACGCTTCCGCGTCGAGATCGACCGAACAATTAATACTTTCCATCGGCAAACGCAATTTTTCTGCTAACGATTCGGCCAGCTTTGTTTTACCGGATCCCGTTGGCCCCCTCAGCAACAAATTCTTCGACAAAGTGAGCGCGATGAGCGCATCCCTAAGCAGGTTCGTGTCCTCTGTGACAAACCCCTTATCGTCGAGCGCATCGCGATAGTTCTTTATATTTAAGTCCTCTGTGGGCACTGGTATCTCAATGTCGTCTAATGTCCAACCATTCATCGTCTTTCCTATCCTTTCTGATTTACATCACCTAAACGTTGACTGCTTCCCACGCCAATGTCAAGGTCGGCGCCGTGCTTCCTTGTGCTTATACATCGACAAGTCGGCCTGGTGAAGGACACGCGCCCAAGAAGCTCCCTTTGTGGCATGCGCCCAGCCAAGGCTGATAGACAAATTGGCAATGCGCATTCCCTGTTCGTCGTGCAACAGCAAATGGTCATCTAACGCAGCCTGAATTGCTGTTCGTAAACGCTCCTCATCGCCAGGCGCCGCATCTGGAAACACCAACAGAAATTCGTCGCCGCCAAGTCGAATCAGGGCATTGGGTGACTGTACCACCGGACGCAACAAGTGAACAAGCAACTTCAGTGCCTGATCTCCCACATGGTGGCCGTACGTGTCGTTTATCTCTTTAAAATGATCAATATCCGCATAGAGTAAGCCAACTTCGCGTGTGTGGAGCAATTCCGCGAGGTAAAACTCACCAAAGCTTCGAGAAAACGCGCCGGTCAAGGCATCGTGATTTAATCGTCGGTACACATCTTTCATGTGCCAGCGCACTTCGTTCCACAGCATCCCGTACAAAATGACCTCTGAAACCCATGCAGTCGGGTATAACGTACGATAATGTTGAAGAATGACACCGTCGTTAACCATACATAGGGCGTAAAAACAGACTGCGATGGCATATGGCCAGCGCTGCCTCGCGCTTCTCATGCGCAACCCAAGTAAGACGGTGTACAAAAGACCGACAAACGTCGAGCCGAACACTGTAATTTTGAGGACACTAAAGCCAATCGCCGAGGGGGGACTCGCAAAAAAGTAACCACTTGGAACACGGTGAAGGATTGGATAGATGTGTGTGTGCAAAGCTACGGAAGCGCAAAAAAACAATGCGCCTCCCCACCAAATGTTCGAGAACCAAGGCGGTTTTGATATGTGAAAACAAACCATAAAAGCTTCGATAATCGCAAGTTGTCCCAAAAACACCAGTGGCAGTGCAATGGAGTAAACAAGGCGCGCCTGCACGCCAGTATGCACCGACATCATCCACATTTGCGCAATCGACACGAGGGCGCCAAGGGCTGTTACCTTAAAGAACGTACGCGCGTAAGTCTTCCAATACCCATCCCAGTAGATGAGTAAAAACAGTGACGCGACAATACCTAACGCTGCCATCCCAAACAGCGGTACAGTGGCGAGATTAATTTCCAGGCACAACACACCCTATATGAGATCTTTAACATATTTTTCGACATCTATCTTCAACCGCATTATACTTCTTCCTCGTACAAGCGACTAGTGACCTATTAGGGCTTTACATCTACTGCAATGCAACACCTTTGTGCTATCGTCCGCTGCCACAGACTTGCACAAAGCGTAATGTAATGTGAGCTCCTGTTTTTTCTCTCAATCCAAGCGCGAAAGGAGGTACGCAATACGATGTGTACCCAAAAGGAATGTGAAAGAGCTCTTGGAAAATGGGTAAGTTTCCGGACAAAATGGGGCATGCACCGCGGCATTGTCGAAGAGGTGACTCCGCGTGGCGCGTTGGTTCGTGTGCCAAAACAGTACGTACCTGCACAATTGCTTCAAGCATCAGATGAAGATAAGCTGGATATCACACTTGCCCGCTTTGGCTATGGTGTTGGTGCGCCAGGTTACCGTGGCGCTCACGGTTACGGATATCCACACCGTCGTTGGGGTTACCCAGGTTATGGCGCGTGGTACGGCGGCTGGTGGTGGTGGTGGCTGGCGTTCGCTTGACGACCCGATACACATACCAAACAAAATCAGGCTCAAGACCGATTCATGCACGGACATCTCAGCATCTATTAATCGAGAAATCAAGTCGATGGAGGTGAATCATCCGTGCGCTGCCCTGCTCATGTTTGCCCACCAATTTACACAGTAAGAAATCACTACATTCCACGCGAGGTACCGTACGTCCACCCGATTGTAAACGTCAATCGTCAGGTCATCGTCAACGTTCCCCGTCACTATTACGTGCCTCACTGCATCGGGGCGCGGTCTTTATCTTTCACCTACAATCGCTATTTGCTGCTCAACCAATTCCATTTCATCACTCAGAAAATATCACCATGGTCTGATGTGCTGGATGGAGTTCGATGCCCAGATGCGTATCAACAAAAAACCTGAGCCCAAAAAGCCCCGCACTTGGCAACGCTGGATCCACCACACAAGGGACATTCCTATACATGCGCGTATCGAAATATATATCGCATTGTGAGCGATAGGCAGTGCTTTGACCACCCACACCAGTGATTTCCTGCTGCCCTAAGTGCGGCAAATTGAGCGCTTGGGCGACCGCACCACTAAAAGTCAGTTCATAGGCACCGGTATCCAGAACCATGTCGGGCACAATAAAGCGATTAACGCGTAACGGGAAATAAAAAGCATCCGCAGTAACGTCTCCGCGAATCCGGGCGATGATTTCTCTTGGCATTGTTGTGACCTCCCCAAAATGGGCTGCTGCCACACAAGATATTCACATCGCCTTCGCAGCGCCTCTTGATGAGCGTAAATATTCGTTTTCCTAGCCTATCCCACCCATGTTCTTTATTGCGTCAGCTAGTTCTTTAATCATCTGACCATGCTTATCGAGTATGTCATGCAACTTATCCATCTGCCTGAACAGATACTCGTCATTGCGATTGTGCATATGATATAGATCGGAGATACCCTTGTGCACATCGCTACGCGTTTCCTCAACTTTGTCCGCCAGTCGGTCAACATCGGATTTTGTGACTGCGGATGCTGTCATAGATGATCATCTTCATGAAGCCCATGTCGTCACCACCCTATAACCTGGCGTGCAACATCCAGCAAACTCAGAAAGTCATCAATATTACTCTGCACAATTGGATCAGCAGGATCCATTTTGGCTCCCCAATTAAATACTTTGAATAATACCCCCACTGTCTATACCCTCTTTCGCCAATAGTTTGGCGGCGACGAGAGTCGCGTCAAATACGTTTTGTTGATAATGGAGTTCGGCCTTTAATGCGTCAACTCGCGCTCCAGGGCATTGTCGAGTTTGAACGACACGGCTCTACTCTTGTTGCCTCGAACTTGCTCTTGTGCCAACTCGACGCCTCCTCTCGTGTTGTGGATGGTAGAGGATACGCGTGTCGATGCTTGTCGTATTCCATCAGTGTAGAAAAATTAAAATGCGTGTAGGTAAAACATCTGCGTGTGTGGAATATGTACATAGGTGATTAGAGTGTCCAAACCAACAAAGCTGAAATTGTGGCTTGTGATGAATGGGATAAAACAGGAATGGCTTTCGGCTCAAACGGGTCTTCCATCCAATACGGTGAGTCGCATCGTCAATGGACAGACTCCCACATTGAGAAACGCCCAAAAGATCGCACGGGCACTCGGTACTACAGTGGATGAGTTGTGGCCTTTGGAGGAGGAGGAAAAGAAATGATTGAGTGGATTCGTAGAAAAACAAAACCGCGCCTCTGGATGTTAGTCTCGTGAGGTGTATGGGCGCGGTTATACTACATTTTATTCCCTGAACTGATGTTCGGGGATTTTTTATATATTTTTTCGATTTATTGTTTACATCGTAAACAATATGTGTTAGCATGTTTACAGAGAAAACAAACGGAGGCGATAAAGATGACGGTAAAAAAGCACGAAGAGATGGATCTGGCGGTGGCAGCACGTTGGGGCGTCAATGAACTGCCCACACTGCGGGGTAGCGAAAAACAGATTGCGTGGGCCGAATCACTGCGAAAAGATGCTCTGGAGTGGCTGCGAGTAGCTGAAAAAGATGCACAGTCCTGCGTCGCGAAAATCGCGAGACGGGCCAAGATCTCCGAGGAAGAAGCTTCAGCCCTCTTGCGCCAGCGCGTGGCGTCCATCATCGGTGCCGAAAGTGCAGAATCCATCATCGACGCACGACTGGTTATTTGCTCTGGCATGCTACTGATGATGAGCACGCAGATCGTGAAGGAACTGAGGGGTCTATGATGGCCCCTCGGATACCTCGCCTCGTCGGAGTGAAGGAGGCGGCACAGATTCTCGGATGGGAGCGGCACAAGACCAGCGTATACCACCGGCGTGGCAAACTGCCTGAGCCTATACAGGTGCTGTCTACAGGCCCGATATGGACGGAACAGCAGATCATTGATTTTGCGAGGGAGGAACTAGGCATGATGGTATTTATGGCGGAAAAACACATGGATATTTTCGAAGACGGCGGGTTTGAGGTGGAGCGTATCACAGTCGATATGGATCATATCGTAGACGGCGTGACGGACTGCGCTACCTACCACGGATGGTGGACACGTCCAGATGGGGAGTGCGTGAGAGGCGAAATCAACGCCCACTTCATGGAGCCGGTGGAAGTGGATGCAGACAGCGTCCTGCATGCAGCCTGGGAACCTGGATTGTGGACTGTCGAGGAGGTCGCGGAATAGTGCCGAAAAGAAAGCATGCGCAGGAGCGGCTAGAGGCATCTCTGGTCGCCCTGAAATCCTTTGCGACTGAGCTTGGATATTGGCCATCGAAAGAACAATGGGATCGATATGCGTCTGAACATGGGATGCTACGATATATGTCCATCTATCATCATCTGCGCCGATCTTGGAACCTTCTACGCGACGATATGGGCTTTGCGCCTCGCGAAATTGGCCCAACAGAAGAAGAATGCATCGCCGCACTCCGAGAGGCAACAAAAACAAGCCCGTTACTCCCGCGACGAGATTATGAAGCCTGGCGACAGGCACATCCCGGCTATCCAAGCGCAATCCAGATTATTTTGCGATTGGGCGGCACATGGAATATGGCGAAAGAAAAGGCTGGGCTCGTTACTATAGATCCGTCACATGATGGCTATTCAGACGAAGAATTACGTTCATCACTTCTGGAATGCTCTAAAGTCTGCGGCGAAAAATTCAGTGAAAACGACTATATCGAGTGGCGCGAGAACAATCCAGGTCACCCACACATCGCCACCATCCGAGCAAGGTTTGGTGGTACTGCGGAGGCCAAAAGAGCGCTAGGTCTCGAAACATATGACATAGGATCTCCCACCGAATATACCGAGGCACAAGTTCTATCGTCACTCATACGTTTTTTACGCGATCAGTTGAACATAGACGTCTATGACGAGTGGCGAAAACAACATGATGGTCCATCGATTACGGCCATCCGAGCGCGATTCGCAGGATATGAGGAAGCATTACACCGAGCACTCGAACTATATTTTAATTGAATTTAAGTGTTTACAAAGATAACAATCCGCGATATACTGTTATCAAAGATAACAACGTGGAGGCGATGAAGATGAAAGCACAAGTGATGAAGATGGCATGGAAGATGTACCGGGATGCATGTGCTGGCAGTGCTTCTTGCAAGACGATGGAGTACTTCGCAAAGTGCATGCGGATGGCGTGGGCAAACGTCAAATTCAAGGTGAAGGCCGAAGCTGAAGGGTGGAAAGTCATGCAACATGGACCGCGCATCATGATTGGCGCACGTTGGAACGCAAGTACGAAAAAAGTTGAAGTCCTTCAGATGGATGGCTCGATTGTTTCTCCGGCTCAAGCTCGTGTGAATGAGAAAAATCTGAAAATTACGCTCGGTGTATTCGACTTCAACAAATCCCGCCGCGCTAAGGCAGCGAAAAAGGCAGTTGACTCATACAGCCGAGAAGTTTACGAACGGAACATGGCGTTCATCCAAGCGAAGGCATATGCAAGTGGCGAATATCGATAAGCAGGAAAGGAGGAGTATAGCATGGTAAATATGCCCGCGAACACTATGAAAAAGTATCTCACACATCTTGTCCGTCTCAATGACTTGGACTGGTATGCGTCTAGGCGACCGCATGACGGAGCCAATAACTGTTATGTTTGGGCCATCAAGGACGGCGATATCGTACATCAGAGTCACAACCTGGGCGTGTGGGGCAATCGCGATGCCATGATCAAGTATGCTCTTTTGCACACGCCTAACGTCATTGTGCCCGACGATTTGTCAGCGCTGTATGAACAGGCACTGGCGGAGCGACAGAAGCAAGAAAAAGAATATGCCGAGTACCTGGAGATCCACTCCATCGAAAAACTCAATATCGGATCTAACTGTGTATTGCGAGTCGCCCCTTGGGTTGTAGAGGGGACAACTGAGGTATCCGGTATAGATGACCTCGCTGAACATATAGATGTTATCTTTGAAGGCGAGAATGTAGGTACGTTGGAATCCTTTGTGACAGAAGGCATGTCAGAGGAGCAGGTACGTGAGCTTGAAAGCGGCCAGACGGTCGATGCATGGTTGCAAGAGTTGTATGCAACTTTTTGCGCCAAGGTCTCTGTGCCGGAACTGGCAGGTGTACGAGAAGTAGCGGAAATGACGGGTTGGTTACCTGCGAAAGTGTCGACGTACTACAAGCGCGGGAAACTGCCAGATCCCGTACAAGTGTTGGCAAGCGGCCCAATATGGACGAAGCAACAAATTAAGGACTGGATCAAAAGTGAAAACCGACATCCCTAAGAATGCCGGCTTAGACACTCGCGGCTTTACACCCTTGAATCGCGTTTCGTGCGCGTTCGTTGCCGCTGGAGGATGATTAGAGTGTGGCCTTTAGCCACAGCGTTGCAGTAATCAGTATATCACCTATGACTAAGACTATACAAGAACGCCCCCGATCAGAAGACCGGGGGCTCACCCTTTACAATCTCAGAGGATTGTATGGCTATTATGCGGTGGTCGCGGCGGCCTGTCCATCACCTGTAGGAGAAGTTTGCTCCTGTTGTGCGGGTGCTGGTGCGTTGACGAGAGCCGTCCCCGTCGTCAGTGTCTTATTCCCCGCTACCGCTTGCTCGACTAGAGCGCCCACCAGAGATTCAACGTCCCCAACACTCTTTTGTGCAAGAGCCACGAGGTTTGAGCCTTGCAACATCACGGCGGCCACTGCATCTTTCTTCACCTGCGCGGCCAACTGCGCATTAAATACGCCTGCGGACTTCGCATCACTCACGACGGTCTGGTTAAACTGCTGCACGACCGCATTCGCGATATTGGCGAGACCATCGATTGCATTCTGGGCCGTCTTGGAGTGGATATACTTTGGCACCACCTTTGTCGTCAGGTATGTGATTCCACCGCCGATTGCCAAACCAAATGCGCTGATTACGTCCTCAAGAATCTGCACTTCTACACTGGATACCATATACAATTCCTCCTTATAGTAACGCCTTAGCGTGTGCGAGTACGGTTTCGAGTTCATTGATCACTGCCTGTAACTTTGCTTTGTCGACTGATACATCGAGAGCACCCAGTGCTGCTGCAATAGCCGCCTGTGTTTGTGGGCCATCAATGCCATCGACCGTCAGTCCGTGTTGCAGTTGGAACGACTTCACTGCTGCGGCTGTCGCCGGCCCGTACTGGCCGTCCACCGCGAGATTGAGCCCCAGCAACTTGTTGAGGTTTGTCTGCAGCGTCTTCACGGCGTCGCCAGTCGAGCCTTGCATCAACACGGTCATAAAATCATCTCCTTTCACGCCACTGACCCAGAATCCCGGATCGCTATATACCTCACTGATGTCCACTTGGACGCCAGATATGGTCTGTCCGTAAGTGTGCTGATACAGGGCGGCATACGAGCACTGCTGACCACCGCTCCATGCTGACGTCTGCCAATACCAAAGTTTGTCTCCATACACTTGATACAGCGCGTCCAGCACTTCTTTGTCACCGTAGGCGCCGGGTTTGTAATCGATGATGTTAGCGATGATCACACCGAAGTAAGCAACGATGCTCCCAAGGTCTTTATCCTGAGCCTCGTAATCAGCTGTAAACGCAATGCCGGTACCCGCCGGTGTGCCGTGCGCCTTTGCGCTGGCAACAGCATTTGCGACGTCGGTCGCAGCTTGAGACGTAGTGAAGTACGCGGCATAGGTCGGGTTGCCTTCCCATATCAAGCCAAGCGCCAGGCCCGCATCATGGATGATGCCGGGTTCACCTTGGACTAGAGACTTCGACCAGCTGCCCAGGTAACGCATCACGGCATCGATGGCGGCCGCTTTGATGGCCTGCGCAGTCGATGCCGTGAGCACTGTAGAACAATCTGCTGCTTTTGTAATTGTGGTCACCCCCTCACGGTTTCAAAACAAAGATCCGTGTGGTGTAGGTCTTGACGTAGTCGAACGGCACCCAGGCGCAGCCTTGATATTGCTCGGGGAACTGAATACCCCACGCCAGGCCCCAACTGTTCCGGCATAGGACTTGTTGCGTTTGTCCGTTTGCCGTGGTCAGCACAATCTCATGACTGCCTAAACACGTCTCTCCTGCCTGCGGCATCTGCACTACGCCATTCACCGGATTCTCAAACGACTGATAAACGTTGATCGAGAGGAAGACGATAAACTTCTGTGCCAAAGCGTCGAGAATGTCATTGAGGAATGAACCGTCAGCTGTCCACGGAATCTCGTATACCTCATCAAACTTTAGCTTGATGTCCTGCCACCAGGATGGATCTGGCTGTTCTTGATACGCCTGCACCCAGTTTTCCTCATTCACCGTCCATGGGTTGTCCGAGAACGGCACGACCCCATCATCAATCAGCACTTGCAACGCCTGGTCTTCCATGACCCCGGCATTCTGATCGATCTCATAATTTGGATTGTTAAACTCCTCTTGTCCGTACAGCTTCCGTGACTGGAACCACTCGGCCAGCGGATTATAAAAGACCATAGGGTATCCTTGGCGATACCGAAGAGAGGCAAACCCCTCAAGCGTGGCGAAAGCAGTACACGCATTCAGCACGCCTTGGTCTTGAATGGGAGGATACAACGATGTTTGGTCTGGATAAGTCGTCGGCAGCGGCTTGCCTGAGTTTTGGTACAGCTGCCAGTTTGGGATCGTCGGTTGCGCGGGTTTTGGGGCTTGCTTTGGCGCAGGCGCCGACTTCTTTGCGACAGTGAAATTGAATCCGCCGGCAATTTTATGTGCCGTTAGCCCTGGTACCGCCGACCACTCGATATAAGTGTTGGTGCCATCCACAACCTGAGACGGTTTGCTGCCGTCGATTTCCACGTTGCCATATGCAATATGAGTGAGATTGGCGCCGGCATCGCGGGCAAGTGTCCAGACTACATACGTCACATCACCAACGGACACACCGGAATACGGCTTGCCATTTAGTTGGACAGCGACTGACGGAAATTTATTCAGCATTCTTTTCCCTCCTTCTAAGCAAATGTTCCTCAAGTCTCTGCAACTGCTGTTTGTGTCTCGTGTAGTAATCGATTAGGAAGTGGGCGACCACACACCAGGTGCCGATGTCCAGGAACCCGCTTGTGTACTGAATGACGTTGCACCAATTCGCCCAGCCATAAAAAATAGGCCCCGCGATTTGCAAAGCCGTAACCAATGACGCGACGATAAATATATAGACCCGCAATGGCATCACTCCTTTAGTGGATATGCCCGAGAAACGCAATCACCGAACCAATAGCGCCAGCAATAATCGCACCGGATACCGTCCGCCACAACCACGTATGCGACTCCTCCAACTTGTCCAACCGACGCTCATTCTCTTTGGAACGACTATCCGCATCTTGCGCCTTGTCTTGCGTATCTGTGTAACGCTCTAACTTTGTTTCAATGCGGGCCACACTCTCTCTGATGTCTTGTGCCCATCCTGGTATCTGTTCTCCCACTCCATCACCCCGCTGCCTGCCCGGTAACGGGCCAATCCTGCACTGCATCATAGATATCCTCCGGACTTATCCTCAACCCGAATTTCGGGCCCCATCGCGCGGCCTTGAAATAGAGCACCACCAAAGACGAGCAGACTTTGCGTTTGTGCTCAACCGACTCTATCCACGTATCTGGGAGGTGCACCAGGCCGTGTGTGAGGTAAGATAGCCCGTCGTTGATGATGGCGAGCCAGTCGTACTTTTGCCCCTCACATTGCATGACAGCGGCCAGACCTGCCTTGACCCGCGACTCTGGGATGGGCGGCCGGAACACTTTGCAACGCTCATAGTCGATCTCGGTGATGGCTACGGTCTTGCCCTGGGCTTCAATCTTCCAGTTGCTATCCAGAGCGATGGCGCAATGATAGAAATACTTGTCTTCGCCTGGGTCTTCCATGCGCTCGCCCTTGAGGATGAGGCGTGTATCGAGGTTGGGTGGTCGGTCATAAAGCAAAATGTCGCCTGGTTCGCAGATGATCACGTTTACACCTCCAATTGGGCATAAAAAATACGCCTTTCGGCGCTTGTGGTGTTTCTTATGCGGTTTGGTTTCGTGTCACAAATTGAACGTCTGCAAGGCTTGCATGAAATTCGTCACGT
>NZ_JAFMTW010000042.1 GCF_017329615.1 Alicyclobacillus suci | reverse complement strand
TGGATGCTGGGCACACGCGAGGCGCAAGTTTGACGAAGCAGTGAAGTCACTGCCATCGTCGGATCAGAAAATGCCAACTGCTGCGCGAGTTGGACTCCAATACTGCAACGATTTGTTCAAGATAGAGCGCGGACTCAAGGATAAAACGGCGGAACAACGTCATGAACTGCGACAGAAGCAAAGTCGCTCTGTACTGGACGCGTTTTTGGCATGGCTAGAAAAACAGAGTGCCGAAGTGACGCCAAAGAGCGCCTTGGGGAAAGCCATCACGTACTGCCTAAATCAATGGAGCAAACTCATCGTGTTTACGGAAGACGGGAATTTAGAGCTAGATAATAACCGGAGTGAGCGTTCCATTAAACCGTTCGTGATTGGTCGAAAGAACTTCTTGTTTGCCAATACACCGAAGGGCGCAATGGCAAGTGCAATCACGTATAGTCTCGTTGAAACTGCAAAAGAAAATGGACTAGAGCCGGTCTCGTACCTCCAACATGTGTTTGAGCAGTTACCCAATCTTGATTCTGGAGAACCGGATGCCTTAAACACCCTACTGCCATGGTCGGAGGAGCTGCCGGAGCACATTCGAAGTCGGCGTAAAACCAAATAAGCACGACGATTATCCCTGCCGATAGCGGGGATGATTTGTTTTATGCCATATAGTCAAGTGAAATCCTAGGTGGTCGCTATTTGACGCTCACCAATGAATAACCTCCTTCAAGAGTGTTTTTTCAGCATAACTGCCCGAGAGCGCCACATCGGCGCTGTGAACGCAGCGCATATTCATTCAAGTGTATAGCTCTGGCCCTAGTATTGTTCCTTCCACATTACTCGGTCCCCCGATAATTGCTTCACCTCAGGAAGCGATGAGCACGACGTTTGTTGAGCTGATCTGGAATGCATGCCCAGCTTCATGCTCTACCAAGTGGAAAACGGCCCACTCAGGCGTCACTTTATATTCGACGTCCTCTGGGTTACGTGAACGGCGCCAATCATCTAGCGTAATTTTGTGAAACGCGTTAAGGAAGAGCGAACGACTTCGAGCAAGTCGTCCAAGATGTTCCTCAAGTGAGACATTGGCGACACGTGTAATCCCATTTTGGGAGTCAACCATTTCAAATTTGAAATCGTTTTTGACATCAGGCGGAAATGTCTCCTCAAGAATGTCTAAGTAGAGCCACGACATCTCGGCCAGCGCAATGTGATAAAGCAATGTGCCGATGGAATTGTCCAGCCCGTCGGGCCCTTCCCAATCCAAAGTTGATTGGTCAAGTCCCTCGACTAGTTCCAAAGTTCTGCTCCGGGTTGCCTGCATCGCTCACAACCACCGGCCAATCTCACTAGGATATCCTTGCAAAGGGACGACCTGCAGTATTTCCCTCATTTTCTCGTCCTCCAGTTCACCTGTCCCACGATCACGGTGAGGTTCGCATGGTCTACTAATATCACATCAGTTCAAAGTAGAAATTGTATTGCAGATAGCTGCCCGAGAGCGACAGGAGTGTTGCCGCATTGGGGCGTATAACCATGCATCCGTGGACTAAGTAGTTCTTCAGTTAATGCACCCGTTACTGCAATAGCTTTTGTAACTGGACTGTAGCTAGAGGATCTAATCATTTGGATTAACGATAGCAAAATGTAAATGGTCTTCCCACTTTCCATTGATTAAGACGTTTTTCTTGGAAAGACCTTCTTTTTCGAATCCTGACTTCTCAAGGACTCTTATTGATGCCGAATTATGCGGCATTACACCAGCTTCAATTCGGTGTAATTTCAGAACCTGAAACGCATAATCAACAACAAGCCGAACCGCTTCTGTGGTGTATCCTCGTCCGTTCTGTGCCTGGTCCAAGGAGTAACCTAACCAACATGACTGTAACGGACCTCGGACAACTTCAGTTAATGAGACAATGCCGATCAAGTCGTCGGAGTCGGGTAAAAACACACCCAAAAAGTACCCCTCATCTTTCTCTTTGCTGGCAATACCAGACCTAATGGAATTCATCTGGTAATTAAGGGTGTAGAAATCTTCAGTACGTGTTGTCAGGTAGGATTCGAAAAATGAACGGTTTCTCAAGTTTAAGTCCAGCTTCGCAGAAGCGTCTGTTTCCTCTAAAAATCTCATATAGATACCGACACCCACTAGTTTCATTGGGAATTCCTCCGGTTCCTTCCTGTATACAGCTGCCCGTTACTGCAGCAAGCATAGCACACGTGAAACGAATAAATATCCATAATTTCTGACGCGTTGGTTCCCATTAAACATGGTCTTTGATTTCAAGCGGATAAGTTTCCGAGATAGCAAGTCCCTAATTCCATCGAATACGGGAAGCCTTTTAAACCTCCGCAAATTCGCTCTTTGATCCCTCTGTTTCTTTCCGAGAAATATTCCCGTTTGCTAAGTGCCTGTATCCAGCCTTTTTGTGCATCTCTCATTTCAGAGATTTTCTCAATAACGCATGTTTTCGGGTCATCACTATTTACATTCTACGACCAGTAAAACGGTCTCGATATCACGGATGGGATGTGGGTAGAAATGGGTTCAAAAACTTGGGGATACGCGCGTGTCAGCAAAACGGATCAGCATCCAGACAGACAGCTAAATCTGCTAATGCGGGAGTACGGCATCCTAAGGGAGGACATTTTTGTCGACAAGTACACCGGGACCACGCGTCGATAGGCCAGCGCTCAGAGAGCTTCAGCGAGTCTTACGCGCGGGAGATAAGATTGTGGTCGAGTCGTTAAACCGAGTCTCTCGCAAGAGTGTAGACTTAGTCGCTCTATTGGAAGATTGGCATGGTCGCGGCATCAGCTTTGAATCTGACAAAGAACATCTAAGCATTGGTGCTGCGGAAATGGGCACAGCGCTCGGAAAACTACAGTTGGCTATCTTTGCCGCGATGGCACAATTCGAGCGGGACAATCTTGTGGAGAGAACCCTTGAAGGGCTGGCTGCTGCAAGAGAAAGAGGACGCGTAGGAGGGCGTCCAAGAAGCGACGAGAAGGCTGTCCAAAAGGCGATTCGGCTGTACTCAGCTGGGACACACTCTGTTCGTGAAGTGTGTCAACTCACTAAAGTTTCGAAGAGCGTGTTGTATCGCGAACTGAAACTTCGCCGTGAGGCGGCTCAGACCGAAGGCGAATCTGGTGGCACGGTAAGCGAAGAGTAATGCCCGACCGATTAACTTGATAGATATTTCGCCAGTTTAGCTCCTAGACGTGATTAGCTATCCCGCCTGCGATGACTTAGAACTGGCTTTTTTCTTTGATTTGACGAGTGTGCCTCGTGGTGATCGTTCAACTGAGGTGAGATCTGATGGTCTTAGTTGATCTGACTTAAGTCGGAGAGTTGAAAGGTGAGATTTCACACGAATGAGTCCAGTTGAACTCCTAATTCAGAATTCCTCTGAGCTCATTCGAAAAGGTGATCGTAATGCCAGTTATTCGCAAGGCACACGGACTGATCCAAAAGTCGGCTCGGGAGATCGTAAGCAAAAGAGTGATGAGATCGGTTTTCAAGCTGATCGTGTAGTTGAAGAATACCATAAAACTTATCTGACTAGCCCGAAAAGTAGCATTGAAAACGGTGTACTAGAGAATAGGGTGCCCATGCATTCTGATGAGGGCTTCGAGCAGAAATGTGGGCCAGATGCTGTGAATGAACCCAATTGCATTTATCCAACAATCACGCTTGCAAGAGTCTATCGGGGTAAGCGTTCTGGTGTGAATACAGTGTTTGAAGCGTTTGGTGAACCATCTGAACAAGCCATAAGAAATTTCAATCGCGTATTCAATGACATTCTAGACGGTTGGGAAAAAAGAAATCATTCAGCATCGACGTAATGTCGGTGCTTTCTTCGTGTTGTGGGTATAATGGAATAAGACCATATCTTGCTTTGGTAATTCAAGAAAAAGGAGTCCAACATTTTATGACTGATAATAAATCTAATCGGTTGATAACCGAGAAATCCCCATACCTTCTGCAACACGCCCACAATCCTGTCGACTGGTTCCCGTGGGGTCAGGAAGCTTTCCAGAAGGCGGCTCGTGAATCCAAGCCCGTCTTTCTGTCCATCGGCTATTCGTAGCCCTGCGGGGCTATGAATAGCACTATACGCTGAAAATGGAGTTTCCAATGTCGACTTGTCATTGGTGCCACGTGATGGCACATGAATCATTTGAAGACGAAGAAGTTGCAAAGTTGCTCAATGAGCATTACGTGGCGATTAAGGTGGATAGAGAAGAGCGTCCCGATATCGATCACGTCTATATGACCTACTGCCAGGCGCTCACCGGCGAGGGCGGCTGGCCGCTCACGGTGGTCATGACGCCGGATGGGCACCCGTTTTTCGCTGGGACGTATTTTCCGAAAACTTCGCGTTACGGTCGGCCAGGGCTGATTGACATCCTGCAGCAGTTGGCGGATAAGTGGGCGAACGAGGGAGAGCGGATTCGCGAGGCGAGCGCGGACATCACGCGCCGTATGCAGCCGATTTTTGCGGCGGCGCCAGCGACGTTTGAGCCGCGGCAAGCGGTGGACAAGGCGTTTGAGCAGCTATCGGCACGCTTTGACCCGGAGTATGGCGGGTTTAGTGATGCGCCTAAGTTTCCGTCGTTCCACCAATTGATGTTTTTGTTGCGCTACCACCGCTTTACCGGCGATGCAGAGGCACTCACCATGGCCACGACGACCATGAACGGGATTATCCGGGGTGGCATTCACGATCACGTCGGAGGCGGCTTATCGCGCTATTCGACCGATGCACTATGGCGCATTCCACACTTCGAGAAGATGTTGTACGACAACGCCTTGGGCGTCTTGACGGCGACCGAGTTGTACCAGGTGACGACCGATGAGACGTATCGCACGTTCATCCGGCGCACGATGAGTTATCTCTCGCGCGAGATGACGTCCGAGGAGGGCGCATTTTACGCGGCGCAAGACGCGGATAGTGAAGGGCAGGAAGGGCGGTTTTATGTGTGGCGCCCGGATGAGGTGGAAGCGGCGCTTGGCGAAGAGTTGGCGCCGTTGTATTGCGACTTCTATGACATCACCGAAGAGGGCAACTTCGAGGGCTACAGTGTGCCCAACCGAATTGATGTCGATGTCGCGTCGTTTGCGGCCTCGAATGGACTGACGGCGGATGAGTTGTGGGCGAAATTGGACGCGGCGAACGAAGTGTTGCTCGAATGGCGGGCGCACCGCACGCCGCCAGGCACGGACGACAAGGTGCTGACTGCCTGGAATGCATTGATGATTGCTGCATGCGCCAAGGCAGGTGCGGTGCTTGGCGACGCCGAGTACATTGGCAATGCGGTGCGCGCTGTGTCGTTTGTCGAGGAGCACCTGGTGCGTCACGACGGGCGGTTGTTGGCGCGTTATCGGGAGGGCGAAGCGGGGATTCTCGCGTACGCGGACGATTACGCGTATCTCGTCTGGGCCTATCTCGAATTGTATCAGGCGACGCTGGACGCGTATTACCTGCGTCGGGCGATGCACTGGCAGATGCGGATGAACGAGTTGTTCTGGGACGACGAACAAGGCGGCTACTTCTTGGCAGGCAAAGATGCCGAGCGGTTGATTGCGGCGCCCAAAACCGCTTATGACGGTGCGACGCCGTCCGCCAATTCGGTCGCTGCGTACAACCTCGTGCGTCTCTATGCCATCACTGGCGAGGCGCACCTGGCAGAGCAAGTCGACCAACTGTTCGCTGCGTTTGGCGAGTTTCTGAATGAGGCGCCGGCCGAACATTTATATCTGTTGATGGCGGGGATGTTGGTCGAGGCGGGATCGACCGAAGTGGTGTTCGCAGAAGCGCACGGCGACAACGAGGTGGCCGCGTTTCTCGAATGCTGGCACGAGGTTTTTGCGCCGGAGGCCGTGGTGCTCAAGCCGGGCGCACGCGTTTCGGAGGCACAGGTGTATCCGGTAGAAGGCGGCGAGACGACGCTCTACGTGTGTCGTCACTTCGCTTGTGAGCGGCCTGTACACGATTGGCGAACGGCGATTGCGCATGTGCGGGTGAATCCGCCGCAGTTGCGCTGAGTTGGTTGGCGAATCGGGGCAAAGCTGAAACCGAGGAATCTCGACATGCGCCAATGGGGAGGCGTTTAGATGTTGCAGTTTGATCACCTCTTGCACGCGGTGCACAGCCCTGAGGCGGTGCGCCAGGCGTTTACGGACGCTTTTGGGCTCACGACGGTGGACGGTGGCACACATCCGCAGTGGGGAACCTACAACACCCTTTGTTATCTAGGGTTGCCGTATATTGAGTGGATTGGCGTACGGGATGAAGCGACCGCTGCGCAGACGGAATTTGGTGCGCGCGTCCTCGCGGCGCTGAGCGTGGCAGAATCGCCTGTGCAGTTCGCGCTGCGGACCTCCAAGATGGATCAGGTGGCCGAGAGTTGGCGGGCCAAGGGGTGTGCGTTTGACGGCCCAGTCGAGGCTTCCCGCAAGCGCCCGGATGGTACGATGCTCTCGTGGCGAATGCTGTTTCCGAAGCAGCCTTTGGGTCGAGGGTTTCAATTGCCGTTTCTCATTGAGTGGGGGGAGCCGGACGAGGTGCGCAGGCAATCGCTCGTGGATAGTGGGGCGCTTCCGCAAGCGCAGCCGTATCATCTTAGCGCCCTCCACTCAGTGGTTGAGTCCTTGAGCACTTTTCAGGCGCGCTTTGCCGAATATTTTTCGGTGCCGCTTTTGTCTGTAGCGGATGCGGTGCGCGGGCAGGGCTTGGTCGCGCACCTCGGTGATGTGGACGTTTATTTTTGGGAGCCGCGTGCGCAGGCGGCTGCACGTGTGTTGGCGCTGCATGGCGAGCGGCCGTTTGAACTGGTGTTGCGTGCGCGTCGTGCCGCAGGTGAGACGTTTGTAGAAGGTAGGCAGATACTCTACGGATTATCGGTTCGCGTGATACGTGGCGAGTAGTCCGGTTGCCTTGTATTCTGCAGCGCGGCGAGTTACCTTTGATAGTGTGAAGCATTTAGATGGATATGCAGGATGTGGGCGCTGGTTGTGTATAGACCCTGTGCTCACGGTTGCAATCGCTTAATTAGGGGGTACCGAGGGTGGCCGATTCAACTACAGCTATCGCAAATGGCCAGATTGACCAGTTGGGCGACGCAGAGGCTGCGATTGAACGCGCGAAACGTGAGGCGTCTGAAGGCGTCGTTGAAGCGCTTTACTTACTGCAGGATTTGGAAGAACGCGGGGTTTTGCCGCTGTTGCGCGCGTTGATTGAACAGGGAGACGACGTCATGCGCGTCGTTTTGGAACTCATCAAACGGCAGGAGTACCTTGGCGGTATGAAAAACGCCGTCACGTTGTTGCAAGCGGTGGGGGCTGTTGAGAAAAATTCGCTGAATACCGCAATGGCGGCTGTGTCCGGTGGACTTGAGGCAGCTGCGTCGACAGCGCCAAAGGAGAAATTTGGCTTGTACGATTTGCTTGCCACGCTGCAAGATCCGGATGTGAGTCGGGCCCTTTCATTTGTCACGTCTTTCCTAAAGGGCATGGGCCGTGCGCTTGGGGACACAGAGGCTGGAGGCGCAGCACGATGAGTTCAGTGCCTGCAGAACCGAATCATGACATGCCACAGCGCATGGAAAAGCCGGTTGTGCAGTTCCGAGATGGCGCTTTCGTAGAGACGACGGATGCGATTGCATCCGAGTATGCCCTCACCATTTTTGTGAATGAAAATGAGTTGGCGACTATCGTTTGCACACCGACGCATATGGAAGAACTGGTTGTAGGATTTCTGGCGTCTGAAGGCATTATTCGCCGGGCCGACCAGATTGAGTCGCTCGCCATCAGTCGCTTTATGGGTACTGCACGGGTGACGACGAAGCACAAGGTGACATTTAATCAGGAGTTTTACAACAAGCGCTATATCGCTTCCTGCTGCGGAAAGGGACGGCAGAGTTTCTATTTTCACAACGATGCGGTCACCGCCAAACATGTCGATGACGATGTACAGCTGACTGCTGATCAGGTATTTGCCGTGCTTGACGCCATGGACGAAAAAGCGACGCTTTTTCATGAGACCGGTGGTGTCCATATGGCGGCGCTGTGCAGGCCGGGTGAACTCGTTTTGGCGCGCACGGATATTGGCCGTCACAACGCACTCGATAAGATTTTTGGCCATGTGCTGCAACAAGAGATTCCGTTGGCAGGCACGGTTATCGCCTTTAGTGGGCGCATTTCTTCCGAGGTACTCTTGAAAGTGGCGAAAATCGGTGTCGGTATCGTTGTGGCGAGGTCTGCACCGACCGCGCTCGCCATTGACATGGCTGATGAGCTCGGTATTACTGCAGTCGGGTTCGTTCGCGGTCGTTCATTTAACGTCTATACGCACCCTTGGCGCATTCGTCAGTAACTGCGGCGGTGACATGACTGTTTGTTCTATTATAGGTCAGGTACCGGCGTGCAGCCGGCGGATGGCCGACCGGGAACCGCTATCCGCATGGTGGCGCTGTTGCGTCCGGTACCTGCATACTTGTGGGGATTCTTTCTATAACCACTTGCGTCGCTTAAAGATGATGAAAAGGACAAGAACCGATGCGAGAATCCATCCCCACAGCCAGAGATAGCCATAGTGCCAACTGTACTCCGGTACTTTGAAGTTGGTGCCGTACAGCCCTACGATGAACGACAATGGCATAAACAAGGTGCTGACGATGGTCAAGGTCTTCATAATGGAATTCATCCGATCACTCTTGATAGCCATTTGCAGATCTAACAACCCCGAAAGTGCTTCGCGGAAACTATCGACGTCGTCGACGATGTGATTGATGTGGTCGTAAAGATCCATGAAGTAGACGTTTTCCTCTGGTTTGCTGTAGGAGAAACCCATATGCATAAGACTTTCGACCACGCTTCGCTCGTCACTGAATACGCGTCGGACGTGATGTAAGGTGCGCTTGAGCGAGAAAATCGTCGAGGCGACGGAAGACTCGGGGTTGTCGTAGATTTGCGACTCGAGTGTGTCGACTGTCTCTTCGATATTGTCGACGAGGTCTAGGTAATGGTGGACGCAGAGATCGAGAAATTCATAGACGGCTCGCCCTGGGCTGTGCATTTTTTCTGGAGATTTATCAAATTCCTCCTCTAGTTCTCCGAGAAACGGCATGGGTTCCTTGAGAATGGCAATGATAAATTGCGAACCCATGACAACGGAAATTTCGACGAGTTGCCAGTCGTCTCGCAGGAAAAAGAACGGGAAGTATGCGATATCGTGATGTGTGTGCAGGCGCGGACGCACACCTTCTTGTAGGCAGTCGTCGACAATTTGCGTGGGGCATTGGAACAGTTCGCTAACCGTATGGCGGATGTCTTGTTCGTTTGGGTTGAGCAGCGTTAAAAAGACCATTTCACCTTCTTGTGGCGCTCGATTGTCGATGCGCATGACTTCGTTGTTGTGATAGACCAGCATGATGTTCACCTGACTTATTTGAGTGTGTCCCAATCTATTGACGAGGATAGTAAGATATTGACGGAAAGGAGATGTGTCATGCAACTGCAGGAGAATGTTTCGCAAGATAGACAATTGGGTCATGTGCTCTGGAAATTAACCCGGCCACACACACTGACGGCGTCTTTTGTCCCGGTGCTCATTGGTACGGTTCTCGCGTTGTCATTCGCGCATTTACACGTATTGCGCTTTGTCGCGATGTTATTATCTTGTCTGTTTATCCAGATAGCGACGAACATGTTTAACGAGTACTACGATTACAGGCGGGGGTTGGATACGGAGCATTCGATTGGCATTGGCGGCGCGATTGTCCGCGATGGCTTGCAGCCAAAGACGGTGCTTCGGATGGCGCTTGGGTGTTATTTGATTGCCTTGCTGATTGGTGTGTACCTGTGTATCAGCAGTAGCTGGTGGCTGGCGCTAATTGGCTCTATCGGGATGTTGATTGGCTATCTGTACACGGGTGGGCCGCTGCCCATCGCGTATACGCCGCTTGGTGAATTGTTTGCTGGTTTGTCGATGGGTGCGATGTTTATCCTGATTTCCTTCTTTATTCAGACCGGGTATATCAATACGGAAAGTATTTTAATTTCGGTTCCCATTGCAATTCTCGTCGGTGCTATCAATATGTCGAACAATATTCGAGATTTGGACGGGGATAAGAGTTCCGGCCGCAAGACATTGGCGATTTTGGTTGGGCACAAAGGGGCGGTCGCGCTGTTGGCAGTTTCCTTTGTCGTCGCCTATCTGTGGATTATCGGCATGGTCGTGTTGGGCTATGCGAGCCCGTGGTTGCTGCTGGTTCTTTTGAGTGTCCCGAAACCGATTCAAGCGGTGACGGGTTTTATTGGCAAACGTTTGCCAATGCAAATGATGCCGGCGATGAAGGCGACCGCACAGACCAATACGATTTTCGGGTTGCTCTTGTCTGTCGGTTTGTTTATCAGCTTCCGTCTGTAAGGTTTATGTATCGATGTTAAAATCTGTGCTCGAAAAGGCCGTCCGCGCTGACTAGTCACCTAGTCGGAGGACGGCTTTTTTTGACCCTGGTTGGGACAAGTTCTATAATTATGGGCGTTGTGAGGTACCACTCGACGGGAAGTTTGGAGTGGATTCGGGAGGGTTTGGCGTGACACTTCAGTGGGAAAAAGTGAAGGATTATACCGATATTATTTATGAACGTGCAGAAGGAATTGCGCGTGTCACGATTAATCGCCCAGAGGTGCGCAATGCATTTCGGCCGGAGACGGTCGCCGAGATGATTGATGCCTTTCAACATATCCGCGACGATGCTTCAACGGGTGTCGTGTTGTTCCGCGGCGCTGGAGATCTTGCGTTTTGTTCCGGCGGCGACCAACGCGTGCGCGGTCACGGTGGATATGTCGGTGGCGATTCGATTCCACGGTTGAACGTTCTTGATTTGCAACGGTTGATTCGGCAGTTGCCGAAGCCAGTCATTGCTGTGGTCGCAGGTTATGCGATTGGCGGTGGACATGTTCTGCATTTGGTGTGTGATTTGACCATTGCGGCGGACAATGCGCGGTTTGGGCAAACCGGGCCGAAAGTGGGCAGCTTTGACGCAGGATATGGCGCGTCGCTGTTGGCGCGGACGGTCGGCATTAAAAAGGCGAAGGAAATTTGGTACCTCTGCCGCCAGTACTCTGCACAAGAAGCACTGGATATGGGATTGGTCAACGCGGTCGTGCCGCTGGATCGGCTGGAAGAAGAAAGTATTCAGTGGGCACGCGAGATTCTTGAAAAGAGTCCAATTGCCATTCGTTTCCTGAAAATGGCCTTTAATGCTGATACCGATGGTGCGGCTGGTCTGCAGCAGTTGGCGGGTGACGCAACAATGTTGTATTACATGACAGAAGAGGCCAAAGAAGGAAAGAACGCCTTTCTTGAAAAGCGCAAGCCCGACTTCACGAAGTTTGGCAGACTTCCCTAATGAGGTGGGTATGACGCGCGATTAGCTTTGAATGGAGTCGAGGTGAGTTGAATGCACGGTTTTGAGGTGCAACCCGTCCGTTCAATTCCCGATTGGTTGCGAGGACGCGCCATCCATTATCCAGACCATCCGGCCCTTGTCGCGCCGGAGGGGACCTGGACATATCGAGAACTTTACGATGCCGCGTGTGAGTACGCGGCTTCGTTGCGGATATTAGGGGTCACCGAGGGCGATAGGGTTGCGGTTATCGCCAAGACAGGCGTCAAGTACGCCCTCATGATGCACGCCATCATGCAGCTAAATGCGGTTGTCGTACCGCTGAACTGGCGGCTCACGGGTAGGGAGTTGGCTAAGCAAGTGGAAGATGCCGAGGTCGCCATCCTGTTGTTTGACGAAGGTGGGGCGACACTGGCGCGAGACGTTTTGCAACATGTGCAACCGCGGTATGGCGGTCGGGCGTTTGAGTCGATTGAGCGGACCGCAGAGCGGGTAGAGCGGTCGGATATCGAATTGACCCACATGCACGCCATAATCTATACATCTGGTACCACAGGCGTCGCGAAGGGCGCTGTACTTACATATCAGAACCACTGGTGGGGCGCGATGGCTTCTGCCATGCAACTTGGACTCACGCCGGTCGACAGGTGGCTCGTGCCGATGCCCCTATTTCATGTCGGGGGTATGGCAGTACTGATTCGCAGTCTCATCTACGGTACGACGGTTGTCATTCACAACGGATTTGACGTGTCGGCTGTCAATGAAGCGCTGGATAGCGGTGATATCACTATGGTTTCGGTTGTGCCGACCATGCTCCAACGCCTCATTGAACATCGGCGTGTAGGGTATCCAAAGGCGCTGCGTTGCGTGTTGTTAGGCGGTAGCGCAGCGCCAAAATCGCTTGTGGCACGAGCGCTTGCGCTGGGGATACCGGTGAATCAAAGTTACGGAATGACGGAGACGAATACACAGGCGACGACTTTACAGTCTGCGGATGCATTGCGCAAGGTTGGTAGTTCTGGAAAGCCGCTAGCCAATATGCGGGTGCGCATTGCAACACCTGATGGCTTCACGGATGAGGCTTTTGTGGAGGGCGAGATTGTCGTTCAGGGCCCAACGGTTATTTCAGGTTACTGGAAGCGTCCCGACGCCAATGCAAAATCGTTCCGGGATGGCTGGTTTTATACCGGCGATATCGGTGTGTTTGACGAAGAAGGATTTCTTTACGTGCTGGATAGGCGGGCAGACCTTATCGTTTCGGGGGGAGAGAATATCTATCCCGCGGAGGTTGAATCTGTCCTTGTGCAATACGAGGGCGTGCGTGAGGCGGCGGTTGTGGGGCAATCAGATCCCACTTGGGGGCAGGTGCCTGTTGCGTTCGTCGTCAAAGCAACGGAAGTGGAGCTGACCGAATGCGCACTCGCGAATCATTGCCGCCAGTTGCTGGCCGGATATAAGGTGCCAAAGGCGTTTTATTTTGTCGACGAATTGCCGCGTAATGCCTCCGGGAAATTGCTGCGGCGGATTCTAAAGGAGCGCTTGCAATGAAGAGGATGGCGTGGGACGACATGGTGGGCAAACTGGCGCACGCCTACGCCGATGATGCGGCAGTTGTGTGGGAGGACAAGCGTATCGTGCGCGTGAAGATCCCACTTGAGATACCGCTGCACACGTTCGTGCGTTGGCAGATAGGTGTGCCGGCCGTGTTTTCGTCGGATCCAAAGACGCATCGCACGGCCCTTGGACTCGGGGCGGCCACTCAGCTTACCGGAAATGGACCGGACGCGCTGGGCGACATTCAGATGGCCATTCGCGCCAAGCGCGTGCCGCGTATTCCAGTCACCTGGTTTGGTGGATTCGTGTTTGACTCGACCCAACCTGTCGAGGGCACGCTCTCTGGGTGGCCGCACGCATTGTGGTTTGTTCCGACCGTGACGTTGGAGCGACATGATAGTGAGCGAATGGTCACGGTGACTGCGGTGTTGCCAAATGGGTTGTCGACAGCGGCAGTCAACGAGGCGCTCAAGCCCATTGGCGAGGTGCTTTCGGGTGCGGCGGATAACGGGCGGGCTGCCTTCCATTCGGGAGCGGGCACGAACGACCTGATGTCACCTGAAGTGAATCAGGGTTCAGTTGGGATAGTGCACGACGCTCGGTCTTGGGAGGCGCTTATCCAAAAGGCTGTCGGCGAATTGCGGCGCGGCGAGATGGCGAAGGTGGTCCTTGCGCGACAAACGCCGGTCACGATTGGCGCGTCACTTTCGGAGGCGCTGGCGCGGTTACTCGATACATACGCGACTAGCCATGTGTTTGCACTGGCTTGGGATGGCCGTTGGCTGCTTGCCGCAAGCCCTGAGCAACTCGTTCGGGTCGAAGGCGGGTGGATGGCAGTCGACTGTCTGGCGGGCACGACGGCCCGTGGGGACACTCCTGAAATAGATCAGGCACTTGCCGACGCGTTGCTGAACAGCGCCAAAAACCGCGAGGAACACGCGGCTGTGGTGCGCGTGGTGACCGATAGGCTGCGCTTGGTGGCCGAAGAAATGACGGTTCCAGATGCGCCCGTGTTGAAGAAACTGGCGAATGTACAGCACCTTTATACGCCGGTTCGGGCGAAGTTGAGGGCGGGCAAGCATCTGTTTGATGCGGCTTCGCTTCTGCATCCGACGCCAGCCGTCGGTGGTGTGCCGCTCGGGCGAGCGCTCGCGTTTATTCGCGCGCACGAGGGGTGGCCGCGAGGGTATTACGCTGGAGCCATTGGCTATGTCGACGCAGGTGGCAACGGGTTGCTCAGTGTCGCACTGCGGAGTGCAGCGGTTGCCTATCCGCAGGCGGTGTTGTATGCCGGATGTGGTATTGTCGCCGCCTCCAATCCGGCGGATGAATGGCAGGAGACAGAAATGAAATTGACACCGATGCGGCTTGCGCTCGGGTGAAGGGGATTTGGGTATGGCAAATTGGGATTTGTGGCCGGTGCATGCGTTTGTCGACGCGTTGGCCGCCGCTGGGGTGAAGGCGGCTGTGGTCTCGCCGGGATCACGCAATACACCGCTGACCCTCGCGTTTGCGGAGCATCCAAAGATAACGGTGTATTCACATCTCGATGAACGATCCGCCGGCTTCTTTGCACTGGGCCTCGCAAAGTCTACCGGCACTCCGGTGGTGCTTTGTTGTACGTCCGGGACGGCGACGGCGAATTATTATCCGGCGGTAATGGAGGCATTTGAGGCGCGCGTTCCGTTGCTCGTGGTGACGGCGGATCGGCCGCATCAGCTGCGCGACGTGGGGGCTAACCAGGCGGTCCGACAACCGGGGATGTACGCGATGCACGTGAAGTGGGCGATGGAGTTGCCGGTACCGGATGGCACGCAGGAATTGGCGAGGCACGCCGCTGCGATGGCGGCGCGGGCAACAGCGGTCGCCTTGGCCGCGCCTGCCGGGCCGGTGCACGTGAATTACCCGTTTGTCGAGCCTTTAATGCTTCCGCCGCGGGCGGAACTTACCGATGCACACCAGATTTCGATTCCGTCGTTGTACCGCTCAGCGCAGGCCCTGCCAGACGAATCGGCTGTCGAGGCACTGTATCACGCGCTGCAAACGGCGAAGCGACCGATGTTCGTCATTGGACCGCAGCCATCCGTCGAGATGGGTCGGGCTGTCGCGTCATTTTGCGCGAAATACGGCATTGTCCTCTGTGCAGACGTGCTGTCGCAAGCGCGTTTTGTCCCCGATGAGGAAGCGGCGACGCAGGTGCAGTATTTTGATTTGCTGCTGACGGCTGCGGGGGACACCATGCCCGCGCCAGATTTGGTGGTGCGTTTGGGTGGACAGCCGACCTCGAAGTCGATGTCGACATTTATGCAGCATGCGGCGGAAGGTGCACGCGTGTTTGTGGTCGACGAGTCGGAGTGGTATCGCGATGCGTCGTTTGTCGCGACAGATGTCATCGCGGGGGATGTGTTGGCCTTGTTGCGCGAGTTGGCAACTCGTGGACTTGCAGCAAACGACCCTTGGGCAATGTATGTACAGGCCTGGAAACAGGCGGACGAGGCAGTCGCATCCGTCGTCGCAACGTTCACGCGAGAGCATTGGTTCGAGGGCGCTGCGCTGCGGTCGTTTGTGGCGGCGTTGCCGGAAGGTGCACAATTGTTTATTGGCAACAGTCGACCCATCCGCGATCTCGACGCCCTCGCATCACCCCGCCCGCCGATTGTAGCGTTTGGCAATCGCGGGGTGAGTGGCATTGATGGGATTGTTTCGACTGCGTTTGGTGTCGCTGCGGGCAGGCCGACAGAGCCGACCGCGTTGTGTTTGGGGGATGTATCGTTTTATCACGACCTGAATGGATTACTTGCGGCACGGCGTTTTTCGGTGCCTTTGACGATATTGCTGGTGCACAATGATGGTGGGGGCATCTTCCAACATTTGAGCCAAGCACAGCGTCAAGAGACACTAGGTTACTTTACCACGCCGCACGGACTCGAATTCGAAGAGATGATTCGCGCGTACGGCGGTCGTTTTACGCGCGTTACAGACGAGATGGCGTTGGCCGCGGCAACACGCCAGGCCACGTCGCGACAGAATGGGTTGCAGGTCATTGAGGTGCGTTTTGACAACGCCGAGAGCGCGGGCTTGTATCAGCGGTTGCGCCAAGAGGTTGCGAGTGCACTCCGGATGGTGATGGACTGATGTGGACGACACGTCCCGTATCCATTCGTGGCGCCGACTACCACGTGGCTGAGGCAGGTTCTGGCACACCATTGCTCTTATTGCATGGCTTCACTGGCAGTCACGAAGTCTTCGAGCCTCTTCTGGCTCGCTTGGTTCCCAAGTTTCGCTGCATTGCGCCGGATCTCTTGGGGCACGGCACCTCTGCAGCGCCGACGGATTCGGCGCGTTATCACATGGACGAGACGCTGGCGGATTTGGTGGCGTTATTGGATGTGTTTGAGGTAAATTGCGCACATGTCCTTGGTTATTCGATGGGGGGCCGCATTGCGTTGTCGTTTGCCGCGAAGTACCCGTCGCGCGTAAAGCGCCTGGTGCTCGAAGGCGCTTCACCTGGCCTTCGTGAAGCGGCGGATAGGGCGGCGCGGCGGTCAGCAGACGAAGCACTCGCGGCGTCTATTCTCGAACATGGGGTCGCCGCATTTGTTGCGCGGTGGGAAGAGATACCCTTATTTGCGTCACAGAAAAACTTGCCTAGGGCACAATTCTTGCGGCAGCGGGAGATTCGCATGGCCCAGCGAGCCGAGGGATTGGCAGGCAGCTTGCGGGGGATTGGAACAGGCGCGCAGCCGCAGATGTGGACCCATTTGTCAGACGTCACAGCAAAAACGTTACTTGTGACGGGACAGTTGGATGTGAAGTTTACACAGATTGCCTCGGAGATGGCGCGACAGATTGCGGACTGCGAGACGGCGATGATTGCACGCGCCGGTCATACCCCACACTTGGAGCAGCCAGAGGCATTTCTCGATGTCGTTGTCCCGTTCTTAGCGAATCCGTGAATGCTTGACGTTCGATGATGTCGATAGGTGCCAGTTTTCATGGTTTTATTCTAATCCTTGAGGAGGACTATCGTTGTTACATTTAGGGGGCGGCTGGGAGCAGGCGCTGATGATGATTTTTATCGTCCTCGGCCTCGGGTTAATTGTGAGTAAACTCTCAGAAAAGCCGCGCATTCCCGATGTCGCTGCATATTTGGTTTTAGGTATTGTGCTAGGGCCTTCGGTGTTTCATATCGTCGATGCGCCGAGTCAGTCGCAAGCCAACCAGTTCATCGTTTATTTAGGTGCGACGTTGATCTTATTTGATGGTGGGCGCGCCGTGCGCTTCGACGTGCTTCGGCGCGTGTACGTCAGCATTTCTCTGTTGGTTACCACGGGCGTCCTCATCAGCGCGTTGATTGTTGGTGTGGCTGTACATTATTTCCTACATACCCCTTGGGTTTGGTCACTGTTGTTGGCATCCATCATGGCATCCACTGATCCTGCGACACTCATTCCCGTCTTTCGCCGTGTGCCGATTGTCGAGCGGTTACAGCAGACGATGGAGACTGAATCTGCGTTTAATGACGCGACGGCATCGGTGCTGGTTCTCATGTTGATGACGGCGGTACAAACGGGTGGAGGATTGTCGATTGGACCTGCGGTTCTCAAGTTCTTTCACGATGCCTTTATCGGGCTGGCAGTGGGTGTGGTGTTCGGACTGTTGGCGATGTTACTCGTCTCTCGAAAAGCGTGGGGGATTTTGCACGAACTCGGGTCTGTCGTCATGTTCGTATGTGCCATCGGTGCTTATGTGGTCGCCAGCCGGTTGGATGCCAGTGGTTTTATGGCCGCGTTTGCCGCGGGCGTGATGACTGGCAACGGTCGGTCGCTGCGTTGGCCGCTCGCGGGCGAGACCGAAGGCCATATTGAACATACGGGTGGCGTGCTGACGCTTATGCTGCGCATTCTGATTTTTGTTATGCTCGGCACGCAAGTTAATTTTCAAGTCGTGTACGCGCATTTGTGGGTTGGCTTGCTGATTGTCGTCGTTTTGATGTTCGTCGCGCGTCCGGCGACGGTATTCGGCTCTGTTTTGTTTGATCGCGTCGCGAAGTGGAACGGCCGTGAGATGATATTTATGACCTGGGTGCGCGAAACGGGCGTGATACCGGCCGCCCTGGCTGGCACCGCTGTGGCAAAGGGGATTCCGCAAGCGCAGACGATTCTCGCGGTGACATTTTTGGCGATTCTCTGCACCATTCTCATCCAGGCCACAAGTACAGGTGCGGTTGCGAAGCGTTTAGGATTAGCGCGTCAAGAGGAACAAGAGGATTTGTAATACACCATTCTGAACGGAAGGGTCTTCATCCGCCGCTGACCTTGTCTAGCGGTGTTGGATGTCTACCCATGATGGTACAGAACGTGTCGTTTTACATCGAAACTTTACAAAGTCTTTACACCTTGTCTATTTGATTTTCACATTGCCTTGTTATCCTTGGCCCTGTTAGGACATATTACGACGACCAAAACGGGGTCAGGGAGGAAACAAATAATGTCTCTTCGCTCAAACAAAATTTTCGCCGGTGCCGCTGCACTTGCTACCATCGTCGCTGTTGTCGGTTGCGGCACAGATAATTCATCCACGAACAATACTATGAACACGGCTTCGAACACAAGCGCTGGTTCGGGAAACGCAAGTACTTCCGGCCCTGTGAAATTGGCTGAGTCGGGTTCGTCGCTCCTTTATCCACTATTTAACGACCAATGGGTTAGCGCTTATCAATCGGTTGATTCCAACGTTCAATTGACTGCCGCTTCCACAGGGAGTGGGACGGGTATCTCGCAGGCAATTGCAGGTACCGTAGATATCGGCGCTTCTGATGCATATCTCGCGGACGCTCAAATGCAACAATCGCCGGGCATGCTCAATATCCCGGTTGCCGTATCCGCACAACAGATTATGTATAATCTTCCGGGCATTAAGGACCATCTGAAACTCAGTGGCGACGTCATCGCAAAGATTTACGAAGGCAAGATTCAGTATTGGGATGACAGCGCGATTGCAGCTTTGAACCCAGGTGTCAGCTTGCCTCATCACGAAATTATTCCGGTCACGCGTTCTGATAGTTCTGGTGATACGTTCCTGTTCACCCAGTTCCTCACGGACACGAATAGCGATTGGAAAAACGGACCCGGATACAATACAACGGTTTCATGGCCATCGGTTTCTGATGAAATTGGCGCGAAAGGCAACGACGGCGTCGTCGACGCACTGTCGAAAAATCAATATAGCATCGGTTATGTCGGTATTAGCTGGTTAGACAAGGCGACACAGGAAGGTTTGGGCTATGCATCCTTGGAAAACAAGGACGGCAAGTTTGTCCTTCCGACGACGGCCAACATCAAGGCAGCCGCGACCGAAGGTTCACAAAATGTGCCGAAGGACGAGCGCATTTCGCTGATTGACGAACCAGGTGCAAACTCTTATCCAATCATCAACTTTGAGTACCTGATTGTCAAACAAACACAGCCGAGTGCGGACAAAGCGACGGCTTTGAAGAACTTCTTGAATTGGGCGATTGACCCGAGCAAGGGCAACAGTTCGAAATACTTGACGCCAGTGAACTTCCTGCCGCTTCCAAGCAACGTCGAGCCACTCAGTCAAGCACAAATTGATTCGATTAAAGCAGGACAGTAATTCCGCGATAAATTTGTAGACGATGGAGGCATCAATATATGCGTCGTGTTTCTAGCGCCTCCAAAGCAGCAGACCGAGTTTTCAAAGTGGCTACTGGCATCTGTGCCAGTAGCCCGGTGCTGTTTTTGCTGGCCATTGGCATCATTGTCATCGTTCAATCGATACCGACCATCCACTATATGGGCTGGCATTTTATTAGTACGATTCAATGGAATATGGGCAGCTTGTATGGATCAATGATTCATAAAAATGGTGTGAGTGTACCATCCGGTGCGTCTTATGGAGCGCTCGTGTTTATCGTCGGAACGGTTGCAAGTTCCGTTCTGGCACTGATTATTGCCATTCCAGTGTCGATTTTGACAGCGATGATTCTCGCTTACAGAGTGCGCGGACCCATCGGGTTCGTCCTCAGTATTCTCGTTGAAATTCTCGCAGGGATTCCAAGTGTAGTCGTAGGTCTTTGGGGAATTTTGGTTCTCGCGCCTTGGGTGAGTCACCAGTTTGGTCCGTTCCTGCGCAGCGTGTTTGGCTTTATTCCGTTTTTGGGGGGATCTACGGGCAGTGGCTATGGCTTGCTCACGAGCGGCATCGTCCTAGCGATGATGATTGTCCCGATTATTACGGCCACCGCGCGCGATTTGTTTCGTCAGGTGCCCCTCTTGGCTCGCGAAGGTGGCCTGGGCCTGGGGATGACCACGTGGGAGACCGTTCGCTATATCTGTTTACCGTTCATTAAAGACGGATTGGTTGGTGCCATTGCGCTTGGTTGGGGCCGGGCAATGGGTGAGACGATGGCGGTGTTGATGGTCAGTGGCAACGCCATCAATATTCTGCCACACAACATCTATAGCCCGATTTCGACGATGGCGGCGTTTATCGCCAACCAACTGGACAGTGCACAGACGGACGCTACAGGCATGGCGGTTCATGCGCTGTCTGAAATGGCGTTGGTCTTGCTCGTCATTACGCTGTTTACCAACTTGCTGGCTCGGTTTCTCGTCAATCGCACAACGCGTCGTCGTTCAGTGAAGGCAGGTGCAAATGGATGATTACAGCGCGTCGCAGGCGAAGAAAAGTCAGTGGGTTTATTGGTTGGGGATTTGCTTGGTTAGCCAGTGCGCTGGTGATCTTTGCACTTTTTGACCTGATTGTATCTGTGGTTTGGCATGGGGTTCGCGCGTTTCACTGGTCGATGCTAGTGCAGCCGACGCACGGAACGGCGGGTGGCTTGTCCAATGCGATTCTTGGTACCTTTGAATTGGTGATTATTGCAATTGTGTTTGCGGCACCACTTGGCATCCTCGGCGGTGTCTTCACCTCTGAATTTGCTGGAAGTCGGACGGCGGGTATTGTGCGGTTTTTAGCGGAGGTGTTGTCAGGCGTTCCCTCTATTGTCATCGGCTATTTTGGCTATCTTTTGATGGTGTTGCACTGGCATTGGGGGTTTTCGGCGCTCGCCGGCGGAATTGCCTTGACGATTATGATGCTGCCGTATATTTTGCGCACCACGGAAACCAGTTTGCGTCAGGTACCACACGCGCAGCGAGAGGCTGCTTGGGCGCTCGGCATGACGCGATTTCAGGCCATCAGCCGCGCTATCTGGCGGCCTGCCGCAGGTGGCATCGCCACGGGCATTTTGTTGGCTATCGCTATCGGGCTCGGCGAGACCGCACCGCTGTTGTACACGGCGGGATGGAGTACAAATTATCCATCGCTACATCTGACCCATGATCAGGTGCCATATCTAACGTATGTGGTGTGGAGCTACTTAGATCAACCGTATCAAGATGCGCGCAACCTTGCGTATGCCGCCGCCTTCGTGTTGTTGGTGATTATTTTGCTGATTCAATTAGGTGTTCGCGCCCTGGTTTGGAAGACTTCAGGTTATGGTCGACGTGATCACTAATCAATCCCATGGCTATATGGACATGCAACTGAATAGGATAAGCGGAGAAGACGAATTCTTCTCCGCTTCTTTGCGCCATAGGGGTTGTTGTCGAAACGTAGCACATTCAAGTTGTCCAGTTCCACTCGGGAGTTTACAATACGTTATGTGGAATGTTGCCAAGGGGATGAGACGATTGCACCGCGTTTTGCTCTTAACGGCGTCATTTGGCGCTGGCCACAATCAAGCGGCGTACGCAGTGCAGGAGGCCCTCAAGGACAGAGGCGCGTCCGCCGAGGTTGTGGATTATGTGAGCTTGTTAAACCCAGCCTTGCGTTCATTCGCTAAGTTCAGCCTGATACAAGGCGTGCAGAAGGCGCCCGGGTTGTACGGATTGTTTTATAAGTCGATGTCGAGGCTTGAGCCGGATTCCCCGTTGCAGCGATATGTGAACCACATTGGGATAACGCGCATACAGGATTATATTGACTTATTCGCACCAGATATTATTGCCAGCACGTTCCCTACGCCCATGGGGGTCGTCGGGGAGTTGCGCAGGCACGGTACGGTTCGCGTTCCGAACGTGTCTATCGTGACGGATTACACGGCGCATCGTCAGTGGTACCATGAGTATTCTGACCACTATTTTGTGGCGACCGACGAAGTGCGTCGGGATTTGGAGCATTATGGGGTGCAGCCGCAAAAAATTGATGTGTTCGGGATTCCGCTACGCAGGAAGTTCAGTGCCGAGGCAGTCAATTTTTTGCGCAGCCATCGGACAGAGCTGATTTTACAACTTGGGTTGTCACCGTCTGTTCCGATTGTTCTGCTCATGGGGGGCGGTAGCGGCGTGTTGGGCGATGCGCCCGAGTGGGAGACGTTCATTCAAAAATCGGAATTACAGTACCTTATTGTCTGTGGTCAAAACCGTCGTCTGGAGCGTCGCTTCGCGCAATTACAGAGCGATAGGGTGCGGGTGTACGGCTTTACCAGTGAGATCGACCGGTTGATGGCTGCGGCAGATGTCATCGTGACAAAACCTGGGGGATTGACGCTGACCGAGTCGATGGCGATTGGCATACCTATGGTATTGTTCAAACCGATTCCGGGGCAGGAAGAAATCAATGCTGATTTTGCTGTTCGGGCAGGCGTGGCTGTGCGAGCTCAGCATGCGGAGGAGGCACAGGCGTTTCTCGACCGAGTGACACAGGAACCTGCCATTCTCGAAGAGATGCGACGTGCGGCCCATCAAGTGCCTGTGCTGGGTGCAGCAGATCACATTGCGGATAGGTTGCTTCATCTTGCAGATGGAATTGTTGCAACACCCCTTCAGGCCTACCCGCCTGAGTTACTAATGACTTAGAGCGGGTTTTCAAACCCAGTCTGGATGATGAGGGGGCGTACGTTTGGTCTGGTGGTTATTGGTAATTTTTATTGTCCTGATTTTGTGGATTATTTATTCTGCTTGGCCGACTTTTTGGACGCGGGTTTGCAAGCATTCGATGCAAACCACAGGGCTTCCAGATACGGTTTCGTTGACGTTCGACGATGGACCGAATCCGACGTACACGCCGCGCTTACTCGATGAGCTCAAAGCTCAGGATATCAAGGCGACATTCTTTGTGTTAAGCGAGCGCGCACAGCAGTATCGGGAAATCGTTGAACGGATGTTGAAAGAGGGGCACGATGTACAGGTTCACGGTAGCCGCCATTGGTTCGTACCATTGCTACATCCGTTCGCTGCACGTATGCAATGTGTCGGTGCTGCACGAGCGTTACAGGCGTCGTTTTGCGTGACCCCCCATGTGTATCGTCCGACTTGGGGGGCTGCAAATCTCGCATCTCTGTTTTTTGTTCGTCGATCCGGAATGCGTTTGTGTACGTGGAATGTGATGGTCGGCGATTGGCGAAACACCGAGCCTGAAGAATTGGTCCGCAGGATTGTTGGAAAACTGGAGAATCAGAGCATCATCGTACTCCACGACAGCGACCATACGTTTGGTGCTGAAACAGGGGCTCCCGAGAACGTCATTCGAGCGATTCCTGCGATTTCGGAAGCCGTCAGGTCGCGAGGGCTGCGCTTCGTAAGAATTTGTGATTGTTTGGGGGAATCATGATGCCAAGGCGTGTGGTCCGTAGAGTCTTTGACGTGTGGGAAGCGATGTTCCACAGGATGTTTCGTCTGGAGGACATCGAACCGGGCGCAGAGCATTTATTTTACATAACAAAGCGCAAGTACACTGGGCGGCCATTTGCTGTCGATGGGGTGTCGGTGAAGCGGTTTGATCCAGTGATTGAAATTCATATGAACAACCAACTGGTGGAACGGGCGTTGCGCGAAGACGAAAATGTCGTGCGTGCGATGGTGGTTTTGATTCGTCAGGCACGCAGGTCTCTTCCGGCGCTTGCGCGAGCGTTGCAAGCAGAAAAATATCAGGACGCCAAAGCGCTGTACGGTATCACGTTCATTCACCGTGGGATTGACCATTTTGGTTTTCAAACGTTGCCGCTCAATGCGCATAGTTTGATGACGCGGTTGACGAAATGGCATTTGAAGAACGTCTTGCGGATGCTCAACCCGCACGCCGAAGACATTTTTCGCACGCATAGCGAGTTGCTAGAACCGCGATTGGTCGTCGCATCGAAGGCGAGTATCGTGGCTCGCTATGGCACGAACAGCGCACTGCAGGAAACGCGAGACACCCGCGAAAACTTGACGGCTGCTACGTCTGTGTCGCCTACGGGTAGAGCATGAAAGTTTTATTGTTATATGGTTCGTTTGGCGACGGACATCGGCAGGTGGCGCGCGCCATCGAAGATGTCCTCGTCGAGGTTTATGGTGCGCAGGTTTCTGTCGTAGATCCCTTCCGACAGACGAATCGGTTCGTTGCAGCGTTTAATGAGTGGCTCTATGAAACGCTGACCGCGCACGCGCCTTTTGTGTACGGGTGGAGTTACAATTGGACGCGTACGTTATCCCCGAAACACCTACTGTGGCGATTGCTAGCCGCGTTTTCACGCCGCGCCACATGGGCAAAGCTACGGGCGCATCAACCTGATGTCGTCGTGCAATTGTTTCCTGATCACGCCTTGGCCAAATATCCACGAGATCTTTCGAAGCCACCACTTCTTGTGACGGTACTGACGGACTATGCGCTCCATAGTCGCTGGTTTCACGCGAATGTCGATCTCTATTTATTGCCTGTAGACCAGATGGTTGCAAAAGCGAAACCGTTCTTGTCGGGGCGTGACCAGATGGTCGTTACGGGTATTCCTATTCGCGCCCCATTTAGCGCTTGCCGCGTGGACTCCGCCGTGCCACATGGGATGATTGTGATTTCCGCCGGGGGACGGGGGGTGTTTCCGGATTTGTGGTTTGTTGTAAGGTCGTTGTTAGAAGCATTTCCAGATAACCAGGTTGCGGTGTTGTGCGGGCGCAACGAGGCCATGCGAAAGCGAATCGAAGCGTGGTCACAAAGGCTCTCGGAAGCGCGGCTTATAGCGATTCCGTTTACGGATGACGTCGCCTCTTATGTCCAACGCGCTGCGTTTGTGGTGGCCAAGGCCGGAGGTGTTTCGATTTCTGAATGTCTGGCGTCGGGCAAGCCTATGCTGTTTTTCAAGCCGCAGCCGGGGCAAGAGCAGCACAATGCACAGGTAGTATCCGAACTCGGAGCAGGGCGCGTGGCTTATACAAGGCGAGCATTTCAGACGGTTTTAGCGCAATACCGCGGGGCGTCTTTAGCGGAAATGGCGAAGGCGGCGATTGTCAACGCACATCCAGATGCGGCCCTTCGGGTGGCATCGGCCATTGTTCAAATGTGGCAAGCGAAGCGGTGAGGCAGAAATGCTAGACTTCTAAACGGTGTTTTTTCGAACCCTCCATCAATCTGCATGTTCTATCATTTTATGATTGATATCGACATGATTTTCAGTTTATAATCTCAATAGCGCATCAAAATATAGTCCACTCTCTATGCGCTAGAGGCAGGGGACCGCTGTTTCGACATAGTCTGCACACCCAATACATACATAAAATCTTTGAAAGTATCGATTCATTCACAATATTGTGCGACTAGTCGTTTAAAAAGTATGAAATGTTGGGTCACCCGAACAAGGACGGAAATGGGGCTAGCTTCTGTGCGTTTTAAACTGCTGATGGGTTTGTCGTCAACAGCTGTAATGGGCTTATGCCTCTCTACCGTGTATGCCGGAACGGTGACGTACACCGTTCACAGTGGAGATTGTCTTTCGTCCATTGCATCGAAGTATCACACCACCGTTTCAAACCTCAAGTCATTGAATGGATTAAAGTCAGACACGATTTATCCTGGTCAAAAACTCACAGTTGAGTCGTCTTCGTCGACCTCATCCAGTCAGGTTGCCGCCAAAACGGTCTCAGATGTGAAAAGTTCGTCGAGTTCATCTTCGACGTACACCGTGAAATCGGGCGATACGCTCTGGGACATTAGTCAAAAGTATGGCGTGCCGCTTTCTTCCCTCGAGGCGTGGAATCATCTGACGTCCAGCAGTATTCTCCATGTCGGTCAAAAGCTTACCATTAAGGGCGGCTCACAGACGCTTGCCAGCCGCGGTAGTTCCCCGATAGCAGGCTTATCCAGTACACTCGGCTACGAGGTAGCACAGTACGCTGAGCAGTTTGAAGGTGTCCCGTATGCTTGGGGTGGCACATCACCGAGTAGCGGTTTTGATTGCTCAGGATTCGTACAATACGTGTATGCGCATTATGGAACACTGCTTCCAAGAACCAGCTATAGTCAATATGGCGTCGGGACCAGTGTCGATAAGTCTGACTTAGAACCTGGGGACATCGTCTTTTTTGATACGAACGGAAGTGGCGCTTCTCATGATGGTATATATGAGGGAAATGGCCAATTTATTAATGCAGCCAGCAAAAAAGTTGAAGTCGATGATATGACGAGCAGCTACTGGGCTTCCCATTATGTTGGCGCTCGTCGACCATAATTTTGTTCAAATGAAAATGAGACAGAAAACCCGCTTCCGACGTGGAAGCGGGTTTTCTGTTTTAGGAGCGCATTTGGTTTTAGAATTTATACCGTAAACGGCTGTTATACCCAAGCATTAATGGATAAATAACTGACGGTACCCACCACTAACATTACAGACAAGGCAACAGCCATGCGTTCCGCAAATCGAATCACTCGATGCAACGTGTGTATTGGGTCATTCGGTTTGGTCGAATTCAACGTGCGTCACGCCCTTTTCACAAATTGGTCTCTATAACAGTGTATCACCAAGATGTGAACTTCAATCCATTGTTTTGCAAAAATTTGTGAAGCTTATGTCACAGTATTTCCGATTTAACACGAGTTGTGACACATTGTGTCGAATGATTCTTCAAAACACGTCAATTCAAATCGGAGCGTTCGCCGGAGATAATATAAATGACGCTTTCACCGATGTTCGTCGCGTGATCTCCAATCCGTTCTAAATAGCGCCCACAAAATGCCAGGGTCATCGCCTGTGATGTGTCGGAAGGAGAGCTGGCGCTGTGTGCAAATAGACCTTCTACCAGTTTTCTGTAGCGGTGATCTACATCGTCATCAAGAGATGCGAGATGTCGCGCAGCCTCTACGTCGTTGTTGACATACGCGTTGAGTGCTTCTGAGATCATTTGGTCGATAGTTTGCGCCATCTCGCGAATGTCGTCAAGACTTCGCGAGATAGGCTGCCCATTCAACCGAATCGTCGATTTTGCGATATCGACGGCCAAGTCGCCCATGCGTTCGAGATCCATCGATAGTCGCATCCCGGAGATAATTTTGCGTAGGTCAGTCGCTACAGGCTGTTGCGTCGCAATGAGGCGGATACACAAATCTTCAACTTCGTGATCTTGGCGGTTGATGGCGATATCGTTCTCAACGACCTCTTGTGCTAAACTGATATCCGATTTCTCCAGTGCGGAGACCGCGATTCGAATGGCGTCTTGGATGTCGCCGCCCATGCGAAGCAGTTTCAGCTTGAGTTCCTTCAGCGCAATATCAAATGACTGACGTTGTTGCATATTTGTCCCTCCGGTTCACGTGTATTAGCCAAAGCGGCCAGTGATGTAGTCCTCTGTTCGGCTGTCGACAGGTTTTGTAAAAATCGTCGTCGTCTCACCGAATTCAATCAGTTCACCTTGTAGGAAGAACGCCGTCTTGTCCGCAATGCGCGCCGCTTGTTGCATATTGTGTGTGACAATGACAACGGTATAGTCATTTTTCAATTGTTGAACAAGTTCTTCGACGCGCATGGTCGAAATCGGATCCAGTGCGGACGCGGGTTCATCCATCAGGAGAACATCGGGTTCAACAGCGAGTGCACGCGCGATACAAAGGCGCTGTTGCTGTCCGCCAGACAGTGCTGTGGCAGGTTTATTCAGACGGTCTTTTACTTCGTCCCACAGCGCAGCCATTTGTAAACTTTGCTCCACACGCTCACGGAGTTCGGATTGACGTCTGATTCCGCCGAGGCGGAGTCCGACGGCGACATTATCAAAAATCGACATGGTCGGGAATGGATTTGGCTTTTGAAATACCATGCCCACGACACGTCGTACGTCGACCGGATCTAGTGAATAAATATCTTGGTCAGCTAGTTTTACTTGTCCCTGGACTTTTGCGTAGGGAGCTGTTTCATGCATGCGGTTGAGGCAGCGAATGAACGTTGACTTACCGCAGCCCGATGGACCAATGATGGCTGTGGCCATCTTTTCCTCGAGGTGGATGTTGATATCTTTCAGTGTATGTTGCGCCCCATACCAGGCGTGTAAATTTTGCACGGACATGGATTTGCCCACCGACAGTCACTCCAATCACGATTGACAAAAGATCACTTGTTTTAAGAGATTGCTTCGATGTCTTAGTAAAGCTTTGATTGAGACGCGATTCCGAAGATAAGATTAGCTTGCCGGTGTTAAAGAAATGTGTGGCTGAAGTGAAGTTTATGTAAAGAGATCTCGCGGATGCAAAGTAAATCTATGAAAGGTATAACCAAGTTGTGACAGGTGGGGAAGCCGAGCGGGAAATCCACCCGCCCGATGCTCCTTTTACGCACGTGTTAGATATGTTATGACCTTGTGTATGACTAGGATATTTTATTTTTTCCATTGTAGAACTTCGTCTGGGTCGGCTGGTAGTCTTCCATAATGGCGATGTGCGTGATAGTTGTGGATCTGTTCGCAAACTACCTCCATTTGCTCAAGAATTTCGCGCTCTGAGGTCGACGAGGGACTCCAGTAGTAAATGTCCATGGAATAAGGGCTGCCGTTTGCCGACTCGCGTGTATAGGCGATGTTCTGTGCCCGATGGAATCCGTTTTTGAGGTAAAAGCGTATTCGCTTTTCTGTGTCTCTGTCCTCTTTGTCTGCTGGCTCCACTTCGGCGATGAGCGTTTTGCCTCGTCTCTTAAACGAATCGATGACGCGGGTTCCAATACCACCCCCTCGCGTTTTGGGGTTCACCAATAGGTAGTCAATGAAAATAAAGTTCTCAAAGTCCGCGTAAATGATGAGGTACTCGTCTGTTTGTTCACAGCGGTAGGCCGGGTGTTGGCGAAATAATTCCTTCATTTGCTCGGGGTGTTTTAACTCGTGATCGGGAAAGTAATTTTCGAGTCGTTCATACCACTCTTGTTCGTGTTCCAAAGTTATCGCCCCTTGCTGATTTTATCCTTTACAATGAACTGCCCTGTAAATTCTGGTTGACTGTCTGCAATTGGGTCGCTGTACATCGTGAAAGTACCGGATTCCCACGGTGAAAACTCGACGTCTGAGGTTTCGCCGGGGCCAAGTGTCCGCGTGTAAATTCGGTATTCCGGGATGGCAAACTCATGCTGCTGTTTACCTACATTTTGAATGTGCAGGTGAAGTGGTGTATCAAGCGGTTCGACGAGTCGGTTTGGAGAAAATCCATGATCCGTAATCAGGACGTTAACCACCTCATTGTGCGGTGTATTGTTTTTGGCTTGCACCGAAGGCATGACAACCGTTGCCGTGAGAAGCGCCGCCACGCATGCGAACGTTTGCTTTAGGGGCAATCCGTTAACCATCTTACGCACTCCATTCAAACAGAGATTTCCGCGCATATGTTTCCCGGAAAATCACGAAAAGATACAGGATTTTACACAGTTCAATCGTTTGCGACAAAAAATTCTGATATAATGCACAGATAATCAATCGTAGGATGGTGAGAGGGGTGGGGGAAATGTGTTACATGCTCAGGAGGCGATAGAGACATTGCGCAAGCAACTCGTCGAGTGTGTCACAATTTGCGGTAGTTTTACACACCCAGAAGTCATTCGAGTAAGCCAACGGTTGGACCGTTTGATTCTTCGCGTACAGATGGAGCAATGGCATCTAGGTGACACGACTTGATACCCCTGCCATCCGCTTGTGTAAGAAAGCTGTCGCTTTTTCGTCTTCTGTCGACTCGTTTGCTTGAACAATCACTTGATAACGACAATAGAGCCACGGCTTATTCAGCGTAGCTCTATTGTGATGCGAACTTGAAATGATTACTTTAACAGCTTATCTCAGGATTTCTAAGGGCGGGACAGCTGTAAGCGCTTCTAATGTGACGAATTTGTGTCGATGTAGTGGACTTTTGACAGGATTTGAGTTTACTCACATGAGTTGGTGACCTCCTTTCATTCGAGGGACATTTTGCACCCTGTATCGGTGTCCCGTTTCGTCAGTGAATTCTGATATAATAGCCCTATTGTGCGGGGAAAGGTGGTATCAGGACGTGTCGAAAATCTATGTATTGCATGAAAATCCTGAATGGACAGTTCATTTGACAAAGCGTTTAGAGGAACTCGGTGTTCCTTTTGAAGAGTGGTACGTACCGGATGGTCATTTCCATCTCGATAGCACGCCACCGGAGGGCGTATTTTATAGTCGGATGAGCGCGTCGTCACATACGCGAGATCATCGTTATGCTCCGGAGTATACAAGTGCGGTCTTATTGTGGTTGGAAAGCCACGGGCGAACTGTCATCAATGGGCGTTGCGCTCTTCAACTTGAAGTAAGTAAGGCGGCCCAATATCTTGCACTGCAATCTGCGGGAATACAAACACCTAGGACAGTGGTTGCTGTTGGGAAGGAGCATATTCTCGACGCGGCTCGCCAGTTTGCGGGACAGTCGTTTATTACGAAACACAATCGGGCGGGAAAAGGACTTGGTGTTCAATTGTTTCACGATATATCGGCACTAACCGCTTATGTAAACGGAGCGGAGTTTGAGGAGCCGGTGGATGGGATTACGTTGGTTCAGCAGTATATTCAATCCCCTGAGTCCGATATCACCCGGTGTGAATTCGTCGGAGGACAATTTTTGTACGCCGTGCGCGTGGACACGAGCGGCGGGTTCGAATTGTGTCCGGCCGATGCGTGCCAAATTGGTGACTTGTTTTGCCCGGTGGGGGAACAAGTAGATACGAAGCCGAAGTTCCAAATCATTGACGGATTTTCGGACGAAATAATCGATAAGTATGAGCGATTTTTACGCGTCAATGAAATTCAGGTGGCCGGCATTGAATTTATTCGAGATTCTCAAGGCACGGTTTATACGTATGACATTAATACCAATACCAACTATAACGCCGATGCTGAGGCGGCCGCTGGTGTCTTTGGTATGCAGAAATTAGCGCAATTTTTACAAGCGCAGTTGGTCGTTTCTGCGCGCGTGTGACTTGTGTGGTCAGTCGATGTCAGACCATACGTGCCCGAGTGGATTTGAGAGGAGCCTTTGAGGATGAGATATGGGTTTTGGCTGCCTGTGTTTGGGGGATGGTTGAGAAATGTGGAAAATGAACAGATGCCTGTATCATTTGATTATGTCAAACAAGTCGCCATTCAAGCAGAGGCACTAGGCTATGATACCACGCTTATCGCAGAGCTATATTTAAACGATATGAAAGGGATGCACGCGGATACTCTAGAAGCTTGGACGACAGCTGCCGCGCTGGCCTCTGTGACTGAACGACTCGAAATTATGACAGCGGTTCGGCCGGGGTTTCACAATCCGGCTGTGACGGCGAAAATGGTTGCCAATTTAGATCAGATTAGCGGTGGACGATTTACTTTAAATAGGGTCTGCTGAATGAACCATAAACCTAATCGTAGCAAGGATTTCGCGTGCCAATTGTCGAAATAAAGTGTATGGATTTTGAGCGGAACAGGCGAAAA
>NZ_JAFMTW010000041.1 GCF_017329615.1 Alicyclobacillus suci | reverse complement strand
AAGAGGTTACGGCTTCTTTTTTGGCTCATACTCGATGAACTCTTCGGAACGGATTTCGACATAAGCAAGGTTGTTGCATAGATCATTCAGCAGCCCCTAGATAAGGATGAGTAATTTTCTCTTGCTTCTTGTTTTGCCATGCGGTTAGAAATTTCTTTCTTGCCTCATCCCGCATAAGCACCGCCCCGTTCTCTTTCTTGAGGAAATCGTCCTTATTCACGATTTTCCTGTTAATCAACGACAATACAAATTTATCCGCATAGACACCGCGCAGTTCCTCCATCACATCCAACGCCAATGAGGCGCGTCCAGGTCGATCCCGATGCAAAAATCCCACGTATGCATCCAAACCAACACCCTCCAACGCCGACGCTACATCATTCGCTAACAATGAATAAGCCAATGACAGCATGGCATTCACGTTGTCCAACGGTGGTCTACGCGACCTTGCATAGAAATAAAAATCCTCTTTCTGCTGAAGAATCATGGAATCAAATAGCTGATTGTAACTTGTGGCCGCCTGCCCTTCTAGTCCCCTTAATCTTTCTAAATCCTCACATTCCCTGATCTCCACGATGAGGTCGGACAGCTTTTGGGAAACCATTTTAAACTTCGCCACATCAATACGAAGTGGGTAATCCCGAGTCATTCTTTCAATAATCCACTTGTGGTTGTAGATTTTTCCGACGATAAAATTCCGTGCAATTTTTGCCGATAGGAACTCATCTTCTGAAATGTGATACTGTTTTTTCCGCAAGACAACATTGCCTTTGCTGGCCCCAATGATTCTAGCGAGAAATCGGCCATTCATCGTGAAAAACACCAATTGGATATTGCGTTCTGCGCAATATCCAATAAGTGCCGGGCTAGCCCCGGTATAACCAAATGAGACGATGGCCTCCAGGTTATGCATCGGTCGACGGCCAAGCTTTTCATGTTCTTTTAGCAGCACAATGTTTTCGCCATCTAAGGATAAATAAACATCAGGCTGTGTAATGAACAACGTATTAAGCAACTTTTTCATTCTCTGATTTTCCCCTCAATATAACTTTGAACGGTGTGCTTATTCATCAGCTCCGGCAAACAGATATGTTGAAGGGAACAATTTCGGCAAAAAGGCCCGGTCTTCACTTTCGGTGTATGCCGACGCCTATAATAATCCTGCATTTCAGCCACAATGATTCTCACTTTGCTTTTGATATCGGCAGTTAATGCAACTTCTACACGATGTTTCATCTCATCGTAAAACAGATAACCCTTACTGACGTCGCACAACAGCATTTCCTCAAGGCAGATGGCCTGTGCAGCCAATTGTAAAATGTCCTCGTCGTTCCTTTTCGGTTTGCCACGCTTATATTCAACTGGATACGCGACGTACTTCCCTTCAGCACCACTAATTTCTACACCGCGCTCATCTCTGATGAACTCCACCACATCGCAAATGCCCGATATTCTCAATTGTTCGGACTTCACAGGCAGTGCGCGGACGATGATCTTATCTTTCCTTTTCTCTCGCGTAAACGGTTGATCCGCGTTTCGATGAAGGTACTCACCCTCAAGGGTTCTAATATTCTCTGCCCATTGCTGCTCAATATGGATAAACGCCCATTGTCGTTTACAAAATTGAAAATGCTGTATGCCAGACAACATTAAATAATCATCATCATAATAACCCATCATTATTTTCCAGCAATAATCTCACACTGCAATCCGTCCAACGGTTGAACCGCAAACTTGTAATCTTCGAAAGTTTTCGGCTCTTCTACGAGTCTCTCAAAAATTAAGGAGCGATGGACTTTCGCAGAGGAATACTGGCCCAGCTTGGAACTGTGCACCCACCAGTACACTTTGTGGACTTCCATGCTACCTTCTGGCCGAGCGGATGACGCATCGTTCTCGAACAAGGAAACAAGCGCTTCCTTAAATTTCTCTGCGTCTTCATTCGTGAATCCAGTCTTTTCAGCCAATTGTGGATTCATGCTTCCATAAAAAATATAAACACCTGAATCCACTCGGTGTTTCATACCCATGGTGTCCGAACCTCTGTCTGCCCCCGGTTCGGAATTTACACTTTTTGTGATTTGCATACTGGTAATATCGATCGGATCCACACTTGTGGCAGCATGAATAGAGACTGGACCACGGATACCAACCGAAACGCCGGATCCTGCCCTATCCTTTTTAAAAGCAAAGACTTGCCCAAAACTGCGGACATCAATCCACTCCCGACAAGCGACCCTCGCGAACTCTTCGTTGGAAATGGTCTTTGCTTTTAAAATACTCTGCAGTTCAGGGTTTGCATCCGCCCGTTCTCGCAAACTACCATATCCATCCGCATTGCGATCATTGGATTGAACAAAAATAGACTCACCCAAATCCTGTAGCCGGTTTCTAATCTTCCGTTTCAGTGCAACATCTGAAATTTCACCATAGCCGTCATAGTTTTGCCGCGGCCGATTCCCATTTAGCGGATCCCCGTTCGGGTTCGCTTTCGTAACCGATAATACAACAGCAAAATCAATCTTATGATCTAACGTCCCCATGTTCATTCTCCTCTTTATTATACAGTTGCGTTCATACATTTTCTGGTTCTTTATCTTGTTTGTGATATAACTCGTGTCGCTGGCTATAAAACCCGAGTAAATAGAGTCCTGACAACGGTTTATTGTTGAATTGATCAGCCGGAATGCGCGAACCAACTTCATCGATGATTTTGGACAAATAAGTTGCCTTGGTCCCAAGCCTCGCTTGATATGGCTGTAAACTAGCCTGAATGGTCATCCAAGTTCTCTGCGGGTGTCTAGAGAACGCATTCATGTATCGAATCGCATTCGTGGTTCTTGTTTCATCACCCAATGCGCGTCTCTCTAACACATCTGCAAGCGCCAATAATCGTCCAAATAAGTAGTCGCGATGATTGTTATCGACATCTAACGGCACGCCAAGCCCCTCCTGTCTGTTAATTAACGCGCAGGTAATGCTGAGTGTTTTTTCCCATTCCCATCTCTCCATGGACACCGGGTTAGAAGCGCGATGAAAGGCGCTGCTCACAATATCCAGTGGAATTTTGCGATTATCGATAATACATGGCAACATGCGCTCCATTAAGCCCTTGACAACTTTGTCGCTCGCTCGAGGCCCATATGCCGCAAACGCGATATCTCTCGTGGCAGGTGCGCCACAAAATTGCACAAAATCGCCTTGTTCATTCTTGCGATAGCGATGGAGCCACACACAAGTGGTGTGCCAATTTTCTATACGATTCAGATAAAGTTCCTTGTCCATACTGCGATAGTACAAAACTGCCATACGCCCTGTTGTGGCTGAATCCAACACCAAGATATTCACCTTGTCTTTCGCCTCGAGAGAAAGATTGTTTCTATATCCATCCATCGCTCTCGCGACTTCCCTGGCGAACTCTTCATTGGTAAATGTGACTCTCTCTTGTGACTCAACAGCTAATGAATGAATTGAAAAATAATCCTCCGTCGGATCCGGCAGATCAAGCTCTTGGTTTCCCCACACCAGAAACACGCGCTGATCAATGATTTTCCCTTGGCGATGTATCAACCATTTCAACGCATTATGCGCTTTCTGTGAAACTTCATAACTGATGCTCGCCGCTTCCTGGCTATCGCTAAACCGCCCCCGAAACGTAAAGCCCGTATTGTCATTTGCCGAGATCAGCTTGGCTTTGTCCGCCGCGTTCCTAATTTTGTTTGCATGCTTGTCCGTTCTCGGCAACTGTTTGCCCGTGACATAACAGAGGTCCGTTGCGCCTAAACGATTGCTATAAAAACGAACAAACGAATGATACACCTCCGGATCTTTCCATACTTTTGGCGAAATTTTTGTTGGCGAATAGACATCGAAACGAACGAATGCGCTCGCCTGCCCCCCGTTGACAACAGAAAATATCTGCGGTTTCTCGCCATACAGGGCCTGCGCATGCTTGTCCCACTTATCAATCAGCCGCTGATTCGCATCGACCCATAAAATCTTGCCCCGATGCACTAAATCGTGAATGAGTTGGCGCTTGTTCAAATAGCGGTAAATGCTCTTCACTTTGTCGATTGCGTATGGAGAGTTCGCCCACTCTTCTAATTGTTTAATGTAATATGTAAAGGGCTCTTCGTTTTTGATTTCTCCACCGAAATCCACATAGTCTCCTGCGACATAGCTCAGTTTGTCGTGCAGCGGATACGGCGCAATCAGGGAACCCGATCGGCTTGCCGATTTCTCGGTGCAAGGAATTAAGGTATTCGCATCACTCTTGCCAATCACAGATGCCGAGTGAAATTCACCATCTTCCGTGACCAACACTTCAATCTGTGCCTGTTGTGTCGTATGCGAGACGGGAAGCAGCGTAAATTCTTGACCGTTGGGTTTCACCTCAACTTTGCCGACAACATCTAAATTCGCTTCATAAGTCTCATACAAATTAAGAAGATAATTCATCGATTCCCCCTCCCTTAAAAAGTCTCTAACTCTGCCAGTAGTTCATCTACTGATTCCACATTCATCTCATCAAAGCGCTTGGGCTCCATATCCCGAATCGTGCGAACCAGTGTACATTGTTCCGGTCGGATGAATTCGATCACGCCTTTTTTCATAACCGGATGCCACAATCGAACCTCCAATTTGTTCCTTCCGGTCTCATCTGGGTAATTGAAGCCGTGCACCATGCACCCCAATGGAATCTCTGGATAACTATCGTAGAACCCTACCCCCTCGCCAAACTCGCAGGGCTCTACATATCCCTGACATTCCCTCGTACCTAAAAAAATATCTCTTCGCCCACCCGCATTGAGCGAACGCTTCAAGATGTTGTGATGTTTATTTTCGTTGCGATCATAAGCCATATCCGGGCGATTTAAATTGAATTCAAAATGAGCGCGAACCTGGTAACATACATCCCGCAGATACGTATAGTTTGCAAGCGTATTGCCCCCGCCATACTCAATCGGACGTATCCCCTTGGACTCCATGCGAATGGACTTCATCACGCGAACCGCGTCCACCACCATAATCAATGACGGTTTCCAATAGATAGACTCGACAATGCCCTTTAACGCCTGATAAGTCGGGACAGAATAAGACATCTTCTCCCCGCCTAACTTCGTCAGTGGGTCGGTAAATAGCGCATAGTCACCGTAAACGACAAATTCGATTGCATTTCTCACCAACTCACCCCCTTATTCTCTAACATTCGAAGAACACCACAATATTCTATAAAATGGATCTTACTAATAAATTGACATAGTATTATAATTTTTGCAACAAACAATCTTAACACCATGAAGTCTATCTAGAAAATAGTTTGTCCAAATGAGCTTTCATTCTCTGTGTCGAGGCCAAACTCCTCATTGTAGGCTGATTCTTTTAAAGCCAACACTTTCCCATTAAACAATCTGACCAGCCCATCATTTCGCGTCAGTTCCCGCAACTCCTGGGCGTACAAATTGACTGAGTAATGCTGGGCCTGGCGCATCAAAGCGGTAAATTTCTCAATCGATTCATCGCCATTAAGCTGGGCAATGATATGTTTCCCCGCATCACCAAATGGGGCAAGTACGGTTGTGGTGTGGTCGTCAATCGCATGGAAATTCTCCGCAGCGGTCTTATAGCTATTTACGATAAATAACGGAAGATTTTTCCCCATCCTTTGCTTGTAAGCTTGATGATACGAACTGCTTTGCTTGCTCGAAGTCAACAATTCCGTCATGTGTTTCCTCAATGTTGGTATATAATAATCCAATCTTGTATGAAATTCCGAATAAAAATCCTTAAAAAACTTATTCATCGCCTGCACGGATAAAAGATGACCACCATGCAAAGTCAAATCGCGTTTGAGGTCAATCAGCATCCGTCTAGCGAGCTTTTTGCCAACCTTGATTTCTTGTAAATGTTCCAGTTTTTCCTCTGCGTGATCAATTACATAAACCTGCCGAACCGCCTGCTCGCCATGCCGATTGCACCTACCAGCCGCTTGTGCGATGGAATCCAATCCCGCCAAGGAGCGAATCACACAATCAAAACTCACATCGACACCAGCTTCAATCAACTGCGTGCTGATGCATACAACTTGCTCGTGGTTATGAAGATGCCCGCGAACTTTCGCCAAAATTTCCTGGCGATGTGCGGCGCACATGGACGTACTTAAATGATAGACGGGGACAGCCGGCAGTTCCTTTACTAGCAGATATAACTGCCTGACCACTGCTTTCGTATTCAAAACAACCAGCACACTTCGCACTTCACGGATTTTCTCCTCGATAAATTCCGCAAGCTTGGCATTGTCAAAGGTTTCATCCGTGGCTTGATCAACGATTTCCACCCGTTTAAACGACTCAATGACATCATCTAATTCCTCAACAATTTCCGCATCTGCGCTGATGGCTAACCGATGTCCGACAAAATCTAGCGCAGGTTGCGTCGCCGTACAGAGAATAAGACTCGATTGACCATAAATATGTAAAAAATTTAACGCTTGATTGAACAAGGAGATACAATAAACTGGCACCTTCTGAACCTCGTCAAAAATAATCACAGATTCGCTCAAATTATGAAGCCTACGAATATTTCTGCTCCCTTTCGCATAGAAAACATTCAAAAATTGCACCATCGTCGTAAAAATAATCGGTGAATCCCAATTGTCTTTGGCCAACTTGAGTTTTTGGTGCACGTTGACAACACCGTCTTCTTGTTCGTCGTCATCATCCGTATCGTCAATCACGTTGGAGTGATGCTCTAAAATGTGTACATCATCTTGTATGATATCCCGCACTTCTTTGGCATTCTGTTCAATAATGGTTGTATATGGAATCACATAAATGATGCGCTTTTTGCCGTACAAACTCGCATGCCGCAGGGCGTATCGCAAACTAGCTAACGTCTTACCACCGCCTGTCGGGATAGACAGCGTGAAAATCCCGGATGGCCTTGCTGAGAATTTATCACATTGTTCCGACATCTCTTTCCTCAATTGCTTAATATGTGTCTTTGCCGTATCTTGCTCCTGAAGCCATACAATCTTTCTCATTAACTTTTCATAGTAGGCATCAAACAGTTCCTTGCGATTGATCTCCGGCTCATCCGCTATATTCTCCTCAAACCAGCGTGTATTCGTCCGGTCCGCGTCGATTAAAGCGCTAAAAATAAACTTAGTTAAAAACATCAATTTGCTTTCGACATTGCCTGTGAAAGGTTTCCTGAGGTATGTTTCCAATTCCTCCACAGCTTGGGACACATACTGTTGAAATTCTTCCTCACACATGACGGTGTCAAAAAAGCGCATCTTCGACTTCTCAAATTCCTTCAACTCCGGCTCGCCTTTTTGCACACGCCTTAAATACCCAGACTCCAAGTTTGGATCCAAAAAGTCGTGTAAATATGCGTGGTGCGAGATAATGGCATTGCCTACAACCTCAGCGAGAAGGCCATAGAATTCGGCGGGTCGTCCGGTATGATACATCTCATATAACAGTTTGCCGCCTGCCGTCGCATGATCGACACTCCCCCGCTTCGGCGGATTATCAGGATTTCGTACCGCTTCTATGATATAGTTTCGAAATTCATCCGTGTATTTGCCCATGTCGTGCAATAATCCAGCCAGTCCTGCGATATATTTGACACCAATCTTTTCGCCGAACGATTCAGCCAAGGCCTTAACACCTAATAAATGCGCTTCGACGCTTTGAATTTGCTCGTCACTTTGACGAATATGTGCGATATATCCCATGTTTTCCTCCAAATTTGTTCTATAGTCGGGCGCAGTATCATGCAGTATGCTCTTCGCTGAAAGTCAACGCTCGCAGAAAGTCAATTCTCATTCATTATCCCGATTTTCAACGGTCTTGTCCTCATGAAACGATCTAAAAATGAGCTGAGTCATGGAAAACACACTCAATTAATGATGATGTCCGTACTCGCGCTCCACTTTGCAAATACGAGTTTTATAGGCACTATACCACTCTGTGCGCCCCCGCACGCGCGCCTCCTGGTGGCGACCATGTTGTTGCCATTGTCGAATAGATTCCAAGGAATCCCAATACGACACTAAAATACCGACCCTGGACTCTGCGGTTTCAAGCCCTAAAAATCCTGGCTGTGTCTGTACCATCTCCACCATCTGTCGCGCCATCTCATCATACCCATCTGTGACATTTGTCCTGTCGGCCGTGAATATCACCGCGTAATACGGCGGTTTAGGGGTGTTTGCGATGCTTTCCACTGATTTCTCACTCCCTATCTCATTCCTGCAAAACTGTATGGATAGTCCTCCATATTATGGGTATCCATAAAAGTAACATGTAATCCGGATGCGAGGTGAAGTTCTGATGGCGTCGCGTAAACGCACGACCATAAAACTGAGTGCCAAGGGGGCGATATTACGTGCCCCACAACCACCTAGCGAAGCCCAATCAGGCGACAGTTCTCCCATGCGCCTGTCAGAACGACTCGATGTAAACCTAACATACCTCAAATCGATTTTCGCCAACGCGTCGGACATCCATTTTCGCGAATTTCGTATCTTTGACGGCCGCCCTGCAGCCATTATTTATATCCAAGGACTGACAGACAAAACTGAAATCGATGACAATCTCCTCCGCCCATTGGCACAGCCAAATCACGCAGTTGACCGCGTGCTGGAACTCTCGCACAGGCTACCGCTCGGCGTACTTGTTGAAGAATACGTCCATATCGCCGGCGCAAAACAAGTGACGACTCTACAAGAAGCTATCCAGATGGTTATTGAGGAAACGAACGTGCTGCTGCTCGTCGAAGACGAACCAGTGGGCCTAGCGGTCAGCGCCGCGAAATCGCCGGACAGGGCAGTTGAAGAACCGAATACAGAAGCTGTCATTCGTGGCCCGCGACAAGGGTTTAACGAAAATATTGAAACCAGTCTCGCTCTGCTTCGAACCCGTCTCCGTTCAACGGCATTCTGCATCGAAAGTTTTGATCTAGGTCGATATACCAAAACCACGGTCGCACTATGCTACATCAGTGATATTGCCTCGTCAAATCTCGTTGACGAGATTCGGTCCAGACTGAAGCGGATTAATATCGACGGCATTATTGACTCGGGATATATTGAAGAATTAATTGAAGATAGTCCGCACTCGCCATTTCCACAAATCCAGAACACCGAGCGCCCGGATGTCGTCGTATCCCAACTGCTCGAAGGGAAAGTGGCGATTCTTGCAAACGGCTCCCCATTCGCGCTCATTTTACCGATTAACTTTTGGGGATTAATGCAGGCGTCTGAGGATTACTACGAGCGCTATATGATTGCAAACGCCATTCGCGCGCTGCGATTTATCTTTTTATTTATTAACTTGTACCTGCCATCCCTGTACGTGGCGATTACGACGTTTCACCAAGAGATGCTGCCAACCAAAGCACTGCTCTCCATCGCGGCAGCACGCGAAGTCACACCGTTTCCCGCAGTCGTTGAAGCGCTGATCATGGAAATTACCTTTGAAGCGCTGCGCGAAGCAGGTGTGCGCCTGCCAAAGACGGTGGGCTCCGCTATCAGCATCGTCGGTGCGCTCGTCATCGGGCAAGCCGCAGTTCAAGCTGGTATCGTCTCGGCACCCATGGTCATTGTCGTTTCGATTACAGGTATCGGTTCGTTCGTCATTCCACGCTACAACTTGGCCATCACGCTTCGAATGTTGCGGTTCCCGATGATTCTCTTGGCAGGTACACTCGGGTTATTTGGCATTGTCGTGACAACGCTAGCCGTCATTATTCATCTCAGTTCTCTGCGCTCAGCGGGCATCCCCTATTTATCACCTGTCATCCCATTTCATTGGCGGGACATGAAAGACGCAATCGTTCGTGCACCACGTTGGGCTATGCAGCAACGACCCGCAGAGAGTGGCAAGGCAAACCCACGTCGTGAGTCCAACGCCACGCGGAAAAGCCGACGACTTCCCAGCCGCCACCGTGCGAGGTCGTAGTTCTGATGAATTTGAGGGTCAAGATTCCGCGCGCGTTCTGTTATATCGCCGTACTCGCCAGTTGCCTGATGTGCACAGGCTGCTGGGACGCCACCGAAATTGACCGGCTGGCCATTGTATCGGCGTCAGGCATTGATCTGATGCCTCAAGATGAAATGTCATCTGCACCACCAAAAGTGTTAGAAACCCTACAGATTGCACGGGCCAGCGAAATGGGCTCGAACGGCGGCGGGGCGCCAGCGACAAAGACAGGTAGTCAAGATGCGTTTTTGCTCGAGCAAGCTACGGGCGATGACATCCTTCAGCCAATGGACATCATCCGGAAGCGATTGTCCCGCAAATTATTTCTGGGTCAGCGCCGCGTCATTGTGTTGGGCGAAAGTTACGCGAAACATGGCGTCTATGATCTCGTCGACGAAGTGATTCGCAACCCCCAATCGCGCCTTCGAACGTACGTGGTCGTCGCGTACCACGATACTGCAGAGACCATTCTTCAAGTGCCATATGCACTCAACAGGTTGCCAGCCGATGCAATTGCAGAAATCGAACAACAAGGTTCCTTACCAGAGGTAGACGCAAAGACATTCATCCAACGGATGGTGTCTAAAGGAGACACGTTCGTGATGGGCATTGAAAAAATCCAACCTTCACCACAGGATGGTGAAGCGATGAACCATTCTTTTGCGCTCACACACATCGCCGTCTTCCGGCAGGACAAGCTCGTCGGTTGGCTCGACGGCGACACACTGGACGGATTTTTGTGGATATATGGCCGAATCCACCGTACCGACACGACGGTGACTATCCCAGGTGTGCCAGGGCACTTGACGGCTCGAATGCTCACGATTCGAACCAAGCGTTCCATTGAAATCGCGCATGGCAAACCTAAAATTGCGATTCACGTATTCACCGAATACGACGTGGCGGAAAACGGAACGCCCGCGAATTTAAACAGCCCCGAAAACGTCAACAAATTGCGGAAAGCTTTAATCGAAAAACTAACTGGGCAAATTCAGTCCGCCATGAACACGCTGCAACATACTTACGATGCAGATCCCTTAGGATTCGGCGACCAAATTGACAAACGCTATCCGACCATCTGGAAGACTATTCAAAATGACTGGCACGAGGTCTATCGACAAACACCTGTCAACATCGAAGTCGATGTGCAAATCCGCAACAGCGGTTTGACAGGGCCGCCAATCCGGCATTAACCGCACCGATTCAATCACGAGAGGGGAATCACACATGTTTGCCAAAATTTTATGTTTAGCCATCATCTTGACCCTTGCCCTCAAGATGGATTATCAAATGCTTAAAACGGAGGGAAACCGCAAAGAACGTATGCTTTACGGAACCCTGTTTACACTCGGTTTCTTCGGTACAGCCACCTATTTGTTGGCGCCGTGGCTCCCTACCCCCCTTGATCTGATTCAAGGACCTATCCAACCAATGCGTGCGTGGTTAACGTCATGAATCATCCATCAAAGGTGAAAGTCACCCTTTCCAACATGCAAATTTTCATCATCGTTATCGCCAGCAGTACGGCCTACGGACACTTCGTATATGTCCACCTAGCCATCCTATTCGCTGGGCGAAACGCCTGGATTTCACTAATGCTTGGTTGTCTTCTCGGCATTCTGATTCAGTGGATTCATTTAAAACTTGGGATTGGACAAGACGAATCGGTGATTGAACACGCCATCACCGTGTTCGGCAAATGGGTGGGGCGTTTTGTGGGCGTCGTCTACGTCTTGTTCTTCATCACCATTGCTGCGCTAACTGTCAAAGTGGTCGAAGACTTTATGGGCGTTATCTATCCAACCACGCCGCCTGGTGTATTTTTGTTTGCCGAGTTTGTGATAGCCGCATGGGTCGTCCACTCCGGCATCGAGGTGATGGGGCGAACTATGCAATTGTTGTTGCCACTCATGATGCTCTTTGGCATCGCGGCCAGCCTGTTATCCACCCCTGACAAAGACTTTACGCAAATTTACCCTGTTTTCAATGAAAGCCTGTTGTCCATCGGGCAGGGAACCGCTGTCTTTATCGCCATGATATCTGAACTCGTGGGCTTTGGCATGATTGCGGAGCACGCCAAACATCCCGAACGACTCGCCAAACAATCCATGCTCTTGGTACTTGTCCTACTACTGTTGTTTATATCGCCTGTCACAGGACCGGTGATGGTGTTTGGAGAAACATTGGCAAAAAACCTATCATTCCCCACCTATACAGAGATCCAATACATCCGTATCAGCAATATTATTGAGCGCCTGGACATCGTCGGGGTTCTACTGTGGACAATTGGTAGTTTTTTTCGAATCGCTTTGTTCTTGTTCGCAGCAGTGAAAGGTGTATCTCAACTAGTGGGGGCTAAGAAAAACACGACGTTTCTCATCCCGGTCACCCTGATTTGCGTCGCCGTCAGCATGAGTTTTATGTCGTCTTCCCGCGAAGAACTATATCACTTTCTTGGAACCTATTACCTATGGATAGCACCGGTAATTGGCGTCGGTTTACCGTTGCTCGCGGGTACCGTTTCACGCCTCAAACGCATGGCCAGTGGTTCGCGACAATCGCAAAAAGCCTGATCTGGGCATTGACCAGGGCATCTGCAACAGACAAAATCCGCCACATCGACATTGACTACAAGTGGAGTTGATGTAGGTGAACGCGCACACCTTCCGTAGAAATCGAACCTGTACAAACCAGTGTCGACATCGGCGAAAATCGACCAAAAAGAAACGCGACAGCCACCGTATTCAGGCAGTGGTGACACTATATATTGCAACGGCTCAAAACCAAAAACGAATTTATACAAATGACGATGGGCTCGCTGGATACAACCAAATTTTATCCGCGAAGCACTGTGATATGGTTAGTGTCTTTATCAATGGGGTCTTGCAACCAGACGCAAACTATACGGTTCACCGGAACCGGTTTCGCTTGCGTACCTGCGACCTCCCACCTGCAGGAACCCCGATTGTCATACAGTTCATCAAGCTTTGCTGCTGTACGGCGAAAGGGGGTGATTAAATGGCCGCATACCTCATCAAATTATACGTCGCCGCTGTATCAGACGCACCCACAGCCACGGGTGGTACGGTAACCACCACGGTCAGCCCAGTGGTCACTCGATTTCATGCGCCTGTATCCGCCGACATGATTGGCACGACAGACACGACAATTCCTGCTGCAAGCTTTACGGATGACGCCGGTAACGCGGTGACAACGCTACCCAGTCCACCGACTGATGGATTTTTCAACGTCTACGTCAACGGCGTTCTGCAGCAAAGTGGATTGTCCACGCTCTCTACCGACAGTTTGGTATTGGCAACGACCGGCATCACTGCCGGCACGCCCGTCGTATTGGAGGTTTCTGACTTTTCAAATACAACTTCAGAAATTACAGCTGAACCTACGATATCGGCGCCGACTATCACAGTCACGGTCTAACTACCCATTTACCCCCATCGCTTGATGGGGGAATTTTCATTACACAGAAACTCTTGTCCCCGTCGTGTTCCCCTTAATGATAATGTCTGGTGATGTATTTCGAAGAATCCATGATAGGATAAAAGCATCTCTATGACATCTGCCGCAACAGATTCAATACGAGATGATGCGCCGCGTGGTGAAGGAGCGATGGTCGATGGAATACCAAATTCACGGAAGCACGATGCAGACGTTAGAAGTAACATTGCACCCGGGCGATAGCGTCTTCTCCGAAACCGGATGTCTCATTAGTATGACGCCCGGCATGGAGATGTCGACGCGCGCACCAGGGGGCCTTGGTGGCATCATCCGCCGTGCATTGAGCGGCAATAGCCTTGTACTCAACTACTTTCACGCACCACACAATGAAGAAATTGTGCGATTTACCACCCGCATGCCAGGTCATATTGTCGCCATTGCCCTCCATCAATATGGACGAGTCATCGTGCAACGGCATGCATTTCTCTGCGCCGAGGCGTCTGTCGACTTCGGCGTCGAAGCGACGTTGAACATCGGTCGGTTTCTCGGTGGAAATGGGCTCATCTTTACATACTTGGAGGGGGACGGTACAGGCTTTATCTCTGTGGATGGCGAAGTAGTCCACCAGGATTTGGCGCGAGGGGAAAGTATTTTAGTTCACCCCGGGCACATCGCCGCCTTCACAGCAGATATCGACTACCGCGTACAGCGGATACAAGGGATTTCCAACATGCTCTTTGGTAACGACGGATTATACATGATTCGACTGACAGGTCCTGGTCGGCTTTGGTTACATTCGGTGACCATTCACAACTTGCTGCATGTTCTTGGCGAGTACGGAAGGGTAGGCAGAGACGGGTAATGACGAGCAAAACGATTGTACTCATCCGGCACGCGCCAACCCTGGAAAACGACACGCATGTGATGCTGGGGCATACCAATCCACCTCTGCATGCCCGCGGCCAGAAATGCGCACAACAAATCGCCGATGCTCTGATTGGAATGGATTTTGACGTCGTCATCACAAGTCCCCTATTGCGGGCGAAACAGACGGCCCAACGCATCGCCACCGCCCACAAAAGGGCGATGCTCGCCGTGGACAACCGACTCATGGAAGTCCATCTCGGTGTCGTCGACGGCGTGTCTTCGTTTACCGCGTATCGTGATTACAAAACCGAGTTTGACATCGCCCTCGACCACAACACGCCAGATTTCTGTTTTCCAAATGGCGAACGCTGGTCACAGGCGGTCACGCGCATTGCGGCGACACTCGACGATGCCGCAAACAGCCGCGCAAACAGGTTGTGCATGGTCACACACGGCGCACTCCTCGGCCTCTGGAAATCCATGTTAGAAGGTCAGCCGCTTGGCCACTTTCGTAAGAACCAACCCCCACACGCGAGTTTGTCCGTCATTCAACTTACAGACGAAGGGTGGCAGATCTTACGCTGGGGAGATACAACGCATCTATGCGAATGACTTCATGAATGACCTAGCGAATGACGGCGAGGGCGACAAAGTAGAGCACCCATTCGGTTAGCTCCGCCAGCGCCCCGTAGGTATCACCTGTCATCCCACCAAAACGCCGAGAAAACGCGCGCGTCGCCACCATCGTGACAAGACCACAGGCAACGGTCATGGCCACAACTTGGACAATGGGCAAAAAAATGGCCGAACAGAGCACGACAACAGCGCTCCACAAGACGACAGGCAAAAGGTGTACGCGCTTTGCGAATATCGCACCCAGACCACCAGGCCTCGCGGCAGGCGCCAAGTACATCGCAAACAGCATCGCCAAACGACTGAGAACAGATGTCAACACGATGATGCCGACAGATGATTCTGGCAGTTCGGAGACGGCCAACCACTTTCCGCCAAGCAACAAAACCGCAGCAATGGCCCCCATGGCGCCCACCCGGCTGTCCTTCATAATGGCCAGTGCTTCTTCGCGCGGTTTGCGACTGCCAATGGCGTCCGCAGTATCCATCAACCCATCCACATGCAACGCACCGGTTGTCAGCGTATATACCGTCAACGCCACAAACGTCGCAGCGGGCAGCGGCATGACCAACCCGAGCCCCCACCGGCAAAGCCCAAAGATAGCCCCAAGCCCCAAGCCAATGACGGGTAAGTAATAAGCGCTCTTGCGCAACTCATCATCCGTCGGCTCATCGACAACGGGTGCCGGAAGGATGGTAAAAAACTGCCACGCAAGTACAAAACACCGCCACATTCTTGTTCCCCCACTCCCAGGTCGCCACCATCCGTCCATTCAGTCGTCTACAAAATGCTCCTGCACGACCTGTGCACCCGGTAATTGTTTTAAATCAACAGCAATACCACTCGCGACAAAATACACCTTGTCCGCCACCTGGGCAACTGCTTGATTAAACCAACCCAACCAGTCCCGATAACGACGACTCAACGCATCTGCTGGAACCAACCCAAGACCAATCTCATTGGAGACAATCACACAATCGGCATTAACGACCGTCAGCGCGTGTACCAGATCTGCCAATTTGCGACGAAACGTGGTCTCATCAACATTTAGGTCAAACATCCAATTGTTCAGTAAGAGGGATAAACAGTCAATTAAGAATACGGTGTACGTGCGCTCGTGCTCCTGAATCACGCGGGCTACGTCATGCGGTTCTTCAATCGTCGACCATCGACCATCCCGCGTCATTTTGTGCCGCTGAATCCTTGCACGCATCTCCTCGTCTGTCACGACGCCAGTCGCGACAAAGCAGATTCGTTCTGGCGCTGCCATTCTGGCCACCAGTTGCTCGGCAAAGCGGCTTTTACCGCTGCGGGCGCCCCCTGTGACAAAATAAATCATTCACATCGCTCACTTTCCAGTGTTGGTGCTGTCATTCGCACCGAGCGGGGCGAGGCTTAGGCGCGGGTGGTGATGCGTCGGATCGACAAACAACTGCGCATTCACCCGAAACACCTCGGCGAGCATGTCGCGCGTAAATACGCTTTCTACCGAACCGTGCGTGTAAAGCCGACCGTCCTTGAGCACAACGACCTCGTCGCAGAAACGCAAAGCGAACTCAAGATGGTGAATGGCGATGACAATCAAATACCCTGCGGCTGCCAACTTGCGCAACTCTGTGAGAATATCCAGCTGATAAAACACATCCAAATTCGAAATGGGCTCGTCAAGCAATAAAACGGGGCTCTCCTGTGCCAAACAGCGGGCGATACCCGCGCGCTGACGCTCACCGCCAGAAATGTGCTGCAGTGGCACCTCGGCTAGCGCCGTGAGCCCCATCAAGGCGAGCGCATCTTTCACTGCCAGACGATGATGTGTCGTACGGCTCGCCCAGATGGGTGCGCGACTGTAGCGCCCCATTTGAACAAACTCGGCGACCGTATACGGAATATCCTCGGCGATACTCTGCGGCAGATACGAAATAAAACGCGCGCGTTGACGGGGAGACAACTTTTTTAACGAAATGCCATCCACCTGTACGTCGCCACCCGTCGCTGGCAACAAGCCGACGATGGTCTTTAACAACGTCGATTTGCCTGCACCATTTGGGCCGATGAGACCGACCACGCGCCCCCCCTGAAACGAGGCGGTCAGTGGTTCTAAGATAGGCTGTTGCGACACATCACGTAACCTCAACAACGACACTCGCATCAGCTCCTTTGCCAGGCCCGCTGGCGCTGAAACAACAAATACAAAAAGAATGGTGCACCAAGGCACGCTGTGACAATCCCCACATTCAGTTCCACAGGTGAAAACGCCATGCGCGCGACGAGATCAGATAGTGACAGCAAAATAGCGCCGCCCAAGGCCGAGGCAGGAATCAAGTAGCGGTGGGTCGATCCGACGAACCCACGCAACAGATGGGGCACAATGAGACCGACAAACGAGATGACACCGGTAGTGCTGACGCAAACAGCCACCAATAATGCGCAAATACCAAGTGACAACTGCTTGATGCGTTGGACGGGAACACCCACACCTTCCGCGTGCTCCTCTCCCGTCAACATGATATCCAGCGCCCATCCGATAATCAAAAAGACGACAAGTGACGCGAAGACAAACACGGCCAACAGCAGAACCTCCGACCAACTGCTGCCGTCAAGCCCCCCCATCAGCCAGAACAGCATCTCCTCCATCGTCTGCAAGGGCGACAACGACAGAATCAACGTGATGATTGCACTGCAGAGGGAACTGACAGCGACACCCGCCAACAACAACGCATATAAGTTCGTCCGCTGACGAACGGTCGCCAACCGATAGATAAGCACCACGACGCCGATGCCGCAGATAAACGCCCCCACTGGCCTCGCCCACAAGCGGGTCGCGCTGATTCCCAATTGAATCGTTAGAATGGCACCCATGGCGCTACCGCTCGAGACACCAATGACCCCTGGGTCAGACATTGGGTTCTTGAAGACAGCTTGCAGCACTGCACCGGTCGTCGCGAGCGCCGCGCCCACCAACAGCGCCACCAATAGTCGAGGCAAACGAATCGCCCCAACCACCAGCGCGTCCGTACTATGCTGCCCCGTTACGTACGCAATGGTATCCGGGACAATCTGACGGATGGGAATCCCCATGGGGCCAATGCAAATTTCGAGGATGGACGCAATGACCACTCCGACAACGAGCGCCACAAACGTCCACGTCACGCGTCGTCTGCTCATTTCATGACCTGAATATCTGGCAGTTTGACGTTTGGATGAATGTCTTTCGCCACATCAACCATACCTTTGACGACATACTGGGAAACACTCGACAAGTCCGCATCGGGCACCGCGTACAAGCGATGATTGCGAATGGCACTGACCGACTGCAACGCTTTATCCGAAGCCAGCTTTTTCAAAAACGCCTGATCCTCTTCTGAATCAATAATGACATCCGGGTTCATCTTGACAATTTCTTCATCCGATATCTTTTGCGTGCCATTTAAGCTGGCCGCCGCGTTGATACCGCCGGCCACAGTAATCACGTCGTTAAACGTCGTGTTCCGCCCTTCTGCATAACCGTAGGAACTGTAGTCCAGCACTTTCGGTTTCTTTTGACCCTTCACCGCCTGCTCAATTTTTTGCATGTTTTCGTTCATATTTTGAACCAGCTTGTCCGCTTTCGCCGAAGCCCCTACCAATTGACCGACGACCCGAATGTTGTGTTCGATACTATCGACCGACGTAAAATCGTTAAATTCGTACACTGGCACACCCGCGTTGCGAACCTGCGAAATGACCCCCGCGTTCACATAAGATGCCATGAGTACCAAATCCGGTTGAACGGAGAGCACCTTCTCCGCATCCACCTGCGACATCTGCGGAATGCCCTTCACTTGGTTGACCACATCGGAGTACGTCGGATCACTCGAAAGGTTCGTCACCAGCGAAATGCGCGACTTGGGCACCAAAGACACGAGAATTTCATCCGTTCCCTCGGTCGTAGAGACAATGTGTTTCGGCAAGGCCGAAACCGTTACTTTCTTACCGGCATCGTCGGTCAAAGTCACCGGGAAACCAGTCTTCTGAGTCTGACTGGATTGACTGGTCGCGACCGCCGTTTGGTGATTATTCGAACGTGCCGTTGTTCCACAACCACTAAGCGTCGCGGCCACAGTTGCCGCGGCACCCAGCATGGCTGCATACTGAACTATATATTTCATGGATGGAACCCTCCTCAATCATGGAGCGTCCCGACGAGAAAAAGAAACACTCGCCTTGTTGGGCGAGTTGTCCGTCATGACCAGGCGAAAAACACCCGTCATAGCCAAACAAACCTCTCCTCGAAGGTTAGCTCAAGCACACTCTCAGGCAGGTCTCCTGGCTCGCAGCAACTTTAAGTCCGCTTCCTTCCCATGGCAGAACCACAGTGGATCACGGCGATACACTGCATACAGTGGCGGGACCGCACCGGATTTGCACCGGTTTCCCTATTCTCTCTACCAACGGTAGAGCACCTGACGAGTCATTGAATTCGTAACTCATCCTATGCGGCAACGTCCTAATTGTCAATTGCGCCTTTGCGTCCCCCAGCGGTTTGTGTAGACCACCTTCGCGAAATCTCGCCGCGTTCCCCAGCCAACGCGCTCAAGCAGCGGGATATCCGGAAAATGCGGTGTGTAGCCAAGGGTGAGGAGGGCGGCGGGATCAACATTATCCGGGATGCCGAGAATCTCACGCACATCGGCCTTCTCGTAGATGCTCACCCAGCCCATGCCGACGCCCTCAGCGCGCGCCGCGAGCCACATGTTCTGAATCGCACAGGCAGTGGACATCAAATCCGTCTCCGGAATGGTGTTGCGCCCGAGCACGTGCGGACCACCGCGCGTCCCGTCGTTGGTCACACAAATCGTCAACGGCGCCTCCACCAACCCTTCCACTTTCAGCCTTAAATAGTAGTCGCGCTTCGCGTCCGGATACGCCTTGCCAGCGCGAATCCGCTCCCGCTCGACAACTGCCTGCAGCGCCCGCAAAGTCTCCTTGTCTTCGATCACAATAAAATCCCAAGGTTGCATATAACCGACTGAGGGCCCATGATGGCCCGCCTGCAAAATGCGCTCGACGACGTCATCTGGCAATTTATCTGGCAAAAACACCCGAATATCCCGACGCGCGAGAATCGCTTTATAGACAGCGTCAATTTCCGCCTGTGTAAAATCGCGAGCCACCGGCCGTGCATAGCCTGCAGCATCGACATTGCTCACTGTACGCGGGCTGGACGCCGTTCCACCCTGGGTTGCCACTCGCACCCCATGTGGATTGCTCACGCGGGCATCCGCGAATGTGGCGGTCTCAGCCATCACCGCGAGCGCACTGGTGATGATGGGCCATGCCATCAATGCGCCCGTTCCCTCGCCGACGCGCAGTTCAAGATGAAGCAGCGGATTACAACCGAGCGCTTCGAGGATGGCACGATGCGCCGGCTCGGGCGATTGGTGCCCGGCAATCAGATAATCTGCCAAATGTGGCTGTAATTTCACTGCCCACAAGGCACTGACACCAGCAAGTAATCCGTCGAGCACAACCGGAATACGATGTGCAGCCGCTTCCAGCATGGCGCCTGCCATCGCGACGAGCTCAAAGCCGCCAAACTGTTCCATTAAGCGAACCCATCCATCTGGTGATTGTACATCCTCATTCATGTACCAGCGACGCACGACATGTTCAATCAGTTCGCGCTTCCTTCGCAGTCTCTGCGCATCAACACCCGTGCCCACGCCGACCACCGCCGCAACGGGCAGATTTAGCAAAACGGCCGCAAGAGCGCTTGCCGCCGATGTGTTGCCAATCCCCATCTCACCGAGAAGAATGCAATCGCAGCCGTGCTCCACGGCCCTTTTGACTTCATCAATCCCCACCTGCAGAGCCTGCCATAGTTCTTGCCTGTTCATCGCTTTACCTTGTGTAAAATCTGCAGTGCCATGCGCTACTTTGCGGACAATGACGCGCGGGTGCCGCACAGACCTCGCAACCCCCACGTCGACAATTCGAACCGGCATACCGTATTGTCGCGCCAGGACCGCACTCGTCGATGTACCCATGGCAATATTTACTGTCATTTCCTCAGTGACCTTTGCCTCATAGCGAGACACCTCGTGTGCCATGGCCACGCCGTGATCAGCTGCAAAGACGAGAAAGTGCGGATGAATCAACGCGGGAATCATTCGCGCCTGGATAGCCGCGATGCGACAAATGAGGGGTTCTAATTGACCGAGGCTCCCAAGTGGTTTAGTGAGATTATCAAGCCTATCCTGCGCGAGTTCGGCCACATCCCCTGCGACTGGCTGAACACTGGGCAAATGCTGCTGAAATGTATCAAAATGTTGGTATGACACAGTTTTTCTCCTCATCTTCCCACCTAAATGACATGCGCACGATAGCCATATCGTCAGGCATGAATAGATATTGGGCTTCTGGTACTCTAGGTGTAACAGATGGAATTGCGTCATGCAACGGCAAGGCATGTGCGCGCCGGGTGAAATCAGCAACAAACACGACAAAAATGACAAAAATATAGAAAGTTACTATATCCGTTCACATGGATGGAGGATTGTGTGTTAAAATGGCTACAGGAGATGATGGTCATGGGAAACCATGAACAGCTGTGCCCTAAATTTGAGTCGGCGTTCGCATTACTCGGAAAGCGCTGGACAGGACTCATTATCCGAGTCCTCATGCAGGGCCCAAAGCGGTTCAAAGATATATCCGAGATGATTCCAAACATGAGTGACCGGATGCTCGCGGAGCGCTTCAAAGAACTTGAACGAGCTGGCATTTTGATTCGCAACGTATATCCGGAAACCCCTGTTCGTATTGAGTACGAACTAACCGCGAAGGGCAAAGCTCTGGAACCCGTGATGGAGGCAGTCCAAGCATGGGGTGACGAGTGGTTGTCCCCCGAAGAAATCGCTCGGGAACGCGTTTAATGTTTTGTTGATGTGATTGATTTTGTGCAGTTCCAAAATCAGATAATGAACGACAAACGAGGCCCCAGCATTGGGGCTTCCTTTATGTTTCCTCAAATATGTCTTCTCAAAAAATCGAGGAGGGATAAACCGGTGGGTGTGTACCGAATCCCCAGTCAGCTACAACAATTAGGCCAAGACATCTCAGAGCGTCAACTTGCCTACCATCGACGTCGTGTGGCGCTGACCAAAGAATTCACCTTTGATGCGGCGCACCATTTACATTTATATGAAGGAAAGTGCAAAAACCTGCACGGACATACCTATCGACTCGTCATCACGGTAAGTGGCTTCATCAACGAAATTGGTCTCGTGATTGACTTTGCAGACTTAAAGCGAATTTATCAGACGACGATTGAAGAAAAACTAGATCACCAATATCTCAACGAGGTGCTCCCCCCGATGAACACATCAGCCGAAAACATGATTGTTTGGATATGGGAGCAACTGGACTCGGCACTGCAGAAGGCAACCACACCCGAGCAGGACATTCGTCTCGAAGAATTGGTCTTGTACGAAACCCCGACGAGTTACGCCACGCTGAAACGAGCGTGGATGGAATGACCGATATGGCAATGACTGCAAAGCGCAGCTACGATTGGCGACCAACATATATCCAAGCCAAAGACGCAAATCCATTTGCATTGACCCTACCCATGGTGGAAATTTTTCAAACGGTCGAAGGCGAAGGCACACGGGCTGGATTCCCGACGGTCTTTGTCCGCGTCTTTCACTGCAACCTACGATGCACCTGGTGCGATACACCATACAGCTATGCACCGGCAAAACCCGAATTCGAGGCGACCATCGCGGACATCGCACAAAGCGCTGCGGCGTATGGTTGGGAAAACGTCTGCCTCACTGGCGGAGAACCGCTCATTCATCGGCACAAATCCCAGTTTCTCATCGAGGCGCTCGCTGCCGTGGAGCATATTCGGGATATTCATATTGAGACAAACGGCGCCATCGACGTCCGACCATTTGCTGAACTGCGCGCTAAAGAAGCGCAGTTACGAGAAAAGGTTCGTTTTATCGTGGACTATAAGCTGCCAGCCAGCGGCGAAATGGACAAGATGGTTGACCATCATCTATCCGCCCTTGAGCCGCAGGACGAACTAAAGTTTGTCATCGCCAATGATGATGACTTCGAGACGGCTGTCGACGTGCTGTCGCGTTATCGCCCGCGCGCGACTGCGTTGTTCAGTCCAGTCTGGGAGACGATGCCACCAGATAAGCTCGTCGAAAAAATACTGCATGCGGGTCTCAAACGAGTCAAACTCAATCTGCAAATTCACAAAGTAATTTGGGACCCAGCCGCACGCGGCGTGTAATCAAGTCGTCAGAAGAAAGGGCGCGTGAAAATGGCAGCTATCGTATTCGACTCTTACGGTACCTTGTTTGATATTGACGCTTTAGTTCACCCGATTTCCGAGTACACCGGCGTCGTGCCCCACGAAGCAAAGCGAATTGCTTTGTCGTGGCGCCGCCAGCAACTGGACTATGCATGGAACAGCGTGTTGATGAACCGCTTTATGGACTTTGACAAAGTAACGGAAGCTGCACTTCGATTCGCACTGTGTGACGCAGGCCTTGACGAAAATCAGGTACAAACCGCCGTACCAAAACTCTTGCACGCACATCAAACGCTGCCATTGTTCGACGACGTGCGGCCAACACTCGCAGCACTAAGCGCACAGCACAAGTTGCTCATGCTATCCAACGGCACGTTTCGCGCACTGCAGACACTGACTGATAGACAGGGTATCCTGTTCGATTTTGACTATATTCTCAGCACCGAACCAATCCGTACATACAAACCTGCTCGCGCAGCCTACCAATTGGTGCTGGATACACTCGCGTGTGAGAAAGCGGAGATTGTATACGTCTCAGGGAATCATTGGGATGTAACGGGCGCCAAAGCTTTTGGGTTTAAAGCTTATTGGCTAAACCGCACGGGGCGGGCAGCGGATGTTATCCCTCCCGCGCCAGACGGCCAAATCTCCTCACTCCACGCACTTGTCGAACTGTTGTAACCACCCACCATGTCTCCACCAGAAAGGGCCGTCACCCCACGGTGACGGCCCTTTGCCCTGCACGAACTGCGAAGCTTAGCGGCCAGAGAGCGATTGCTCAGCAAAAGCTACCAAGCGCTTCGTGATTTCTCCACCAACCGAACCGTTTTCACGAGAAGTTGTTTCAGCACCCAACTGAACGCCAAATTCCGACGCAATTTCGTACTTCATCTGATTAAGAGCCTGCTCTGCTTGTGGAATCAGTTTGTCGTTGTTGTTGTTGTTTGCCATTGTGTACTCCTCCTTATCGGTATTGGTGATGACAAGCCATATTGTGAGTCAGCACCGAGTAGCTTATACGCTCACCTAGCGCATGGAAAACGATGTAAACCAAACAACCAAGTACAGCCAGATCTCGTGCAATTTATTGCACCGCCCACACATGATTCATCAATAATAGGTAATCATGAACTCACAACCGATTATATTTATCACTCAAGGGGGAACTGTCGATGCAGCGAACTTTGAGGAGATGCATGGATTTGCGGAAATGCATTCTAGGGTTCGTGTGTAGCCTGGTCATGGTCGGTTTCATCCTAGGCCCAACACAAACCATTGATGCCCAGGTGCTGCGTCAAATTGGCCACGACAAAACCGTCTACTTAACGTTTGACGATGGTCCAAGCAAACGTTACACCCCACAAATTCTCGACATCTTAAGCGCCAAACACGTTCCCGCGACATTTTTTGTACTGGGATTTCGGGTGCGCGAGTTCCCAACTATCGCGAGACGATTGGTCGTCGAGGGACACGAAATCGGCAACCATGGGTATCAGCACGATTTTCTTCCAGAAAAAACTGCAGCATGGGTGGCCCAAGATGTCAAACGGACCGACGGGACGATTCACCAAGTGACTGGCAGCTATCCAAAGTATTATCGGCCGCCAGGCGGACTGATTACAGATAACGAGGCGAAGTCAATCGTTTCTCTAGGTCATCCAGTCATCCTTTGGACAGTCGATTCGGAAGACTGGAAGGCGAACAGCGCCGATAAAATTATTCATCACGTGATGGATCAAATTCAGCCAGGCGCCGTGATTCTCATGCACGACGGTGTATCAAACAGCCGCTACACCGTAGAGGCTTTGCCAAAAATCATCGACGCGCTTCGCGCACGAGGGTACCATTTTGCACGACTCCCCCAGAGTTTGTGACAGTTGTGTGAACACCCATCTTTTACAAACTATAGATTCATCCACCACTTGCTTTGTCTAGTACCAGATGCTAACATTTGTGTGCACAGAAATACCCCGCTTGTCGGCAGCGTGCTCGAACACGTTGCCGTTTTTTATTGAGGCGGATTCATACCTGTCTCGAACCGCCTTCGGCTGCACCACAGTACGTGTGCAGCGTAGCTACGATATGGGCTCCAGGCTTGTGCCATGTCTGCAGCCTGTTCGATACTGGGTCTCACACCGCCATACAAACGCCCAATAGCATCCAACAACCCGACATCTTGTGCGGGAAAAATATCGGGACGCTGAAGGGAAAATAGCGCACAGCACTGCGCACTCCAGCGACCGACACCTCGAATTTGACCAAGATAAGCGATAAGTTCTTCATCTTCCAGGCAATCGAGCTTGTCCGCACGCAAATCAATTTGCCCATCCACCACCATTTTCGCCAGATTCACAATATACTGCGCTTTGCGCTCGCTGAACTGCAAGCTGCGCAACGTATCAACCGAGAGTCTCGCCACATCTGCCGCCCTTGGGAATACAGCCAACGTCTCACACCCAATCGCCACTTTGCGCCCCACGAGCTCAATCAATCTGTTCGTAAGCGTCGTTGCAAACGCTACGTTGACCTGTTGACCAATCATCATGCGCACCAAACAACAGAAGGAATCGACATCGCGCTGCAGGTACAGCCCACGCAGGGCATGAACGACTGGTTCCAACACAGGGTCTTGGCAAAGCCATGACATCGCCATTTCGTAGTCAGTATCGAGATCTAACCAATGGCGAACGAGGGGAAGAAGGTGCTTTGTGGCTTTTGCATCTTCCGTCTCCACGATGAGTTTTTCAGCTTGTTTATCCACGTAAATGCGAACGCCTATGGGTTCGTCTGCAATCCAAAACGCCCGCACGACCACGGGTACTTCGACCGTTCCTAAAACTTTTACATCCCCGATGCCAAAGATGTTTCGGCGCACAGTAGACGCAAAATCGAATGACGCCGGTATGTCTACTTCCAATCGATGCACTTCGTTCCCCTCCTGCCCTTAGTGTCATAACCAAAATGAAAAACGGAGTACCTAAAAGCACTCCGCAAACATTTCACACATATCCAGTTAAAGCCCAAGCGGTGTCTTCTGCTTTGACTTGCGAAACACCCAAATGGTGAGTATAACCCCAACGAGTGCCGTTGCCAACGCCGTCCATTGCGCCGCATCCCAGCCAAATACGCCACGTGGCGAATCACCGCGCAACATTTCCAAGAAGAATCGACAAATATTGTACACGATGAGGTAATACACAAACGCAAAGCCCCTCGGCCAGCCCTTCTTCCGCTGCAGCAGGACAAACAAAAGAGCCATCAGAACAATGTCAACCTGTGCCTCCCAAATCACCGCCGGCCACAACGGCTGATTGCCGTACTGCTGTCTAGCCAACGTATCCGTCGGAAAAAGCACACCAAAGTTTTGATGCGTCGGCGCACCATATGCGCTTCCGTTCATAAAATCCGCATCACGCCCGATACTCTGTCCTAATAAAATACCTGGCGTCGCGATATCCGCAAAGTGAAAAAAACTCAACTTCTTTTTCACCAAGTAAATGATGGCTGCAATCAGAGCGCCCACGATGCCACCCTGAATCGACAATCCACCATTCCAGATTTGAATAATTTGACCGGGATACTGCGAATAGTACCCCCAATCGAAGAAGAACACTTGCCAGAACCGAGCACCCAAAATGCCGCCTACCAGACACAAAGGCCCGAGGCTCCACCAGTGCTCAGCATCTCCGGGGTTCCCTTTGGTCTTGGCAAAATACAGGGTTATCCCCAAGCCCAACAGGAAAGCCAGGGCAAATACTGTACTGTAAGACCGGACGGGGAACGCACCAATGTGAAACCAATACGAATGCACGTCGACTGTCACATCCTTATTTCGTCGGCAGAATCTATGTACGTAGTCAGCGTACCTTGTCCAAACAGCCGCGTCAACTCAACGCGTCGACTGCTGGTACATCTTCACTGACCCCTGCCCGCCAACCATCCGCAAATGCCGACGCGACCACCGCCGCAAGAGCCAAACCGGATACCGCGGTTCATTTCCCGCCGCAATCTGTGGCCACAACGATGTTGCAAACTCACCGCTCTGAGGCGCTGGCTCCGCCCCTGCGCGATGCCTCTGATCTTGAACTAAAAATCGGTCGAGCTGCTGACTCAATTGAATGACATCCTGGTGCAACAAATCGCCGGTCGCCTGTGCGCGCAATATCATTTTATTGCGCAAGTATTCGATCACACTGGTCGTTCTGGTGTCCCCGTTGGTCATTGTTCTCCTCCACCTAAATGAGCAATCAACGATCAACAGTATACGACGAATTATGCCTGACAAATGTGACGAACAATCGGCGAATTCGTTACATGTTTGTCGAAGAGGGTCGATTTTATCTGATGATTCAAATAAATTTCAGTGCGTACACCAACCTGTACGCTAAAAGTGTGTAATTCGGACGATGACCGAGACAATCACGCCAGCTAGTACAGGTGCACCATGCTGAATGTACAAATCACCCCGCAGTAACCGCCGTTGCAGCAGATAGGTTCGCCCCGTGCTCAACACGCCAAACACAAATACACAGGTTGCAATCGTCAGTGCAACCGTCGAATCTCCAGAAAGTAATCTGGTCACTGCCCCGGCGATGAACGCCGCAATCAGGCCAGCGAATAACCGAATTGAAGGGTTCATGCCAGTCCGTCCTCTCCATAGCCAGCCAAGATATTCCGAAAACATCAAGATACGCCCGAATTAAATGTCATCACCAGATACGTAAAGCCAATGACGACAATGGCAATAAATGTGCCACCCGCCAGCGCAGCCACCCGCATCCAACGCTCGTCGCGAAAAGATGCGTGCAATAGTAAAGTGAGCTGCAAAATCACCTGAATCAGCGCCATGGCCAAAACGATGAAGACCATCACCATACCGGGAAGATCTAACCCAAACGCCACTAAAAGCGCCAACCCGGTCAACGCAACACAAATGAAAAACGCTCCGACATAACGCCATGGAAAGGGCGCATCCGAAGAACTCCCTGGTTCCTGGTACAAATTCAACACAATCCACCTCCGTTTCTAATCGCGCTCGTGATGATGATGTTCACCACTCTGATCTGCTGCTTTACACAACGCCCGATTTTCATGGGGATGACTGCCATCTTCAATCTGAATCGTGACATGCCCAATACCAAAGTGGGCCAAACAGTGTTCTGCGTCACGAAGAATCTGCTGACTCTCGCGTATCGTCATATTTCCATCGAGCACAGCGTGACAACTCAGTGCGTTTTGACCGTTCGTGATAGCCCACACGTGCACGTCGTGCACATCATGAATCCCCGGTACTGCCTTGAGTTTGCCGACAACCTCGCGAAAGTCTATCGTCTGAGGCGTAGCCTCCATCAAAATCTTTATCGTCTGGCGAACGATGCGCCAAGCGCCAAACGCAATGAACAATGCAATCGCAATACTCAAGAGTGGATCAACCAAATACCAGTGAGTCAGTAATATCACGATACCCGCCACAATCACGCCGGCGGACGCTGCAGCGTCGCCAAGCATGTGCAAAACTGCGCTGCGCACGTTCAAATTTTCTTCATCGCGCATCCCTGCAGCCAAATACAAATTGATGCAAATCCCCACCGCGGCACTGACAAACATCCACAGGCTATGAACGGCGCTTGGGTGCTCCAGCCGATGATACGCCTCCCACAAAATCCACAATGTAATGGCAATCAGCGTCAACCCGTTGAGCAGTGCCGCTAAGATTCCCCACCTGGCGTAACCGAACGTCATCTTCTCATCGGCCGGCTTCACGGACTGCCGCAACGCAAACCAAGACAGCCCGATGGCGAATACGTCTGTCAAAACGTGCCCCGCATCCGACATCAATGCCAAACTGTGAGAAATCGCACCACCAGCCAACTCTACAACGAGAATGACACAAGTCAGTGCAAATGCCCTGCCCATTTTCCCAGCTGGGGCATGTGTATGAAGGATATCACCGTGGTCATGATGGTGTCCGTGATCTTTGGGCCCGTGGTGGTGATGCGCATGTTCGTGCGCCATACGCTATATATCCTCCCTCCATAGCAAGAACCGGACGCATGTATCTACCAAATGATACAAACACCGCGAGCCTTCTTATCTTCCTTGTCCCCTTGTTCCTCATCACCTAAACATCGCGCGGTGACTGGGCTGCCAAAATTCAGCCAATCGACAGCGAATGTTTGATACGACCGCTCAAATCATAGGGCGTCTCTTGATACACGCAATAGTTGAGCCAGTTTGCGAACAACAAATTGGCGTGTGACCGCCACTGATGCTTTGGCGTGCGCGTCGTGTCGTCATTCGGATAGTAATTTTTCGGAAGCGGAACGGGAAGTCCACGCTCCACGTCGCGCTGATATTCTTCCGCCAACGTCAACGCGTCGTACTCTGCGTGACCGGTTACAAAAATCTGCCGAGCGTCCGGAGTAGCAACCAGAAACACACCAGCCTCTTCCGACTCGGACAAGATATCCAAACCGCCGACGGCTTCAATGTCCTGCTTCCGCACATCCGTATGTCGAGAATGGGGCACAAAAAACGTGTCGTCAAACCCGCGGGTCAGATTACATCGGATATTGACTGTATGTTCAAAGACACCAAACAGTTTTTCAGGCAATGGATACTTTGGAATCTGATAATGGTAGTACAAAGCCGCTTGGGCCGCCCAACAAATGTGCAACGTTGAAGTGACCGACTCTTTTGTCCACTCGAGAATGTCACAAAGTTCCGCCCAGTATCCCACTTCTTCAAAATCCATATGCTCTACCGGTGCACCGGTGATAATCATGCCGTCATATGCTTGCTTCTGAACATCTTCAAACGTCTGATAAAACTCAGTCAGATGCTCTACCGAGGTATTTTTCGCCACATGCGAGCGCATCCGCAAAAGGGTCACTTCCACTTGCAGCGGGGAGTTCCCGAGCAAGCGGAGCAATTGCGTCTCGGTCACTTCTTTGATTGGCATTAGATTCAAAATCAATATACGAAGCGGACGGATGTCCTGCTGAAAAGCCCGTTGTTCTCCCATTACGAAAATGTGCTCAGACTGCAAGATTTGCTTCGCTGGTAAATGGTCTGGAATTTTAATCGGCATGTTCTCTCACCATTCTTTCATGTGGTCTTGCCACATTGGCTTCGTTCAGTTTAGCACACTTTTCACAAATTCAGTGTCCTTCTGCCCAAACGCGTTGTGGGCGGGCACACGCGGTGTCGTTCCTGCATTAACTGGGTGTGGAATGAAGACTCGTAAGGAGGATACACGGTGCCAAACGAAAATTACCACGAGCAAGATTTCGATTTCACGTCGCAATTTCGCAGTGAAGGAAAACCACCAGAACAGCCGGAAAAGCCTATACACCAACCGAAGAAAGCTTATCATCAGCCGCCAAAGAAACAAGTCCCTTGGGAGGAATCTCCTTCGTCACCAGACATGCAAGTATCGATGGAGGTGGAGTCTGAGCCATCTCCCATGTACCACATGAAAAAACCGATGAAGCAACACGTTCAACCCACATACAAGCCACCTGTCGCACAACCGAAACCACAGCCAAAGGCACAGCCTCAACAGACTGAGTTCATGTATATGCAATACGAATACGAATTTGAAGAAGAGAAATTAGAGTTCGATCCCGGCCTCTTCGCCGTCCACCCGATTCACCAATGTCCGAACATCTGTGAACAAGTCAAAGACTGCATGTTGACATGTGAACGGACGCTCCACATGCTGATGTGCCGTCCGGATGCGTATATGCGCGCAAGACAAATTGCCATGTTGCAAGACTGCGTCGAGGTATGCCAATTGACCACTCGGCAAATTGCACGGCGGAGCCCCATGCTCAAACTCACGCTCCGATACTGTGCAAAAGTCTGCCAAATGTGCGCGCACGAATGTATGCGCCTGCCTGATCCCGAATCGCAGAATTGCTGTCGCATCAGCTTACACTGCGCAAAAATTTGCGAAAAGTTTTTGAAGTGCCAGAAGTGGGCCTAAAACAGCACCGCCCTCTGCAATCTGTGCAGAGGGCGGTTCCATGGAGACATCCTTTTAGCGAGCGCCGCGGGGCTCTACAAACGGCGTAACGTCAAACCAAAGATGAACCAAATCTCGACATTGTAAGCCGTTCTCGAATATCTCATCAACATAATTCCGAACAAAAAAGTCGTGTTCAATGTGCGACATCCGAAACCCGAGCTTCTGATACAATCGCAACTGCGAAAAACTAGAGTTCCCCGTCGCAATCTCCAATCGCGAAACCCGATGCGCCCGACACACATCTTCCATCACCGCACGCAACATCCGTTCTCCAATCCCTCTCTGCTGCCACGCCTCAGAAACCGCAACGTTCACAATCTCCATCGTGCAGGGCCGCGTTGGTAAGACCGCACAAACCCCGATGATATCGTCCGGTGCCCGCTCCGCCACGTAGACGATACTCCTCGATAGATAACGCTCAATCACATCCACGGACGGATCAGCCAACAACATCAAGTCCATCGGCGCCGACTCGTCAGACCTCAAACACCGTATCCGTACGTCCATTTCAGCCACGTCACCGCCCCCACAAACCGTATTTTCCACACATCATAGTTATTCGTCCCGCCGCCACAATCGCCAACTCTTTGTCTCTCGAAATGTAGGACAGGGTTCTCACCTGTTTGCATATACATCCAGAAGACCAGCTATCTAATGTCAAGCACTCTTTCGAGTTCTAAGAACCATGAAGGGAAGTGATTTTTAGGCGCATCTATATAAGCCTGTCAAAGACAGACG
>NZ_JAFMTW010000040.1 GCF_017329615.1 Alicyclobacillus suci | reverse complement strand
CCTCCTCCAGAACCAACTTCACTGTATTCAGTTTGAAATCCGCATCGTATTGTTTTGTCATCGTAGACACCTCGAATCAATTTACTTATTTTCACATTCACGATTCGTTGTGTCCACACTTTTAACCTAACACCAATGACATTCTCGTACTAAAGCGCGGACAGATTGTGGAACGTGGGCGTCACATCGATTTGATGCGCCAGGGTGGCTGGTATGCGAGAGGGTACCGTCAGTATATGCGGATGTCTTGCAGTGACGAATGAAAGGGAACCGCTATGTATTATCGGAATAGACGTTGCGTTTTCATCCAAGAACGACACGGGGGTTGCCGTGCTGGCGACCGTCTGTTGCCCATCGATGCGCCGTGTGATGGCCATGCTGAGATGGTGCAGGATTATAGTCTCCGCATTCTCAGCATGGTCTCATCAGAGCAGTCAATCGGTCGAAGCAGTAAAAGCGGGGGCGATTTATGATCGCTCCCCGTTGTGACTTGCAAACTGTTCGGTCAGCACTTTCGACTCGAGTACCACTAAGTCGCCCTCTATGTCAACGCCGAATACCTGAACGGTATCGTCTCTGATTACACATTCGTTAAAGCAATTTGAGCAGTAATAACGATGACTTCCGATTTTTCCAAGGTCATGGTGACCACAATGTGGGCAATGCATGAATATCATCCTCTCTGCGTCTTGGTTCAACCCCTGCTTTCGTACCCTGTCGAGAATCGACAGACCTCAATGATGGACAATCTCCGCGCACGGCCAGAGAACAGCCTTACGGGAAACTGTGACTTTGATTTAGTTCGATTATAAATAAAAGGCATAGCCGACACATGATTTGTGCAACGCGCAACGTATCTTGTCTGTCCCGTCAAGTGAACAGACAGCAGAATAGCATCACACGGCGATCCAGCACCTGTTGTTATTTTAAATATGTCGGTATAAACTGTGAAGTAGTCACTTCTAATGCACATTATTTCATTCAGTATACATCCTTACGAATAGTTAGCGAGGTGTTTGATTTGAAGAAGTTGCTGTCCGAGCAACATCCTGATTTGGAGAGCATTCCGTGTTCGATTGAGACGGCGCTCAATATTATTGGCGGCAAGTGGTCATTTCTCGTGCTCAAAGAGTTATATAGCGGCACGAAGCGCTATAGCGAGTTGCAGCGGGCGCTACCCAAGGTCAGTCCAAAGGCGCTTAGTAATACACTGCGTCATTTGGAGTCCAACGGTGTGGTGGAGCGAACGGTGTATCCGACGGTGCCTGTGACGGTTGAATATTCGTTGACGGAGAAAGGCATTGATTTTCATAGCGTACTCGTCGCGATGAAACACTGGGGAGCGAAATGGACCTAATGATCTGAATCGTAGTATCTACCGTCCAACGGCGTGCAAAAGGGCACGCCGTTTCATATGAGCCTGCCTTGGGCGGTCGTATTTTGACATTGCGCGACGGCTGCATTAGAGTCAGAATGTTGCTATTACGCAATCCATCATTTGTATAAACATTTGTGAGGTATCAAATATGATGCGAGAGTCAAGAGTTGGGGCAGCACTAGCTGAACGCTGGCGCTGGCTCGTGCTGGCAAGCATCGGCGTATCTTACCTGCTGGTTTTCACCCAACGGACTGGACCGGGTTTGATATCTGATCAACTGCAAACGGAATTTCATGTTTCTGCTGCGGTTCTGGGTAGTATTACCAGCATTCAGTACCTGGTATATATGGTGCTACAAATCCCAATTGGGTTATATGGAGATAAATCAGGGCCGGAACGGATGCTTGTGTTGGGCGTGCTCTGCGATGGCGTTGGTACCTTGGTCTTTTCTTCTGCGCCAAACTTCGGCTTGTTGCTGTGTGGACGCGCCATTGTCGGGCTGGGTGATTCGCTCATCTGGGTTAACATTGTGTTGATTCTCGCCAAGTGGTTTGCCAAAGGACGTTTCGCTGCCGTCTTGGCGGTGGTGAATTCAGCTGGTAACATTGGCGCGCTGATTACGAGTATTCCCTTGGCAACTTGGATTGCGGTATCTGGATGGCATATCCCGTTTATCGTCATTGGTACTTTATTGGTCGTTGCGGGTGTGGCCAATTTTATCGTCTTGATTGCGGGCGGACCAGCGCGCGCTGTTGCCAAGGCCCAGGCGGAGAGCATACGTGTGGAGCGCGTGCCAGTGGGGCGGATGCTCGCAGACGTCGTGCGCAGTAAGTTGGCTTGGGCCACGTTCTGTTGTCACTTTGGCGCCATGGGAACCTATTTGTCGATGGTTAGTATGTGGGTGGTACCATACTTTATGGGCGTCTACCGCCTGCCGCGTGCAGAGGCTGCATGGTTTACGCTGACTGCGTTCATCGGGGCGCTTGTCGCCAGTCCTGTGATTGGTTGGTTAAGTGACCGATTGGCTGATAGGAAGCGTCCGTATTTGACGACGCAGATTTTAGGCATGCTCGCTTGGTTGGCGATTGTGATCTGGGGTGGCGAGCCGCCACTCTTTGTGGCGGGGGTTGTGATGTTTGTCGTCGGCTTCGGTTGTGGGAGCAGTTTGTTGACGTTTGCAGCCATTCGCGACCACGTTCCGACGGAAAGATCTGGTGTCACGTCTGGATTTGCGAATACGGGTGGGTTCTTAAGCGCTGTGTTGCTACCGGTGTTGTTTGGCGCTGTGATAGATGCTGCAGGGGGCACGGTCGGCGCAGGTTCGCAAACGATGCGCCACGCATATGGCGTTGCGTTCATTTTACCGACGGTCTTTTCCGCAGTCGGGGTGGTAGGCAGTCTCTTGCTTCCCAAAGGTGTTCACCGGATTGTCGATGTGCGCGCACCGCGCGAAGCGATGTAACGGACGAATTACAGACGTATTTGTCAGCATCTGTTTTGGTGTTGGCGCCTGTGTGTTTAAGGGATTGGCGCAGAACATCGGCCCGCCCTAAGGTTCACATTCGAGAACCTTAGGGCGGGTTGCTTGCGTGCTGGTTGAAAAGCGTGTTCTACCAGACGATAATGGCGACGATGGTACAGAGAACGAGGCCGATGAGAACCGGTAGAAAATTCTTTTTAACTAGGTCTTGCACTTTGACACCTGCAATGCCTGCAACAGCGACCAGCGATGACCAGGCGACAATCGTGCCGCCACCGGTCCATACGGAACCGACTTGACCAACAGCACTTAACATGCTGATATATTGCGCATTTCCATGTCCCAGTGCGCCAGCAATTGCACCGACTAAAGGGAGTCCGGCAAATCCTGAGCCATCGAGCCCAGTCAACATGCCGAGGAAGAGTACGCCAAACGCACCAATGGCACTTCCTGCAGGTAGCGTGTGCCCCAGCTTTAAGGCCGCGTCAAAGAGAAAGCCGGGGGCATTTTTCCCCAGTATCGCCTGTGCGCCATCGGTTCCACCGAGAAAGAAAAAACCGGCGATTGGAATTACAGGGCCCATCGCACGGAAGGCGAAGACGAACCCTTCCACCAGGTATTCGCTGACTGCCTCGAATCCGCCTAATTTACCGGGCCCTCGGCTTAACATGCCGATAATCACCAGTAAGATGGCACCAACGCCTCCAAGCAGTGCCGTTGCATCCCCACCGGTGATGTTATCCGTCAACATGACGACGATGACGCCAATGAGCAACAGAGGGATGAGGATGGCGATAAACAGTGCCCGTTTGCCGAATGCGATTCGACCCATTTGTCTATCTTCGCTCGTGGCTGCCATTTCCCCCATCGACAACATGCCTGCGACATGCATCCGCTCGTCGATTCGTTTGTTTTTAAATGCGACGTCCTCTTTTCGCTGGAAGATGAAGGCGAGTCCGAGTGCGACGACGCCCGTTACCATGGTGAGCACGCCTGCTTTGCCTAAAATCAGACTCGTCGGTACGCCTGCCGCGGCTGCCGTGATTTTCGGAGCAGCCTGCAGTACCAAATCGCCAGCTAGCGCCATGCCTTGACCGGCTAGTGCGACTGCTATTGCTGCACTCATTGGACTGAGTCCGACGCGGACAGCTGCTGGGATTAACAAGGCACCGACGAGTGGGATGGCTGGCGTTGGCCAGAAGAATAGCGAAATGAGAAATGTGGCGACGGCCAGGATGAAGTATGCCACGGTGGGCGAGACCATCAGCTTTTGAACGGGTTTGATGATTAATTGGTCTGCCCCAATGGAACTTGCAGCTTTCAGCATGGCCACCATTAACGAAATCACAAGAAACACGTTAAAGAGCTGATTGGCAGCGTATAGGTCAGCGTTAAATAACGATTGGAATCCAAATATTAAAGAGCCCTTATATACCCAGGCCACCAGAATGGTGAACACAATGCTGGGGACGACGATGTTCTTGCGGAAAATCATGGTTACAATGATGACCAATGCTCCTAATAAATACACCCAATGTGCAGCGCTCAAGTTTCCGCCTCCTTGTGAGTCCAGCGCATTCGCGAGCATGATCATCCTTACGCTCACCTGCCCAGTTTGTGCGTATCTCGTTACACAACGCATGTGCATGAACGCCATGGCTGTGTTGGCGCTTTTCACATCTTTGTGGCGTCGAACAGGTCGTGCACTCATAAATTGATGTCGAGGTGTATGCCATGAAGCCCATAGCGGGAACTGTTGTCATCGATGAGCAAGGAATTGATTTGGCAGATTTTGAACCGGTTGTAATCCAGCAAGCGCCTGTGCGGGTGTCGCAAGCGTGCTATAAGGCGGTGTCGGACTGTCGGGCTTTTCTTAATCACGTCCTTGCCGACGGACAGATTGTATACGGCGTGAATACGGGGTTTGGCAAGTTGGCGAGCGTGATTCTGCCGGAGGAGCAAACGCGGACGCTCCAAGTGAATCTGATTCGCAGCCATGCCTGAGGGGTGGGTGCGCCGTATTCGGAGGACGTTGTGCGCGGTATGATGCTGCTTCGCCTTGTGTCCCTGACACGCGGTTATTCGGGCGTGTGGCCTGTGGTCGTGGAGACGTTGACGGCATGCTTGAACGAGGGGATTCAACGCGTCCGGCCGTTTCCGGAACAGGCGGCTATCGCGCGGGATATTCGCCGCTATCTGGCGGGCAGTCATTTGGTGCGCGAGCCAGGTCGCGACAAGGTACAGGACGCGTACGCCTTACGCTGTATTCCGCAGGTACATGGGGCATCTCTGCGTGCATTGCGACATGTCCAAGAGACGCTGGAAATCGAAATGAACGCCGTCACCGACAATCCGTTATTGTTCCCGGAGGAGAACGCAGTGTACTCCGGTGGAAACTTCCATGGGCAGCCGATTGCCCTCGCTATGGATTATCTAAAAATCGCCGTAGCAGAACTTGCAAATATCGCCGAGCGTCGTACGGAGCGCCTCGCTCGTGTCTGAAAACAAGGTCTTGGCCCACCCAGCCAGTGTCGACTCCATCCCCTCGTCCGGCAACCAAGAAGATCACGTCAGCATGGGGGCGACGGCTGCCCGGCAGGCGAATCAAATTGTCGATCACGCCGCCGACGTGCTCGCCAACGGGACGTGATTCAAAAAATGTTGGAACCAGAAGCGGTCCCCTCTACAGAATTGGGTCAAATGGGTGTAAACTATATAAAATATACGAAAATTAAGTGTGAGAATTGAGAGGGTGCCACCACCGTGTCGCCGGACAGGTTCGATTAGACCCCTGACAGTCTCATGTCATCGTTGTACTTGACCTAAGGGGGGCTTTAGATGGTTCCGATGCGCGAGTTCGTCGGCAGTTTGAATGGAAAGACGGAGTGTTTAGCGGGCGCAGTGGGTCTCGACAATTTGTGTCGGGACATCTTGTTGCTCAATGATGAGAAGGTTTGGTTGAGAAGCACACAGAACAGTGAGTTCCAAGATACGTTGGTGTTTGTCAAAGCGGATTTGTTTCCTGCGTATTCATCCACGTTTGACCTGCTTTTGCGATTTTTCCAACAGGCGCGTGTCGCTGGTGTATTGTTTCAAGGCGGGGCGCCGTCGGATTTTTCAAAGGCGACCTTGATGCTCGCGGACATTTTGGGTATTCCGATTCTTTGGACGCATTCCTCGCTGTATTATTCCACTGTTGCGCGTCATTTTTACACGCTCGTCACTCAGCGTACACAAGCTGTGAGACATCAGTTAAGTGGTGTGCGCAAACGTTTGGAGTTCGTGTTTTACGACCCCCGCACGTTAGCTGACTGGCTGCGCGTGATGGAGCGGGAACTATTCGTCCAAGCAGAGGTGAGGATGTGCGATGTATCGGGTGATTATTCCCTGCGTACACAATGGAAAAATGTCAGAGGACGGGAGATACTCCTGATTCCGATTCGGGTTCTCGACCGTGCGTTTTTACTACAATTGACGCCGAACGACGTTTGCCCGTTATTTTCAGATGAACACAAGGCGCTTTGGATAGAGGAATTGGCCGGCGTGCTGCGTTCGCAGACGGCATACTTTTTGTTGACTGGGTTGCCTGGGATCACCACGCAAAGTCAGTGGTACTTTTCATTTGAACAGATGGTATACAATAAAATGTCAAAATTGTCAGTATTTAATACTGGGGCCAATCAGGCCGACTTGGGTGGAGTGCGTCTGGCACAGCAGGAATTCGAGTTATCGAGGGACTCCCTGGTGCGCATGGTGGACTTGCGACCCATTCAGTCGGTTGAGTTGCTCTGGCTGTATGACGGCGATGCGAAACATGATGTACAAAGGCCACTGCAGCGTCAGGCAGACCTTCCATATGCTTATCGACGATTTTCTTCCTCCGTCCTCAGCTTGCGTGAACGGTTGTTGGCGCTTTGTGCACAGTCGAGATTTGCGGCTGCAAGGCAAACGCGATTGACCGCGTGTGTGCCATGGCAGGACTGGCGCAACCATCAAGGGATAGCACTGTTTTCATTTGGCATGTGGAACGCGGATAAACGTGAAATTGAGCGGCTTGTGCGAGATTGGTTGGCGCCTTTGCAGATTCAAGTGGGGACTTCCTTGCGCGCGTATTTTTGTCAGCAAAGGGTTGATGACGTCACGGACGGGGACGAGTTGCTTCAAGTCGCACTTGCTTTGGCCGCGAAATCTTACCCTGATTTTTTAGGTGTCATGGCGCAACCAGCGGCTATTCAGTTTGCCGACAGTAGCCGGGATGTCGTAAATCGTCTGCTGCCCACGCCGGATAAAGATTCTTCGTATTTTCATGCGGAACAGATGCTTTCACCTTTGCTGGCGGATAAAGGCGGGGAACCGCTCTTAGAAGCTTTGGAGGCTTACCTTGAGTGTGGGGCGAAGATGCAAGTGGCAGCGGAAAAATTGTATTTGCACCGAAATACGCTGCGCTATCGGCTTAAGCGCGTGGAGCAATTGTTGCATATTCAGTTGGACGACGACCAAATTCGCTTCACCTACCAATTAGCGATTCGGACGTGGCGACTGCGCAACCCGCGCACACCCGCATGAGTGAATACTTGCGGGTGTGTCTTATCTAGTGGAATTTAGGAACAGATTGCAAATTTAGCCTTGAAATGAATAGATAACTTTGCTTATACTTTTAGCAGCCACCTCTATAGAGTGCTAACAAGTTGATGGCTCATGCTGGCACTTGGAAGTCTGATACGACCCCGGGGTGTCGCTTCCTCATCGTTTCCAGCAATCTTCATGAACCGTTCATCTATTGGCATTTCGTAAAACATTTGACCAATGGGGGGATGAAAATGAAGGCATTGTTGTTAGCAGGAGGACTTGGGACACGTTTACGCCCTTTGACAGAAAACCTTCCAAAACCGATGACACCTGTGTTTCATCGACCGTGGCTTGAACACCTCATTGTGCATCTTCGTGACCAAGGCATTGAAGACATCGTGCTTGCGGTCAAGTATCACGCAGATAAAATCCAATCCTACTTTGGTGACGGGGAGTCACTTGGCGTCAACCTACAGTATGCCTATGAGCGACAGTTGCTCGGAACTGCGGGGGCGATTAAAAATGCCCAAGCCATGCTTAGCGATACATTCCTCGTCTTTAACGCAGATATCATTCATCATATCGATTTACAACCTTTATTAGAGTTTCACCGAGGGCACCGCGGGGTGGTGACGATTGGCCTCACGGAGGTCGATGATCCGTCGCAGTACGGTGTGGTACAGCGGACTAAGTTGGGCGAAATCATTCGTTTTGTGGAGAAGCCGCGGCGGGAAGAAGCCCCGTCCAATCTCATCAACGCAGGTATCTATGTCATGGAGAAAGCTGCCCTTGATTGGATTCCTGAGTCTCGCGAAACATCGATTGAGCGGCAGACGTTCCCGACGCTTATCGACAACGGAATGGGCGTCTATGGTACCTCGATTCATGGTTATTGGATGGATATGGGCACGCACGAGCGGTACCTCCAGGTCCATCGCGACGTATTCGACGGCAAGTTTCCGCTTCGTCTGTCTACGCCAATGGTTCGCGATGGTGTTTGGATGGGCAGGAACGTCGAGATTGCAGCGAACGTTCGCATAGAGCCACCAGTGGTTATTGGCCATGGCGCAGTGCTCGAGTATGGAAGCACTGTGGGACCATTTACGGTGGTTGGAGATCAGGCGGTAATTGGACCCGATTGTTCCGTTCGCAACTCGGTCATCTGGCCGAAGGCGCGCATCAAAGGGAGAACGCAACTGTCGGGTGCGATTGTCGGCCCCGGGTTTACGGTAACTGTCAATGAAACAGCGGCACGCGAAGAATTGGAGGCGGTGATGCAATAATGTATGAGATTGCCTACGTGAGCACTTATGTCCCGAAAAAGTGTGGACTGGCGACATATACGCATCATTTGCGGCAGAGTGTGCAACAGGCCGCGCAAAATGCCGACTTTCGCGATCAGGTCGTCGCTGTCGTCGGCGCGGATGAGGATAGAAACTTGTACAACCGTTCGTACTGGTTGCTGCGTCGCGACGTGTTGTGGGATTACGAGCGGTTGGCCAAACGAATTAATAATAGCTCGATTCAACTTGTTTCGCTTCAGCACGAGTTTGGTATTTTCGGCGGCGAGGCTGGTGAGCACGTGTTGGAGTTTGCGCGAGCGCTGCAGAAGCCGCTTGTGACTACGTTCCACACGGTGTTTGAAAAGCCTATGTCTCCTTATCGGGAAATTCAACAAGCGTTGATTCGGGAAAGCGCACATATTACGGTGATGAACCGCCGAGCTGTTGGCTATCTGCAAGACGCGTATGGCGTACCGATTGAAAAGATATCGTATATCCCGCATGGTACCCCCGGGCCATCTGCAAAGCCGCGGACCTTTTTGCGCCAAGAGCTGGGATGGCACGGTCGCAAAGTCATTCTCACGTTTGGCCTGTTGGGGCCGAGCAAGGGAATTGAATCTATCTTGGCAGCACTGCCGCGCGTGGTGGAAGAGATCCCGAACGTTTTGTATGTGATTGCGGGCCAAACGCATCCGGAAATTGTGAAACAGCATGGTGAAGCCTATCGAGATAAATTGCGCAAGATGATTGACGACCATCAGTTGCAAAATCACGTCATCATGCTGGACAGGTATATGACGGAAACAGATATCACGGAACTGATTACTGCGTGTGACTTATATGTCACGCCCTATCCGGGGATGGAGCAAATTACGAGCGGCACACTCGCGTATGCAGTAGGGGCCGGGCGCCCAGTATTGAGTACGCCATACGCATATGCTAGAGATTTGCTTAAGGATTTGCCGGCATTGTTGATTCCCTATGGCGATACAAACAGATGGTCGAGTGAAATGGTTCGAATGCTGACCCAGGATGCGGTTCGAAGTGCCTACGAACAGCAAATCCAAAAAATTGGGCGGTCGATGCAATGGGCACGTGTAGGAATTTCACATTGGAACCTGTTTCGCAGCCTGATTGAGGAGTGGCGTGCGGTGGAAGGGAGCGAAATGTTCCTTGCTACCCGTTAAGCTCGATCACCTCCAGCGGCTGACGGATGACACAGGGTTATTGGAGCACGCGTTTGGGAAGATCCCACGGCGTAAGGAAGGGTATTCGACAGATGACAATGCGCGGGCTTTGTGGATGTGTATCGAATGGATCCGCTATGCAGAACGCACGAACGCCGCTGAAGCCATTCCGCTTTTGTGTTCATTGGCCGACAAGTACCTGGAATTTCTGATTTGGGTTCAAGGTGAGGATGGGCGTTTTCACAATAACGTGTTTTACAACCGGACGTTCGAACCTGAAGTGCCCTCGGATGATTGCCAGGGCCGAACACTTTGGGCGTTGGCGGTGGCCAGTTTAGATCACCCGGACAAACGCAGGATTCCGACCATCCGCAAGGTTTGTCAACGAGGTTTTTCGTTGACGTCGGCACTGCAATTCCCGCGCGGTATGGCACATACGCTGTCTGCGGCAGCTACGCTGCTCACTCGGATGGACGAAGTACAGGGTGATGATGTGTTTGTCGATTGGGCAAAGCGGGAATTGCCGCAGGTTGTAGAACACTTCGCCGAGCATTTGTGTCAGTTATACGCAACCAATCAAAGACCGCAATGGCATTGGTTTGAACCGACGATGACATATGCCAATGGCGTATTCCCGTGGGCCTTGTTTGGTGCATACCAGGTGCTGGAAGACGAAAATATACGCTTCATTGCCGAGACGTCCCTCGCATTTTTAATTGAGCGGATGACCCCCGGTGGCGTTGTGCGGCCGATTGGCAATCGAGGCTGGGCCGGGCCAAATCACATGAGTGTCTGGGATCAGCAGCCGCTAGAGGTCATGAAATTGGCGCTGGCCTCTGCGAAGGCATTTGAGGTGACTGGCGAGGTTCATTACCAAGCGGTACTTAAACAGTGTGTCGCTTGGTTCTACGGGGAAAATGATGCAGGTCAGCCGCTCGCGGACGCTGAAGATGGAGGGTGCTGCGACGGAATTAACGAGGATGGGCTAAACCCGAATCAAGGGGCGGAGTCTACCCTTTCTTACCTACTGACGGAAGCGATTTATCATAACGCATGGGTAGAAGGAGGGCATTCTCATGGCAACCATATCGATGACACACAACTTGACGCTGCCAAAACACGTGTTTCGCGAGTATGACATCCGAGGTGAGGCGTTTCGAGAGATTGACGAACATTTCGCCTATTTGTTGGGGCGTGCCTTCGCTCGGCGTTTATTGCAACGTGGGCGTCGTCAGGCGGTGGTAGGACACGACAACCGTGCATCCTCGCCTGCGCTCCACCAGGCCGTCGTCGCTGGATTGACGTCGCTTGACTGTCAGGTGAAAGACATCGGCGAAGTGACGACGCCAGCTTTCTATTACAGCTTGGAACATTTGCAGATTCCGGACGGCGTGATGGTGACAGCCAGCCATAATCCACCGTCTGAAAACGGATTTAAAATCGCTGTCGACAAGACCACCATATACGGTGACGCGGTGCGAAGTCTGCACGCAGAGATGATAGCGGAGTCTAGTAGGGTGTCGGGAAATACTCCTAGCGTCATGGAGCATTTGACTGAGGAGATAGACATAAAGCCTGCTTATTTGCAGATGCTCGCGGATAAAATTCGGCTTGGTGACAGGCGCCTTAAGGTCGTTGTCGACTGTGGAAATGGCACAGCCTCGTCATTTGCGCCAGAGGCGTTGGCTCGCTTGGGGTGTGACGTCATTCCCCTATATTGTGAGTCGAACCCGGAATTCCCGAACCACCATCCAGATCCGGTAGATCCGAAGAACCTCGTCGACTTAGTGGCCGCAGTGCGCGCGCATCAGGCGGACCTTGGCGTCGCCTTTGATGGTGATGGCGATAGGCTGGGTGTCGTGGACGAGACGGGTGAGATTCGCTGGGGAGACCAATTGATGATTTTGTATTGGCGTGAAATTTTGCCTAAGTATCCTGGTTGCGAAGCGTTGGTCGAAGTGAAGTGTTCACAATCGCTGATTGACGAGATTGAACGGTTAGGTGGCAAGCCGCGTTTTCACCGGACGGGACATTCACATATCAAAGCTACACTGCGGGCGACGAATGCACCGTTTACCGGAGAGATGTCAGGACACCTGTTCTTTAATGACGAGTACTACGGATTTGACGATGCGCTTTACGCGGCTGGCAGGTTACTCCGAATCTTGTCGCAGGAGAAGCGGTCGTTGTCCGAACTGTTCGCAGACGTCGCCTCGTATGTCGCGACACCGGAGACCAGAGTTGCCTGCAAAGAGGAAGACAAACCGTTGATGATTGAAGCGGTCACGAAGCATTTTGCCAAACAGCATCCTGTCGTCACGGTCGACGGCGCGCGCGTTCAGTTTCCTGCGGGCTGGGCGCTCGTACGCAGTTCGAACACGCAGCCAATCCTCGTGTTGCGGGCAGAGGCAAAGGATTCACAGACGCTCAGTCAAATCAAGCGCGAAGTGGAACAGGTATTATCGGATTGCGGATTGGAAACATCCATTCCGTGGTGAGCAACGGCCACTACGGCAGTAAGTCAGCCTATCGATTGCAAAGTAATTTGTGGCATAAGGAAATCGGTGGGGCTGTAGAATGTAACGATAGAATGGAGGGACGTGGCTATGGCAAAAAAAGTCCTCATTATCACGGGAGACGCTGTGGAAGCACTGGAAGTCTATTATCCGTATTATCGGCTGTTGGAGGCGCAGGTCGACGCGGTCATCGCCGCACCGAAGAAAAAGACGCTGCATACCGTCGTACATGACTTCGTCGGTTGGGACACGTATACGGAGAAGCCTGCATATCAATTAGAGGCGCACATTTCGTTTGCTGATGTTCAACCGGAGCAGTTTGATGGGCTTATCATCCCGGGCGGTCGTGCACCAGAATATATCCGACTCGACGAACACATTCCACGGATTTTGACACATTTCTTCGAGGAGAAGAAACCAATTGGCGCCATCTGCCACGCTGCGCAAGTCCTAGAAGTGGTGCGAGAACAATTGAAAGGTCGCAGTTTGACGGCGTACATCGCTTGTAAGCCGTCTGTTGAGGCAATGGGCGCGAAGTACGTCACGGAAACGCTGCATGTGGACGGTCATCTCGTCTCCGGCCACGCGTGGCCGGATTTGCCCGGATTTATGCGGGAGTTTTTCAAGTTGCTCGGAAATTGAGTGGGTATCGGATGTACAGAGAGAATCGTTATGCTGCTTTGGCCTTGGGGACAATCCGCGTGCAGGATTGTCCCTTTTTGTTGAGCAGGGGGTTTTCGTCAATCGTTTGTGAGTCATTCTTCTTGCGTGTGTAAGCTCTCCCGCGCGATGCGTTTGGCGATGTTGCCGACGAGGGTCGGATTGGTTACGACGATGCAGATGCCGATGATGATCCAGGCGATGACCATATAGGGAAAATATCGTGTGGGTGCGGTTGGAATCGGATAGACGTTGGTGTAGAGGGTGTACACCAGTGCAACGGTGGCGAGAATGGGCACGATTAACACAGCCCCGCGCCAATTGCCGTTGCGAGTGAAATAGATGATGGCGCCGATATTGGTTGCCAAATAGGCTAGTAAGAGCGATAGAACGCCGATGCTCCCGAGCCAGCCAAACACGCTTGCGCCGGGTTGACGTGCAAGAGCAACGACTTCCAGTAGACCAATGACCATGACGACCGTCAACGCCACATGGGGTGTTCGGTATTTCCGGTGAATTGACCCCAGCCCTCGATGGATGAACCCGTCGCGTCCCATGGCGAATAATAAGCGTGACCCCGTGGTGGCTGTACCGAGCGCACTGGAGAACGCCGACAGTGCTGCGCCAAACATGATGGCGGCAGCGAACCCGGACGACATGTATGTCTTCGCTAAGTCGCCTAGTGGTGCACTAGATACAGAGAATGCATGCACGCCTGCGGGACTCAATCCGAAGCCAACAGATTGCACGTAACTGACCAGCATATAGAATATGCCCGTAATAATCACGGCGGATGCGATGGAAATCGGGATGGCCCGGCGCGGATTCGCCGTTTCCTCTCCCAAGCTAGATGCCCCTTCGAATCCTGCGAACGAAAGAAAGGCGAAGACGGCAGCGAGCCCAATTGTCCCTAGGTGATTCCCTGCTAGTGTGAATGGTATTGCGGATAGATGATGGGCTGCGCCACCTCGGTGCAGAATGACCACGCTGAGAATCAGAATCAGGAGAATGGAGATGCCTTCAAACAGGAGCATGACGCGGGCGCCAATGCGGACATCGAAGAGCGCGAGCAGCCAAATCAGCACAATACTTACGAGCGCGATGGGTAACCATCCGACAGGGAGACCAACAAATGACAAGAAACTTTGCATGAAGGCACCGATTTCCGCTGCCGAGGCACCCGTGAAGACGAGATAGGTGAACAAGAGTGACCATCCGGAGAGAAAACCCATCCTCGGGCCTAGGGAGACTGTGGTGAATGCGTAGACAGATCCACTACTAGAAAACTTGCGATTAAATTGAATAAATGCGTAGGAGACGAGGCCAATCGTAATCATGGCTACGAGAAACGTCAGAGGGACGCTCACGCCTGCTACGCCCGCGACGAGTGCACCATTTAGCGCCATTGCCGCGGTTGGCGCCATAATGGCGACCGAAACGCCAATAGCTTCAGGGTAGGAGAGCCCATTTTTTCGCAGTTGTTCTTGCATTTTAACACCTCGCCACACATTGTGTTCAGATAATACACAACACTCGGTCAGTTAGCAATATAACGGTATCACTTGAGGTATCGGTATTGGAAGATAAATATCAACAGATATATCCACATATCCACATATTGAATTGGTCGGGTCATGTTACAATATGGGGTGAATACATGACCGGATAGTGGGGAGTGCGCGTGAATGTTGTGATCGATCAGACCGAACTGGAGCATTTTGGGTATCAACTGTTAAAAGCTATGCCAGAACACATCTTGAATCGCGGTTTAAGCTACTATCACGAAGAACGGGTGGTGTTCGTCGAGATGGTGGGGCGGACGCTGATTGCCAACGTGACAGGAAGCGAATTTTATGATGTGGTGCTGGATTTGGATTGGGTACACCTGCACAGTCGTTGTTCATGTCCATATGAAGATATCTGCAAGCACATGGCGGCTGTGTTTTTTGAGGTCTACGCTACGTATCAAAGTCCAGAGGTGTTTGTCACGAAACTCCTGGCAAGTCGGGCGGGTGGGCACGGTGCTGGGGTGGCGCTGAACACGATGTCACAGACGGCACCAGAGCCCGAAGTCTTGGCAAAACTACAGGAGGATGACGATTTTGACACTTGGCTGAACGGTTTGCGGCACCGGATTGGATATGTAGACGAGAAGACGATTTACCACCAGGTTTTGTCGCTGGATAACCGTGTTGAACACGCCAAGGAAGTGTGTGCTACTTGGTCTGACAATACGAGGGATCGGTTCGAACTGCTCTTGTATTTGTACGCCATGCAAACGGCGGGGACGTTACTAGGGGCAAGTTTGTCGGACAACTACTACGCGCGCACACTTGAGATGGCATTGCGCCGGTATGGGAGTTTCATCTCCTCGCTGCTGAACACGTCTAGGGTGTCCAGCGCCGCTGCCGATGCGGCGTGGAACGCACGCTTGGTTCAATTTATTCGGGAGGGATTCGTTCGGCAGGCGACTCCCAACGAGTCGATTTTACAAACTGTTTGCTTTGTCTACGAATACTGGCTGGCAGAAGTGCTGTCGCTGTCCGAGGAAATCGCTTGGTGGGAAGATGTTGAAGCTGATAGCTCTCAACATCGGCAAGAAATTGTGCGATTGATGTTGTCCTATTTTTATACGAAGGCTGGTGACGATGCGAAAGCATGGTTGATGTTGGATGGCCTGGACCCGAAATTTCGGGCGGTGTTTTATTTCATCAACCTCGACGTGTTGGTACGGGAGAGGGCTTGGGCGAGAGCATATGGATGGTTGAAACATATCACTTCGGACGACGTGAAGCTGCGTCAATGGGATTTGTGGAGACTTAGCGAAAACTGGGTTGTCGTTGCCCAACATCACGAGGATGCGCGGTCCGATTGTGAGGCGTTTTTGACTGAAAATGAGTCCCTTTCTCAACCGTATCTCATGCGGTTTTATATCATGACGGAACAGTATCGCGCGTGGGTGGACTACTGTTTGTTCAATGACCTCACGATAACTGGGATTGAACGCGAAGAATTGCGTCATGTCGAGAAGGCTGCACCGGAGTATCTGTTACCACTGTATCACCAAACTGTGGAGCGCTGTATTCGATTGAAAAACCGCGCGGCATATAAAGTTGCAGTTCGCCATCTCAAAAAACTGTCGACACTATACAAGAAACTGAAACGACAGGACGATTGGGCTCGTTTCCTCAATCAGTTCACTAGTCGATACACACGTCTCCGGGCATTGCAGGACGAGATGCGCAAGCGGGGGATTATCACGTGACGGTGAGGGATGAAACAGTGATTATCGTCTCGGCGAAATGGCTGCCAACACGAGGATTTTTGGTCTACGGAGAGACGGAGTATGGCGAAGCGGTTGATGCAGAGGAATTGGCGCTTCAGTTGTTTCAGTGGGATCCCGACAGTTATTACGGAACGCTGTGCGAATTCACCGAGTGGGAAGGGCTACGGGGCATCTATTTGTCGCCGCTAGCGGCGATTCGCTTCTTTGCTCGCTCAGGGACGGCGAATGCTCTGGTACAGCTTGATTACCGGCCGGATTACGAGATGTTGCAGCGGGTGGCAGTGAAGTTGTTGGAAGCCTTGCGCGAAGGCTGGTTTGCGCCAGACTATCAGGCATGGCTGCGTGGAGAATTCCGTTGGCGCCTTCGCATGCCCAACGAGTTGGACGAACCATCGCGTATTGCGCTTGAGTATCTAGATATTTGGGTGCATCAGGCAATTGCCGAGCATATTGAGACACATTCGGAGTTGCAAGATGTGTTTCATCAGTTGCTTCAGGAATATCCTAATTTGACACCTGCAGCTGGTACTGCTGCACAGGAATCCCTTGCTACCATCGCGTCGGATAGCCTTGCATCGGAGATCCATTTGACGGACCTGTATGTCGATGAGCCCGCTTGGTTGACTGCTATTGGTTGGATGCAAGACCAGACGCCATTTCGAGTGGGTTTGCAGTTGGTCGAACCTGCACAGGGCGAGGCGGAGATTTGGCGATTGCAGGTCGTTGTACAGGACAAACTTCAGGTGGACCAGGTAGTTCCTGTCGCTAGCGACGGAATTTCCAGCTTGCCGCCTGCGTGGCTGCCATTTCGAGATCAGTTTGACGCGCAGGTGAATCGCATCCGGAGACTGGTTTCGTACTTTAGTGCGGACGACGACGTCCAGACTTTGTGCGCCGAACTCGACGGAAATCAGGCGTTTGAGTTTCTCAGCGTGACTAGTCAGGTGCTGAGTGCCGCAGGTGTTCCGCTGTTCGTTCCGGCCTGGTGGGCAAAGGTGCAACGGGCAGCGCCGCGGCTGAAGGCCAGCGTCCGGTCGACGGTGGGCGCGCCCCAACAATCCTTGTTTGGGCTAAATCAGACGATTGCGTTTGATTGGCGTTACGCCCTCGGCGAAATCGACGTGTCCGACGCGGAGTTTGCTGATCTGTTGGCGCAGAAACAGCGACTTGTTCGGTTTCGTGGGCATTGGATACAGATTGATCCAGATTTTTATCGCCGGGCGCAGCGGTTGAAAGAACATGTGGCGCGGCGCAATGGTTTGAGTTTACGGGACGTCATCGAGATGTACCTTATGTCCCAGTCATCCGCTTCGAGCGATTTGTCCGCTGCGACTGACGACCGGGATGAAACAGTGCTCCAAGGGTTCGAAGTGGAACTGAATCAGCATTTGTACGACATGATGCGGACACTGGAGCAGCAGGCGGAAATCCCAGTGTACGATGTGCCGAAGACGTTTCGCGGTGCACTGCGGCCGTATCAAAAGCAAGGGTTCTCGTGGCTACTCTGGCTGCGCAAATATGGTTTTGGTGCTTGTCTCGCCGACGATATGGGTCTTGGCAAGACGGTACAATATATCGCCTACTTGCTTGCGATTCGGGAAGCCGCAGCGGACGCGCGCGAACAGTCAGCGCCTGCACAAACGTTGATGCCACACGGGGCGTCGCTGCTCATATGCCCAACGTCGGTGTTGGGGAACTGGCAGAAGGAACTTGAGCGATTTGGCCCAGATGATTTGCGTATTTATATCCACTATGGCCCCAGTCGCTTGCACGGTGAGGCGTTTGAAGCGAAGGTGAAGACTAGCGATATCGTCATCACTACCTATACGCTAGCCAATTTGGATGAGCAGGATCTCACACAAGTCGAGTGGAATTCTATTTGCCTCGACGAGGCGCAAAATATCAAAAATGCCCATACGAAGCAGTCACAGGCGATTCGCCGATTGCAAGCGAGTCACCGAATTGCGATGACGGGGACACCTATGGAGAACCGGTTGACGGAACTGTGGTCAATTTTTGACTTCATCAATCCTGGGTACTTAGGGAGTCTCCGGAAGTTTTCAGAGCGGTTTGTCCAGCCGATTGAACGTACGCGCGATGCGGAGTTGATTCGTCGGGTTCAGCGGATGGTGCGGCCCTTTTTGCTGCGCCGCGTCAAGACAGATCCGCGGATTGAGTTGGACCTGCCAGACAAAGTCGAGGCGAAGGTTTATGTTCCGTTGACGGCTGAACAGGCGGCGCTGTATGAATCGGTGTTGCAGGATATGCTGGAAAAATTGGACACGCTCATGCCGATGGAGCGGCGTGGGGTCATTTTGGCGACGCTGACACGGCTTAAACAGATTTGTGACCACCCGTCGCTCGCCCTGAAGGATAGTGCCGAAGGGCGTGTTTCGCTGGCGAGATCAGCAAAAGTGGAGCGACTAGTGGAGATGGTGTCGGAGTTGCGTGCTGAGGGAGATCAGTGTCTCGTGTTCACGCAATTTGTCGAGGCGGGGACATTGCTCCAACGCGCGTTAGAAGAGGTCCTCGAGGAACCTGTGTTGTTTTTGCATGGAGGTGTACAAAAGGCGAAGCGGGACGAGATGATTGCGGCGTTTCAGTCGGGAGATGATAGCGTCGGGCGGCCTGGCGTGTTTGTGTTGTCACTCAAGGCGGGTGGCGTTGGGTTGAATCTGACAGCCGCCAATCACGTATTTCACTTTGACCGGTGGTGGAATCCGGCAATCGAAAATCAGGCGACGGATAGAGCGTTTCGCATTGGCCAGACAAAGCGGGTGCAGGTGCACAAGTTTGTCGCCTTAGGGACATTGGAAGAGCGAATTGACGAGATGATTGAGCGTAAGCTCGCGTTGAGCGAGGATGTCGTTGGGCTCGGCGAACAGTGGATTACCGAACTGTCATCGACGGAACTTCGAGATTTGTTCGCGTTGCGTCGCGAGTGGGTGACAGATTGACTAGGTTAAGGGGAGGTTGCGTGCGTAATGAAACCATCGAATAGCGCATCTTTGTCAACTGAACCGGCTGTTCCAACGAATGAGGTAAAAACGGTGAAACGGCGGCGCAAATCGAAGCGGAATGCCAGCCCGCAGGCACCGGAGCGGGTGCCCGCAGTGGTGGCACAAAATCCAGGGATGGCTGAAGGTTGGGTGAAATTCTATACGGCGTTTTCCAATCAACTGTGACGAATGCTGCGATAAACGGGTTGACGGAGATAGCAAATGAGTCAAAAAGAAGCAGGAGGCCTTTGTAGCCTCCTGCTTCTTTGGCCTAGATGTCAACGCGGCGGGCCTTGAACGCCTAGATGTTTGTCTCCAGTTGGTAGTCGGTGGCTACCGTCCTGTCCTCGCCCTGGCTGACTCTTACCGCATTCAGGACTAAGGTCAAAATGACCGTCACAATGACATTGACGATGAGTGCCCAGATGGCGGCGTACGCAGGAATGGCATGGCCAAACAGGTGTAAGGTGTAGGTGGTTGACTTATAGCCGGTCGTCGACCACATATAGATGCCATAGGCGATACCAGCCAACCATCCGACCAACAGCGCCCGGCGGTGAAACCACCGCGTATAGAGGCCGAAAATCAATGCTGGGAGGGTTTGTAGAATTAAGATACCGCCCACCTGCTGCATGCTGATTGCGTATTGTTGCGGGAATCCAATGATGAAGACCAACGCGCCAAGTTTGACGACGAGAGACACAATTTTGGCCACTCGACCTTCTTGTTGTGGCGTGGCGTTCTTGACGAAATACGCGCGATAAATGTTGCGCGTAAAGAGATTTGCCGCTGCGATGGACATGATAGCCGCTGGAACAATGGCACCAATGGCGATGGCCGCGAAGGCAAACCCAGAAAACCAACTAGGGAACTCCTTTAAGAAAAGCAGTGGTACCGCTGCATTGGAGGTTTTGGTGTGAATGCCTGCCGCAAGGGCCATAAACCCAAGTAGCGCAATGATGCCCAGTGCAAATGAGTACGCTGGAAGTAAAGCCATATTTCGCTTAACAGTTTTTCGACTATCAGCGCTGAAGACGCCCGTCATCGCGTGTGGATACAGGAACAGTGCCAAAGCGGAACCAAAGGCCAGCGTTCCGTACACCGAGTACTGCGCTGGCGTTGCCACGATGGAGGCAGGCGTCGCCGCATGGGCCAGCGCCGCTTGGGCGCTGTGAAAGATGTTCCCGAAGCCGCCCAGTTTAATGGGGATGACGATAACGGCCACAATGACCGTGATGTAAATCATTAGATCTTTGACGACTGCTATCATCGCGGGCGCCCGCAACCCACTGGTATAGGTGTAGAGCGCGAGAATGATAAACGCCACGATGAGCGGCCACTCACCGCCGATGCCCATGGCTGCCAATACCGCCTGCATACCGGTTAGCTGCAGTGCAATGTATGGCATGGTGGCGACGATGCCTGTCAGTGCGATGGCGAGTGCGAGTAGCCTATCGTCAAAGCGCCCCTGAATAAAGTCAGAAACGGTTACATACCCATGTTTTTTGGCGACGGACCAGAAGCGCGGCAAGATCATGAAGAAGATTGGATAGACGACGATGGTATATGGGACTGCGTAAAAGCCCAGCGCACCGGCGCCGTACATCAGCCCTGGAACCGCGATAAACGTATATGCGGTATAGATATCTCCACCGACCAAAAACCAAGTGACCATCGTGCCGAAACGACGGCCGGCAAGACCCCATTCCTCGAGGTTACTGAGGTCACCTTTACGCCACCTGGCTGCAAAAAAACCGAGAATGGTCACTAGTAGGAAAAATAGGATAAAGACGACGAGTGCTGTCCACTGCATGTTCTAAGGCCCCTCCCACCATCAATCTCTTTTTAGTTCTCTCGTAACAGCAGGTACATCGCTGCGGAGACGGCCGCGCTGACGATGACCCATAGCATTTGGTACCAATAAAAGAAGGGAATGCCCCACAGCTCTGGTGATACCGACGAATAGAACGCAGGGAAGAGCGTTCCGATTAGTGGCACAAGAATCAGCAAATACCACCATGGGCTGCCTTTTTTGCGCGGGGTGGTGTTGTCCATTGGGCGAACCTCCTTTCCCGGGAAGGTATGTTCCTGTGGCAGTTTGTACGGAAGATACACAGGAGTCTAAATTTACAGTCAAATCAAATTTTAGCACCTTATACGAAGAAGTAAAGGACAAATGTCGCGGTCGTGATCGACACATGTGTTATGGCTCGTTACAATGACAACATTGAACAGCATAAGGAGTCCTGGATGATTGGCAGAGTATGTATACCGAGAAATTGACATTCAACCGTTTCGCAGTGGACTTAGCCGCCTAGCTATCCGCAAACGCTTGCTCCTCTACTTCGCCAATGAAGCGCCAGGGGAGGGTAAACAGAACAAGGCATCACGTTATCGGTACTGCGTCGAGACGATGGCGGATGGCAGCACCTTGTGGATTGTGCGGCCGGGACGCCGAAATGGCAACGATTTTCGGATAGAGGTCGATGGGCACCGATTTGGCCGCTCCAAAACCCCGAAATACGAACATATCTATGACGACCTTCGATTGAAACGGGATGCGAACCCAAAACAATATGCAAAACTCGTGACGTTGATTGACGCGGTATATACGTGTACAGAATTCAAGCCGCAGCAACTTGTGTCGATTGGCAAAAAATTTGTCGACGTGGGATACCCATGTGACCTCATCGTGGGTCTCATCAAGTGGGTCTTGATTGAGCACGACATGAATGATTGGAATACGTTTGGGCGCGACTGTGCGTTTTATCGGAACATTCCACGATAGTGTGTGGGTCACGACTCAATAGAGACAAGTGTTCCGTATCCAATGAGACGATATACTGTTTTCGCTGCATTGATGGGCAATTCGACGCAGCCTAGGCTTTGTGGGCTGCCATACGATGCGCGTGGAAACCCGTGAATTGCGCATCCTTGGTAAAAGTAGCTGATATCGGGCACATTCGGATCCCGATAGGTGCTACCGTCCGGGTTCTTCCCTTGCATAGTTTGTGAGACAAGCCGTGCATAAACCGGCCACGTGCCGGTTGGCGTGGGACTCGACGCGATACCTGTGTTCGCTGGTGTCGTGAAGACTTTCTGGCCATTTTGCCACACGTCGAGGTGTTCTGGTAGCGATTTTGACACGCTGACGTACGTATATGGATGGAGAGTGGGCGCGCCGTGTTGTAACGCTTGCTGGAGTGCCTGATAGACTTGTGGGCCGACCACACCGTCGATGGCGAGGTGGTTGTCCGCCTGAAAATGAATGATAGCGCCTTGCGTGATGACAGAAACTGTATTGGGATTCCAAAGATCTACGAGCGTACTCGGATAGGCGGCTTGCCACGTCCAGGTACCGGAAAGCGGCTGTAACTGCGGATTATTCAAATTCTCTGCCATGGTTTGAGCGACGGCGCTCTTGGCTACGCCACTTGGCGCTGAAGCGGTGAATGTCAGTGGCAGATAACCGAGTGTCGCTAGTGCTTCATTTAGCCACAGTGCTGCGGTCCCGTGTGTGCCGACCTCGAGCGTCGGGCGCACAGGTTTCGCGGGCTTGTCATGGATGGTCGGCATCACGTGTCGATGCTGAAGCTGGGATAAATGAATATCATGCGGTGGTGGCGTGACGGCAGCGGTGCTTGCATCTGCAACAGGAATGGTTGAAAAAAGCACATGTTGTTCGGTAATCTTTCCGGGTACGAGCATAAATACGATAGACAAACAAGTGAGCAAGAACCTTTGAATCACCCGAAAACGCATCGATTGACACCTCGCAAAATGGCACAGTCCAGTTTGAACCTGGTACCTGAAAGGGATAATTGCCAATTTCGCTGAGAGTCTAGCATGACTGACAGGTCAGATGCTGTCGAAGGATGCAGGGCTTGCCAATTTTTTTTGCGTGTCACCGCGAGTTGACTTTTCATTCAAAGGGAGGCGTGGTTCGTGGCGAGACTCACAGCCTCGCCAGTAGCGTTTTTGCCCACGCGGCAAAGTCTTTCGCGGATGGTTCTCTGCCTTCTTGCTTACACATCTTCAGATAGGCTTCCCACACGGCTTTTTCATTTGACTGACTGCTCTCGGCCATATCCAATCACCTCGTCATGGTCATTTTGTCTATATCGTTCCCGAATCGCGAGCAGGCCATCCAATCCATGGTGACATGGATGGGTTCGTCGATTTTGACATCTGCTGCCGTTTCGTGCGGGATTTAAATTATTTTTAGTTTATGTCAGGGAATCTTACATACTTTATTGACGGCAGTTTTTTTCACAAGTAGTGTAGTAAGAAAATTTAGTTAGTGGAGTGGGGGCGAGTAGATGCGGTACACCGTGAGGACGAAGATTGCTGCCTTTTTAAGTGCCCTGTTCGGCGTACTTTTGGTTCCATGTGTTGGATTTGCTGACACGTCGACCAAAATCGACACAGGAGACACGGCTTGGATTTTGGCTTCTTCCGCACTTGTTCTGATTATGACACCCGGTTTGGCGTTTTTCTACGGTGGACTCGTACGAGCAAAGAACGTGATTACCACGATGCTTCAAATTGTCGCAGTCATTTTGATTGTCTCTGTTCAGTGGGTATTGTTTGGTTATAGTATCGCGTTCGGCCCAGATGTTCATGGTTTATTCGGCGGGCTACAGTGGTTTTTGCTACACGGGGTTGGCGCGGCACCTGACGCCGATTACGCCGGTACCATACCAAGCATGGTGTTTAGCATCTTTCAAATGATGTTCGCCATCATCACACCTGCATTGATTGTCGGTGGTTTGGCTGAACGTGTGAAATTCTCGTCATTTGTGCTTTTCATTGTCCTGTGGGCAACCTTTATCTATGATCCGCTCGCACACTGGGTATGGGGTGCGGGTGGCTGGCTCCACAGCCTGGGCATCCTCGATTTTGCAGGTGGCACAGTCGTCCACATTTCGTCCGGTGTGGCTGGTTTGGTGGCGGCTTTGTACCTCGGCCGCCGCGCAGAACATGGGTCTCCGTCCATCCGAGCGCATAGCGTGCCCTTTGTGCTCTTAGGTACCGCACTCCTGTGGTTTGGTTGGTTCGGGTTTAACGCGGGTAGTGCATTAGGCGCAAACTTCGTCTCTGCCAACGCGTTCATGACGACCAACACCGCGACTGCTGCCGCAGCTATTGGTTGGCTCATCGTGGAACGGATTCGAACGGGTCACTTTACGCTGGTCGGTGCTTGTGCGGGAGCTGTTGGCGGATTGGTGGCGATTACACCGGCCGCCGGGTTTGTCACGCCGGGCGGTGCCATTGTCATCGGCCTGTTGGGCGGCGCAATCTGCTACTTTGCCTCGACTTTCATGAAGCAGAAACTGGGATATGACGACGCGTTGGACGCCTTCGGCGGCCACGGGATTGGTGGCACCTGGGGAGCGCTTGCTACTGGGCTGTTTGCGACTACGACGGTCAACTCGGCCGGGTCGAATGGATTGTTCGCAGGACATCCCTATCAACTGTTGCTGCAATTGATTGGTGTGGTTGCAACCTGGGTCTTCTCCGGTGTCGGCACGTACATTTTGCTCAAGGTTGTGGATTTGGTGATGGGGCTTCGCGTCACGAAGGAAGAGGAAATTATGGGCCTCGACGTTGCGCTGCACAACGAGTCGGCTTATCCTGAATCGATTCCTACAGCTGAAATCAAGCACCTGTTTGGGGATCACACGACGCCGTTCTCTGGGAAATAATTTGCTGGATGGAATTGTGTAGGCGGACATACACACAGCACTTGGATGGCCGCTTTTTGCATCAATCAGATCAATCGTGGGTTTAGGGAAACGGAACGGAATCGAAGTGAATAGAGAAACGGATAAGGGAGGCTTGGCACGGGGTGTGTCAGGCCTCCTTCTTGTATCAAGGGGATATTTCAATAGTGTGCTAAATAGTTGTCCAACTCCCAAGGGTGCACGGTGGCTCGATACTGTTCCCACTCCAGCAATTTGGCTTGAATGTAGTGTGAAAACGCGTGTAAGCCCAAGGCGTCTTGAATCATCTCATCTTCCTCGAGAGCGTGGATGGCCGCTTCAAGGTTAGTTGGCAGTGGCACAATTTGATGCTGGAAACGCTCGTCCTCAGACATGCTTGTGACCGAACTGTCGACGGGGCGCGGCGGTTGAAGTTCGCTACGAATTCCGTCTAATCCGGCTTTGAGGATGGCCGCAAACGTCAGATATGGGTTGCAAGCGGCGTCGGGTGAGCGCAGTTCTATTTGTGTACTGTCGTCCAGCGTAGTGGGAACACGGACAAACGGCATGCGATGCTTGGTCGACCAAAATGCGTAGGCGGGTGCTTCATATCCAGGAATCAACCGTTTGTAGCTGTTGACTAATGGGTTACTGATGGCTGTGATGGCGGGTGCGTGAAATAACAACCCAGCAATGAATGCAGTACCCATGGGACTGAGGTGATGCGCGGCGTCCGGATGATAGAACGCGTTTTTGCCGTTGTGGTGTAGGGACAAATGGCAGTGAAGGCCGGATCCGTCTTCGTTTTGCAGTGGTTTGGGCATGAATGTGGCATGCAGCCCGTGTGTGCGGCTGATGGTTCGCGCGACCATTTTCAATGTCGTAATTCTATCCGCGGCCGTCAGCGCGTCTGTGGGCGGCAAATCAATCTCGTGTTGTCCAGGTGCTGTTTCATGGTGCGAAGACAAGACGTCGATACCCATTTGTTCCAAGGTGAGTACAATGTCGCGCCGACAATTTTCGCCCGCGTCCATTGGGGCGATGTCGAAATATCCGCCGTCATCATTTGGGACGGTACTGGGTTTTCCGGATGCATTCAACTTTAGGAGGAAGAACTCCAGCTCGGCGCCGATTTGGAAGTCGTCGAAACCGAATGCTTTGGCTTCATCCATTACGCGTTGTAGGATGCCCCGGGGGTCCGCCGAAAATGGGGTGCCGTCGGGTAGGCAAATATTGCAGATGAGACGAGCGATAGTCGTGTCATCTGGGGCGAATGGGAGCAATAACCAAGTCGATAAGTCCGGCTTCAGATACATGTCCGATTCTTCGATTCGCACAAACCCGTGAATGGATGAACCGTCAAACATAATGCGGCCGTCCAGTGCCTGGCGCAATTGATCAACCGGGATTTCGACATTTTTTAACAATCCGTGTAAATCTGTAAATTGGAGACGGACGTAACGAACGTTCGCTTCAATGGCTCGCTGAAGAATGGTTGCCTTATCAATATTGTTTATCATTATGTAGCCTCCACAGGAGAAGAGAGTGGTGAGCGCGAGGGAGAGCCAAAATGGGTTGTCTATACTCACTTTCATCATATGCCACAACGGGGTTTCTGACCATATTGAAGTGGTACGAGCGTGTTATCATAGCCGCAAACGCCATGTTTTGCACACCGTCTGACGTAATGTTGGTGACGAGAAAGGAGGGACGCGTATGCTCGCCTTCCCGCAATTCGATGTAAACTGGTTGGCGTTACCCGAGGGGCATCATCGGCGAAAAGAATGGGTGCAGGCCATGGCGGAGGTTACGCTAACCTGGTTGAACGATGGTGGGTCAGTAGATATCTGGCTCAAGCATTATCAACTCGTCAGGCAATACGCATTACAGTCGGCCTGGGTACACTATATTCCAGAACAGATATTGCCACATCTGCAGTACATTCGATTCGGTTCAGGCGGACGCGGGGAAGATAGTCTCTATAGTGACTTGGATTACGCCATTGTGACAACGGGTCGAGTGAATAGGGAGGACGTCTTTGAGGCTTTACATCGCTTTGTTCGAGGGATGGTGGACTTTGGATTCCCTCCTTGTCAAGGGTTTGTCATGGGCACCAATCCGCGTTGGATTGGTTCAATCGTCGACTGGAAACGGCGGATTGAGCAATATTTGAACTATCCAGACTGGGAAAATGTCCGATATTTATGCATGATGATAGACGGTTGCCCACTGTTCAATTTTGAGGCGTGGGGGTCGATTGCGTCACTCGCCTATGAGGGGATTCGGAATTCGCCGTTTATCTGTTGGGAAATGGCCCATCTGGGAATTCACAATACCGTTCCTTTATCGAGATTTGGCCATGTGCAAACCGAGCGAATTGAGGATGTTGAATATTTTCAGATCAAGGAGGGCCTCATCAACCCGGTTGTTCACGCCGTCCGTCTGTTGGCAATTGTTTATCAGGTTCAGCATTTGAATACACGTGAACGATTCATGGCACTTGTAACGGGTGGTCAGCTGGCGGAAGATCTGGCTTCTCGTGTTCAGTTGGCGTTGACATATGGTTGGCAGCTTCGTCTTCGCACGCAAGCGACAGACGTGCTGCGCGGGACTGTGCCGACCGACAAGATTGCCTGGTCGACGCTCACAGAGGCAGAGCGTACGCTGACAATTCAGCACCTGCGGGCTGTGCGCGAGTTGGAACGTTTTGTACACCGCATGTTTCGAAAACCGAGGTGAAGCAATGTGAGGTGGTTTCGAGGGGCAAATCGAGGCGAGGATGTGAGCGGACTCAACTTTGTACCGACGGTTGGAACCAGTGCACAGCGCGTCTGGGAATCAGCCCTTTCGGATGCACAGTATTTTGTCATTGATATCGAAACCAGCGGATTCTCCGCGCAGACCGACCTTGTGCTGTCCCTTGCGGCAGGGTGTATGACTGGGTTAGATGACTTTTCTCAGTTTTTCTATCAGTTTGTGAGGCATCCAGATATCTCGCGCGTGCCTCAAACCATTTGGGATATCACCGGCTTGTCTCCGGAAATTGTCCAGGGGGGACGCGACATGCCCGACGTTCTGGAGGAAGCGCTGTCGATGTCGCTCAACCGCGTGTGGATTGCGCATCACGCGCGACATGAGCTTTCGTTTCTTGGGCGGCACGCTCGTCAGTTGTGGAAGTTGCAATTGCGTCCGATTGTCATTGACACGGCGGTCGTGGCACAGGCTTTAGGTCGATTGCCACGGGTGCCTACCTTGGATGAGACGTGTGTTTGGTTGGGGGTTCCTGTGCAGGGACGACATCAGGCGGACGCGGATGTGCGGATGACAGCCGAAGTGTGGAAACGCGAAATCGTGTTGTGCCAGAGACTAGGCCTACGTACCGTGGTGGAGGTCATTGACTGGGCAAGTGCGCGGGCGATGGGGTGATGACACGTTCATTGAACGTGTCTATGATATATCGAACTGTTATAATGAAACGGTATAAAATTCATGGTTCCATTCCTATTCAGGAGGGGGAATGTGTTGTACGAGCTGTTTATTCTCGGCGAATTAAAGGATAGCCCCATGCACGGCTACTTACTTCACCAGATTCTCTCACAGACACTGGGGCCCTTGCGGCAGGTCAGTTGGGGTACGTTATATTCGGTTATCGCACGGTTGGAGGAAGAGGGGCTGATTCGACAGATTCCACAACTAGGGGAGTCTAGCCGCGGGAAACCACGGAAGGTTTATCAAATTACCGCGGCAGGGGACGTGGAGTTTTATCGCCTCGTTCGTCGTCCGTTTGAACACAACCAGGAGACCGAGGACCTATTTCGCATCAAACTGAGCAAATTTCATCACTTAAGCCACGATATGCAGCTTGAAATTCTTCGCCAGTACAAAGTATTTCTCGAAGTGGAAGCTGGCGGCTTGGAAGCGCACGCTGAACACGTTCGTAAGGCGTCTTCCATCTCCGAGGCTGAGCGTCCGCATATTTTGAATGTGCTCGATTATGAGTTAACCATCTGTGAAGCGAAGCTGGCTTGGGTAGATACATGTATTGGAAGGACGGACTCCTGAATACAGAGGTTCTTTTTTTATGGTTGAAAGGCTTCATCAAGTATTGATTCTACGGTTAAGGATGGATAGTGCATGCAGAAGACAACGAACCGGAGAATGGTGACGATTGCGATGCTCGTCGCTGTTTTTCTGGTCGCTATCGACGTTACAGTCGTCAGTACGGCGATGCCGGATATCGCCCGCAAACTGGGTGGGCTCAACTTATATAGTTGGGTGTTTGCCATTTACACATTAACTACGTGTGTAACGACGCCGATTTATGGGAAGTTATCCGACTTATTTGGCCGTAAGGTCGTGTTCAGCATCGGTGTCATCTTGTTTGTGGTTGGTTCGATGCTGTCCGGATTAGCGCACTCGATGCCACAGCTTATCTGGTTTCGCGCGTTTCAGGGGATTGGCGCAGGTGCCGTGATGCCTGTCACGTTTACGATTATTGGCGATTTATTTCCCGGTGAACAGCGCGCGCGTATGCAGGGTGTCTTCAGCGCCGTGTGGGGGGTTGCGGGTCTATTAGGACCACTCGTCGGCGGATTATTCGTAGATAATATCTCGTGGCGTTGGATTTTTTATATTAATCTGCCGGTGGGGGTAATTTCGCTCATCCTGGTCCTTTCCTTTTTACACGAAAGCTATGAACGCAAGTCGAAACGAATTGACTATTGGGGTGCGATTACGTTCACCCTTGGCATCTCTGCGCTTTTGTACGCACTGTTGAATGGCGGGGACGCATATGCCTGGGATTCCGTGACGATGATTGGTTTGTTTGTCGGGGCTTTGGTGTTTCTTGCGCTCTTTGTGTGGATTGAATCTAAGGTGCAAGAGCCGATGCTCCCGCTCTCGCTATTTAGTCTTCCGGTGATTGCTGTCTCGAATGTGATTGGGTTCCTCTTAAGTTTTGTTCTAATTGGCGCAAATGTTTATCTGCCGATGTGGATTCAGTCTATCTTGGGGCATAGTGCGACGAACTCCGGACTTACGTTAATGCCGATGTCGATTGCGTGGCCGTTGGGTTCTACCTTGGCTGGTCGGTACATGTACAAGATGGGCACGAAGGCTACGACAATGGTCGGCGCAGTGCTCGTGGTCCTTGGTGGCGCGTGGACACTGGCGATTTCGTTACATTCCCCATATTGGTACTTCGTTGGATTGATGATTGTTGTGGGGTTTGGTATGGGTTACTCAATCACCCCTACAACCGTCATGATTCAGTCTGCGGTAGGATGGCAAATGCGGGGCGCTGCTACGGCTTCGAATACATTTGTCCGCTCCTTGGGGCAAACGGTTGGTGTTACGATTTTTGGTACAATATTCAACACCGCAACCGCTTCGTACGCGCAAAGTCACTTGCCAAAATCGGTGAATGCGCACGGTTTGAATCAATTAATTAATGATGCGGGAACGAGTGGAGGCACCAAGATTCCGACGCAACTGGTGGATGTGGTCCACCAGACGTTAGCGCATGCCATTCATTTGATTTTTATTGTCATGTTTGCAATTGCAATGGTGAACTTCGTCATTGCGCTGTGCTTACCATCCCACCAGAAGGTGATGGAGCAGCAAAAAAGCGTTAATGCGCATTGATGTATCCTGTGGTGATACATTCCGTTGACGTTACAGGCTGGGGCAAGACTGTGACGTTATTTGGAGCGCGGAGATATTGGCAGGAACGCCGCCCGTTTTACGGGCGGGTTCGCGCTGTCCGATTCACGGATAGACGACTTCTGCCTTTTACTTATGCCTTTTGTAGAAAGTGAAGTGAGGAATATCTGATGCAAAACCCAATCCCATTGACAAAGTCCATCTCGGTCGAGAATGGTGCTCATATTCTGTATTTCTACAAAACACAATCGGCCTATTTAGAAAATGTCGTTTCCTTTATCGAAATGGGATTAAACATGGGTCAGCATGTGGTTTACATTGACAGCCTGCAGAGTTATACAGCACTTCGCGAACTTCTTGAGGCGTCACAACGCGCATCGTTTCTTGAACAAGTGACGTACGTCAATCATTTTGAGTTCTATATGATGTATCGCGATTTTCATTTTGAGCGTGTGTTGCAAAACCTGAAAGATGTTGTCGAGCCTCATCTGGGTGCGGGCCGTTCTATCCGCCTATGGGGGCATGTGGACTGGCAACCGCAAGCGGACATTCTCGAGCGTCTGCATACTTACGAATGCAGTTGTGATATTACAGTGAGTGACCTTGGCTTTCTGACCGTTTGTGCATATGACAGTGGGGCAGTCCCTGCCGCCGTGATGATTGAAATGATGCGCAGTCATCCTTTGTTGATGACGGATGTAGATATGGTGAAATCGACTTTATATGCGAGTCGACGAAATTCCATTACGCTCCCGTCACTATCGGTGCAGAGCGAACTTGAAACGGAACGCGACTTGTATAAGGAAAAACTGGATTTTGTCCATGTGGTCTCGCATGAGGTGCGCAATCCCTTAACTGTCATTAAAGCGTATGCATCCTTGCTCAAGGATGCGGCGCCAGCTGACTCCGCCCACGTGGACAAGCTATCTTCGATTATTGATTACTGTACTGTCATTGATCACGAGATATCTGATATCATTCGCACGGAACACATGCTGTCGTCGGATGCGCTATGGGCAAAAAAGTTGATTCGACCGCGCGAATTGATGCAGGAAGTCTTAGAAATTATGGCAGCTAAAGCGCGAACGCAGAATGTCACGCTGGTGAGCGAGATTCACTTGGAAGAGGCGGCCACGATTTGTGCGAATCGCTCCGGTTTTAAGTTGATTTTATCGAACCTCTTAAGCAATGCCATCAAGTACAGCTATGAAGGCGGACAAGTGGTGATTCGTGCGTATTCAGTAAATCAGTTCCTGATGGTGGAAGTGATGGACGATGGATGTGGCATGAGTGCGGAACAAAAAGGAAGATTATTTCAAAAGTATCAAAAGATGAACGATCAGGCGAGTGGACAAGGTATCGGTCTGTTTATGGTGAAGAAACTGGTCGACGCATTTTCGGGTACCATAGAAGTCGAAAGTGAACTTGAATGCGGTTCCTGTTTTCGCGTCCGGTTCCCGGCTGAGACAGGTTGAATCTGCCATCGTGAATGTTTCGCGGTCTCTTGACTTCTACATGTCCTCCTCGCTGATTTGGTTGTACCCCTGATTTTCCTGCTTTTCCACCTGGAGATATACGCGGTTCATTTTCGCCGATTTTCGTGATGAAAATTTGTATCCGGCCATCAGAAGTGATTGCGGGACGGGGCTTGGATGCGGTAGTTTGAAATCGTGATTGGTGATGGGCACCAAGTGGAGCCATCGGCAATTGGCCTTGATGAAGAATTGACTTAGAAAGCGAGACATACGTGGCCATGTGGAAGCGGATACTGCGATTGGCACTACCATCCATTCTCACGTTTTCGTCGATGACGCTGACCGGTATGCTGACATTGATTATCGTCGGCCGACTGGGCCCAACAGCAATTGCCGTTGTGGGAATATGCAATATTTTTATGTATAACGTTTGGGCGCTGTTCGCTGGCCTCAATGAATCTATCAACTTTCTCGTCTCGCAAAACTTCGGCGAGAATAAAATGTTGGAAGGTAATCAGCGCATGCAGGCTGCCCTTCTGATTGCGCTTGCACTCGACGTCATCTGGATTGTGGCATGTATTGTGTTGCCCCGGGAGATTCTCGTCATGCTCGGTGCGAATCGCGCGATTGTCACAGCTGGGACGCCTTATTTGGGTGTGCGAATGTTCTCGTTTGCATTTACGATGTTCACCGTCGTGTTTTTCGCGTACATGCGCGCGGTTGGTGATACGCGGACGCCGATGATCATCTCCATCATTACGAATGGCTTGCTCATTGTCTTGACCTATTTCTTGACGTATGGC
>NZ_JAFMTW010000003.1 GCF_017329615.1 Alicyclobacillus suci | reverse complement strand
GGCTCTTTTTGTGTTGGGGTAGAATTTGTGTTTCATATGTCGCGAATCTGTTGGATGCCACAAATAAGGCAGAAAGGTGCGGTATGCCGCCAGGTCGCCCAAGCCGCCCCGGCGTTGCCAGCCTAGCTCTCATGCACCGTATCCCGGCTCGGCCCTCGGTACCGTACCTCGGCTGCTGAATCCAAACCCTGTCGTCTTTGAGGAATTGTTTTGCGACGTGGTCGATTCCAAGTATAATAGCGTTATGCGCCTGTACTATTAAAAGGTTTACGTTTCGAAAGAACGTATTTGTATGGGCAACATGGAAAGGAATGTGTTGGTTGCGCGTTGAAGATTTTGATTACGAACTCCCCGAGCGTTTGATTGCGCAAACGCCGTTATCTTCGCGAGATGAATCGCGTCTCCTCGTGGTAGATCCGGTTACGCACGACATTCAGCATACCCATTTTCGGGAGATTACGTCTTTCCTGCGCAAGGGAGACGTCCTTGTCTTGAATGACTCCAGAGTGATTCCTGCCCGGATGTACGGTGAAAAGGTGGACACGGGTGGTCGAGTCGAGATTTTGTTGCTGCGTCCGAGTGAACGCGAACAGATTTGGATTGCCTTGACGAGGCCGGCAAAGCGACTGCGTTTGGGCACGAAAATTCGCGTCGGCAACGGTGACGACCAGGTGATGGTCGAAGTGGTTGGCGTCGAGGGTGAAGGCTTGCGAGAAGTGCGATTTTGGTCGGATGAACCGGTCGTGGAGATTGCCAATCGCCTTGGTGAGATGCCATTGCCGCCATATATCCATGCTTCGTTGGAGGACAAGGACAGATATCAAACGGTGTACGCAAAGCATGTTGGGTCGGTTGCTGCGCCCACGGCCGGGTTGCATTTTACAGAGGAACTGCTGAATCGCGTGCGCGAAATGGGCGTCGAAGTGCATACGGTGACCCTGCACGTGGGTATCGGAACATTTCGTTCTGTGCAGGTTGAAGAAGTGGAAGCGCACGAGATGCACAGCGAGTGGTACGAGGTCAGCGAGGCGACTGCCGAGGCGATAAATCGGGCAAAATCGGAAGGTAGGCGAATTATTTCCGTTGGGACGACGTCGCTGCGCACACTCGAGAGTGCGGGTGCAACGGGACGGCTGATGCCAGGTGCGCAGGAGACCGACATTTTCATCTATCCGGGTTATAAGTTTCGGATGGCGGATGCGCTGATTACGAATTTTCACCTGCCCAAGTCGACGTTGTTCATGCTTGTGAGCGCTTGGATGGGGACGGATTTTGCCAAGGAAGTCTATGGTGTCGCCATTAAAGAAGAGTATCGCTTCTTTAGCTTTGGTGACGCTATGTTTTTGACAAGGAGGGCACCTGTTGACGGTACCAGTCAGGTATGAATTGATTCAGCGATGCAAGGACACATCGGCCCGGCGGGGACGGGTGTACACGCCGCATGGTGTGATTGAAACGCCAGTGTTTATGCCCGTTGGCACGCAGGCGACGGTGAAGACCATGGCTCCGTGGGAACTCGAAGAGTTGGGAGCTAAAATCATTTTGTCGAATACATACCACTTGCACTTGCGCCCAGGTGAGGAGCTTGTAAAGCAAGGCGGCGGGTTGCATGGGTTTATGAATTGGTCGGGCGCGGTCTTGACGGACAGCGGTGGGTTTCAGGTGTTCAGTTTGTCTGAGCTGCGCAAAATTACGGATGAAGGTGTGGCTTTTCGGTCACATATCGATGGGAGCCCTCGCTTTTTCTCGCCGGAGTCGGTGATGGGGATTGAAAACGCGCTCGGTGCTGACATCATTATGCAACTGGATGAGTGCCCGCCGTATCCGGCGTCGCGCGAGTATTTGCGCACGTCACTCGACAGGACGTTGGCTTGGGCGAAACGCTGTGTGGCGGCGCACGCCAGGCCGGATGAGCAGGCGTTGTTTGGGATTGTCCAGGGCGGTGAGCACCTCGACTTGCGGCGCGAGGCGGCGGAGGCCTTGGTTGAGCTTGACTTGCCCGGATATGCCATTGGCGGCTTGAGTGTAGGAGAGCCGAAGTCGTTGATGTACGAGATTCTCGCATACACGACGCCGTTTTTGCCAGTGGATAAGCCGCGGTACTTGATGGGTGTTGGTTCTCCGGATGACCTGTTTGAGGGCGTTGAGCGAGGCGTCGATATGTTTGATTGCGTATTGCCGACGCGGATTGCGCGCAACGGTACGATTTTTACGTCAAAAGGTAAACTTGTGTTGAAGAATGCGAGATTCAAGGATGACTTTTCGCCAATTGACGAGGATTGCGACTGTCGCGTCTGTAAGACCTTTACGAGAGCCTATATCCGGCATTTGCTGAAGGCCGAAGAAGTACTCGGTATTCGTTTGACCACTTACCACAATGTTCATTTTTTGCTGGACTTGATGGAGAAAATGAGAAAGTCTATCGAGGAGAACAGGTTTTTGGCATTCAAACGAGAATTTTACGATTCGTATGGTTATACTGAACATCGAGAGGATGTGTTTTAAGGATGCACGGAAATAGCTTAATTTTTCTCGTCATTTTGGTGATTGTCTTTTACTTTCTGATGATTTTGCCGCAACGCCGCAATCAGAAGAAAAAGGCGCAAATGATGAGAGAACTCGCTCCGGGTACAAAAATTATGACGGCATCGGGAATCTATGCCGAAGTGGCAGAGGTTCATGGTGATATTCTCGTCGCGCGAGTGGCGGAAGGCGTCGAGATAGAGATGGATACGCGGGCGGTGGTTCGCGTGGTCAGCGAGGCACCTGCGGCGGAAGCCGAGGATGCAGTTGAGGACGAGACAGTGGAGGAGCATCCACTGGGCCCACCGGATGAATACGCGGATGAGACCGATGAGCATGAAGGCGAGCTATCTGATGATGTCGATGAAGATGAGGATGAAGATGCTGAACATGGCGAGGAACACCGCCATACGGATAGCGACAAGCGACATTCATGAGTGTGAAATACATGTGAAGTGATACGGGCGGGAGGGGGACCTCCCGCCTTAGTCGTCCCCTTTCGTTGCCATCGCAATCATGCCACCGAATGCGCCAATGGCAGCCATTAAAAAGACGCGAAATAGCCCGCTCGGGTCAATTGTAAAAGTGTTGTAGACAAACAGGCCAATTGCAATCATTAAAAGTGCATACAACAAACCAGTTAGGCTGCCGTAGAGCCAGCCGCGGGATTGGGCGGATCGACTGGCTGCAAGGGAGCCGAAGAAGACCGCGATGCAGTGGATAATATATGCGGCGGCGGTAATCCCTCGAGGCTGTAGATCTCCCAACTGAGCGATGAGAAAGACAATGACAATACCGATTGCGGCGAGCATTAAGGCCCAGAAGCAACCGTAGAGCACTGGGTACCGCCGAATGGCGCTAAGTCGCCCAGACGATTTTGTATCGTACATCGGATGAGTCACCCCTTGTACATGTTTACTAATCTCTATTCCCTACTTCTGCGTTTTATGAGATTGTGATAAAATGTTCTAAAACTTCAACCGAGTGCACGCGCTCCTCGTTTTCTTGGATATTGGCCCTGCTGCCAACTGCGTGTCCTAGGAAGGCGGTACATGGGTGGAAAAGGTCGTTCTGCGCAGACAGTCGGCGATGAGTGTACTGTTTGGAACACTTGGTTTGATTGTTGCCATGCTATATATTCCACAACTATTGGACACCAATTGGTTTGTGCTCCTCATGCTGGTTATTTTGGCGACCACGCTGGAAATGTTACCGATTCCCATGCGGCAGAGTTTAACGACACTTGTCCCCGTGGTGCCGATGGCCGCAATGGTCGTCAGTGGACCAGCGCTTGCGATGTGGACGCTCATCATCGCTGCGTTTGCTACACCCCTGGTGATGCGGGAGTGGAATTTTATTACGGCTTATTTTAATGCCGGTCAATATACGCTGAGTGTGTTTTTTATGGCGCTGACGTTTCGGCTGTTCCAGGGTCATGTGGGTCGTGATAAGCTCACGACGATGGTGCTGCTTGGCGTTATCGCGTCATCCCTCGTGTTTTTAGTCGTGAACCACTTGTTTATCAATCTGTTGAATGCGGCGAGGGGAACGCTCGAGTTTTCTTCAGCTGTCTATGTACTATTTGCAGACCTATTAAATATTGCGATTTGCCTGCCGTTTGCTTTTCTGATGATTGGTGCGTCGGAGACCAATTCTATCATGGGACCGGTCATGATTTTACCCATCGTCATTCTGGCCTATATCTTACGCGTGCATCGGTTGACGCGAGACTTGCAGATTGTTCATCAGGCCACCACGCGGCTGACGACGGAGTTTGATAGGCGGGCCATTGCCGAAGAGGCCGCGCGGCTTGCGCAAAAATTGACGTTGGCGGATATCGTTGTCATCTTTGTATTGGATGAGACGGGAAGAACGTTAGTGCGAGAGGTCGTGTATCCAGAGGACCAAGCATTGGCGTATGGGCTCGAGACCATTCCAGAATCGATGGGCGGCGTCGTTTGGCGGACAATACGCTCGGGAGAGTTTATTTATGTGCCGGATACGCGTAAGGACAAACGTGTGCGGTGGTTTTCGAACGAAGTTTTGAAAGATGAGGTTCCTAGTTTACTAAGTATGGCGGTCTTTCCCATGCAGGCACACATGACTGCGCAAGGTGCGATTGTCTGTTATGCAGAGCGTTCGTATGCGTTTACATACCACACGCAGTACGTGTCGGCGCTGGCGAGTCAGGTGTCCGTATTGTTTGAGAACGCGCGCCTCTACGAGGAATTACATGAGCGCACACGGAGAGATTCGGCGACGGGGTTATACAACTATCGATATTTTTATGAAGAGCTGTCTACGCGGGTGAGTGCGTCGGTGGCACAAGGTGTGCCGGTATCCGTGATGATTGTGGATATTGACTTCTTTAAGAAATTCAACGATACCTATGGCCACTTGGCAGGCGATGCAGTATTGCGAGAAGTTGGCCGGCTATTGCAAAAATTCAGTGGAGAAGATGCGTTTGTGGCGCGCTATGGCGGTGAGGAGTTTGCGCTTTTGTTTCCGCTGGGGCGCACCGAGACGTATGAAGTCGCCGAGCGGATACGTGAGGCTGTGCGTCAGATATCAGTGGAGTTTCACGGGTATCGACTGCAAGGGATTACGGTGAGTATCGGGATTGCAAGTTGTCCAGAGGACAGTGACACGGACAGGGATTTGTTGTTGAAGGCGGACAGCGCGATGTATTGGGGCGCAAAACAGCGGGGTCGCAACCGCACCGCAGTGTATACGCCCGAATTTGACGTGCAACTGTTCGTCGATAATCTCACTGGACTATACACGTTCCACATGGTCAATATCCGGGTGCGTGAAGAAGTGATTCGCGGTGTTACCCGGTGGTCGGCAATCTGTATTGACTTGGTACAGTTTGGTCATGTCAATAGCGCGTTTGGTTTTGAGGTGGGAGATCAGGTTTTGCGACAGACCGGGATGATTATTCGCGAGTGTTTACGTCACGACGAACTCGCATGCCGGTATGGTGGAGATGAGATGTTGATTTTGTTGCCTGAAGTGAGTGAGGCGGAGGCGGAAATGATAGAAGAGCGCGTGGTGAGCGCGATTAGTTCCTACCGCTTTCAAGTGGGGGATAGCGTGGTGTTGAACGTGCAGGTAAAAGCCAAGCGCCATGTGTTAGAGGACGTGGAGGGCGGTGCAGATTTATTTAATCGCGTGGCCAATTTGTTTTCAGAATTGCAGGACGTCGCTGGGCAATCTATGGCCTAGACGGCAAAAGTGCACTTGCATGGAACGTCCCCCCTCCGGGTCATAATACTTCGGTGGGAGGGGATAATGTGCCACATATACCAGATTGGCAGTTTCCAATTCGCGTCCTCGTTTTGTATTTGGTCGTTATGATTTCACTTCGGATTATGGGTAAACGGGAAATTGGGCAGTTATCCGTGTTTGACTTCGTCGTGTCCGTGATGATTGCGGAACTGTCGACTTTGCCCATGGAGGATACTGAAGTTCCGCTGTACAAGTCGTTTATCGCGATTGGGTCATTGGTGCTTTTTCAAATCGTGGTTGCTTTCATTCAAATCAAAAGCCATCGGTTTCGGCACTTTGTCGACGGCGAACCGTCGGTGTTAATTGAGCATGGTCAGGTGAAAGATCGTGAAATGAGACGTATGCGCTACTCGGTTCACGATTTATTGACCCAACTTCGCGAAAAAGGCGTCTCGAATATCGCTGATGTGGAATTTGCCATTTTGGAGACGTCTGGTCAACTTAGCGTGTTTCCGAAAGCGGATGTCCGCCCCTTGACCGCCCGAGATGTCGGACAACCTGTACAATCGGAATCCATCCCTTTGCCGTTGGTCATCGATGGTGTCCCGGTTCCGAAGACGCTTGAAATCTTGGGGCGCGACAAAGCGTGGCTAATATCGGAATTAAAGCGCCGCGGATACGCGATGTCGGAAGTGTTTTACGCTGCGATTGACACGCAAGGTCAAATCTGGATTGACGAGCGCGACGCCAAGGATAAAAAACAGCGGGACAAATCAGCAGATAAACCGTCAGATAAAGATTAGATGGCAAATGGCATCCACGACACGAGGCGCGCGAGTAGTGGACCAATTCTTGGCACGCGTCGAATATTGCGCGTGGTGAGTACACGAAGTGCGCATAACAGCCCAAAGTAGAGAATGAATCCGCCGACGATGGCCAGCATCATGGAGCTAAACGACAAGGGATTTTGTCTCCACGTGATAACTTGCATGTAGAGAAACATCCCACAGGAGGCCAGCGCGACGCGTGTCAACGCCTGCAATCGGATGGTGAAGCCCACGTAACGGACGACGAACCAGAGGTTGAGGATGCAGGAAACGGTGAACGACGCCACGGTTGCCATACTGACACCAAGGATTCCAATGGTTGGTCTGGCGGCGAGGACGTAGATGAGTACGAGTTTGAGGACGCCGCCAATAATGGAATTGACCATGGCGATTCCGGCTTTGTTCAAGCCTTGTAAAATGCCGGTGAGTGGCGCCTGCAGGCAGAGTAAGAACATAAAGGGGGCCATCACGGCTAGAATGGGCCCAATGGAATCCTCCTTGTAAATATAGTGTGTGAGCGGTCCCGAAAACATCGTCAGCACCACTGCCGTGGGAAAGGCGACCATCGCTGTCGCAGTAAAGCTCTGAGAGAGTCGGATGCGAACGCGATAGCGCTCGGATGCCGCCATGGCTTCCGACACAGAAGGGACCAAATTTGTGGCCAATGATCCGGTGAACACCGTTGGAAACACGAGTAATGGGATGGCCATGCCACTGTATTGACCATACATTGTGGTGGCGGTCGCTGTAGCAAATCCGGCCGCCTGAAGTGCACGCATGACGAGAATCGGTTCAGCTGCGAACAAGAGTGACCAAATCAACTTGCTGAAGGTCACAGGGAGTGCGATTTCCCCCATTGCATGGAGGGTCTGCCGAACCGATTCCTGGCTTCGTGTCGCACCTTCCGGTAACACGTCATCCAAACGCCCCCTGCGGCGCTGGGCGACGATGAGAAACAGTAAGCCACACAATTCCCCAAGTACCATGCCCATCATCGCCGCCGCAGCAGCATACGCCAGCGAGAACTGTACAAAGTAGGCCGCTAAAATCCAGATACTGATGATGCGGACGGTTTGTTCGAGAATCTGCCCCCAAGCGGTTGGCGACATATCCTGCAAACCTTGAAAATATCCCCGGTATAGACTGGAAACGGCGATGATGCTGACGACGGGGATCATCACGAGATACGTCGGGAATGCGCGTGGGTCTGAGAGCCAATGGTGTTGAACGAAACCGCGGCACGTGTACATCGTGATGGTCAAGATGACGGTCATCACGGATACAACGCCGACACTGACCGTCATGATGCGTTTGACGCGGGCTTTATCGTTTTGAGCCACTGCTTCTGCCACGAGTTTTGAGATGGCGAGCGGCAAACCTGCAGTGACCAGTGTAAGTACGAGGCCTAGGATGGGAAAGACAATTTGAAATAGCCCCATTCCTTCTGCTCCGATAATCCGCGTGAGAAATACGCGGTAAACAAAGCCCATAATCCGCGTGATGAGACCTGATATCATGAGAATCAGTGCACCATGGAGGAAGGACTGCCGATTCACACTGCAACGCTCCGATCTTTTGAAACTTTATCAGACTGTGAATTTGTGGTGAATAATGGCCCTTTTTCCTGGTTCAAAGATGACTGTAAGCCGCGATTGCGGTACGCTTGCCATAGAGGCCCAGGCTGTCCTTAATCCATATGCGGACAATGTGTCGTCTAGTCCAAGTAGCATAGTGGCGCCGAAAAAGGAATGTGGGCCATCTTTGTGGAAGATTTCAGCCTGGACAGTAAGAAGGAGGCAACCGTGTGAATCCGCAAGAAGCGCCTCATATTCGCCCGTATATCACTGAGTTGATGAACCTCTGCGCTACGAAGGTTGAAGAGTTTCGACTCTTGGGTTACGAAGAGGTGAATTTGGACGATGTCTGGCGCTTTGTGTGCGCCAAACTGCCGAATGATGCGCCAATCCATCGGATTGTCGATTTCATTTTATCCATCCGCGTGATGGACTTTATGAACTATCAGACGATTGAGGCCTTTCGTGGCGAATTGTAGACAAGTGGCACACTTTTGCTGTATTGCTAACAACCATGGTTTGACGTCGAATTTTGGCGTTGCGTATACTGGACATGTTATGCCATTATGCGTATTCGGAATGTTTGCCCCGTGAACCGATCGTAAGGAGGACAATCTATGAAATGGGGACGCTTTTTAGCGTTCTTGCTGATGGCCGCAGTCATTGTGGGTGGGACTGCAGGCTCAGTAACGAACCTATGGAAATCGATCCCGCTTGGGCTCGATTTACAAGGTGGCTTTGATCTGTTGTACAAAATAGAGCCGCTACCCGGACAGCCAATCACCGAGAGCGGCAAACAGGCGCTCGTTCAAGCGGTCGAAAACCGTATCAACAACTTGGGCACGGAGTCGCCGATGATTGACTTGGAAGGACAAAACGAGTTGCGGGTGCAACTCGCCGGCACATTTAACCAGGCGCATGCCAAGCAAGTGATTGGCACTACCGCGCAACTGCAGATTTACTCCAGCGCGAAGGTAGACAAGAAGACAGGCGCCGTCACTGGCCCGGCTGGTAAATTGCTCGCCACAGGTAGCGATTTAAAGAGTAATGCGCATTGGGTTCAAGATCCGAACACTGGTCAGAACGAAGTTGCGATTTCGTTTAAAAATCCGACCCAGTGGGAGAACATCACCAAGCAGTATTATATGAAGCCAATTTACATCTTTCTAAATGGCCAGCTACTGACTGACCCAGTCATCCAGCAAAAGATGTACTCGGGCGACAGTGTCATTTCCGGGGCGAGCTTAAACACGGTACAAGCTTGTACCCAGCTGGCGAACTCCATCAATGCGGGTGCCCTGCCGTACAACTTGTCCTTGGTCAGCCAGCAGAGTGTGGGCCCGTCGCTCGGACAAGAGAGTTTGAAGGCGACACTTTGGGCAGGACTTGCCGCGATGGTGCTGATTTTCATCTTTATGATTGTGATGTATCGAATGGCGGGTCTCATCGCCGACTTGGCGTTGGTCGCTTATGGTTACGTGACGATTGCAGTCTTTGACGGTATGCACATCGTGCTTACGCTGTCGGGACTCGCGGCCTTGGTGCTTGGCGTCGGGATGGCGGTTGACGCGAATATCATCACCTACGAGCGAATCAAGGATGAGATGCGCAACGGACGCAGTTTAAAATCGGCTGTCAAAATCGGAAATAAAAACGCTTTGCGCACCATTTTGGACTCCAACGCGACGACGTTTATTGCCGGTGCGGTCATGTACGTGTTTGGCGAAGGGGACATCCGTGGTTTTGCCACCGCGTTGATGATTAGTATCATCGTCAGCTTGCTGACCGCCGTGCTCCTCAGTCGGGTGCTTCTATTCACGTTTACCAATTCCAATGCGATTCGTCGTCCGTGGTGGTACGGCGTGGGGAAAGGAGTGCTGAAGAACGATGAAACCAAAGTTTGATATCATCCGTTTGAGCAAGTGGTTCTTACTCCTCTCCAGTGCCATTACGGTCGCCGGTATTGTCGTTTTCGCGATTTTTGGGTTCAATTTGGGAACTGACTTTAAAGCGGGGTCACGCGTGCAGATCTCATTTTCGCAGCCAGTCAATCAGGAAAAAGTCGAGCAGATGTTTCAGTCTATTGGCGTCCCGATGCGGGATACAACGATTACGGTCGCTGGTACGCGGCAAAACGTTGCGGTCGTTCGCTTCCCGGAAGTGCTGACCAGTGCGCAGCAGAACAAATTAGATGGTGCGGAGAAGGCGTATTTCGGCAAGGATTTGCCAGATAGTGTGCAGACTGTTGATCCTTTTGTCGCCACGCAAACGGCGCATAAGGCGGTGTACGCCGTGCTTATCGCAGCGGCGTTTATCGTCATCTACATTGCCATTCGGTTTGAGTTTCGCTTCGCGATAGCTGGCATTATCGCCTTGCTGCACGACGTATTCATTGTGTTAGCGGCGTTTGCCCTCTTGCGGCGCGAGGTCGATTTGACGTTTATTGCGGCGGTCTTGACGATTGTCGGTTATTCGATTAACGATACGATTGTCATCTTCGACCGCATTCGGGAGAATTTGAAGATTGTTAAACCAAAAGACGTCGAGACGCTGAAGCAACTCGTCAATCGAAGTCTGTGGCAGACGATGTCGAGATCAATTAATACCGTCGTCACGGTCCTGATTGCCGCTGTCATTTTGTATTTCTTCGGTGGCGTATCCATCCGCAATTTCACCTTTGCGTTGATTATTGGGTTGGTCTCTGGTGCGTACAGTTCCATCTTTATTGCGAGCCCGCTCTGGGTGCTGATGCGTGGGCGTTCGCTGAAGCGGGGCAAACGCAAGGAAACAGCCAAAACGGAACTCGTGTAATTGTGTTGTGCAATGACAAGCGCTCCTTTTGGGGCGCTTTCTTTATCTTTGGGGCTTGAGTCGGGTAGGCTGTGTGTATGGAGATTGGATTTAGGTGGGAGGCAGGCTGTTGAGTACCCTGACAAGAGATGAGAGAAGTGGAACCCGTGTCGCGTATGCAAACGCGCTCGTCAACATTCTGTTGGCGGTAGGCAAGGGCGTGGTCGGGATTCTCGCGGGAAGTGAGGCGCTGGTCGCGGATGCGGTCCACTCCGCTGCCGACTTGATTGGTTCCTTGGCGGTGATTATTGGGCTGCGCATCGCCAGAAAGCCGCCGGATGAAGACCATCCGTATGGCCACGGCAAAGCGGAACTCATCGCTTCAACCATTGTTGCTGGGTTTCTCGTCGCGGCTGCCGTCGAAGTTGGGTATACGTCTGCCACGTCGCTGTTTCACAGCCCCACTCGCCCGGAAAGTATTGCGGCGTATACGGCGCTAGCCGCGATGGTTGTCAAGGAGTTGTTGTATCACTTTAACATTCGTCTCGGCAGACGGTTGAAAAGCAAGAGTTTAATTGCCAGTGCCTATGATCATAGATCAGATGTATACTCGTCTTTAGCGGCCTTTATCGGTATCGGGTTGTCGCTTTTAGGACATCACCTACATATTCGATGGCTTTTGTACATGGATTCGGTGGCCGGGATTTTTGTCGCTATCCTCGTCTTGCGGATGGCCATCGAAATCGCCAAGGATTCGTTGCAGAGTTTGATGGACCGGGTCGTGCTCGAAGAGCAAGACCTTTTGCCCTACCGTCGCGCGGCGGAGGCCGTGGAGGGAGTACAAAGCATCGATGAAATTCGCGTACGGGACCACGGACAGTATGTTGTCGTCGATTTGGAAATCGGCGTTGACGCCCACATCACAGTGGCGGAGGGGCATGACATTGCCACTGCTGTGCGGTCCCAGATGAGACAGCAGTTTGACGGTATTCTCGACGTGTTCGTCCACGTCAATCCATATTACGGAGAAGAAGAGAGGTAGGACGAACGTGTCAACACAGACCCCGCTTTGGTTGACCGCCAGCGTCCCGGAAGACTTGGCGATGGCAATTGCCAAAGCGTTAGATGTACCTCGACGAGTGGCCCGATGGTTGGTCGCACGCAGCATTAATACCCCTGAGGAGGCTCGTCGGTTTCTCTATGCCCGTGAACAGTATTCTGATCCGTTTGATTTCAAAGAGATGCGCCAGGCAGTGGAGCGCATTCAGACTGCACTTGCAGGTGGCGAGCACATCGTGATTGTGGGGGATTATGACGTCGACGGTGTCACGGCCAGCGCGATTTTGGCCAGCGAGCTGGCGGCCCAGGGCGCCAACTGGACGTGCCTTATCCCCGAACGCGTCGCCGATGGTTACGGATTGAGCGAAGGCTTAGTGGAGCGCGCGGCTGAACAAGGGGCTTGTCTTATCATCACGGTGGACAATGGGATTCGCGCGCACGAGGCCATCGCGTTGGCGCTCGACCTCGGAATGGACGTCATTGTGACTGACCATCACGAACCGGACGACAAGACGCCTTTGCCGATGTGCAGCGCCGTCGTTCACTGGTCGCGCCACGAACGGCCCAATGATAGCATCGTCCTGTCCGGTGCGGGCGTGGCTTGGAAGTTGTGTCAAGCGATTGAACAGGTGTCCCGCCCCAAGGCGAAGCCATCTGATCACGCCGATTGGCTTCGCGGCCTCGCCGCCCTTGGCGCCATCAGCGATATTATGCCGATGCGTGGCGAGAACCGGCGTCTGATTCGGGAGGGGCTTGCGGCATTGAGCTTGTGTCGCCGACCTGGATGGTTGGCGTTGTGTGAAAGAGCTCGCGTCAATCTCGACGAACTGACCGCAACTGGGGTGGCATGGCGGATTGCCCCACGTATGAACGCTGCCGGCCGGATGGCGAGCGCTATGGTCGCGTTTGATTTGCTTATGTCTCATAACCGTGCGGAGGCCGTGGAGTTGGCCGACGCGTTGGAGCAGTTGAACACCACGCGGAAGAAGGTAACGGAGTCGGCGGTCGAGGAGGCCAAGGCGCAAGTCGAGGCCCACTCTCCAGACGGGCGCCCTTCTGGCATTGTCGTCGCCGGCCCGTGGCCGCTTGGCGTGGTTGGGATAGTGGCGGCAAAATTGGTCGATCACTACAACTGCCCCGCCATCGTTCTCGCGGATGCAGGGGAACCGGTGCTGCGGGGATCTGGTCGTGCACCAAGTGGATTTTCACTTCACGATGCACTGGCGGCATGCAGTTCATTGCTGCACCACTTTGGTGGTCACGACGCGGCAGTTGGGTGTGGCGTTTCGCGCACGCAAGTGGACGCCTTTCGCGAGGCGTTTGCGGCCGTCGTTGAGGCTGCGCCGCACGCAAATGGGCATACCGAAGACATGGTGGCGGACGATTTTTTACCGCTGGAGGAAGTGACGCTGGAGACGCTAGAGTGGACGTCACGATTTGCTCCACACGGGCCGGAAAATAATCCACTGCGCTTCTTCATTGGACCCGCTATCGTCAAGTCTGTCGCTTCTTTAGGGGACGGCTCACACCTTCGACTTCGCTTGCAGGAGGGAAAATCGGAGGCGGACGTGGTTTGGTTTCAGGCACCTGATGGGGCCAAATCAGATATCGCCAGCGGCGATTTGGTTGCTGTCGTCGTCGAATTAGAAGAGAACGTGTGGCGCGGCAACCGAAGGATTCAATTGCGCGCCGTGCAAGGATGGCGCCTAAAGGACCCTGTGCTTCGAGACGTCTTCGCCGTTTTCTATCGACACTTGTTAAAAACCCGGGTTGTCTCGCGAGATGTGTTCGCGACATTGATTCCAGATCAGACAGAAGCCAACGTCGAGGTAATTTTGGCGACTTTTGTGGAGTTAGGATTTGCCGAGTGTCATAATGGTACGTATCATGTTGTTGAGGCTGCAGGTCCGCGCGATTTGCGCGAGGCCCTCGCCTATCAAGCGCATTTGAGAACGCACTTTGTGCCGTTCTGATAAAAGCGAAATTACCCTGTTCGGTTGCAGTCACCGCACAGTCATTACGAGGAGCGAACTTGATTGACGATAGACTATCGCAGTTTGATTCGAGACATTCCAGACTTCCCGAAAGAAGGAATTCTGTTTCGGGATATCACGCCGTTGTTGGCGGACGGTGAAGCCTACCGTACGGCTATTCGCCAACTCGGGGAGCAGGCAAAGGCTTGGGGCGCAGAGGTCATTGTTGGGCCCGAAGCTCGTGGCTACGTGGTTGGGGCGCCGCTGTCCTATGCCTTAGGCGTTGGTTTTGTACCGGTCCGCAAACGCGGCAAACTACCTGCAGAAACCGTGTCGGTGACGTATGATTTGGAGTATGGACAGGATATCCTGGAAATTCATACGGATGCAATTCGCCCTGGGCAAAAAGTCGTCTTGGCAGACGATTTGCTGGCGACGGGCGGCACCATGGCAGCGACCATGGAATTGGTTCGTAAGCTCGGCGGCGAGGTTGTAGGCGCGGCATTTTTCATTGAACTGTCAGCGTTAAATGGGCGGTCAAAACTAGACGATATCCCAGTGTGTACACTGGTAAAATATGAAGACTAATTTGCGATGAGGCGAGTGGGGGGGAAAACCGATGTCAGAAACGACGATTAACGCGCTCTGTGAAAAACTAAAGACCTATTGTAGCGCAGAAGAGGTGGCGAACGTCCGCAGGGCGTACTTGTTTGCGGAACGGGCGCATGCGGGACAACAGCGGATGTCGGGTGAACCTTATATCACCCACCCACTCGCCGTCGCCTCTATTTTGGCGGACTTGCAGTTGGATGCGCCAGCGGTGATGGCGGCTCTCTTGCACGATGTGGTTGAGGATACGGATGTCACGGATGCCAACCTTGTGGAGACGTTTGGGGCGGAAGTGGCTGCATTGGTCGACGGCGTGACGAAGCTCAAACGCATTAAATTCGATTCACGCGAAGAGCAGCAGGCGGAAAACCTGCGGAAAATGTTTATGGCGATGGCTAAGGACATCCGGGTTTTAATTATCAAGTTGGCGGACAGGCTCCACAATATGCGAACCATTCGTTATCAAACGCCGGATACACAGCGGCGGAAAGCGCGCGAGACGCTTGAGATTTTTGCGCCGCTTGCACACCGATTGGGCATCAACACGATTAAATGGGAACTTGAGGACATTTCGCTTCGCTACCTCAATCCACAGCAGTACTATCGCATTGTCAACTTGATGGCTCGCAAGCGCAAGGAACGTGAACAGTTCATCGACGGTGTGATGGATCTCTTGCGTGAGAAACTCACGGAGATGAATTTGAAGGCGGAGGTCAGTGGTCGCGCCAAACATATTTACAGCATTTATCGCAAGATGACGACGCAGCATAAGGAATTTAACGAAATATACGACCTCTTTGCCGTTCGGGTCACCGTCGAGAATATTAAGGACTGCTACGGCGTTCTGGGTGTGGTTCACACCATGTGGAAGCCGATGCCGGGGCGCTTTAAAGATTATATTGCGATGCCCAAGGCCAATATGTATCAGAGCCTTCATACGACTGTGATTGGTCCGAACGGCGAACCGCTGGAGATTCAGATCCGCACTTGGGAGATGCACCAGACCGCCGAATACGGGATTGCCGCACACTGGGTCTACAAGGAAAGCAAGACGTCGCAGCGCGCCGATGGGGATTTTGCGAAGAAGCTCGCTTGGTTCCGCGAAGTACTAGAGTGGCAACAGGATTTCCGCGACGCGCAGGAGTTCATGGAGACGCTCAAGATAGACCTCTTTTCTGATCAGGTCTTCGTCTTCACGCCGAAAGGCGACGTAATTGAATTGCCGGCGGGGTCTGTTCCAATCGATTTCGCGTATCGCATTCACACGGCTATCGGCAATCGCTGTATTGGCGCTAAGGTCAATGGGAAGATGGTCCCCCTTGATTATCGGTTGCGCACCGGCGATATTGTCGAGGTTGTCACGTCCAAGCATAGTTACGGACCGAGTCGGGACTGGCTTAAGATTGTCCAGTCATCGCAGGCGAAAAGTAAAATTCGTCAATGGTTCAAGCGTGAAAAGCGCGAAGAAAACATCGCGCGTGGACGAGAACTCATTGAAAAGGAAATCGTTCGGCAGCGCTTAGACCCGAAACAATTGATGAATACGCCATTTTTGACCGAGGCGTTACACAAGTTCAGCTTCACAAAGGAAGAGGACTTGTTTGCCGCTGTTGGATATGGTGGCATGAGCGCCGCACAAGTCGTGACGCGGTTAGTCGAGGCACACAAGAAGACGTTGGATGAGAAGCCGCTCGACTCTCTGTCGTTGACGTCAAAGACGCAACAAAAGCCGAGTGACACGGGCGTGCGCGTAAAAGGCGTGGATAATCTGCTGATTCGTTTCGCCCGCTGCTGCCATCCCGTGCCTGGCGATGAGATTGTCGGTTTTGTCACTCGTGGGCGAGGCGTGTCGGTTCATCGGACGGATTGTCCAAACGTAAAATCGTTGATAGCGGATGGAACACGTGCGCTGGACGTCGAGTGGGCGACGAACAAGGATTGGTCGTACAATGCTGAAATTGAGGTAACGGCACTCGATAGAAATGGGCTTGTGAACGAAGTGATGAATGCCATCGCCGAAACCAAGACCGACATTACAGCCGTGAGTGCGCGCGCCGATGCGAAGAAAATCGCGCATATTCACATGAGTGTTCGGATTCGCAATTTAGACCACCTGCGCAGCGTCGTCGAGCGATTGAAGCGGCTTAAAGATATTTACAGCGTGCGAAGAATGGTTCAGTGAGGAGCGTGGAGAATGCGTATTGTCGTGCAGCGCAGTGGTCCGGCGCGGGTTGAAGTGGAGGGCCGAGTGACGGGAGAGATTCACGCGGGGCTTGTTTTACTCGTCGGCGTGGGCCGTGGCGATACAGAGGCCGATGCGGATTACTTGGCGGATAAGGTGGCCCATTTGCGGGTGTTTTCGGATGACGAGGGGAAAATGGGCCGTGATATCACGGAAGTGGGCGGACAGATTTTGTCTGTGAGCCAGTTTACGCTCTACGGGGATGTGCGCAAAGGCCGCAGGCCTAGCTATGCTGCGGCCGCAGACCCGGAAGAGGCCAATCGACTCTATGCGTATTTCAACGAAAGGTTGCGGGTGCTTGGCCTGCATGTTGAAACGGGCGTCTTTCGCGCAATGATGGACGTCCATCTGGTCAACGACGGTCCAGTCACCATTTTGCTCGACAGCGCCAAGCAATTTTAACTCATTTCGTGCGTTGGCGGGCATATGAGGAGGCATCTCTGAATGGAAATTCGCCGTTTTGTGATGGGTCCACTGAGATCGAACTGTTATGTCATTTCCGAATCATTGGTACGAGGAAGCCTGGCGGTGATTGTCGACCCAGGGGATACGTACTTAGATGAAGTCTTTGCCTATGTTGAGGAACACGGCTTGCGCGTGGTGGCCAACTGGAATACACACGCCCATTTCGATCACGTCGTAGGCGTCGATTTGGTGCGTGAGCGGTATCAGTGCCCTTCGTTTGTCCATGTCGACGACGTGGAGATCTGGGAGCGGACGCCGGCCAACACTCTGCGTTGGATTGGCAAGGAAGTGCCGCCGCTGCGGGCACCAGACGGGTTGCTTCGCGATGGTGACGAGTTGCAGTTGGGCTCGTTGAAGTTTACGGTTTGGCACACGCCTGGACATTCTCCAGGCTGTGTATGTTTTGTTTCTGACACATTGGCGATTACCGGGGACACGCTGTTTAAAGGAACGGTGGGGCGGACAGATTTGGAGGAGTCCGACCCGCAGGCGATGGAGGATTCGCTGCGACGGATTCTCGCCTGGGATGATGCACTGCAGTTGTATCCCGGTCATGGCGGTGATTCGACTATGTTTGAAGAACGAGAGAAGAATCGCTTCCTGCGAATTGCGGCTCGCGGCGGAAAATAAACGGTATATCGTTGGATGTCAATCCGGGTCTTGTGGGTGTGGTCACTCGTAGGACCCGGATTTTCTGATGGTATGGAATGCACGTACAGCGCTCATGCTACGCGTAGGCAGGAGGCGAATTGACGATGATTAACCACGAAATTCACGCGACACATACGTGTTTTGCATGCGATACCATCATTCCATGGACAGGCGACGTGTTCGGCAACGTCATCCTTGTCCACGGAAACGAAGTGGATGCCACCATTGCGGTGAGTGATCAGAAGGGAGGGTATGTAGAATGCTCTGTTCAACTACAGTGCCCCGAGTGTGGCGCGGTCAATCAGTTTAAGGTTCTTCACCACCGATGACTAACGTACGAGGTCTCCACGCTGGCCGAGTGGGGGAAGTTCCTGAGCTTGTCTGAGGGCACTCGAATAGAGTTCGGACAAGGCACTCCAATGCCCCTGGGCCTCGCCTAGCCGTACGTCAAATGCCTGGCTCGGGTCTCCCAATAATTTGGCCCGCATTTGCATCAGGCTGAGTTGCTCTATTAGTTGCCGTACAAAATGCGTAACCTGTAATGGCCCCTCACCAAACATGATGATGACAAACGCATCGCTTTCAATACGGAAAGGCAACGCGTTTTCACGGAGGTTTAAACGAGTGACTTCTGCAATCACGGCCATCGCTTGCTCCCATTGATCGATGTCTAAGTGCTCTGTGTTCACGATAGAAACATAAATGAGCGAAATATCGTCGAAATGGTTCGCGTACGGATGTTGGCAGACTTGTTCCAGTATGGTAATGGGTCCTTCAGCGACCCGGAGTGCACTGAAGAAACTGCGTGTGTAGAATTTCGTCGTTTGGTCCAAGTAACTGTGTCGTTGGCGAAGTTCGTCCAGATACGCGGCGTAAATGGTGTCGCCTAAACGCATGGATAAACGCATGAGCAATCTCCGGTCATCATCCGTATACAAATTGGGGTGGCTGGATTGCAGCGTAAACATCCCGTAAACCTCTTGTCCCCGTATGAGCGGGACGCGCACAATACTGCGCACCCCCTGTGCACCTAGTTCGTAATCCTCGGGAAATTCGGGTTCACGCAGCAAATCTCCACAGAGTGAAGACGATTTTGTCTTCTGAATAAATGAGAGACCGCTTTTGGCTGTCGGGATGAGTGTCCCAACGACGCGCGCAGGTATGTCGTCGCGCATTGAAGCTTCGTGGATAGCGCAGTATTGACCGTCTTCACCCATGAGCTCGATGCTAAACCGGTCGCATGGGATGCGCTCCATGATGCAATCTGGCAGAGTGGTCACCAATTCTCCAAGGCGCGGCCGCTTCTGGACGGCCATTCCCACACGTTCCAGCCACTCGTGTTCAGCCAACTGTAGTGACAGTGCATCGTGATCTCGCCACAAAGCATAGGCGCCGCGCGGTTGTGGGGACGCTTCGAACGACGTCAGGCGGAATGACGTCGGCGGAACAGGTTTTCCAAATAGATAACCTTGGATTTCATCGCACTTATTGTCGCGGAGGAAGTCGAACTGTTGGACAGTCTCGACCCCTTCGGCGACCACGTTTAAATTGAGCGACTTTGCCAACGAGATAATCGCGCCGATGATTGGGTTTTGGTTGACAGCACTTTGAATGCCAGCCGTGAACGACCTATCAATTTTAATCGTTTGGACAGGAAAACGCATTAAGTAACTCAGCGACGAGTAGCCAATGCCAAAGTCATCAATGGCGATACGAACGCCTAGGTTTCGCAGTTCAGTTAGTACATGAACTGCGTTGTCGACATCCTGCATCGCGGTTCGTTCGGTGATTTCCAGTTCGAGCAAGGTGGGATCCATCTTGGTTTCGCGTAGAATATTCCGCACGAGATCTGGAAAATCCGGCTGCATAAACTGTCTACTAGAGACATTGACGCTCATGCGTACGCGGTAGCCATCCGCAAGCCACCGTGCACCTTGTTCACAGACGGATCGCAGTACATACGCATCGATAGGCAATATCAAATCACTGGCTTCAGCCACTGGAATAAAGTGATGCGGTGGAATCTCCCCGTACTCCGGGTGCCGCCAGCGGCAAAGCGCTTCCGCGCCAATGACCTGCATGGATTTTGCTTGTATTTTTGGTTGGTAATAGATCTCCAAATCGTGATTATTCAGTGCATTGCGCAACATTGTTTCGACGATGAGCGGGGGCAATGGAAGATCCGTCTCTGTCGTCGAGTGAACAAATACCTGATTTCTCCCTGCGTCTTTCGCACGCTTCGCGGCGGATTCGGCCATCACGAGCGTGGGCTCCAGTTCACTGCTTGACGCATTCGCAGCAACGCCAATGCTGGCCGTAACGACGATGTCGTGATGCCCCAGGCGATGGGGTTGCGCAATGGCGTGAAGCAATCGCTCTGCAAGTGCAAACGTTCCTTCACTCGGCAAGTTGAAACAGGCCACGACGAATTCATCTCCGCCGAAACGCCCAATCATCGATTCACTGGGGCAATGTTGCACGATTCTCCGTGCGATTTCCCGAAGAATCTGATCACCCACACCATATGTAAAGTTTTCGTTCACCTGTCGAAATCGATCAAGGTTAATAAACACAATCGACGACGACGATATGTGGGGCATTGGAGTGCCCATAGCTCGTAAGAACTGACTGCGGGAGAGCAGATTGGTCAACGGATCTCGGTTGACCGATGTAAATTCAGAGCTCACGCGTTGCCACCGCCTAATCATGAGGTCGAATGTGAATGTCGAGCGTAAAGATAGGTGACAAAATTGCCGAGAAGAACCACATTTCGTTTTCGACGTTCATCTACTGAAATCCTCTTGATTCGACCATGATTTGACGAAAAAAAGAACGCAATGCCACGAAGCATTGCGCCATATCGGAGTAAGGGGTCTTGCACAATAGGTATCATGCCACGCGAGCATTGAAATCACCTTGAAATCACGTTCTCGATTTACGCTTGTACAGAGTTTTTGGCCTTCGTCGTCAGCGTGACGAAGGTGATGGGAGAGACGAGACTCGTGATGACCGCCACGAGGATGACGCAGTCCGCAAGTGATGACGAAAGCGCGCCAATTTGTACACCAATCTGGGCGGCGGCCGCAATCAGACTCAGCCGCGCAGATAGCAGGCAGCCGCCGGAGAGCGCTTGGCGCCAGCCAAATTGTCTGACGAGTTGCAGTGAAGGAATGAGCTTTACAGCGAAGGCGACGCAGATAAAAATCGGGATCCAAACAAGCGTTGGGCCGGCGGTAATAGAGCGAAAATCGAAATCAAGGCCGACGGAGATGAAGAATAGCGGAATGAAAAAGCCGTATCCGATGCCGTGGCTATAGTCGCGAAGTTTTTCCTTAAAGGCAAATGGTAAGGCTGATACCAACATGCCGACAAGAAAGCTGCCCAAAATCGGTTCGGCGCCAGTGAAATCAGCTAGTGCTGCGGTTACGGACAGCAATGCAATGCTCGCTCGTATGCGAACCTGCACGTCACCGGCTTGCCGGCGCAGCCACGGCAATCGTTGCATGATTCGCAACAGCCAGTAGACTACCAGACTGAACGGCACGATGGCGCAGGTGAGCAGGACGCGGCCGAACCCGTTTGACGTCTGTACTGTGATAAACATGGAGAGCAAAAACATTGTCAGAAAGTCGGCGAGGAGTGCACTCACGAGAAGGGTCTGGCCAAATCTGGAGCGAATCGTGCCCGTCTCTTCAAGTATGGGTAAAATGACGCCAAGTGACGTGGTGGAGAACAAAAGTGTCAGCATATAGGGATTGGTCGGTCCAGGCGTGAAGCGGCAGAGCAACCACGAAATGCCGAAGCTGAGTAGCAACGTAAGACAAAAGATGGAGAGTCCAGTGACGAGGGCCGGCGATTTTTTTCCCGATGGACGGAGTTGCCGCATATCAATTTCCATTCCGGAGATGTACATCAGGAACAGCAATCCAAAGTCTGCGAGGTGGTTCAGCCATGTCACTTCGTCATGCGACATATGGACGTGGTTTGATTGCAGTATGATGCCAAACAGCAAGTAGCCTACTGTGGACGGGATACGCAGTAGGGGAATGCGGGTGAGCAGCGAACTGAAGGCGAAGGACGCGGCTAGAATCAGCAAAAAGACGAACAGGGTATCGTTCACGATGCCACCTCCCGCACCATGGTATGTTGTGCGGGACAGGTCTAGTACTTGTGCAATGTTTCGTAATCCGTTTTGTCTATCGCGTAGAGGTTTACGGGGGTGCCGCGAAAGGTGGTCTTGTCTGCGAATTGCATGCCTATTTTTTGCGCCACATGAATCGAACGGGTGTTTTCCGGTTGAATCAAGCTGACCAGTCGGTTGAGCCCGAGTTCGCGAAACGCCAGGTCACGAAAGAAGCGAGCGGCTTCGGTCCCGATGCCTAAGCCCCAGTAACGCCTGGATACCCAATACCCTAGCTCCATTTGTAACTTCCCATCAATTTCTTGAGGAACTAATCCGGCATGCCCGACTGGCTGTTGTGTGGCTTTGAAGACGGTGACGAGCACGCCTTTACCTAGTTCAGATTTGGATAGCCAATATGGATAGTTCAGCTTTAAGGCGGTTTTGGAGCGCACTTTGCCAGAGCCGATAAAGCGAATGATTTCAGGGTCTTGCCACAGGCTTAAATAAAATTGAAAGTCTTTCATCTGATACGGTCGGAAGAACAGTCGCGAGGTTTCTAGCATTTTCTTACACCTACTTTGATCACGGATCACGGCGAAATCAACGTATACAACTGCTGTAGAATGACGAAACAGGTCACGCCAATGAACAGTGGACGCACGTATTTTGCGCCGCGTCGAATCGCGAATTGCGAACCGATAATGGCACCGATGACCATACCGGCACCGAGTATGATGCCAGCCAGGTAATCGACTGCGTGGACTGTCACAAAGGCGCCTAGTGCGCCGAGATTCGTCCCGAAGTTCAGGGTGCGAGCGTTGCCACTGGCGTTGACAAAGTTAAATCCAAGTAACACGAAAATCATCATAAAGAAGGAGCCAGTGCCTGGACCGAAGAAACCGTCGTAAAATCCGACGACGAGCGCGGCCAAACAGGCGAACAAAAAGACAGACCGCGTCAAGGAAGTTCGGTTTTCCGTTAAGCCTAATCGCTTGTTCCAGAATGTATAACCTGCGACCAAGATAAGAAGTATCAGTACAAGCGGGCGTAAGAAGGATGAGGGCAGATGGTGAACCACCACCGCGCCAGTGGCGCCGCCGAGAACGGCGAGTGGAAAAGCCACGAGGACGATGCGGTACGTCACTTTGCCTGATCGGAGATAGGATAAGGTGCTGGTCAAAGACCCCATGGTGCCTGCTAGTTTGTTGGTGCCGAGCGCCGCCGCTGGTGGAAATCCGACAAATAGTAGCGCAGGTAGAGAGATGAGGCCACCTCCGCCGACGGTCGAATCGATGAATCCTGACAGAAGGCCCGAGACAGCAAGTATGATATAGATGGTGGGGTGATGTGCGTGCAACAAGTTTATCCGGCCCTTCCTCGTCAAATCCAACTTATTGTAGCGCTCCATACCGAGAATTGACAATCCCTGCGGCATGCGTCCATTCGTCTGCCGATAGGGTTGCGTAACATAAAGTATCTTCGCGCAAGGAGGTGCTTTTATGTACGGAGTATTTGGCGGGTACACACAATGGGCAGTTGTCTTCTTGATTATCTTTGTCCTGTTTATCCTGCTGGTTCCTTACGGCGGCTACGCGGGCGGTGCAACCGGCGCGTACTGAGGCACAACCGAGCACTAGCATGATAAGCGCGATTGCCGTCATGCGGGGGGAAGGGTCACACGTTCGCGTGTGGCCCTTTACTTGAGACAATACTCGCGCGTGAATCGAAGACACAGCTTTGGGCCCGCCTTCATTGGCTCACTTCAGATGTGTACAAGTTTATGCGCCAGCTGTTCGGCGTGACGGCAGGCGGGACATTTGTTGCGCGCTACGTTGGGTTTCAATCGGGACACGTCGTGGTGCACACCGCAGTGTTTTGGACAGAGGTGGGGAAGACGTCCGTGTTCGCTGAACCTGAGGATACCATCGATTTCGCCGTGTCTGATTACTGGAGCACGCCTGTCGCCTGGCTGGATGCCGACTCGGGGTTTACCATTCGCGACAGTCGATTGCTGGTCACCCACGACGCAGGCACGTCGTGGGTGTGGATACCCTCTCGCCACGGTGGACGGGGGGATAACGTGGGCGTTGCGCTCGAACTGACGAATGGATTTAGCGGCTGCGAACTTGTTGTGTGAGATAGGAAAGAGCCGCTTTTGCAACTTCTTCGCCATGAACAATACAGTCTGGCAGACCCAACCCTCGATAGCCACCACCGGCTACCCAAACGCCCGGTAAGCTCGCACGGATATCGGCTTCTAAGTTCGCCCATTGACGCAGGTGGCCAACTGGGTAGTTTGGCATTGCGTCATTCCAGCGTGTCACCTTGTGGAAAACAGGCGATGCCGAAAGCCCTACTAATTCCCGCACTTCGCTTTGGACGAGTCGAGCCATCTCTGCGTCGTCGAGCGACAAATACGTTTGTTGACCGGCGCGCCCCACATAACAACGCAGAATGACAAAGCGTTCATCGGTCGTATGAGGCCACTTGCTCGATACCCATGTGCTCGCCGTGATGGCGCGGTTTTCCGTTCGCGGGACGAGAAACCCAGACGCATGACTTAAATCGACATCGACACTGTCGGCGGGGTAGCCGAGAATGACCGTAGCGGTTGACACGTAGGGTACGTCAAATTGTTTCGATCTCGCCGGCAAATGTACATCGAGCAATTGTTTCATTGCCTTGACGGGTGTGCAGACGAGGACCGCGTCAAATGTTGCGGTGGTGACATCACCTTTCGTCTCGACTGTCAGTTGGTAACCTTCTGCTGTTTGTTCGAGTTTTGTAATGTGGTGGGATTTTTTGATGGTCACGTTAGGCTCGAGCTCGTCTGCCAATCGCTCGATCACGGTTTCTAATCCACCCTTGACTGTGATGAATGCACTACGGCCGTTTTGCGTTGCGGGTGCAGTTGCGGCTTTTGGGCGCATGCTGCGCGCTCCGATAATGAGACTTCTGTACTCGTCTGCAAGCTGACCAAACTGTGGCCATGTCGCGTGTAGGCTGAGCTCGTCAATATTTCCTGCGTAAATGCCTGCAAGCAGTGGTTCGGCCAGTCCGTCTACCCATTCGTCGCCAAGTCGAGTACGCAAGAATTGGCCCAAGGAAACGTCTTTTGACAGATCTGTGCGGGGGAGTAACAGGTCGAACAGCGTGCGGAGTTTGCCCTGGGCAGAGAGTACATCGGATTGCATGAACGTAGAAATATCCCGTGGAATGGCCATATGCGTGCCCTGCGGCATAGACCGGAGTTTACCGTCTTTCACGATATAGGTGTGCGTGGACGCTGGGTTTTGTTCGACCACCTCAGAAGCCAGTCCCAGTTCGCGTAACAACTTGATGCCTGCAGGCTTCCTCGCCAAAATGGAATCAGGACCCCCTTCGAGGGTGAGTCTTTCATCCCGATAAGTTATCACCTTGCCGCCAATGCGGTCACTTGCCTCGTACACGGTGATTTCCACGTTTTGTTCCTGCAATCTTGCATCTTGACATAGGCGGCGGGCTGCAGTGAGTCCTGTAATACCAGCGCCGATGACGGCGACGCGATGGGTCATTTACTCCACGTCTCCTTGCTGTTCGCACTTTCTAACTGCATTCCGAAGTGCTTGCAAAAATTCTGGATCATCGTTCATCTGGCGCGTGCGCACGAGATGAATCCCGAGTTCTTTTGCCACCTGCTGCGCTTCAATATCGATGTCGTACAAAACCTCGAGATGGTCGGCCACAAACCCTTGTGAGCACGAGACGACTTCTTTTACACCTTGTTCCTTGAGGTTTCGCAGGACGTCGAGAATATCTGGACCGAGCCAAGGTTCACCGGTTTGCCCCGCACTTTGCCAGGCGAATTGATAATGCTTCAACTGCAAGCGGCGAGCGACCTCTTCGCCAGACTCGTGAAGTTGGCGAACATATGGGTCGTCCGTCTGGAGAATTCGCTCTGGCAGGCTGTGGGCAGAAAATACGACTACAGCGTCTTTGGGATTGGCGCACAACTGGAGTGCTTCACTCACGCGAGCGCTCAATACGTCGAGAAATGTGGGTTCCATGTGCCAGTGGTGGACAAAGCGGAATGTCGGACCACCAAGTTTCTTCGCCGTCTCGAGTGCTGTTTTTTCGTAGGCCCCGACACTCATGTGCGAATAGTGGGGGGCCAGCACGATGCCGACGGCTTCTCTGATGCCGTCTTGATACATTTGTTTGACGGCGTCTTCGATAAGTGGCGCGATATGTTTCATCCCTTGGTAGAGCGATACATCTCGCCCACCGTCTGTGCGGAGAAGTTGTTCAAGGCCCCGCACTTGCGCCTGTGTAATCTCAGTCAGTGGGGAAACGCCACCAATGGCTTCGTAGCGTCTAATTAAATCTGCTAGTTGTTCGTCTGATGGTGCGCGACCGTGTCGAATGTGTGTGTAGTAAGGAAGCACTTCTTCCAAATTGTGCGGCGTACCGTACGCCATGACAAGTACGCCCAGTGGCGTCGTCATCGGCTAGCCCTCCTCGTCAGTCCATGGTCAGTAGATGTGCATTCGGTCAATAACCGTCTCTAAATCTAGGCGCCCTGGCTAGTTGCATGTCAGGGCATGAATGGGTTACACGCCGTGATTGACGTCAAATTCGTGAACGACGTCGACCAGGTATTTTAACGCCGCGATGTCCGTGGTCGGTTTGACACCGTGCCCCAAGTTGAAGATAAAACCAGGGTCCTTCGTGCCTTCCCGCAAAATGTCGATTGCGCGTCGCTTGATTTCGGTAGCAGGTGCGAACAGCATGGCAGGGTCAAAATTGCCTTGCAGAGCCACAGCTGACCCGACACGTTGGCGCGCGTTCGCGAGGGGGACACGCCAGTCGACCCCAATCACATTGGCACCTGTCGTCGCGAATTCCCCGAGTAATTCTCCAGTGTTGACACCGAAGTAAATTAAGGGCACACCGAGTGGTCGTAACCCTGCGAAGATGCGTTGCATCGTCGGCTTTACATACTGGACAAAATCACTTGGCGCCAGGCTGCCTACCCAGGAATCGAACACTTGCAGCGCTTTTGCGCCTGCCCGGACTTGCTCTCCAGCATAGCGGATGGCCATATCTGCCAGCTTGTCCATCAGTTTTTTCCATAATTCCGGACGGGCGACCATCATCTGTTTGGTCTTGAGGTAATCGCGCGAAGGCCCCCCTTCAATCATGTAACTGGCGAGCGTAAACGGGCCGCCGACAAAGCCGATAAGCGGCACAGTTAATTCGCTGGCGAGTTGCTCGATTGTCTGTAGGACGTGTGGAAGTTTTTCCTTCGCGTCAAATACTTCTAGCCGCTCCACGTCGCGAACATGTCGAATGGGCGTTGCAATAATTGGCCCGACATGTTCGCGGATTTCAAAAGGTAGGCCCATGGCACCGACTGGAATCATGATGTCGGAAAATAAAATGGCAGCATCGACGCCCAATTTTTCAACGGGCATCTTGGTGACCTCCACGCAGATTTCCGGATGCTCACAAATTTCCACTAAACTGTAACGTTCGCGAATCGCCCGGTAATCGGCGTCGTAACGCCCAGCCTGGCGCATGAACCAGACAGGGACTGTGGCCGTTTTTTCTCGTCGGCAGGCGCGTAAAAATGTGTCGTTGAACAAAGGTAACGAACTCCAATCCAGTAAACTTGACGCAACTTGTCGATTCCTGTAAAGCTATCCTCTCCTGTTATACCGACCTCGCGGGCCGCTTGCAAATCAAAACGCCTATCTCTTGAACAATTTTCACGTGACGTTCGCCAAACTGTCATTTGCTTGTGAACGAGGGTATAATGGAGGAGAATGATCCGACAAGGAGGTTTGGCTCATGAGTTTGGAACTGGATTTCTATCAGATGATGATTCAACCGATGCGAGATGAGTTGACGCAAATCGGTTTTCGCGAACTCCGCAGTGCTGAAGAAGTAGACGAAGTCATGGCACAAAAAGAGGGTACGACACTGTTCGTCGTCAACTCTGTGTGCGGCTGTGCAGGGGGTATCGCTCGTCCGGGTGTTGCGCTTGCGCTGGAGAACAGTAAGCTGCCGGATAGGCTCGTGACGGTCTTCGCGGGCCAGGATAAAGAGGCGACAGAACGCGCCCGTTCATTTTTCACGAACATGCCACCATCGTCTCCATCGATGTTTCTGTTCAAGGATGGAGAATTGGTTGGTGTTCTGCACCGGAGTGACATCGAAGGTTCGACAGCTGAAGCCGTGGCGGCCAAGCTTACCGCCTTGTTTGACGAATATTGCAGCGTGAAGGCCCACTGATCTATCTTTTGCGGTTGATGTTGTGGTCAACCATCAGGGCGTGCGGCAGACTGGGGAACCCTCGTCGTCGGCACGATACGCTTAGCGAGTCGAGCGATTTGCTCGGCTCGTTTTCGTGTTTTTTTTGTTTTGGAATGATTTCTACCATGGTGACGCTGCTCGGTGATGAGTGTGTTACACTATCCCCAAAACCAGTGAGGAGAATTGCCTTGGGAGACTTCAACGATTGGCGTTCTGCGGACGACGTGTTTCCTGGTATTCGCAATATTTTTTGTGTGGGTCGCAACTATCGCGAACACGCGAATGAACTGAACAACGCTGTGCCGACTGAACCGATGATTTTTGCAAAGCCGACACATTCGCTGTCGGCCGCAACAGGAGTTGTGACATTGCCGGCGGATCGGACGTCCATTCATTATGAATTGGAGATTGTCTTGTATATCGCACAACCTGTGACAGCGACTTCAACTGCGCGCGATGTGGTCGGGGCAGTCGCGCTTGGGTTGGATTTGACGGACCGGGATGCCCAGGACAAGTTGAAGGCGAAAGGCCACCCATGGGAATTGGCCAAAGGGTTTGTCGGGTCGGCTGTCGTCAGCGACTTTTATCAATTTGACGACTTTTTGCAGGTCAGGGACGCCACCTTCCAATTTGAGCTGAATGGTGCAATCGTGCAGACAGGACATCCAACCGACATGGTGTTCGACTTTGACACACTGATTCAGCACGTGCACCATCATTTTGGCCTGACACAAGGCGATATTTTATTTACTGGAACCCCAGCCGGGGTGGGTCCGCTTCGTGACGGAGACACCGGTCGATTCTATATGAACGGGCAGACTTGGGCAGATTTTAAGGTACGGCACAATGTGGCCGGGAAGGGGGATTGAGGTGCCTCGATCACATGCGATGGACGCCTATCTCGAAGCAATTTATGTATTGAATGCGGAAGGTGAAACCGTCCTTGCGTCAAAAGTGGCGGATTATCTAAATGTGTCGCGCCCCACGGTGTCGCAGACGCTACAGCGCATGAATGCGGCGGGTTACGTGACGACTGGGGACGGCAAGGAAGTCGTTTTGACGGAATCTGGGTTGGCTCGAGCAGAGGAGATTGTTCGCCGACACCGACTGTTGGAGCGGTGGTTGACAGATCAGTTGGGCCTGGATTGGGCGGATGCCCACGTCGAGGCGGGGAGATTAGAAAATAGTCTATCTCCGCTGGTCGAAGAACGACTTGCGGAATTGTTGGGAAATCCGACGACGTGTCCACATGGTAATGTCATTCCTGGCACGGGTTATATCCAGCCGACAGGGGTTCCGTTGTCGGAGGTTCAAGCGGGTACGACCGTGGAAGTGATTCGTATTGTGGAACTGGCAGAGGAAGACCTCGATTTGCTGCGCTATCTCGATAAGACAGGGTTTGTACCCGGCGAGCGTTTGCGGGTTGTCGAGCAGAATCGATTTCAAGCGGGTATTCCTGTCGAAGTGCGAGGCGAAGTCATCTCGTTGGACGAAAACGTGGCCCTGCGAATTCTGGTTCGCGAGGTTGAAGCATAAAAACTGCCGAAACGCCCACCTTAATCACTGAGAATGAGAGAGAGGTGGGCGTTTGCATGCGACGACACATGCCATCCCTATGGTGGGTCCAACGGACACTCCTTTTGTGCACGGCCTTTGTCGGGGTGTTGGGGCTTTGGTTCGGGCGAGCGAACGTCGTTGCCGCACAGACGCCTTCGTCAACTGGCCCCTACGTGAATGCGAAGGCCGCGATTGTCTATGACGCAACGACAAAGCAAGTGCTCTACGATAAACGCGCGGATGAGCCAATGTATCCGGCGAGCACGACGAAGCTGATGACGGCGATTTTGCTCGTCCAGCATCTGCAGCCAAATGATCCTATCTATATCGGCACGGAAGCTGCGCATCAGCCAAAGGTCCGTTTAGGGGTGAAGCCCGGCACGGAAATTCCGGCCGACGATGCGCTCAAGGCGCTGTTGATGAAAAGCGCCAACGACGTGGCGTATGGGATTGCTGAGACCGTGGGCGGATCGCAAGAAGGGTTTGCACGCATGATGAATGTTCAGGCGCGGCTCTTGGGATGCACGCACACGCGTTTCGTCACGCCCAACGGCTTGCATGCAGATGCCCATGAAACGTCCGCGAAAGACGTGGCGTTGATTTTGGCGGAAGCGATTAAATATCCACGGATTGTCGAGGCGATGCAGACGACAAATCACATGGTTGACGGCAAATCTGTGCGCAACACGAACCGATTGCTCTACAGCCAGGCCACGTCGATTGGGGAGTACATCGGCGGCAAGACCGGCTACACTTCGAAGGCGATGTATTGCTTGGCGACAGCGGTCAAGCAACATGGTCACGTCCGCATTAGCGTCGTTCTCGGCGCGCCACGCAAAAATTATATGTACCGCGAGACTGTGCGCCTTTTGTCCTGGTCGAATCGGCGATTCCCTGGCACATCTGAGTCTGATACGACCGATGGCGATACCGGTTTACGAGAGACGCCCATTAAACCAAACACTTGGTCTGCAAACAAATACCAATTACCTGTTGCTAAATGATGTTGATACGCGCTTAAGCATGCGACAGGGGCGCTGAAACAGGGTTACTGGCCGGCCGTATGCCTGGTTTGTAACCCTGTTTCGCATGATGGGTGATTCAGCGGTTACCCCATTGAATGTGGTCGTACGCTGCTGTGCAACCGGCAGTTGTCCGCGTGCGCAAGTTGACAAGCCGTGCTGGCATAACTTGTATCAACGCGCGCTTAGGCGGGGGGCGAACGAATGCAAAAATCGGTTGCATTGGCGTATGTCCTTTGGTTCTTTCTTGGCTACTTAGGTATCCACAGAATGTATTGCGGGCGGGTTGGCAGCGGTGTGGCCATGCTTGCGTTCACAGTTTTTGGGATGTTGACTATGAGCATTGTCGTCGGGCACCTGCTACTGATGATTGTCGGCATTTGGTGGCTAATCGATCTCTTCTTGACGGCAGGTATGGCCGGATCTACCTGGCGGCGTTGACGCTGAGTTGACGCTGAAGGATGTCACCAATCGCTGTAACAATCTGAGGTTGGAGGTCGGTTGATACGCGCTACACAGGCGCGTATAATTAATGTGATTGTCCTAAGAACGTTACGACAGAATCGCACAACTGACGTTAATAGTCACTTCGTGTATTTGCGGAAACTGACCGAGGGATGGCTGGCGTCGCGAATCGCATAACATCGCGACGCCTCTGCACTCGGATGCAAAGGAGCGTTTCAATAAATGAAGGTGAATATTGCCGGGGTAATGCTCGATAACCCGGTCATTTTGGCGCCAATGGCTGGCGTGTGCAATCCGCCGTTTCGAATTTTGGCCAAAGAACTTGGGGCCGGAATGGTTTGCGCGGAAATGGTAAGCGATAAGGCGCTGGTTCACGGCAGTGCGAAGAGCCAGCGGATGTTGACGATTTTGCCGGATGAAAAGCCTGTCTCGTTGCAATTGATGGGCTATGATAAAGATTCGATGGAAAAGGCAGCCGAAATGGTTGGCGAGACGAACGCCGATTTGATTGATATTAACATGGGTTGCCCGGTCTTAAAAATTTATAAAAATGGCTCTGGTGCGGCATTAGCGAGGAATCCTGACTACGCCGCAGAAATCGTCCGCGCGGTCGCAAGCCACGTGGACAAGCCGGTGACGGTCAAGTTCCGTAAGGGCTGGGATGATGATCACGTTAACGCTGTCGAAGTCGCCCTCGCCGTCCAAGAGGCTGGTGCTAAGGCAGTTGCCGTGCATGGCCGGACGGCAAAACAGATGTATTCGGGACAGGCGGACTGGGATATTATCCGCCGCGTCAAGGAAGCGGTGAAAATTCCGGTTATTGGCAATGGTGACGTCGCGAGTCCGGAAGATGCAAAACGGATGCTCGAAGAGACAGGCTGCGATGCGGTGATGGTCGGGCGCGCGGCGCTCGGTAACCCATGGATTTTCCGTGAAATCGTGCACTTCTTGGAAACGGGCGAAAAATTGCCGGGACCAGGCCTTGAAGAGCGTATTGAGGTGACCCTACGTCATATGCATCTGCTCGTGGAGCACAAAGGTGAGGTTATCGGCGTCCGAGAGATGCGCAAACATGCTGCGTGGTATATCAAGGGGCTGCCCGGTTCGGCTGAGATGCGGACGGTTATCAATCAACAGACGACGATGGAAGGTATGGAACACGCGTTGCTCACGTACATGGATGACATGTTGCGTCAACGGAGTGCGTGAGAATTTACACAAAATCACCAATGTTGGACGGCTTTATGGTAGATTGGTGAGGTAAAGATAAAGGATGTGAACCGTCGCATGGGCCAGCGAAAGCGGCAAAATTGGTTAACGGGATGGCTATTGCCAATCGTAGTTGGTGTGGCTATCGCACTTTGTATTCGCCAATGGGTGGTCAGTGCGGCATATGTCCCTTCTGAATCCATGTACCCTGCCATTCCCAACCCGTGCTATATTCTCGTGAACAAATTGGCGACAGAAATTCACGGGGTACAGCGCGGTGACGTCGTGGTCTTCCACTTTCCTGATGACCCGGCAGAATTGTATGTCAAACGGGTAATTGGACTCCCAGGAGACACGGTCAAAGTGACCAACGATGCCGTCTACATCAACGGCAAAAAGTTGAACGAACCGATAATTACGCAGCCAAACCTGAGTGGCTTTGGTACGTATCACGTCCCCGCAGGTCATTATTTCATGATGGGTGACAACCGTTCCGTATCCGAGGACAGCAGGTTCTGGATTCATAAATACGTATCCAGACAGGCGATTGTCGGCGAGGCGGACTTTGTGCTGTTCCCGTTCAGCAAAATGAAATCCATTCCACAGCATTTGTGATGCATGTCGGCGGTGAAGGCGATAGGTACGGCATGGGTTCGTCAAGGTACGGCATCCGGTTACGCCATCAAATCTGCCTTTATGCACCGAATTGCACCTCTTCAGCGGAAATAAGGCCCATTACGGGCCTTATTGTATTCTGCCTCCCGGGATTTCCATCATTCGATATCTGTTTGTATCATCCACAAACGCCATGCCACAAGCAAATGTTTCGCCATATTGGCACTTATCTCCCGATTCGCTCACGTGCTTGCTTACCCCATATCGCTTAATGATCTTCGATTGTTCACCACTTTGGAGGATTAGGTAATCATCTGCGAGGAATCGACTATCTGTCCCCGGCGCGGTCAGCTCATAATACACTTGTCGCCTGTAAAACACGCGATCTCCTGGGTAAGGAGGGATGGCAACGGACACTGAACAACAGGAGGTATGATTTTACAGCGTACAACGGATGTATTTTACGTTGAGGTAGGTGGCGATTCAGGATGCATCATGCGGAACGCAGCGACTTTGCAAGGGTCATGATTGTTCTTGGACTGAGTTCAATATGTATTCTCATGCTCGTATATCTTCCAATCCCACTCATTCCGGTATGGCAGACGCAATTTCACGTCACGACGAGTGTGGCAGATTGGACCAGTAGTGCATATGGTTTTGCCTATGCAATTGGAAACGTATTTTGGGGGATGCTTTCTGATCGGATTAGAAGAATAAAGATTCTCTACATCGGACTGTTTTTGCTTACGTTCATAACGGTGCTGGTCGGGTTCAGCCCATCGCTTGCGCTTTTGATTCTATTTAGAGTATTGGAAGGTGTGGTTGCGGCCTCTTTTCCCGCTGTGGCCATTGCCTACATTGGTGACGTACTTGCACCGAGATACCGCTCTATTGCGACGACGGTCGTTAGTTGTGGTTTTCTTGTAGCCAGCGTACTGGGGCAAGTTTACGGTAGTTTGATGAATAGGAGTTTTGGGTGGCATGCAGCATTTCTGTGGCTTGCGGTCGTTTATGTACTGCTTGCGATTGGCATTCTGCTGCTTCCAAAAGGGGCTCGTCCATCCACCCAAATATCATTTGCTTCTGTCTGTCTCCGCACAATTCGGCTCTTTAGAAACATTCGTCTGGTTGTGAGCTGGATTGTGGCCGTACCGATACTGTTGTGCTTTATCGGGATGTATTCCGGATTAGGCGTTTTGTTGTCAAACGGTTTCGGACGTAGCACGGGGGACTTGATTGAGATTCAACTTCTAGGCATTCCGGGGATTGTATTGTCACTGGTGGCAGGTTATGCAATTCGGTATTTCGGAGCAAAACGGGTATTGATTTCTGGCGTGTTGATTGGCTGCTTGGGACTCATCCTGGAAGCCGTCTCACACTCCATAGGCCTTCTCACGTTGTCGAGTGTCATTGTTGTTTTTGGTCTTTCTTCTGCGGTACCTGGGATTATCATGCTGGTTGGGCACTTTGGGAATGAAGCCAGGGGAAGCGCGACAGCGGTTTATGCCTTTTTTGTGTTCGTTGGAGCCAGTTTGGCGCCGCTATTGGAAACCGCCTTGGTCTCCTCTTATGGTGTTCGTTGCTTTTTTGTTGTGCTCGCCGGAATTTTGTTCCTGACCGCCTTGTTGAGCGGTTTTGGGATTCGATATTCATCTTCAAAATGATTGCGGTACGTAGGGCCTCATGAATAGATGAGGGGAGAGAAGAAAGATATGTCTGGATGCTACGAGGTCTACACCGATTATGCGTAGACCTTGTAGTCGTTTTTCCCATTTGGCTGCTGTGATGTTGTGCACAGGGTTTCGGGTGGGCGGCCTAAACAGGCGCTTTGTGGCCTGTAGGCCCATTCGTCAATGGATGTCTTTTCCCTTTGTCTCATACCCGAGGCCGATGACCACGGCGAACCCAATCAAGAGAACGATAAAGAACAGCCCGAAAATCCAACCATAACCCAAGTGCATTCCGAGTAGCCAACCGGTGATAAATGGCGCGAGTGCACTGCCGATACGACCGAATCCAGCAGCCCAGCCCATGCCGGTCGCGCGTGCGGCGGTAGGGAACTGTTCAACGGTGAAAATGTACGTGCCTGCAAAGGCGGCTAACATAAAGTACGAAAGAAACAATCCGCACACAATAAGCATGGCCGTACTATTCGCCAGGCCAAATAAGAGCGCCGAGATGGCGGCGAGAATCATCGCTGGTACAAGTGTGCGTTTCCGCCCCCATTTTTCCACGAGCCATGCGGCTGTCAGATAGCCGGGTACCTGGGCCAAGGTCATAATCAGCGAGTAACCAAGGCTGTGCACGAGTGAATATCCCTTCTCCGACAACACCGATGGAAGCCACAAAAACATGCCGTAATACGTGTAATTCATGACAAACCAGAGAATCCAGCTAGGGGTATTATACGTTCCACACGATTTCTATATGTTTGTCCGCATACACGCGGACATTCTTAATAAGTAACCGGATTGCCTCTCGTTGTTCGTCGGCGGTCATGTCATCCCATAGGTCGTTTATTTTTTGCGCGACCTGGCTGAATCCTGTGGTGTCGACTTGGGCGGCGCATTGCCGTTGAATATCGCCCATCTGTTCAAAGATGGCCTGGCGTTCATGATTTAGGCGCTCAAGCCGCTCTTTGACGACCGACAGGGGAATTGCCCCGGCTTCGACGGCATCCAGTAAGTTGTTCTGTTGGCCTTTTACCTTTTCAAGCGCGGATTCGAGTTCATTCAAGATAGCATCATGGTGAAAGTCATGATCCAATGCCATTTCCATTGGTTCGACCTTGATCTCACGGGCCTGTCGCACCACCAGTGCTTCGATATCACGAGCGAGGAAACTATGTGTTTTGCATAACGCTGGTGACGCTTTCTTGTTCTTACATTGAACGCGTAGGTAATGTGCAGATGTTCCGTTCGCCAGTTTTTGTTTCGACTTAAAATAATACACCCAAGCACCACATTCACCACAGGTCATCATTTTACTTAATAGGTACACGCCTGCGCTTCTACGCTGTCTTTGTCCCGTCCGAGCCTGGAGTTCCCTTTGTGCAGCGGTAAATGTTTCCTCGTCGATGATGGCTTCGTGCTGGCCTTCAAAGATGTCTTTGCGCATCACAATTTGGCCGAGATACGTTCGCCGCCGTATCATATTCAGGATGTAGTAGTGGTCAACATACTGATTCGGAACGCGTTTTTGCATCCACTCTGCGATGGACTTGCGCGAGTCACCACGAATAAATCTCCGAAACACTTCACGCACGATTTCCGCTTCGCTCGGAACAATCTCCAGCACGCCTGCATCGTTCATCTTGTAGCCAAAGGGGAATGATGCACTAGGCCAAAGGCCACGCCGCGCACGTTGTCGCAAACCTGATTTTGTACGTTCAATGATGGTGTCGCGCTCCAACTGGCCGAACACCGCGAGAATTCCAAGCATGGCACGACCAAGCGGGGTTGATGTGTCGAATGGCTCCGTTACGCTCTTGAAAGCGACCCCGTGCTTGTCGAATACGTCTTCGAGTAGGTACAGTACGTCTTTTTGTTTGCGTCCTAAGCGGTCAAGCTTGTAAACGACCACGGTGTCCACCTGCCGACGGTCGATATATCGCAACAGCCGCTGGAGTGCGGGGCGGTTCATGTTCGTTCCAGAGTACCCGTCGTCTGTGAAATGTTCAAAGTCGCTCCATCCTTGCGATTTACAATAGGCCTCGAGCCGTTCCTTTTGGGCATCGAGTGAGAAGCCGCTCTGCGCTTGTTCGTCTGTTGAAACGCGTTCGTATAAGGCAATCATCGTCTACCCTCACTCCCATTTCGGACAAACAGTGCCACCGCTGTTAACCGGTTGAGGTTGGACATGTTACAGACCACTATGCCGCTGTTGTTGTTTCACAGGAATTGTATGTTCCATTTGAGCATGACATCCGGAGAAAAGCGGATTGGCAAGTGGTCAAGCCGGTGGTGCATAGGGCTTATCGAGGGGGGAGTGGTGATGAGCGACTATCGAGTGCCGACGCTCAGCGAGTTTCCAAAGCCCATTCGAGATCAGGTGTATGTCTTGCTAAAACGCGCGATGATCAGGAAGCAAGAGCGCCTGGCTCAACAACTGCGCAATGAATTGCATAGCTCATAAGTCTTTTCGAGGGTTGCCTGTTCCATCTCATCTATCCTTTACGATGGATGGTGGATATCGCAGCCCGCTCGTGAAATTTGGACAATCCGCGTATTGGCCATTGTAAATTTTGAGGATAATCATTTCACGTGCGACATTACGAATGTTTCGATCCCGTTTGCACAGCCTATACACCAGCGTATGAAGTCATCTTTGGAGGATGATGGCGATGTCTCTTGCTGTGTTTGCGTTGGTTGCGTGGTTGGTGATGATTGGATTTGTTTTTGTGCCCAAATGGCTAATCCTCACAGAGATATGTTTTTTATATTTCATCATTGGCGTCCTGTCGGTTACCGTATTTACTGTCTTGGACGTGAATTTGCAGTGGGTTCCAACGACACGGGATGTGGAAAAGTCACTGGCTTTAGATGTTTGCAGATTTATTATCATCCCGTTTCTACTCATGATGGCCGCCGGGTTCCTCAACTCACCGTTACGCGCGCGTTGGCGATGGATACTCGGTGCAGCTATGTTGGTGCCACTGATGGCGGACGATTGGCTCATCCGAGCGTTTGGCCTCATCATTTTCACCAGTCGTTGGAACATTGTTTATAGCCTTCTCATGTATTTGACGTTCATTGTCGTCCTGGCTTTCATTACTCGCTGGTTTACACGTTTGGAGAGAGGGGCACCTAAGCCATCTTGAAAGAGACGCACTATGATTATCAATTTAATGCTAACGAATGGTCTATCATCAGTTCTCTTGTCGTTGGGGCATTGGTCGTCTGGTTCCTGCCCAAGCGATTCACAAAGAAAACCGCCGGGGTGTACCTGCTTTGTGGCGTGTTTTTCGGCTTCTTTTTTGACCACACCTTAAGCGTTCTTCCGGTTAGTTTTTATGATTTAAACGACAATTCGAAATTTCAGGTGATGGATTTCTTATCCCATTGGATGTACGCAGCATATAGTTATGTGTTTTTTTATCTTTATGACCTTTTACGGGTCACGCCACGGTTGTCGTTGGTCTATATTTTGGCGTGGGCGTTGTTAAGCGTCGGAGCGGAGAAATTAAGTTCCAGCACAGGGATCTTTCATTATCAACATGGGTACAATATTTTCTATTCGTTTGCCGTTTATTTGTTAGTTCTCAGTGTATGGGTCATATTTTACTACGTCATTCGAACGCGCGGTGAGACGCAATTTTAGATGCACTCGGTCATTGTACTTGGCTATATCTAAATGAATTACGTTTATAACAAATTGGATAATAAATGAGCGTTTTGCAGAATTAACGTTCACAACGCATTTGACACTATATATAGTGTTCCATTGATATTTCGTACACTATATATGTGCGAGAAACGGTGAAAAATCGAATTCTGCAAAACGCTCAAATAATAAAATGGGTATTTTATTGTTGAGGCGTATCATATTCCAGCGAGCGTAGTTCGGGAGGGATCGTTAACGTTAACGAAATTTTTCTCGATGATCGATACGACGATGGCTCTTTCAACATTTTATGTAACAGCCGTCGCTGTATGGATTATTTCGTTGCTCACAAATGACAATTGGGTGGATATATAGCACCGTGATCATGGCCATTTTTATTTACAAAATCACACGGCGTTCAAGATAAAAAGGACATGGAACAATCGCCAGGGTTATTTTACCTGTGGAATCGTGATGTCATTTTGTTGTGAATGCTCGACGCATGAACAACATGGCCCAATGATATGATGGAACAGGATGAATGGATGGTTTATAGTGAATAGGCTGTTAACTTGTTTCATCATTTATACAAATAGGAGTCCGAGATGAAATCAAACAACCATAACCTTAGATTTGCGTTTATGTTGGCCATGTTTTCTGGTTTAGGGCCGTTTACCTTTGACATGTATCTTCCGTCGTTTCCACAAATGGTGAAGTTTTTCGGGACCACGGCGTCGACGATTCAGATCAGTTTGACAGCTTGCCTATTAGGATTAGCACTCGGACAAATTACCATGGGTGCGTTGAGCGATGTCCATGGCAGACGAAAACCACTTATTATTGCTATGATTATTTACTGTTTATCTTCGCTTGGTTGTGCTGTTGCACCAAACATTGGGATTTTTATCGCCTTGCGTTTTATACAAGGCTTCGCGGTGTCGGCGGGAACCATCTCCAGTGCGATTGCTCGTGACACGCACAGTGGTACGGAACTCACGAGGTTTTTTTCGCTCATCAGTGTGATGAGCAGCGTCGCTCCCCTGCTTGCTCCGCTTGCAGGAAGTGCGGTCATTTCGTTCACCAAATGGCAAGGCGTGTTTTACTTGCTGGGCATGCTCGGCTGCATCCTTTCCATCACGACCATCTGGAGATTGCAAGAAAGCTTGCCCGTCGAGAAGCGCATTCGCAGCAATTTTGGTGACACGTTTGGAAACTTTAAAGCGCTCTTAGGAAATCGGGTATATATGGGGTACGTGTTAGCACAGGGTTTTATGCTTGGCGGCGTATTTGCGTATGTCGCCGGTACCCCGTTTGTCTACCAAAAAATTTACGGTGTTTCGCCACAAGTGTTTGCGATGCTGTTCGCATTGAATGGAATCGTGTTAATCACGGCTTCGCAAATCGTCCGTAAATTAGCGGGACGAATTCCCGAGCATCGAATTCTTCACTTTGGGCTCGGGCTGTCGTTTGTCGCAACCATCACCGTGCTGGTTGTCGTTTTGACACATGGACCACTCTTTGCACTCGTGATTCCACTGGTTTGCTATGTCGCGGCAATGGGAACCATCGGCCCAGTTTCGTTCACCTTAGCGATGGAATCCCAAGGCCATATTGCGGGAAGTGCGTCTGCGTTGCTCGGCGTAATCCCGTTTTTATTAGGTTGTGTCAGCTCTCCGTTAGTGGGGATTGCAGGCGAGTATTCGGCAGTGCCATTGAGCCTCATCCTTTTATCGGCGAGCTTACTTTCTATCGCTAGTTATACCTTTTTAACACTGATGCGAAGAGTGAAAGTGCAACCGACGGAAATGGTTTAAGCACGGAGCGGCGAGGTCTTATCCTTTTGTCTCAAATTTTTTGAAAATGATATCTGTAACGTATTGACGCGGTTTGAAAAATGAGGTAAGATTTGATTTATACCGAATACGTGATTTTGATACATGAGCCGTTTTCTTTGGCCCTTGGTCAGAGGAAACGGTTTTTTTGGTAAATCAGGTAGTATTTATGGAGGGATTGTTTTGAAGCAGGGAACAGTGAAGTGGTTTAACGGTGAAAAAGGATTCGGTTTTATCGAAGTTGAAGGTGGAGACGATGTATTTGTTCACTTCAGCGCCATTCAAAGCAACGGCTTTCGTACGTTAGACGAAGGACAACGCGTTGAATTCGACGTTACTGATGGCCCAAAAGGCTTACAGGCCGCTAATGTGGTTGTTCGAGGTTAACCAAATATGGTTAAGCCCATGTAGATGATTCTACATGGGCTTTTCGAGTCTGGAAGAGGGTTGTTGATGAATTTCAACAATAGGAGAAAACCACCTTCTGAATACGTTTATGACGACATTGTCGTATGGCAGTGCTCAGAATGTAACTGTTGGTCTAGGAATGAATTTGTTCATGACGATAAACCGCTTTGCCCCATGTGTAAGAGCAAGATGAGGCAGCAGGTAAAAAATATTCGAATTGAATAACAGTGTTCGAAACGAATGATGTCACCTCATATGTCCCACGGATTACGCCCTTTATGAGCGAATATATCCCCCATACCCCTATTCTGTATTTTATATTCCGTATAGAAATGATTTCCCTTTTTGGTTCGAAATTAGAGAGGAAGATGAGTATAGATATTAATGAAAGACATGGAGATTGGAAGAAAAATGCCGCGCTTTTCCAGAAGTCAGACACGAGGAAAAGCGTTTGGCAACTGTTAAATACGCTGGTGCCCTTTCTCGGACTATGGTGGGCAGCTTATCTATCTTTGTCTGTTTCGATTTGGATGACTTTGCCCCTCACCATTTTGGCATCAGGATTTTTCGTTCGGATTTTCATCATATTTCATGATTGTTGTCACCACTCGTTTTTCAAAAGCCGAAGAGCTAACGAGATAGTTGGGATGATAACAGGGATGATGACTTGCTTCCCCTATCATCAGTGGAAATATGAACACGCCGTTCACCATGCCACCAGCGGTAACTTGGGGCGGCGCGGAACCGGGGATATGTGGACGTTGACGGTTAATGAGTATCAACAGCTGTCGTTCGTGAAGAGAATGGTCTATCGGGTGTATCGAAATCCTGTCGTGATGTTTGGTATTGGACCTATCCATCTATTTCTTAATCAATATCGATTTAACCGAAAAGGTGCTGGTAGGAAAGAACGTATCAATACACATGTGACGAACTTCGCATGGATGGCTATCTTAACGGCTCTCAGTATCATCCTTGGATGGAAATCTGTACTTCTTGTTGAGGGACCGATTCTTTATCTGGCAGGTATCGTTGGAATCTGGTTGTTTTATGTGCAACACCAGTTTGAACACTCGTACTTTGAAACGTCGGATAAATGGGATTATGTTCATGCCGCACTGCAGGGCAGCTCATTCTATCAATTGCCGAAGATATTGCAATGGGTGACTGGGAATATCGGATATCACCACGTTCATCATTTGGGCCCTAAGGTGCCAAATTACTATCTTCAGCAGATGCATGAAAGTACGGAGTTGTTCCGGAACGTCCCGGCTGTTACCTTGGCCTCCAGTCTCCACGCGCTTCGCTACCGACTGTGGGATGAAGATAGCCATCGGTTTGTCGCGTTCAACGAAATCGCGATGGCGCCTCTAGGGCAAAGTGTCATCATCAGTCAGCTATTTCATAGTCCGCGATTGACTCGTTTAATTGGGTTGTTGTTTAGAAAGTTAAAATCTCAGTCGTGAGGCTTCATCGAACGAGTCTGTTCATTGAACGAGTCCACTCACTGAACGAGTCTATAAATGTGACCGAATGTCATTCGTGATGACGGTGAAAAAACAGACTGTTGAAATGGCGGATAGCATCGTGAATTGGGCTGTATGACGGGGCGGCACATGGTTCATTATAGTCTCGACGAAAGGAGAGACTATGATTGAAAAGAATTTATGTGATCCTTTGCGCGCTCCTCATCTCTTTGAGCGCAGCCCCGGTTTGGCATTTGCCGCAAGCGTACGCGCAAACCCGAACAGTAAGTGCAACCGTTACGTTTCGCGTCGTCTCTGCTGTAGACTATCGAGGGCTACATGGTGCCCGAGTCATCGTGGTGGACAGCGGAGGGCGAGTTATTCAATCAGGGTTGACGGACTCTAACGGCGTTTGGTCTGTTCCCCTTACCGTAAAGGTAGATCCGCGTTTCGAGGAGTTAGGCGTGGTCACTGCTATTTGTGTGGCCAACGGACACAACGAAAACGTCGCATTTGAGGTTCCGGTGCGACAAGGAACCGTGCAACCCATCACGTTGTATCCGGTAAAACCGAAGCTTCGCAATGAAGCATCTGCGTCGTTGGGGCAACTTCATCACCTCGATGTTATCGCAATGGTCAATAAGTATGCAACCCAGGTTGGTTTGCAGAGGCAGCCAGGTCTTTTGGGAGAATCTGGTTACGCACCGTGGAGTCCCAACCTGAAATAATCGATGAATCATAGTCACTTAAAATTCGCGATGGACGGCTTCAAGGCCGTCCTTTTTGGCGTCCACTAGAAGGAAGTGACGGCTTTCTGGTTTGCGGGGAATTCACATGGACAGGCGACTGTTTTCAATGAATTTAGCCATATAACCCGGTTTTGGAATGATATTGCGAAATATCATAAGTCGAAAAGGGGGATCTATTATGCAGTTACGTGAGATAAAGAGGCCATATGATTTAATTGTTAGTCTAGGTAGCGCTTGTGCACCGGCAGCACATTTAAGGCGGCATAATTTAAGAAAATTCTCCATGCCGTTTGATTGGGTGGTATCGCAGTCTCTCTCTGACATCAATCGGGTATTAGAGAATAAATTTGAGGATTATATGGAATTGGATAACATGGAACGGATCGACGGAGTCGCTCATTTGGTTGAAAATGGTGTAATCAAACCTGTTAAAACATTTTTTATAAAGGACAACCGATATCACATCATTTCTGTCCATGATTTCCCGGTGACCAAACACTGGGTTGAGCACTACCCTCAATATAAGGAAAAACTGAATGATCGGGTGAATCGTTTTCTCGAACAATTGGCCGCTTCCAAATCTGTACTATTTGTTCGATGGGCCGCTGACCGGGACGAGGTACTGGAACTGAAACGTGTCCTGAGTGAGTTGGTGAAAGGGGATATCCGTATATTGATTATCAATCCGAGGGTCGAGCTGGAGGCTCCGATAGAAGGGGAGTGGGGAATACCTGGCGTTTGTTTGGTTTATACGGGTGTGAACTCTGAAGACGTCAAGACCTGGGATACTATTCTGAATGGAATTACGCTTCGAAACACGGTCAATATTTTATAAGGAGTTGTGTGGCAAATGGCAAACGTCATTAACGTACCTGCTGATCAGCCAACGATAACCGCGGCCATCGCAGCAGCGAACACGTACGATACCATTCGAGTGGCTCCAGGCGTTTATCGCGAGACCGTGATGATTACAAAGGCTGTTCAACTACTGGGTGCTCAAGCTGGGGTTGATGCGACGAGTCGTGGTGAATACGCCATGGAGAGCATTATCATATCCGGTGATACGACGGGATCTGTTCAAATTCAATCGGACAACGTAGTCTTTGATGGTTTTACCGTTGAGATGAATACGCAATGGGCGGGTATTTTTGCGCCAACGACGGTATCAGGTTACTCCATTCTCAACAATATTGTGAGAAACAACGTAACGGGCATGTATGTCCATTCGAATGGGGAGAAGATGGTGCAGATTCGAAATAATTTGTTGGTTGACAACAGTGGATTCGGAAACGCCATTTATGCATCGCTTGGGATGGCAAATGCCTTCATCGAAGGGAACTATTTTGCTGGCGGCCATAGCCAAGCTTCCATCAATATTGGTGGGGCCCCGGGTACACCCAATAACAATCTGACCATCGCGCACAATCGGTTTTTTCGCGACAATTCTATTGCCTTGACGAGCACGACAAACGTATTGGTCAGCGGGAATATCATGCAAGCGTCGCAGGGCTCTTCGATATTTTTCGGCGGCGCGACAAACGACACAGAGATTGTTGGAAATGTCCTTGCTGGCGGGATATCGTCGGGCATTCGGGTGACGACGGCTTTTAGCGGTGGTGTACCGAATACCAATATCGTGGCACATGACAACGCCATCCAGGGAAATGCGGTGGCTGGGCTGGACTTAGACGCTGGTGCCTACGACGCGACCGTGCCCAATTTGCGTTTGGATGCGACAAACAACTGGTGGGGAAGTCCGAGTGGGCCGGCGCCTGTTGGGAATGGTGATGCCGTGATAGACCCAGATGGTGTGGTGGAATATGTGCCGTTTTTGACGGCCAATCCACACCCAGGCCCCGGGGCTGTCCGTACGACCGGCCCGATTTTATGCACGGGAACAGACGCACAGTCTATCTATGTGTCCATCTTGAATAATGATTTGAATGACCAGGCGTCGATAGAAATTCTTGGATTTTACCTGTCTGAAGGGAATAAATCCCCGTATGTACACGAATTGTTCTATTTGTCGCCCCTGACAAATACGACAAGAACCTATCAGGTACAGTTCACATCGCAATACGAGTTTCAGTTTGGCATTGTGGGTACGCAAGACGTCAATATTGCCGTCTGGGGACTAGATGCATCTGGGAATGTAATTTCTTCTATTCGTTTGGTCGCCGAAGAAATGGCGAGTATCCAGATGCTGACGCCCGGTGTGCCTTAAACGCCGTTTCCAGAACGACTTTGACTGACAATACCCCTAGCCGGATGTTGTGGAACCACAAAATCCAGGTAACGGCGGACCGGCGGGCCATGCCGTTTGTCCAGACTTGCTTGAGCGCAGTCGCCATCGAGGGGCGTTTGGCAAGGCGCGTGTACCTTGGTGTCTCCGGCAGAGCGAAGCGCAGGACAATCGTGTAGAGTGCTGGAATGGCGCCGATGAGAAATACGACGCGCCAGCCTGCGGAGGGAATGACAAAAAAGGACACGAGCGCCGCGATGAGAGATCCAAATGCCCAAAACATTTCCAGGAATACGACGCGTCGGCCGCGGACATCGTCTGGTGAAGATTCCAGAACATATGTGGTGGCCACGGGCAATTCCCCCCCGAGTCCTAAGCCCACGAAGAAACGCAGGAGAATAAACAGACCGACTCCTGCTGCGAAGGCTGAGAGCCCTGTCGCGATACTGTAAATGAGTAAAGTGAATAAGAAGATACTGCGCCGTCCGAATTTGTCGGCGAGCGAACCGGCAAATGCCGATCCGACTGCCATACCAATAGAACTGACGCTGCCAATGAAGCCTGTGACGGTCGTCGAAAGATGCCATTCCTTGGCAAGCGACACGAGCACATACGACAAAAGTCCGACATCGAACGAGTCGAACAGCAAGCCAAATCCAGACGAAGTGAGTATTCGTGCAGCAGAAACCTGCTTGGGCTGCACTATCGGTGTACTCGCCATGTACGCACGCTCCTCTCAAAGAACTCCTAGACCCATATATGAGTTCCGCGGATGCCTTGTGCATACGCACACAAGGAATTTTGGGATGGACGTCGAATCCTTTCTCATGCAGCATGCGAACGTATGTTTGTGAGAGAGTAGGTGAATTCGTGTTGCGCATTCTCCATACAGCGGATTTACATATGGGGACGCCGCTGCGGGTCGCCGCCGAGGCGTTGCCGGAACAGGTGGCAAAAACATTGCGGCAAGCAGTGGATACGATTCTAGCGCGATTGGTGGATTACGCTATCGACGCGCAGGTGGATGTCGTGATGATTGTGGGAGATTTGTTCGACGGGACAGACCCACCTGTGAGTGTTCAATATGATGTGTATCGCCAGTTTCGGCGCCTGGCTAATCATGGCATTCCAGTGGTTCTCACGCACGGTAACCACGACCCGGCAGGTGCGCCAGCTTTGTTTCAGTGGCCCGACAGCGTACACGTTCTGGGCGGACGGGTGCATGGGGAATCCGTGTGCGACCTCATGTTGCCGTTGCAGGGTTATCAAGTGCAGTTTTCAGGGTTCAGCTACGGTTCGCGGGAGTTGTACGGATCGAAAGTGGGTGAGTTTCAGCGGTTGCCCGAGGCAGATATCGCGATAGCGATGTACCATGGGCAAATTGGCGGATCGTATGGGGCACACGCGCCCTACGCCGCTGCATCGCTGGAAGAGGTGGTGCGTCAGTCTGATTTTGACGCATGGGCGCTTGGACATATTCATCGCCATCACGTATTGCGTGAGCGCCGGCCGTTTGTCGGTTATCCTGGCGCACCACAGGGGCGTGATATGGGTGAGATGGGTTCGCATGGGGCGATTCTGCTGACATGGGATGACCATTTGCATTTGACACACACTTTTTTGCCGTTTTCGATGGTGGAATGGCAGCGTGTCGACGTGGATGTGAGTGACATGACGACCATTGACGACGTGTGGGGGGCTGTCGCAGCGGAGTTAAAAGGAGATACTGTGTTGCGACTTGTCCATCTTTGTTTGTCGGGGCGCAGTTCTTTGCACAATAGCCTCAATTTGCCGGAAACTAAGGCGATTTTTCAGCATGCGGCCGATGATGAGTCACTTGCAGTCTGGTTCCACCGCTATACCAGCGCGGTGGAACCAGACGTCGACTTTGGCGTGTGGGAGACGTCTGACAGTTATGTCGGACAGTTGCTTCAGTTGTTGCGGCAGGCAGAGTTGGAGCCTAAGGCGGTGTTTGGGCTGCTTGCCGACGGCGGCTGGAAGGAAAGCGAGTGTGCCCTCGTCGCGGAGGCATTAAAACAGGATTCGGAGGGTGTGATGCAGCGGGTTCGCCAAATTCTGTTAAGCCATATGCACCCCCAACAGGACGATTTGGAACTGGTAGAATGGAGGGGTATGCATGCGGCTGCAGGGCCTGTGGATTGACCATGTAGGTCCGTACCGGGACTTTTCAGTCACCTTTCACAGTCAGGGTCTTCAGGTGCTTTATGGTCGCAACGAGGCGGGAAAGAGTAGCATGCTAGCGGCGATTCGTGGCGGCTTATTCGGTGTGGCGCGATTGGCGGAAGGAACCACGCCGGTGCGGCCTGGGGCACATGTTCGGTTGCAGTTGCGCCAAGAGTCCGGGAAACTTGTCACATTGGAGAGGAGTCTCGGGCGACGGGCGGCACCGCGACTCACTGGAGAGGACGGGAAGAAAGGTACTGGCCAGGGAGAACTTGCTGCGTGGTTTCCGGAATTCGCACAGGTTGAGCAAGTGTTGTACGAGACGTTTTTTACACTCCAATTGGCAGATTTGGTTGCTTTTTCGGAGAAACCGAATGCGCTGATTTCGCAGTTGTTTGGTTTACGCGCCCTTTTAATCAACCCTTATGAATTGGAGGCGGCCACCGAGAAGGCGGCCGGTGAAATTTTCAATCCGAGTCGGCGTGCGAGTCGGCCGCGGTTGAATCAGGTATTGCGGGCGCATCGGGAAGTGGCTGAAGCATTGCAAACTTCGCCCGATAGGGCTGGGTGGTACCGTCAGACTCTGCGACACCGGGACGAGGTGGAGCGTGAGTTGGTGGATGTACGGAACTTGCTTTTGGCCAGTGAACAGCGACGCGACCATCTTGAGCGCGTGGTCTCAGCCTATGACGCGGTACAGGAACTGCTGGAAAATGAGGCGAAGATGGCTGCGCTTGGCCCTGTACCGGCAGGAAACTACGAGTTTTGGGTACAGGTTCCGACGTGGCTTGAGCAGCAGGCTGGGTTGGCGGACAAGCGTCAGCATCTGCTCACGCGAAAAACGACGCATGAGCATCGCCTTCACCAAATGCAGAGAAAAGCTGCTGATGCAGAACTGCAAGGGGATGTGCAGGCTTGGCAGTTGCGAGTCCAAGCGTTAGAGCAATCGATTCGCGAGTGGATAGCGCGTCAAGAGGCTGTTCGACATGCGAAGGCGCAATTGGCTCGTGCGCGGGCGTCATTACCGTCGAATCTAGCAGCGGATGCGGTGGCACGACTTGCCGAAATGACCCCGAATGATGCGCTTTATCGGCTTGCAGATGCCTACAGCCGCGCGGTGGCCACAGAGATGGAAGCGAGTCGTCAGCGGGATGCAGCGCGCGCGTGGGAGGCAGAACAACGCGAGGTCTTTCGCGAGGCGGTGGGTGCGGATTATTCAAGTGAGTCGCACGCCCGGGCGGCGATAGAGGAACGAGCGGTTCAATTGCGCGAGATAGAAAGTGGTTATCGCGGGGATTTTGAACGGTTGCGCGCGTGGCGTGACGAGATGGTTCGGCAGCCCCGAGAAACTGCTGGGGATTTTCGTGAGTTAGGGATGCGCACTGCTATTCTCGCCGCCTTGGGCGCTGGTCTTGTCTTTGAATGGGTGAAAGGCAATTTTGTGAGTGTCTTCGTGTTTGCGATCGCGCTGGCGCTGACACTGCTCGGTATGGGTTTCAACAGCCGTCTTTCACGTGAATTGGGTGGCAATTATGCGAAGAAACCGCCTTATATGACGCGTTGGAAAGGGCCTGTACACGTCGATTCAGTGGATGATGTGTTGGCGGACATCTTGGCTTACATTCAGGAGACAGAGCTAGAACGCCAACGGCTTGAACGCGTGAAGTCGCTGCTCGGTAGTTATGAAGAAGCCGCCTATCGTCGACGGCTGCGGGACACGGAGTGGCAGGTGGCGACAAATGAGCTACAAGCGGTAGCGAACCAGTACAAAGCCGCGCTCAACGACGCAAACTTTCCGATGGAATTGTGGATGGCTGCAGATTGGGCGCAGTTTGCAGAGGCTGCACGCAATGTGACGCGTTGGCGCGCGGAGGTAGAGGAAACGTGTCGAGCTGTGCAACAACTAGGCCAGCACGTGCACGCAGAACTGCAGGCAGCGCAATCTTGGCTCGACATCATCCATCCGGCGCATGATGCAGGTTTCGCAGTGGCCTTAGAAGCGGCGCGCCAAAATCTTGATGCCTCGACGGCAGCGCAATGGGCGGTCGAGGCGCTGCAGGAGACACTTAACCGATTGAGTCAGATTGTCGCGTCGGGGGTTGAGGCGAACGCTGAGTGCGCCAGGCTGACGGAGCAGCTCGACGCCTGGCTAGTTGAGTTGCAAATGATAGAGGAGCAGATGATTGCGGTCGAACAGCAGATTCATGAAGTCTATCGGCAGTTTGGCGTCGATGACAGGGATGGGTATGAACGTTGCATGGAGCGCGAGGCGCACCGGCGGGCGTTACAAGTGCGTCGTGAACGTGCACTGCAGGCGCTAGTGGTGCAGTGCAGTGGCGAAACGGCGGCGTTTCGAGTGGTACAAATGGCCGCGCGTTCGTCCTTGTCGGCCTTGCAAGAGGCGCTTATCGCAGCCGAAGATGAGGTAGAACAGAAACGTGCGCGCGTTGCGGCGCTACAGGAGGAACTGTGGTCGCTAGACCATTCTCTGGAGATGAGCCGTTTCGGGGAACAAGGTCGTGCACTGCGCTGGCAAGCGGAGCAGTTGGAGGCGGACATTGCAGCTTTAAAGGCGGAATTCGCCGCCCAAGCTATCGCCAAGGCGCTGAGCGTCCGCGCCAGAATGGTTGTGGAAGCGCATCAGTCGTCGCCATTACTGGCCAACGCATCGGATTATCTGGCCCGCATTACGGATGGCCGTTATTGTGCGCTAAGGGTACCGCTCGGTTCGAGCGGCTTGGAAAATGTGTATTTAGTCGATGCTGCTGGACAAGCGTTCGCGCTGTCCGACGTGTCCAGAGGTACGCGCGAACAAGTGTACCTCGCGTTGCGCTTGGCAGTTATCCGGCAGTATCGCGAGCGAGGTGTAATTTTGCCAGTGATTTTGGATGACCCGCTCGTGAACTTTGACGATACGCGCGCGGGTCGGGTATTGGCATTACTCGCCGAGGAGGCGCAACAACAGCCGATATTGTACCTGACTTGTCACGAGCGCTTGCTCGACGACATTCAGCAAAAACCTGATGTGCACGTACTGCCGATGCAGTGAGAAAGTGAGGAATACAGAGTGGCCGATGTTCGGTTTTGGTTTGGCCCGACGGGTAGTGGCAAATCTCACAGTGTCGTCGCGGATATGCAGAGGTTGACAGAACAGGCGCCAATTGGACCCACTTTGTTCTGGGTCGTGCCAGATGATGTGGCATTTGCTGCGGAGCAAATGTTGATGGAGCAAATTCCGTCGGCGCTGCGCTGTGAAGTCATTACGTTGACGCGGTTGGCGGAGCGAATTCGGCAAGCGGCCGGCGGCAGTGATGAGCAAACGATTAATGCGTCCGGCAAGCAGATGTTGTTTGCTGACGTCTATCGGGAATTGCGCGAGCAACTTGGTCCACTCAAGCGCGCGCAAGCCAATGTTGGATTTTATCAGCTGGTGCTTGACGCTTTTGATGAGATGTCCCAGTACCAGGTCAATCTGGCTGCCATGGAGGGGGCCCTCGAGTCGGCTGCAGCATCACTTGCAGTCGGTGTGCCTCGGGCACAAATGACGGTTGGTAAGTCGCTTATCGGAAAGTTGCGCGACCTTTGTCTGTTATACATTCGCTATCGCGAACGGCTTCGCGAAAAGGGATTTTTTGATCCGGCACTGCTACTCACAGCGGCGACAGCGGCTGTGCCGCAAGTGAATTGGCTCGCTGAGTCCACGTTCTATTTTGATGGGTTTCATCGTTTAACGTCTGATCAGGTTGCGCTGATGGGGGAAATTGCGGCGACTGCAAGTCAAAGTACTTTTACGTTTGTGCTCCCCGACGCATGGACGAATCAGGAATTGGATTGGGTGAAACAAGCTTCGGCGCTTTGGCCACAGTTTGAGCGATTGTCCAACTGGCTGCCGCACTTTCAAAATTACGGCCGCGAGTATCTCCCTGGTGTCCTGTATAGTGCGTTACAGTTGGCGGCGTGTCTCGAGCAAAAGGGTGTTTCTTGGACGTCACAGGCGTTGGCGATAACCGCTGATGTCCGACAAATTCGGCCGCTGTCCCAATTGGAAGAGGTGTTTCGCGGCGGTGAGTCGGTGACGTCGAGCGGTGTAGCCGATGGGCTTCGGGTATGGATGGCCGAAGATGACGAGGCTGAGGCACATGCCGTCGCAGATGAAATTTTGCGCCTTGTGGAGGAAGAGCACGTTGCGTTTCGCGATATTGCCGTGTTGGTTCCGTCGCTTCAGGAGGAGGGCGTGCGCCTACACGACGTCTTTAAGCGTTACGATATTCCGCATTCTTTAGATGCGTTTCCACCGCTTGCCGCGCACGCGCTGGGACGGTTTTTGCTCGCGGCGTTGCGGGCTGTCGTGGAAGATTTGTCAACAGATGCGATGGCGCGATTGTTGCGAACCGATTTTCATGGGCTCAAGCAGGCTGATGTCGACTGGTTTGATATGTACTTGAAAGCCGCTGACGTCGCAGGTGCGAAAGTCTGGTTTCAGATGGAGGACTGGATATTTCGGCAGCAGGCTTCAACCGCTGATGCAATGGAGTTTGCAACGCAGGAAGACGAACGGGCCAATCGCCTGCGGAGGTATTTGATGGCGTTCTTTCAACCGTTTTACGAAGCCGTTTCAGCGGAAATCCTGACGCCTCTCGCATTTGCACGGGCACTGTGGGATCTGCTGATGGCCGTGAACGCAAAATCGATTGTCGCCGAGTCGGTCGTGCTTGAAGATGTCCATCAAAATCCGCTCCAGGCGAGTCAGCATGAGCAGGCGTGGCAGTTGACCGTCCAGCTTTTAAACGACCTCGCGAATGTGGGCGGCGAGGCTCAGTTTGTTCGCGAAGATTTGTTTCAGCTTGTCACGTCCGCATTGATGGAGGAGAGGCAATCGACCATTCCCAGCGGCATTGACGACGTGTTGATTCGCCCTTACACACATGCGCACGCCTGGGTGAAGGATTACGTCTTTGTCGTTGGTGCATCTGACCGTGCGCTGCCTGAACGCGTGCAATCGAATGGGCTGCTACAAGATGACGAACGGGATATGTTTGCACAATTGTTTGGTATTCCGATTGGTTTCACGACCCGGGAATTGACAGCGATTCACCAACTGACGCCGTATTTGCTGTTTACGCGGGCGAACAAGCGTTTGACAATTAGTTTCGCGCGAACCCATGGCGCTACGGAACAGCGGCCGTCCCCGTATGTGATACGACTTTGTGATGCCTGTGGCACACCGGTACAACCGGTACATGCGCTGAACGAAGGTAGAAATCTAATAACCGCTGACGACGCGTTATACGTGATGAGATCTTCGGTGGCGCTCGATTTGGTGGTGCAGATTTTTGCGCAAGCGAAAGATAAAGGCGATATGGAAGAATTGTTTGGCCGCCACGATTTATTGGATATCGTATCGTGGTTTGGTGAAACCGATGCACGCAGTCGCAGGTTGCAGCGGGCGATTGCGGGGCTGTCGCACACGCTGCCAACAGGTCAGATAGAAGCGGCACTGGTAAAGCAACTCTATGGCTCCCCGTTGAAATTGAGTGTGCATCGTCTGGAGAATTACGCCGCGTGTCCCTATCAATACTTTGTTCGGTTTGGCTTGCGGGTGAATCCTGACATGGCGCGGGCAAAGGTTGCTGCAGATATTGGAAACCTTCTGCACGATACGGTGTTTCAACTGGTCGATATGCACCGCCGAGCGGAAGTGCGCTTTGAGCAATTGCAGTTGGCAGATATGACGCAACTGGCTGAACGCGTGTTTGCGGAGCAGTTGGCTCGAGGGCAGCACGCGGATTTTCAAGGAGGAATTTTAGGGGCGCGTGCGGCCGATTTGCGCAATTATCTGCATGCGGTGGCGGAAGTATTATGGTTGCAGGCGAAGCAAGGCGCATATGAGCCGTTCGAGCTAGAGTGGTCGTTTGGGTTTGAGGATAGCGATAGTTCCCCCTTGACCATCCATTTGAACAACGGTGAGGATGTGGTGATTCGAGGGCGAGTTGACCGTCTGGATGTGTACGAAGATGGGGATACTACTTGGTTCCGCATTTTTGATTACAAGAGTGGTCGCAGTCAGAAACTCGATGCCACTCGCATGTTTTACGGGTTGCAGTTGCAGTTGATTGTGTATCTTGCGGTGGTCCAGCAAAAACTGGGCCGTACGGGCAAACAGGTTCGCCCGGCGGGTGCATTTTATTTGCCGTTATTGAGTCTGCCAGCCATCTCGGAAGTTCCAGAGCCAGATGCGGCCGCATTGTCGGCTTTGCGCAAGGCGTATGTGCCTGAAGGATACTTTAACGCAGACGGCACGGCGATTTCTGCGATGGATAGGAATTTCCCGGATGGCAAGTCCGAACTCTTTGGTGACTTGTTTAAGAAAGACGGAACGTTTCGCCAGCATGCGAAGGTCTGGACGGATGAGGAGTGGGCGAATGCCGTGGCGTTTGTCTGCGAGCGCATCGAACAAATCGCGACGGACTTGAGTTTGGGCAAGGTGCCTGTACGACCGTATCTGCAGGCGCACAACGACAGCGCGTGCACAAGGTGTTCCTTCCGCAAGGTTTGTCACTTTGAACCGTTAGATCACGGCTCGTCGTATCACGTGCTATTGGCCAAGCGGTTCGACGATATCGTCAGTTCATCCGCCGGGGAAGGTGAAGAGAAATGAAGTGGTCACAAGCGCAGACGAGCGCCATTACGACGACCAAGCGGAACCTGATTGTTTCGGCGGGCGCAGGGTCAGGGAAGACGGCCGTCCTCGTTGAGCGGGTCCTTCATCTGCTCGAAACCGACCCCGCCCTGAACATGGAGAATATCTTGGTGATGACGTTTACGGAGGCGGCCGCCGGAGAGATGCGTCAGCGCATCGCGGTGCGAATCCAAGAGCGCATTCAGGAATATCGTCAGATGGGCAATTCCACTGCAGCACAGCGGTTGCGTCGGCAGTCGACGTCGCTGTGGCAAGCGCAAATCTCGACCATTCACAGTTTTTGTCTTGAGGTCGTGCGCCAAAACCTTCTGTATCTCGATTTGGCACCGGATTTCCGCTTGCTCGACGCGAACGAGCAGGCGCTGCTTTCGATAGACGTCGCAAACCATGTGATTGAGCGGGCGTTGGCGGACGACTCTGGCGACGCGCAGGCGATTCGACAGATGATGATTGGGCTTCGGCTGGCCGATGATAAAAACCTGGCGAAAGTTTTGCTGCGGCTCTATGACGCGGCCAACAGCCAAGTACATCCGGAAACCTGGTTACAGGAAATCGCGCAAGCGTATCCCTCTACATATCGACCGTGGAGTGAAACGCCGTTTGCCAACGCCTTTTCAGCTTGGGTGCTTGAACACCTGGAAATGGCACACAACGATTTTGCACTGGCGCACACGTTAGCAGAGACCATTCCCGAGGTGGACAAGTATGCGGCGTGGTTGCAGGACGCGAAGGATATTGTTCTGCAGGCGCGCCATGCGTTCAAATCCCCGACAGGGACAATCGACTTTGACGAACTAGCGGCGGCCATCTCACGGTTTACGGCGTTGAAATCCCCGCGCAGTTCTTATAAAGGGCCGGAGTTACAGCAAATCAAAGCCTTGCGCGACGAGGGAATAGAGAGTATGAAAGTCATTGTGCCCGTCCTTGCGCGGGGCGTCGAAGGCTTATCTCAAGATCTTGTCCTGTTGTCGCCACATATTCAGACGCTATGTCAACTTGTACAAGCTGTCATAGCGGAAATGAGGCGGCGCAAGCAGGCGGAGGGCGTGATTGACTTTCAGGACTTGGAGCATCTGGCCTTCACTGCCTTGGCGGACGAACAATCTGGCGCGCTGTATCGGTTGCAGGAGAATTACCGTCACGTGTTCGTCGACGAATACCAGGATACCAGTCCGATTCAGGATGCGATTGTCGATCTCGCCACGCTCGACCAGGATAACCTGTTTGCCGTGGGCGACGTCAAGCAGAGTATCTATCGCTTCCGAATGGCGGAGCCGGGCCTATTTCTCCATCGCTATGGGCGCTACCAGGCGGAGGATGGCGGCCTGGCGATTGATTTGACCGAAAACTATCGAAGCCGTGACGGCGTTGTACATTTCGTTAATTTCGTCTTTGGACAATTGTTCAGTCCGGAGTTGACGGGGTTTGCGTACGACAAGCGGGCGCGTATGGTCGTTGGGGCAGCTTACCCGCCGGCAGATCCGTCCAGTCCACTGGTCGAAGTGCACTTCTTGGACCGCTCCTCGGCGCTTTCAGAGAATGGGCAAGCGGATAACACGGATGTGGCAAGGCAAGAAAGTGTGAAGCCGTTTGAAGACGTCGACGTGTCGGCGCTGGAGCGGGAGGCGCGTGTGGTTGCCAAGCGGATTCGGGAAATGATGGAGGCGGAGGACGTCCAGGTCTGGGATAACAAGGCGGGCACCAACCGCAAACTCGCGTTTGGCGACATCGCCGTGCTTTTGAGGTCTGGCCGCGACGCGTTAAATACGGTGGTCGACGTGTTGCAAGCATCTGGCATTCCCGTGTCGGCGACGACCTCGACTGGATTTTTTGAGGCGTTAGAAGTGCAGTGGCTCATCGCGTGTTTGAGCGTGATCGACAATCCGCGGGACGACTTGCAATTTGTGACGTTATTGAGGTCACCGTTTGTCGGTTGGGATGAAAACATGCTGGCCCGCGTGCGACTCAGTTCGCGACGAACGCTTTGGGACGGCGTGCGTAGCATCGCACGGCCTGATGATGAGGCGCTAGATGAATCGCAAAAACGAATTCGCGATGCAGATTCCGTTGATCGGGCGCGGGCGTTTTTGCAGCAACTGGAGACCTGGCGCACCTTTGCGCGGCAGTCGAGCGTCGTCGACACGCTGTACCGCGTGATGGAAGATGTGGATTACATGCGATACGTTCGCGGTATGTCGCGTGGCAAGATTCGCAAGGCGAATGTCCAAAAATTGCTCGACTTGGCTCGCGCCTATGACGAGCGGACGAAATTCGCGGGACTCTACGGGTTTTTGCAACAGTGGCAGCGAGAAGATGAAGCCGATTTAGATTTGGGCGCTGCCAACGTCACGGAGCCGGATGCGGTGCAGGTGATGACGATTCACCGCAGTAAGGGACTTGAGTACCCGGTGGTGTTCGTCATTGACTTAGGTAAGCAGTTTCGTCTGACGCAGGATCTTTTGTACGTCAATCGCGACGTGGGCATCGGCGCCGTCGCGTATGACCCGCACACCCATCAGCGCTGGCGAACGGTTTCGTCGATTGCTGTGACACACGCGGAACGCCGCAGCACGCTCGCCGAGGAAGCCCGTGTGCTCTACGTCGCGTTTACCCGCGCACGTGAGCGGTTGATTGTCGTCGGCTCTACACAAAATCTCGCGCGTCAGGTGAATAAGGCTGTGTACGCGCATGGCGGGCAACGACAGCAACTGCTCGCCGGTGCCTTTACCGGTGCCAAGTCGTTTATGGATTGGCTTTTGCCGATTATGCTGCGCCATCCCCGGGCTACTGCCTTGCAGCAATTGGTGCAATCGGATAGTTGGGATGGCCACGTCTTTGCGACCGAGGCCGAGAATCTCGCACTCTATGTCTACGACATGAATCAGGTGACTGCCAGTGAACCAAAACGTCAGGACGTAGACAAGGGGGCTGAGTGGGCGTGGGACGCCATTGTGGCGCGCATCGCACAGCAGCCGCGCGAGCGGGCGACGATTCGCATTGTTGATCGGCCGGATCACGCGCTCGATGTGTTATTCGGCAAAGTATCTGCGACGGATATGCGCCGTCTTCACGTCGCGTTGATGGGGGATGCGCCAGTTCGGAGACGACAGGCAGCTGCTTCTTTACTCGAAGATCCGGCATTTGTGCGCCCGAACGCCGTCACACCACGGGAAGAAGGGATTGCGTTCCACGCGTTTATGCAGCGGTTTTGCATATCGATTGACGGGGACGTTGCGTCGATTGCGCAGGAAATCGAGCGTTTGCTTGAGGAGAAGCAAATCGATGCGAAGATTGCTGCGGCACTCAACATCCCACAGGTGGCAAGTTTTCTCCAGTCGCCGCTGGGACGGCGCATGCAAAAAGGCCTTCGAGTGTTTCGGGAACAGCCCTTTTTCCACCGGATTGATGTGCCTGTCGACAACGGACGGCGAACCGTCCCTATCGTGGCACAAGGTGTCATTGACTGCTTGGTCGAGGAGGCGGATGGGTGGTTGGTGATTGACTACAAAACTGATCACGTGGACGCCGCGAATGTGACCTCCGCTAAGCGTGAGTACGAGGCGCAAGTGGCTACCTACCTAGAGGCCCTCCGACCGCTGACAAAGGCGAAGCCCGTTCAGGCGTTTCTTTACTTCGTACGGCCTAATATCGCGCTTGAAGTGGAGTCTCTGTCGCTTCCGGACATTTTTGTCGAGTTACTTCGTCGCCACCGCCAGCAAAGCGAATAGAAAGCAAAACGGCCCCACTCACCAGAGAAAACAGGTGAGCGGGGCCGTTTTGATGAAATGCGGAACATAGTTATAGTGCAGCCAGTTGACTTTTTAGGTGGTCGTCTGTCAGCCAGCCGCGAATGGCGTCGGCCAGCTTTGGTTCCGACAAGCCAAACGACAAGTTCGCGCGCAACCAGCCCTCCAGATTGCCAATATCGTGGCGTACACCCTCAAATTGAAAGCCGTCGACGAGTCCTTTTGCCGCCAATTGTTGAATGGCGTCGGTGAGTTGGAGTTCGCCTCCATGTCCGAGCGGCGTCTCTTCGAGTGCGTCAAAAATTGAGGCAGGCAAGATGTAGCGACCGAGCACTGCCAAGTTGGATGGGGCCTCATCGGCGCTCGGCTTTTCAATCACGCGCTGCACTGGCACCACACCTGGTTTCGTCGAGGCAGGGCCAGATTCGACGATGCCGTACTTGGACACGTCTTTTTGTGGAACGGGCTGGATGCCGAGTAACGCTCGCTCTGCATCCTCATAATGTTGCATCAGTTGCCGAGTGACCGGCGAACTGGACTGGATGATATCGTCGCCGAGCAGCACTGCAAACGGTTCTTGTCCCACAAAGGACTTTGCGCAGAGAATGGCATGCCCAAGGCCTAGCGGCGTTTTCTGGCGAGTGTAGTGGATGTCCACCAGATCAGAAATCGCCTTCACTTCCGTCAACATATTTGCTTTACGGCTTTGCTCTAGGTGAAGTTCCAATTCCGGCGATCTGTCGAAATGGTCTTCAATCGCCTTTTTGGCGCGGCCTGTAATAATTAGAATTTCTTCAATTCCCGCATAAACCGCTTCTTCGACGATGTATTGGATACACGGTTTATTTAAAATCGGGAGCATTTCTTTTGGCACAGCTTTTGTAGCTGGCAACATGCGAGTGCCAAACCCGGCAGCCGGGATGACCGCCTTGCGTACCTTCATATGATTCACCCCTGGCACGTATCAGTCGAGAGCTCATTGTATCGTATCACAAAAGATTATACACGCTCCCACAACTTTCTGCATGAAACGGGCGGGCGACGTGTCGATTCGGAACATTTATCACCTTCTCTGTCACTGGTTCAAACATACAGTATGACATCAGAATCTTTGGACAGGAGTCGATGATTGGGATGCCCGAGCGCAAGCCTGAAATGGGCAAATGGTTGTTGTATCAATTCTTTCGGAGAAATGAACAGATAGCAAAGTTTTTGCCAGAGACGAAAAAATATACGGTAGAGAACTTTGGGGCACTCCTTGGCAAATACAAAATGGTTTATGTCAAACCGGTCGCTGGAAGTCAGGGAAAGGGGATTATGAAGGCGTGGTATGACGGGAAATCAATTGTGGTACAACACACCGTTCGGAAACAACGGAAGTTTCCAAATGTGAAATCTGCTGCGAAATATATCGATAATTTGCGTGATGGAAAAATGTATATTGTGCAGCAGGGTATCCAGCTTGCCAAGATAGGGGGTCGTCCGATGGATATTCGCGTGATGATGCAGCGCGAAAAACCAGGCGGGCGGTGGCGTTATTCTGGCATGATTGCCAAGATTGCTGGGGGGAATAGCGTGGTGACGAACACGGCGCTCAGCGGCGGCCGGGTGATGGATGTGGATAGTGCACTACAAATGGCCCTTGGCTGGACACCTGCGAAAGTCAAGCGAACCGTCACAGAACTCGAGCGCTTAGGCTATCTTTTTGCACGGCACTTTGACACCTATCAACGCTATCGCGAATTAGGTTTTGATGTGGCGATTAGCTCGTCCGGTCGCATCTGGTTGCTTGAACAAAATACGGCGCCCAGTCATGCGCTGTTCGCGCGCAACAAGAAGAATCTCGCGCTTTACAAACGTATTCAGTATCGCTTTGGCGTGTACGAGCGTGCGCGCAAGGCGAAGCACGCTTAGAACAGACGCCCAGTCGTTGTACGTGTCAACTGAATGGACACGGTATCACCTGCTTCGTACACTTGTTCATCGAGTCGGATGATGGCGTTGACATAGGCGAGTCCTGTCACCAGGCCGGACGATTGACCTACTTGAGGTTCTACGCGTACGTGAACGCCGTCAACGCTGGCCGTCGCGCGATAAAAGCGGACGTGTTTAATGGGTTTTAGGCGAATGGATTGTGTTAGTACCGCCTCTTGCGCGAACATCGTCGTATTGATGCCTAGTGAACGGCGAATGGCTGGGAGGACGAGAACGTGAAACTGGACAAAGCAAGCGGCAGGGTTGCCGGATAAGCCAAACACTGTAGTCCGTCCCGCTCTTCCCGCCAGGAATGGTGACCCGGGTCGCATCCACACGCGTTCGATGGGCAACTGGTCTGTGCCGCACAATTTGCGGATGACACTTGTGGCATAGTCCGTGTCACCGACGGAGGCACCTCCAGTGAGTAGGACATAGTCGACGCCATCTGCGATGAACCGGGTCGCTACTTGTTCAATGCGTTCGGGATGGTCATCGACGTACGAAATATCGACCACCTGTGCGCCCAGTGCCTCCAGTGTGGATTGCAGAAAAGCGTCGCTGGCGGCATACACTTGTGCTGCACGGAGTGGCTTTGTCGGGTCTGTGACGAGTTCGCTACCAGTGCTGACAATTCCGACGCGCACAGGTGCGTAGATAGGGATACTGGTGACGCCGGCTGCGCGTAGTACGGCCGTCGTCTGGCCGTCGATTTGCACGCCCCGCGATAAAAGCACTGCACCTTGAGCGGTATCCTGACCGCAGGGTTGAATTGATTCGCCAGCAGAGACAGGCCGTAGGAGCCGGATAGTATGGTCATCCATCCATTCTGTCCATTCTTTGCGGACGACGGCTGCGGTATTTTCCGGAACCGGTGCGCCGGTGCGAATTTGCACAGCCGTGCCAGGAGAGACTGGCGTCTTCGGCTGTTCGCCCGCATGGACATCGGCAATCACCTGTAACGGTTGCGTGCCCAAAATGTCAGAGTGGTGAACGGCAAAGCCGTCCATCATCGCGCGTGCGAACGGAGGTAGGTCAATCGCCGCGTGAACATCGTCGGCGAGCATCGCTGTGTTCGGTGCCTTCGTCCACACATTCCGCTCGATGATGCGGTGGGGTGTAGCGAGATGGATGGCGATATCCAGTGCTTCGTCGTATGTACAAATTGATCTCACCCGAATTGCCCCCAATATATCTGTAGAAGTAGAAAATAGAACAGGCGCCGACTCGCCGGCGCCTGGGTAGACTCGTCGCAAATTACGCGAGGACGGCCTCAATGTCATGTAAGATGTCTTCGTTGAGCGTGATGCCGGAAGCCTTCACGTTTTCGACGACCTGCTCAGGACGGCTTGCGCCAATTAATGCGCTGGCCACATTGGGCTGCCGGAGCACCCATGCAAGTGCCAGTTGTGGCAGGCTGAGTTCTGCCTTCGTGGCGATGGCGGACAATTGTTCCACTTTGTCGAGGACGTCTTCCGTGAGTCTGCCTTCCAGGAAGCGATTCACACCGGGGGTGGCAGCGCGGGAACCTTCTGGCGCTTGTGCACCTTTGCGGTATTTTCCGGTCAGCACGCCTTGTGCGAGCGGCGAAAAGACCACTTGTCCAATGCCTGCGTCCTCGCAGATGGGAATGACTGCTTGCTCGATATATCGCTCGAACATATTGTAAATCGGCTGGCTCGCTGCAAATTTATGCAGTTGAAGCTCTTTTTGAAGCGACACGCCGGCCGCAATTTTATCGGCTGGCCATTCACTAAGGCCCCCATAGAGCACTTTCCCCTGCGTGATGAGGTCATCGAGTGCGCGCAGGCTCTCTTCGAGGTCTGTGTCCGGGTCAAAGCGATGAAAGTAGAAGATGTCGATGTAGTCGACGCCGAGTGCCTTGAGGCTTTTTTCCACCTGGGCCATGATGTGCTTACGGCTCAGGCCTCTGTCGTTGGGACCGTCGCCGACGGGCCAGAAAGCTTTCGTCGTGATGACGTAGCTGTCGCGCGCATACGGTTTCAGTGCTTCTTGCATCACTTCTTCAGCGGCGTGCGGTTGTGCACCGTACACGTTTGCGCAATCGAAGTGGTTGATACCGAGTTCATACGCCTGTTTGACACATGCGATGGCCCGTTCCTTCTCGGTCACTGTCCCATATGTAAGCCAGCTGCCGAGTGCAATTTCCGAAACTTTAAGACCACTTTTACCAAGTCTGCGATACTCCATGTCATCGACACCTCCAAGGGTATTCTACTGAAATAAAGGAAGTGTATGCAATGTCCATGGGGACACTTCTTGCGATGGCTGAACGAATCAGCTCCACGAACTTTGGTTACTATCGCACGTGTGGTAAGCTATGGGCACTGAGCCTACGCACTCAAGCGCGGCAGTATTTTTGATGAGGTGACCAGATGGCAGCGAATAAGCAGTATCAGCACGAACCAGAGATGCAATTGATTAAAGGCGCCCGATACGAGGCGATTGTCCATACGGGGCTTGGCGAGTTTACGATTGAACTGCTGGCGAATGAAGCGCCGAAAACCGTCAATAACTTCGTCTTTCTCGCGCGCGACGGCTACTATGACGACGTGATTTTCCATCGCGTCATTCGTGAATTTATGATTCAGGGTGGAGACCCGACAGGTACCGGTCGCGGCGGTCCAGGGTACCGATTCGCGGACGAATTGCCCCCGGCCCTGCCCTATGAGCCAGGTGTGGTCGCCATGGCAAATGCTGGTCCAAACACGAACGGATCGCAATTTTTCGTATGCACTGGTGAGATGAGTCGCAACTTGAATCAGCAGCCGAATTACACTGTGTTTGGTCGCGTGACCTCCGGGATGGACACCGTGATGGCGATTGCCTCGCAGCCTGTTCAGCGCGGCGCGATGGGCGAGCCGAGTCAACCTGTCGATCCGGTGCACATTCAATCGGTCGAAATCGTAGAGTATACTGCCTAGTTTCTTTGGTGGGCAGGCATCCGTCCATTCGTTTTTTCCCTCGCGCCATAGAGTAAAGCAAACGCGCGAGGGGGGAAGTAAGGTTGGCAAACATTCGTGCTTTGGCGATGAAACACATCGGTCGACCGGTGGTTGTCCATTCGGTTTATGGCGTTCACCGCGGTATTTTGCACCATGTCGACCAGAATGGAATGTATTTGCGCTTATACCAAGGCGGCGGCAGGACCGTTAGCGCTTCCGAGAAACTGTCTGTGAAGACACTCGACTCGGTTGGCGGGAAGAATGTAGACGCCGAAGAAGTTTTTTGGCCACTGTTCTTCATTCCGTTTGCCGCTGCGCTCGCGTTGAGCCCTTGGGTGTGGGGCTGGGGCTGGGGCCCGTACTGGTAAAGGTTCGTGGCGCATGCGCTGGAGGGATAGGCGGTTTGCTTTGCCGCGTATCCCTCACAGTTGCGGCGCTTCGATGCTGAAAGGAGGACAAGCCATGTCTGCAAAAACCGCGTTTGTGACGTCCGCTGGCAAGGGACTCGGGCACGCCATGGTGTTGTCCTTGGCGAGAGCAGGTTGGAACGTCTCGTTTACATACGGCGAGAGTGCAGAGGAAGCCAGGCAACTGGTCGAGCAGGTGCAGCGCGAAGGGGGAAGCGCATTCGCCATCCACTGTGACTTGTTTGATAGAACTTCCGTTCTTCAGGCGATAACTGCGGCAAAAGCGCAATTTGCCTCGATTGATGCACTGGTTCACAACTTTGGCCCGTTTGTGTTCGAGCGGAAACCGCTCGCAGATTATGATGAGGATATGTGGCAGCGGATGATGCATGGAAATCTCACGAACTTCTTTTGGCTGTACACAGAGCTCATTCACGATATGCGTAGCCGCCGCTTCGGTCGCCTCATAACTGTCGGCTACGACGGCGCGGGGGAGGCACGCGGTTGGCGCTTTCGCGCTGCATACGCGGCAGCAAAAGCCGGGTTGGCGGCGCTCACGAGATCAGTTGCGAGAGAAGAGCGGGCGTATGGGATTACGGCGAATATGGTTTGTCCAGGCGATATCCGCGGCGGCGACAAAATGAAAATGTTTGAAGACGTCGCAGGAGAGCTGACAGAAGAAGGGCTACGTCCGCCAGTGGGCGAGGATATTGCTCGGGCAGTGACTTGGCTTTGTCATCCGGACAGCCAAGAGGTGAACGGCACGGTGCTTGAGGTGACCGGCGCCCGAGAAATTTTGGCGCGCGACGCTCTGACGACAAATCGGGCAGGCCTGCAGAAGTGATTTCCGCTGACCCGCCCACATTTTTATTCCGTGTCTTGCGGATCTTCTTCTGGCGTGCTTTTCATCGTCTTGCGGATGGAACTCGTAACGCGCCACGTCAGATAGAGTGCGAACAACACGGCGAGTGCGAAATAGAGTTCACTCTGGCGCACATGGAACCTCCTCACGAACAGTGGGTATGATGATTCATCACTGTACGTTAATTCTTCCGTTTTTTGTCTCTAGGTATACGGATACGGAGGGGGTCACATCATCCGTCATTTCTTTCGTGCGAAAACTACACGAATTGCGGCGATGCTCAGACGAGTCACTGACGTCCAGGTCAGGGTGGCTGATTTGTATCGTACCTGCAGCAGTTATCGCCTTTCCGCGCACGGGTGTATCGCCAGGAATACCCCGTACTTGGATAGAGCCATTGCGCGATTCGGCGTAGACTTCCTTTGTGCGCACGGACAACGAGTCGTGTAGCACAATTGATCCGTTCTGTGTCGTCGACCGCAATATGTCCGCCTCACCGTGATGGATGTGAATTTGTCCATTGGTGGATTCCACGTTGATTGTGGTAGCGCACGCACGGTTGATAAAGATATCGCCGTTGCGGGTTTCCACAGTGATATTGTCTAGCGTCTCGGGGACATAGACATCGATGCGGATACCGCCGACACGCGCTCCATCGACGCGGTGAAGAAGCCGCAAATCGACTTGGTGCTCGGTTTCGCTGATGACCATGGCTTGTTCCAGTAATTCTTTGGCCTTGTCCTGTTCGTCGGCTCGGACATCTGCTTGAATGTACAGGCGGATATATGGTGCTGACCAGCGCTCGACGCGGACGCGACCATTGCTGGCGTTTACCCGTAGTGCCTGTATATCTGTGGCGAATTCCCGTTCAACGGCGGTAGCAATGTGGTCGCCAAACGATAAATTGGCGAGATTCGTCTCTAACCCGCGGCGTAGTTCAGTCATACTTTGTGCAATGACACTCGACAGTTGTGAGCCGATACTTTTCAAATCGTTGGTCGCCTTGTCCCAAGAAGCTTTGCTTTCTGATTTGTCCTTCGATTTTTCCTGCAGTGCGTCAAGCAGTAAATCTGCTTGTTCGACCGTGAGTTTTCCTTCTGCGACGAGTTCGAGAATTTTTAGTCTCTCTTGCATCATTCGATTCAGCCCTTTCGCAATTTCTCTAGTGTCTCCTCAAAACTGAGTTCGCCATGCTCAAACTGTACGATGGCGTCGAGTCCGGTGGATGATTCTTCTGGCTTAGATGGATGGTAGCCAAGATGTTGAATCACTTCGTCGAGTCGCGCGCGAACCGTGGGATAGGAAATGCCCAGTTCTCGTTCGACTTCGCGAATATTGCCGCGGCACTTGAGGAAGACCTCGACAAAATGGAGTTGCTGCGCGGTCAAGTGGAGAAGGGGGCTGACCGTGAAGTGCCCCTGCACCTGTGTATCGCATAGGGGACAGTGAAGTTGAGTCACTTGCATTGCGGAGTCACATGCCGGGCAACGCAACGGAATTTTTGACACTGAGTTATCACTCCTAAAAATCATTTAGTTTCATGTTAACATATTCAAAGTATAAATAAACATCAATGATAAATTGGCAGATCTAAAAAAATTCCGATTCGGCGGTTGCTTTATGACATAATAGACCTACGGAGGGGTGTGTCATGGAAGTGACTTCAATCGGAGTCGTTGGCGCTGGACTGACGGGGAGGGGAATCGCACAGGCCGGTGCTACGAAAGGCTATGATGTGTTTTTATACGATATTGATGCGGATGCAGTGGACGGTGCGTTATTCCAAATTGGCCGGCGTCTGGCGTCGGAAGCGCGCAAAGCGAGAATTTCTCAAGATGAGAGCGAGCGCGTAATTCGGCGCATTCGGGCTTGTACAGATTTGGATATGCTTCGAGATGTTCATCTCATCATTGAAGCAGTGCCCGAGAAGATGGAGACGAAACAAGCGGTTTTTCGCGCGTTGAGCCTGATTTGTTCGCCGCGGACAATCTTTGCGACCAACACGTCAGGGTTGTCTATCACGGAATTGGCAAGCGCCACGGATAGACCGGAATCATTTATCGGTATGCATTTCTTCCATCCAGTTCCGGTGATGAAACTTGTCGAGTTGATTCCCGGCAGTGAGACAAACCAAGAGACGCTAGATGCAGCGAAAACTGTTTGTGAGCGCATGGGCAAGCAGTGTATTGAGGTGAAAGAGGCCCCGCTATTTGTCGTCAATCGCATTCTCGTGCCGATGTTGAACGAGGCTATCTTTGTCTTGCAGGAAGGATTGGCAACGGCGGAAGATATCGATACCGGCATGCGACTAGGCGCCAATCACCCAATTGGGCCACTGGCGCTTTCGGACATGGTCGGATTGGATACGTTGCTCGAAACCGCGTCCACATTGCATCGGGAGACGGGCGACACGAAGTACCGCCCGCCACAATTGCTGCGACAAATGGTACGTGCAGGTAAGCTCGGACGCAAATCAGGCGTCGGCTTTTATGACTACCGCGACGGAGTTTAATCCGTGGCGGTCGTTGTTTTTTTCCAGTCGTCGTAGGTCTGTTGCATCGACGCTGCAGAGGCGGCGAGTGCCTGGTGTTCGTCGTCTGTCAGTGGCAGTTCGAGGATTTGCTCGACGCCTCGGTGTGATAGGCGAACAGGCAAGCCAATAAATACGTGTTCGTGTAGCCCGTAGGCGCCGTTACTGCGCACAGAAACTGGCAACACATGGCCGGTGGGGGATTTTAAGGCATCTATCATCGTGACCACAGCGCGCGCAGGGGTTACGGATGCACCATGCGTTTTGAACTTTTCCATAATCTCACCGCCGCCAAAGCGTGTGCGGTGAACGGCGTTTGCCCATTGGTCGTCGGTCAAGAAGTGACTCGCTGGAATGCCGCCGATGGAGGCGAACTCGCGTACGGGCACCATGTGGTCGCCGTGGCCGCCCAGGACCATCGATGTAATTTGTTTGTGGCTGATCCCGGTCAACTGGTGAATCATATGGGATAAGCGCGCACTATCGAGAATGCCGCCTTGCGCCATCACGCGGTGTTCGGGAAACCCTGTTTCTTCGAAGACAATGCGTGCGAGGATGTCGGCGGGATTCGTTAGGACAATGAGGGTCGCGTTTGGGCTGAGGGCGCGAACGGATTGACTGATTTGCTGCATCACCTTTGCGTTGGTGGCCAACAAGTCTTCGCGGCTGAGCCCCGGTTTTCGACCAATCCCGGCGGTAATCACCACGACATCAGAATCTGCTGTCAACGCCGCTTCGGCGCCGCCGATGACTTGTGTATCGGAACCGAGGAGGGCGCCTGACTGGCCGACATCCAAGGCCTTGCCTTCGGCCAGGTCTTGTTGCACATCAATGAGCACTACAGTTCCATAACCTCTTTGCACGAGCAGTTCGGCAATCTCTCCGCCAGTACCACCGGCACCGAATACGCTGATTTTCCACCCGTTTTGCATTGTAACTCCCCCATTCTCGCGGCACCGTGACAAACACTCGGGCCTAGTGAAGGTGCTTTGATGTGTTTCATAGTCGTGATTGTTGCGCTAGTTGATTACGACAATTCAACCAAGCCCGTTTTGCGCCACCCTTTCGGATACAAGTTGTTGATACGTCCTGGTACCGCTTTGCCCCATCCCAAACATAGGCCCGCATGCGCCACCACGACGAATCCCTTCATTTGTGTCGGATTGGCGAGCGCATCGCCGGCGATAAAGCGGATGGCTGCCTGTTCGTCGACCGTCACCGTGCGGACAAAATCGCTCGGGTGGCCGCGCAGTGCTAGGCCGTGCAGCGGCTCGATCCGGTTCGCCCCACGCTTCGCCAACGGTGTCCCTGGCCGCAACACACGGATTCCTGAATATGGAAGACTTTTGAGTTCATCACTAAAGTAGATATCCTTATGCAGAAGTGGTTTCTGAATAGACATCTCCGAACCGGCATAGACATCGGCGAACCACGTGTTGAATTCCGCGTTGGATGATAGCGAAGTTCGTCTTGACGCCGCCTTTTTGTGCGGGGAACGTGGATGTACGTCGATTCCTGCGGGCACGTGCTGTTTTCCGGTGTCTCCCTCTGGCTTACGCAAACGGGCGACGAAATGTCCCTCGCCACGCGCCTGATGTGGCCAGAGACGACGTGTGCGCAGCAAGCTATCGCGACCATCCGCGAAATCGGGTCGACCCGGCGACCAGTGTGGCAGGTCTGGCAGTTCTTCTACGGACATCCCGAAGGTGTCCTCCAGCCAGGCGACAATCTGTTCATTTTCCATTGGGTTAAACGTACATGTCGAGTAAATCAGGCGACCGCCAGGGCGCAGCATGGACACGGCAGACGTGAGAATGTCCCGTTGGCGCGTCGCACAACGTGTTGGTGTATCGTCTGACCACTGTGTGAGCGCGGATGGGTCTTTTCGAAACATCCCTTCGCCCGAGCACGGCGCGTCGACCAAAATGGCGTCAAATGCATCTGGCCATGCCGCCCCAAGCTCGGCTGGAGATGCGTTGGTCACGGCTGCTGCTGTCCCCATTCGCTCGAGGTTTTCCGCCAGAATGCGGACTCGTGCGGGGTGGATCTCGTTGGCGACAAGCTGTCCCAGATCTTTTTGTAGTCGCGCGATGGCGGTGGTTTTGCCGCCGGGGGCTGCGCAGAGATCGAGAATGCGTTCGCCAGGCTGTGGATCCAACGCTCGTGCAATGGCCATGGCGGACGGCTCTTGAATATAAAACGCGCCGACCTCGTGATATACGGTCCGGCCGAGTATAGATTCCTGGTCGATATAGAACCCCAAAGGCAGCCATGGGATGGATCCGTTGAAGTGCCTCTGTACCGCCGGGGGAATTGGATTGGACGTGTGCGTTGGTTCGTCTATAGACCACTTATCAACCCGCACGCCGCGCGTCGGAGTTTCGCGAAATGCCGCAACAAAATCAGCCCACTCGGCCCCCAGGAGTGGTTTCATCATCTCGACAAATGCCTTTGGCAACTGCAATGGATTCTGTCCTTTCCACCAAGTTCATGTCGTATTCGACCTTTATCTTCTCCTTAGCATACCACGGTGGGTGACGCGTGAAAGCTTCGCGCGATGAAGTATCCAGGTGGGTCTGTGAACAACACGGTTTGAAACTCAAGATTGCTTCTTAATGAAAACACCATATGAAGCGATAATTTCCTTTGTGTCTCGACCGACTTTCTCCGGAGCATCTACGACCTCATCACTTATAAGGTCCCAAAATGAGAAGAGAAGGCTTTAAAAACGGCTTAGGATTGCGCGTTTGGGCGTACGTCTGTATATTGGTACGGGGTGATCTCTGGACTTGTCCATTGCCACTTCCATGCACGATACGCCGTGCATGAACTTCCATGCACGATACTTCCATGCATTATGCGCATGCACTTTTCCGATAGAGAGGATTGAATGGATATGTTGACACAACCGACCAAAGAACTCGTGACCGTTCCTAACCCACACCCAAATCGCGTTTATACGGTGGAAATGGAGTGTGCCGAATTTACCACGCTGTGCCCGATGACCGGACAACCTGATTTCGCAACCATCTATATCCAATATCAGCCGGCTGAAAAGATTGTGGAGCTCAAGTCGTTGAAATTGTATCTTTGGAGCTTTCGCAACGAGGCAAATTACCATGAGGCATGCATCAATCGCATCCTGGATGATTTTGTTGCGGTCAGTCAACCGCGGTATGCGAAAGTGGTCGGCGATTTTACGATTCGCGGAGGCATTCACACGAAGGTTACGGTCGAATATACCGCTTAAGTGCGAAAGCCGCAGAACACTGTACTTCCCCACAGCACATCAGGACGTGGGCTGTGGGGAAGACAGCGTGCTTCTGGAGGTGTGTCTTGTATAATCCTCTTTTCTTTTTTGAGCCACCGGAAGCAGTGTGGTGGTTTCTCATTCCCCATCGGCGTCCGGCATCTCTTCAGATGGCTTGTGTGTCACAATTGAAGAAATGCGATTTTGGTCGTCGACGAATACCACCTTTGCTTCGAGGGCATTCCATTCCTCGTCATCCATCCACCCCATGGAGAGCACGATGATTTTATCGCCGGGCTGAAATAACCGCGCCGGTGGACCGTTGAGACACACTGCGCCGCTGCCTTTGCCGCCGGCAATCGCATAGGTTTGCCACAATTGCCCGTTTGATAAGTTTGTAATTTGCACCAGCTCGTAAGGGCGGATGTCTGCCGCCTGCATCAAGAGCGGATCGAGCGTAATACTCCCCATATAATTTAAATCCGCCTGGGTGACGGTCAGTCGGTGTAGTTTCCCCTTGCAAATTTTTCTTAGCAATTTCTGCACCTCCCGTAATACTTGGAATGTTTATTAGACAGGAGCATTGACCCGCCACAATCGACCCTACATATAATGTGCTGGGCATTGCATCGAGGTGATGAAGTGGTGGCAGGTTCGACAGGATATATTGGTGTGGCAACAACCGCTTTGCCAAGGAAGCGGCAAATTGCAGGAAAGTCCATTACCCGACCGTCGATGCAGTATATTCGGTTGGCGCATAACGCATTCGGCCGCGGGGCGCATTTGTATCTGTTTGATCCACAGAAAGTGGATTGGTCCACTGGGCAGGTGCGGGCCTGGGTCCCGGTGAATCCCGCTGATCCCAGAGGGAATTGGGTGTTGAGGATACAGCGATTGCCAGATGTCATTTATGAAAATGTCTATGTCCACCTAGCCGTCAAAGGGTATTCGGACAGATTGCGCCGCGAGGCGAGAAAACGTCGCATTCCTTTGTACAATCCTGTGTTGCCAGGAAAGTGGCGCATGATTGAAGTGCTGCGTTCCAACGACCTGTTGGAGTTCACACCGGAAACGGAGCGTCTGCGCAGTGTGTCGCAGGGGATGCAGCGAGTCGCGCAGTGGGGCGTCGTCTACATTAAGCCCATCGGTGGATATGGCGGTATGGATGTCGCGCGTGTGGAGCGCTTGGGGCCGAATCAGTACCGCGTCAGTGTTGATCGGACTAAGCGGCAGACCGCACAAATGCGCATGACGATAAGTGAACCGCAACTTCGTCACTGGATGGAGCGCCGTTTACAGCGTCCTCATATTGTTCAGCGCGGGCTCAACTTGATGTCTGTGAATGGGCGCAAGGTGGATTTTCGCGTCGTGCTCCATCGTGACGGATTTGGCGATTGGCAACTCGTCGGCATCATTCCAAAAGTTGCCCAGCGAGACGGTGTCGTCACAAACATTATCGCGGGCGGCGAGCGCATGGATGTGGATAAACTCAACGTCATGGCCGCACGTGAAGGCAAGCGCATCCCTGTGGAGGAACTGGAGTCGCGGGCCAAGCAAATCGCCTCGGTCCTGTCTCGCAGGCATCCAACGGTGGGTTTGGTTGGTTTTGACATGGCGGTTGAGGAAAACGGAAAAGTGTCGATGATTGAAATGAATCCGAAGCCCGCCCGGTCGCTGCTCTCAGTGCCGATGTTGGAACAGCTTGCCGGTTATACGGTTGGCTTTGCGCTCTTCCTGGCGCGGCGCAACCGGAAGTCGGGCAGTGTGACGGGGGCACCTGGCCACCGCGAAGAAACAGCCCGGATGTTTGTTGGCGGGCGGGCAGGACGCTGAAATGTGGGGGTCCATCGTCGCAATGGGCCCTCTTTTTGGGAAGTGATTGATTTTGTCGAGTTTCCTCGAACGGGTGCAACGATTACAATGTAGGAGAACGATTGACCTATCGAAGTTGCAGCCCATATGAAGGGAAGATGGCATGAACGGTCAAATCATGCACAGCGGCGCCAGAGCGCACAGGAGACGACGCGGGATGCACTTGTTTTGCTTGCAGTCTCTCATTCGCTTCTTTTGCGGCGCGGTACTGGCCCTTGTGGCACCTACGACGGTGCTGGCCGCCACGGCGGCGGACAAGCCTACGATGTATATGAGCGCGACCGCCGGGTATGGCGGTTATTATATTCAACAAGATTGGGTTCCTGTTGCGGTGACGATTCACCATGTCGGCGCGAAAGAAGACGCGACACTGACTGTGCAGGTCGGCGATGCGCTCGTTGGAGGACGACGTTTGGGCGGGGGACTGACGTGGCACGTGCAACTCCCTGCAAACGGTTGGGTGACGACAGAGATTGACGTCCCGGGTGTCGTTCTCGCAAAGGGCGCGTCGGTGACGTGTTCAGCAAATGGACAACCGCTGTATACCGCTGCACTCAACGGCAATTCGGTCAATCACGTCGCGCTGGTCGCCGTGTTGGCGAACCGCAGTCAATTCACGCAGTTTTTGGCGGGGTCGAGCACAAGTGTAAACCCAGTGTTACCCGTGGCGCTAAACCCCAATTTGGTGCCTACGTCCGTTAATTTGTTGAGCGGCCTGACGGCAGTCGTGACGACGGTCGACACTTTGTCGCGGTTGTCTGCCGCACAACAAGAGGCGCTGTACAACTGGGTGGAGCTCGGCGGCCTACTTGTCCTGTCGGGCACCGGTCAGGCGCCGGCCAAGTGGCAGTCGAGTGTGCCGTTAAAGCCAGGTGCAGAGAAAGACGTACCTGGGACGCTTATCGCCCAGTTTGCGAATAGTGCCGGATTGGATGCGAATGTGCCGGTTCAAGTCGGCGGTATCGCCGCGACAGCGAGGTTGTGGGCTGGCAGCAATCAGCGGCCGCTTTTGGCGAGCGAGAACTTGGGGAGGGGCCAGGTCTGGCAGACTGCTTTTTCGCCGATGGATCCGAACCTGCTCGGCTGGTCGGGCAATCCACTGTTGTGGACGGCGATTTTCAAGGATGGCGTCGCTGGGGCGGGTTCTGGCCTCGCGCACCTGTTTAGTGACTCGGTGGCGCAAAATCTCGCGTCTGTCGGCGATGCTCTGGCGCCGCTGCGCGTCCCTTCACTGCCTGTGTTTGCGGTCGTTTTCGCCGTGTATCTGCTCGTGATTGGACCCATTTTGTTTCTCGTGTTGCGCAGATTTCGCCGCGCGCACTTTGCGTGGGGGCTGCTGCCTATTTTCAGCGGGATCACGACAGTCGGGATTTATTTGTTTGGCGGCACCGAGCGGCCGAGCGGGTTGTTGATGGATGGCGTTGGCGTTTTAGATCTGAGCGGCGATGGCAAGGCGGAATCCTATGGCGTCGAGGCGATTATGTCCCCATACCCAGGTGGACTCGATTTCTCGTTGCCAAGTCAAACGCTCGCTGTGCCACTGTCTGTGAACGATGTCCTGCCTTTAAGCGACGCAGCGGTACACTATGGCAATGCGGATACGAATGTGCAGTTTCGCAATGTGGGTCGCTGGCACGTTCGGTATGTGTACGCTGCACACCTGGATAATCACAGTGGACAGATTGACACGAATCTGAGCAGTGCCTACGGTTTGCTCTTTGGGACTTTGACGAACGATACGCCATATCCACTTGAGCACGTCGCGATTGTCTGGCAAGACCACATGTATCATCTCGGCAGCATGAAGCCGGGGCAGACGGTAGAGTTAGATCCCACGTCGGGCACGACGACAAAGCAGTGGATTTCGGACTATGGCACGTACAACCGGGACTTGACACATGGCATTGGGCGGTCCTTAGGGGCGTATTTGGGTCAATTCTCCTCGAGTGTGACCACGGCATCGGACGATGCGGAAAATGCGAGTGCGATGGTCATCGCGACGACGGACAAGCGTACGTCGATGTTGCCGACACCGACCGTTGCGCAAGATGTGAGTAGTGATAAAACGCTTGTCCTTGTACGTCAATATGCGGATGTGAATCCGGGCATAGGAGGTCCGTTGCCGTGATTCTCACACAAAACCTTGTGAAGCGGTATGGCAAGATGGTCGCCGTGAACGAGATGAACCTCTCTGTCGACCGGGGGACGGTGTTTGGACTGGTCGGGGAGAACGGCGCGGGGAAGACGTCTACCTTGTCGATGTTGGCCACGTTGTCGACGCCGACGGACGGTTACGCCTATATCAATGGTTACGAGGTATCGCGTAATCCTCGTGAGGTGCGCAGGTCGATTGGCTATATGCCGGACTCTTTTGGCGTCTACGACGAACTCACGGTAATGGAGTATTTGCGATTTTTCGCGGATTGTTACGACGTAGATAGGCGCTTGGTGCGCTCACGGGCCGAGGAACTCCTCGAACGCGTGCGCCTCACTGATAAGCGCAATACCTACGTGAATGCGCTGTCCCGAGGCATGCAGCAGCGTTTGGAAATCGCCCGCTGCTTGATGCACGACCCTGAAGTTTTGATTTTGGACGAGCCGTCATCCGGGCTTGATCCCAGATCTCGCATGGAGATGCGCGCTGTTTTGCAAGGGCTCCGGGATATGGGCAAGACCATTGTCATTAGTACGCACATCTTGCACGAACTGGCGGAGGTGGCCGACGAAATTGGTATCTTGCGCAAGGGGGAACTGGTCGCTGTCGCTGCAATTCAGGTCATGTTGCAACACTCGAACGCTTATCGCACGCTCGTCTTATGTTCCCAGGGAGATGACGACGGGATGATGCGTGTGTTGGCAGAGGACAAACAGGTGTTGCAGGTGGAGCGTGGACGTATGGGGGTCGAAGTGCTCTATGCAGGGACGCATACGCAGCAGGCCGCGCTGTTGACACGGCTGGTTGAGACGGGCGTGCGCCTGACCCAGTTTACGGAGAAGCCAACAGATATTGAGGATTTGTTTTTACGGCTCTCGGCTGTGCAGGAGGGAATGTGAGCATGCGGACCAACCCGCTATTGGAAAAGGAATTTCGACAACGGATGCGAACCATGCGCACACCTGTGATTATCACGGGATATGTCCTCTGTATGGTGATATTGACGTTTTTTTTGCTCTATGAAAATGTCCAGGGACAGTTATATCTCGTGCAGCCGACGAAGAGCCAACAGGTGTTTGTCATTTTGAGTTTGCTGCAGATGGTCGTCGTGGCGTTTCTCACACCTGCCTTTGCGGCAGGGGCCGTCAGTGGTGAGCGTGAGCGCAAGACCCTCGCGGTTCTCCTCACGACCCCATTGTCGCCAATTGGCATCTTGCTTGGTAAGATTCTCTCTTCGAGCGCGCTATTGGTGCTTCTGGTCGTTGTCACACTGCCTGTGTACAGTTTGGTGTTCCTGTACGGCGGGGCTGTACCCCAGGAGTTAATTGCCGTCTTAGGTTTTCAATTGTTCACGATTGTGATGATTGCGACGCTGTGTGTGCTGTTCTCGACGATTGCCTTGCGTTCGACCTGGAGCACGGTGCTTTGTTATGGCACGGTCTCTGTGATGATGGTAGTGTTTGGTGCGGTGGGGTATGGGCTGAAGATGATGTATCAGCAAAACCCGATTGAGTTGTTCAGCCTGCATTGGGCGAATTTTATTCTGGCCCTCAATCCGCTCTACGTGGAAGCTTCACTTGAAGGGGCGGTGGCAGGAACAGGACGAGATTGGCTGACGTTTATTTGGTTTTATGTCGTCGTGAATCTCGTGTTGCTCATCCCCAGCCTCTGGCGCTTGCGTCCACAATGGTTTTCGCGACTGCCTGGCGGCAGGAGCCACACGGAAAAGCAGTATCAATAGAACGTCAAGAATTTGCGTGTGAACGATTTTCGGAAACGCTGGAGACTGGCTCCGGCTTGTCATATTCCAGACGGCATCCGCGTACGGTCTAAGGACAGGCGTGATGTAGTCTGGAGGGGATCTGGCTTGGTACTGGTTGTGCAAATGATTTTTTCGTTGGCCATGATTCTGTTTGGTGCAGAATTGTTCACCAACTCGATTGAATGGCTGGGCCGCAAGCTTGGGTTAGGCCAGGGTGCTGTCGGTAGCGTTTTGGCTGCAGTCGGCACTGCACTTCCAGAGACGGCCGTGCCGATTACCGCGATTGTCTTTAGTCAGTCACACCAGGCTGAACAAGTGGGCATCGGGGGGATTCTTGGCGCACCCTTTTTGCTCGCGACGCTTGGCTCACTCGTGATGGCTTGTGCGCTGATTTCCTTTCGTTCAAAATCTACCGGATACCTCCTGCATGTCGGAAAGTCGTCGTATCAGCGGGATAGCGTGTGTTTTCTCGTGGCTTACGCGCTTGCGATGTTTGCCGGCCTCGTGCCCACGGAGACGACCCACCAAATTATCCCCTTGTTACTCATCGGAGTTTACATTGTCTTTATCGTCCTATCGGTGCGTGATAAATCGGACAGACTTGAATCGGATGAACTAAAGCCCCTATATATTCAACGGAAAACAACGACCCCCAGCCTCACGGTCGTCTTTGTTCAATTGTTTATCGCCTTGGCTCTGATTGTCGGCGGCGCACATACGCTCACGGGCGGCGTCGAACGGATTGCTGTGCGCGTGGGGATGCCGACGTTCGTCTTGTCGGCGCTCATCATCCCGCTCGCGACGGAATTGCCGGAGACGCTCAACAGCGTGGTGTGGATCCGCCAAGGGAAAGACAGTCTCGCCTCTGGCAATATCACGGGCGCCATGGTCTTTCAAAGCACACTTGTACCGGCCATTGGCATTTGGATGACACCATGGAACTTCACGTCGGATGCGTTACTCACAGCAATTCTCACGCTTTGCGCTGCACTTTTCACGTTCTTGATGTACCGATTCTACAATCGCCTGACACCCTGGATGTTGCTCGTGTCGTCGTCACTATATTGGGTGTTGCCGATGCAAACGATGGCCTCGCGCTATGGCATGCACCGCTTTTATTGGATTTTCGGACTGCTCATCACTGCGAGTCTGTTATTAGCTTTCATTTCGGACAGGCGGGCAAACAAATTGCGCTATTAACCGTTTAAATGGCGCTTGATTGTCTGATTTGGGCATGTCGCTTTTGGGCATTTGTTGGTCTGCGCGATATATGTTCGACGCCCGATTGTGGTACAATAACCCCTGTGGTCATTTAAGAAGGGAGCGAGAATATTGGCAACGCAAAAGGTAACAGATGCCGACTTCGCGTCGTTTATTCAATCCGATAAACCAGTCCTGGTGGATTTCTGGGCTACATGGTGTGGGCCTTGCAAAATGATGGCACCTGTTCTTGAAGAGGTGTCAGACGAATATGCCGATAAGCTGGTCGTTGGCAAGCTGGATGTGGACGAAAATCCACAAACTGCGGGTCAATTTGGTATCATGAGCATCCCGACACTGTTGGTGTTCAAGGACGGTCAAGTCGTCAAGCAATTGATTGGCTATAAGCCGAAGGATGACTTGGTTGCGCAACTGAGTGACGTGATTTAAGTCACTGCAGTCAGACGGTGTTATCAATCGAATTGAGGAGCCATTCCGTATGCGGGATGGCTCCTTTTGTGTTGATTTAATAGACGTCGCTTTGCCAAGCGTAGAGTCCGCGTGGAATCGTCTGTTCAGCGCGTTTGGCTTCGTCTATCACTTTTTTGGCGAGATCGACTATCCGACAAGAGTATCCCCACTCGTTGTCGTACCACGCGAGGATTTTGACGGTGTGATTTTCCATCACAATGGTCGATAAGCTATCCACAATGGCCGAATGTTCGTTGCCATTAAAATCGATAGATACGAGTGGTTCACGACAAATGTCGAGGATGCCGCGCAGTGAGCTTTGTGCCGCCTGTTGTAACACGGCGTGAACCATCTCGACGTCGACGTCGGTTTGTAATCCCAGCACGGCGTCGACAATCGAGACGTTTGGCGTCGGTACGCGCAGTGCCAGCCCGTGAAGGCGTCCAGCGAGCTCCGGGATGACCTGTCCAATTGCTTTGGCGGCGCCGGTTTCTGTCGGGATGATGGATTGGGTGCATGCGCGAGCGCGGCGAAGGTCGTGATGTGGATTGTCCTGATTGAGTTGATCATTTGTGTACGCGTGAACCGTTGTGACTAAGCCACTTTCTATTCCAAACGCGTGATGGAGCACGTGGACGACCGGAGCCAAGGCATTGGTCGTACATGATCCGCCTGAGAGAATGTGATGCCGACTGTCGTCATACACGTGGTCGTTAACGCCCATAATCACGGTCAAATCCGCCCCGGGTTCCCCTTTCATCGGGGCTGTGACAATCACCTTTTTCGCCCCTTGCTCAAGGTGAATGGCGGCGCCCTCATATGTGCGATAGGCGCCAGTCGCTTCAATGACAATGTCTACCCCAACTGCTTCCCAATCTAGCGCATGTGCATCCCGCGTGCAGAAAAATTGGATTTCCCGCCCGTTGACGACACAGCCACGGGCCGTCGCCTGAATCGGTATCGACCAGGGGCCGTGGATGGAATCGTGTTTCACGAGATGCACGAGCGTGGCTGGGTCTGCCGTACCGTTGACTGCGACGACGTCGAGATTGAGTTCTAGCGCCTTGCGAAATACCATGCGTCCAATGCGGCCAAAGCCATTGATGCCAATTCGACCTTTCATATGAAGAACCGCCCCTTGCTGTCATGTTATCGGTTGTAAAGTAATCCGTTGTATCGATGCAAAACCTCACGTCAATGACACGCTATATAAATAAATAACACATCATAAATACAAATGGTATGGATGAATTGTGTTGAGTTTTTGAATTGTTTGTTCTGCGTTGGCTGTTTGTGTGCAAAAATCGCTTGAAATACGCTGTCTGGCGATTCATTTGGTGGTATGAGAAATTCAAATGTCGAATATTTGTGACTTCACAAATTAAATTTGTGATGTATTATAATGCTCAAACGAGAATATATGATGTCATAAATGGTGGTGGAGACATGTTCGTATGCACTGCAGATGCCGTCCTCGGATGGCGGTGTGGTAGGTCGGTCGCGGCCATTCAGTTGGGGTTGGGGGGAGGTTTCAATGAACCATCCACGACCGGTCGTCTATGTCGTGTCTGATTCGGCCGGTGAGACGGCAGAGGCGGTGGTTCGAGCTGCAGCCAGTCAGTTCAATCACGGTCGCCTCGTCCTTCGCAGGGTGGCCAACGTCCACGAACTGTCGGTCATTGAGGATACGTTGTTGCGCGCGTTCGAGGAAGGTGCCGTCGTCGCGTTTACGATTGTCGTGTCGCAGCTGAAGGAGTATTTGCGCACGCGTGCGGAGCAGTTAGGCATCTTGACAGTGGATATTTTAAGCCCGATGATGTGCGCACTGGAAACGGTGATTGGTCAACCACCTTATGCGAAGCCTGGGCTCGTGCATCAACTTGATGCGGAATACTTTCGCCGAATTGAGGCGATTGAGTTTGCTGTGAAATATGACGATGGGCGAGAGGCGCGCGGATTGCATCAGGCGGATGTCGTATTGGTCGGCGTATCTCGAACTTCGAAGACGCCTTTGAGTATCTATCTCGCACATAAGGGACTGAAAGTGGCAAATGTTCCTTTGGTACCTGAAGTAAATCCGAGCGCGATACTCAATCTGCAGGCTAAGGAGAAGATCTTTGGATTGACCATCCGCCCTGACAAACTGGCGCTTGTTCGTCAGGAGCGGCTGAAGATGATGGGGCTTGGCGTCGAAGCCAGTTATGCGAGCTACGAACGAATTTTAGATGAACTTGAGTTTGCGGAATCTGTGATGAAGCGATTGAACTGTCCTGTCGTCGACGTGAGTGACAAAGCCGTCGAGGAGACAGCGGCCATTATTTTGGAATGGATGGGTCGAGGGGAGCGATATTTGTGAACAAGTGGGCATACGCGTTTGCCGAAATTGAAGATTTGGACAAATACATGTTGGGTGGGAAAGGCGCCAATCTCGCGGAGATGACGCGCGTGGGTCTGCCGGTACCGCCGGGCTTTGTCATCACCACGCGCGCTTGTCATGCGTTTCGTGCGCACGGTGGTGCGCTGTTGCCCGATATGGTGGATGAGATTGCGCAGGAGATTCGCAAGTTGGAACGTGTGACGGGGAAAGGATTCGGCGCGGCAGCTAATCCGCTGTTGGTTTCTGTTCGCAGTGGCGCGCCGATTTCTATGCCGGGTATGATGGACACGGTGCTCAATCTGGGTTTGAACGACAGTACAGTGGTCGGCCTGGCAAAGAAGACCGCGAATGCGCGCTTTGCTTACGATTCTTATCGCCGGTTTATCCAGATGTTCGGCGATGTCGTCCTAGGCATTCCTCACTACAAGTTCGAGCAAATCTTGGCGGACGTCAAGCAACAAGAAGACGTCACAGCAGATCAGCACTTGACCCAAGACGCGCTCCAGCGCATCGTGGCCTTGTACCTCAAATTGGTGGAGCAAGAGACGGAGCGACCGTTCCCACAGGATCCGATGGAGCAGTTACATCAGGCGATTGGCGCGGTCTTTGGCTCATGGGATAATCCGCGGGCTATCGTCTACCGACAAATTCACAATATTCCAGATACCTTGGGGACAGCTGTGAACGTTCAGTCGATGGTGTTTGGCAACATGGGGGAGGATTCTGGTACGGGTGTCGCCTTTACCCGCAACCCATCGACTGGCGAACGAGGCGTCTTTGGAGAATACCTGACCAACGCCCAGGGGGAAGATGTGGTCGCGGGGATTCGCACGCCGAAGCCCATTGCGGAAATGGCGCGGGATTTGCCGGAGATTTACGAGCAGTTCCTCGGCGTGTGCCGACAGTTAGAGGAACATTACCGGGATGTGCAAGATATTGAATTTACCGTCGAGCAAGGAAAATTATATATGTTGCAGACGAGGAGTGCGAAGCGTACTGCACAAGCGGCTGTGAAAATCGCCGTCGACTTGGTGAATGAAGGACTCATTACGCGGGAGACGGCGTTGTTGCGGGTTGACCCGGACCAACTTGTCCAACTCCTGCACCCTGCCATTGACGAACGCGCTGCGACAACGACGCTGGCGACGGGCTTACCTGCGTCGCCAGGGGCCGCGTGGGGGCGCGTAGTGTTTGAGGCGGATGACGCTGCACAGTGGGTGAAAAATGGCGAGCAGGTTCTTCTCGTGCGCACGGAGACCACACCGGAGGACATTCACGGGATTCAGGCGGCTGCTGGAATTCTCACTAGCCGTGGCGGAATGACAAGTCATGCGGCTGTTGTGGCGCGGGGCATGGGGAAACCGTGCGTGTGTGGATGTGACGCGCTGACGATTGACTCCTCGAATCGGGCGTGTGTGATTGGCCATCAGGTGGTCAAGGAAGGTGACATCATTTCCATCGACGGTGCCACGGGACGTGTATTTTTCGGCGCGGTACCGGTTCGCGAGCCGGAGTTGTCGGAGGAATTTAAGACGTTGCTACAGTGGGCGGACGAAAGTCGCACGCTGAACGTTCGGGCGAACGCAGACAATCCTGAGGACGCGTCGCGGGCTCGGGCATTTGGTGCCGAGGGCATTGGTCTTTGTCGGACGGAGCATATGTTCATGTCGGCAGATAGAGTCCCTGTCGTGCAGTCGATGATTTTGGCAGGCAGCACTGTAGAACGGGAGCAGGCGCTCGAACGGCTGTTACCTATGCAGCAGGGGGACTTTTATGGCATTCTCAAGGCCATGGACGGTTTGCCTGTTACGATTCGTTTACTCGATCCGCCCCTGCACGAATTCTTACCGAGCCTGGAGGAATTAATCGCCCGGCGCGCCACGTTGTTGGCTTACCTGGATAAGCCGACGGCCACCGACTCAGACGCCGACGACGCACGGGTGCAGCGCCTCAATGCGGAGTTGGCGGAGGTTGAAACGATGCTCGCAAAGGTGCGCGCGCTACACGAATTGAACCCGATGCTCGGCCATCGCGGCTGCCGACTCGGGCTTACGTTCCCGGAGATCTACGAGATGCAGGCGCGCGCCATTTTTCAGGCGACCGCCCAGCTTCTGCAGGAAGGCTTGCACCCGATGCCAGAGGTGATGATTCCACTTGTGGGACACGTCGAGGAATTGCGGCGGATGCGTGCGCTCGTTGAACGCGTGGCGCGTCAGGTGGCGACTGAACAGGGCATCGAGCTACATTGCCCCATCGGGACCATGATTGAGGTGCCGCGCGCAGCCTTGACGGCGAATGAAATTGCGACAGAGGCGGAATTCTTCTCGTTTGGCACGAATGACTTGACGCAGACGACCTTTGGTTATAGCCGTGACGACGCAGAGGGGAAATTTCTGCAGACATACTTACACGACAAGGTGCTATTGGAGAATCCGTTTGCCGTGCTCGATGTTGACGGCGTTGGCGCGCTCGTCGCCATTGCTGCCGAGAAGGGGCGCCATGTTCGGCCTAACTTAAAACTGGGCATCTGTGGCGAACACGGCGGTGAAAAGCACTCTATCGCGTTTTGTCATGACAACCAACTCAATTACGTGAGTTGCTCGCCGTTTCGCGTACCTATTGCTCGGCTGGCCGCAGCACACGCGGCGATTCAGCGCACGCGGCGTGAGTCAGTATCTGAAGAGGGCGCGTTGGCGCGCGTGGTCTTGTCCCAATAAGTGGCTTCCATCCGGCATATTCGGCGTATTTTGCCGCTGAGGGCGTGGGGCGCACTGTTTCCCCTGATAGCTGGTGTATACTGAAGTACGACGAAAAGAATTTGCGCGAAGCCGGAAAGGGGGGAGCCACCATAGAACTCTCTTCTCGCCAAAAGGAGATTCTTCGGTTGGTTGAGACCCACGAACCGATTATCGCGGAACAGCTTGCTGAATTGTTGGGCGTGAGCAAGCCGACGATTCGGTTCGACCTTTCTTTACTGGTGACGCTAGGGTACTTGGACGCGAAACCAAAAGTGGGCTACTTTATTGGCAAAGGCAGGAACGGACAGAGTGAATCGGTTCAGAAATTGTTGTCTACAGAGGTGCAACACGTTCAGTCCGTCCCTGTCGTCGTACGGGAAGTAACCTCTTTGTACGATGCGGTCGTCACGTTATTTTTGGAAGACGTGGGCAGCCTCATTGTCACAGATGAGTTCAATTACCTCAGTGGCGTCGTGTCGAGAAAGGATCTCCTAAAGACACTTCTGGGCAACACGCAGGCGACGTCTATCCCGGTCAGTATGATTATGACGCGGTTTCCAAACGTAGTCACGGTTAGCCCAGAAGATACCATACTCGATGCCGCACGAAAAATGGTGAACAATAAGGTGGATACGCTGCCTGTAGTGGAGCCGGTGGATGTCACCTCGCAGGATTCCGGGGATTATCGCCTGCACGTGGTCGGACGGGTCACTAAAACGACGATGACAAAAGTCTTGTTAGACCTTGCGTCGCCGGGTCCGCAATAGCCAGGAAAGCTGAAGAGCTGCGGACGGGGCCCACCATGGGCCCTATGTCGCGTTTTCGTGTGGGTGCGATTGCACAAGGCGTGTTTTAGATTCCATTCGCATGGGCATTTTGCGCGGGGAGTGGGCGCAGATTCACGGGTTGCAGGCTACTCCTTTGCAAGGTTCGTCGTTGCGCCAATCATGGCTGTCCGCGGAACATGGCTTTTTCAGCGAAAGTGGGGATCGTCAGTGCGTTGACGGTCCCCACTTGTATCTGCCAAGACGCCTAATTCACGCGTCATCGGGCTTGGTCATGGGCGGGTGACCGTGCTATCCCACCTGACATTTTCATGCAATGGTGCATCGTCAAATGTCTTGTGGGGGTGATGACATGCGTTCCCCGAACGACTCCAACTACCCAGTCCATCCGCGTAAGCACATATCACACTGGCCAATGGCACCCATTTCGCGTCCGATTGTTTACATTGACAGGTATATTTATGTCGATATTCCGCGGCACTACTTTGTACCGTCGCACCAAACTATCGTGGTCGACTCTCGCAATCCCTATCGGAAAAGGCCGAAGACGGATTAAGCGAGTCCCTGAAACACCCGGTCAATTGCGTCGCAGGTTTGCTCGATATCTTCGTCCGTGTGCACGGCAGAGACGAACCACGCTTCGTACTTTGACGGGGCGATAAGGATGCCGTTGTCCGCCAGCAAGTGGAAATAGCGCGCGAACTGCTTGCTGTCTGTCGCTTGGGCGTCGTCGTAGTTGTGTACGGCGTGGTGGCCAAAGTAGACTGTAAATGCGCCGCCGACCCGGTTGATGGTGATGGGCACATGGTATTTGTCCGCCGCTTCATGTGTCACCTTCACCAGCCGCTCGGCGCGTTTTGCCATCGCCTCGTAGAGCCCCGGTTGCTGCAGGACGCTTAGGCAGGCGATGCCAGTGCGCATCGACAGTGGGTTGCCGGCCATGGTGCCAGCTTGGTAGGCAGGACCCAGTGGTGCGACATTCTCCATGATGTCACGCCGACCGCCGTAGGCGCCAATGGGCAATCCGCCGCCGATGATTTTGCCCAGCGCATACAAATCTGGGTGCACGTCGTACAGTTGGGCAGCGCTGCCGTAGTGGAAGCGGAATGCCGTGATGACCTCGTCGAAAATGGTGAGGGCGCCATGGTGGTGGGCGAGATCAATCACCGATTTCAAATACGTGTCATCTTTTGGCGCGACGATGCCAAAGTTTCCGACAATCGGTTCGACGAGTACCGCAGCGACGTCGTGCCCGTGTGCAATGAGCGCTTGTTCGAAGGCGTCCAGGTCATTAAACGGCACCGTGATGACCTCTTCGGCTGTCGCCTTCGTCACACCGGCGCTGTCGGGGACGCCCATCGATGACGGGCCTGAGCCGGCTGCCACGAGCATCGCATCGGAATGGCCGTGGTAGCAGCCTGCGAATTTGATAATGCGCGTGCGACCGGTGTAGGCGCGCGCCACGCGGATTGTCGTCATAACGGCTTCCGTCCCCGAATTGACGAAGCGGATGCGCTCCAAATCCGGAATCGCCTGTCGCAACTTTTCGGCGAACAGCACCTCTGATGTCGTCGGCGTGCCGTAAAGGACGCCATCCTCGGCCGCTTCTTGGATGGCCTTGGTGATTTCCGGGTGCGCATGACCTAGGATGGACGGGCCATATCCGGCCAAGTAGTCGATGTATTCGTTGCCGTCGACGTCGTAGAATTTAGATCCCGCTCCACGCGCCATCACAATGGGCGTCCCGCCGCCGACCGATTTATAACTTCTTGAGGGGCTGTTGACGCCGCCTAATATGACCGCTTCTGCGCGGTGAAACCACAGTTCGGACTGTGCTCGATTGATAGACATGGTTGAATCTCCTTCAATTGTACTCATGCAGAGGGCCGGTCGTGGCCGGCATACGCAAAAAACCGTTGCGCCTGCGCGTACTCGTATGTCGGTGTCTAGCACCTCTCCCAGCGTAGCAAACTGGCCGTGGGCGTCAAGTCGGAGATGTGGGGGATGAAGGAATTGGTGTCTTTCAACCGAATTTGAATCACATGAGGAATCTCAGCAAAGAGGTGATTAGGCATGAGCGTGTATGATTTTACGGCGAAGCGCATTGATGGCTCAACACAGTCCTTGTCAGAGTATCAGGGGAACGTGTTGCTCATCGTCAACACGGCGAGTAAGTGTGGATTTACCCCGCAATACGAAGGGCTCGAAGCGTTATATCGAAAATATCAGGATGAGGGATTTGTGATTCTCGGATTTCCATGTAACCAATTCGGTAAACAGGAACCTGGTTCGGAGGCGGAGATTGCGCAGTTTTGCCAGGTGACGTACGACGTGACGTTCCCGATGTTTGCGAAGATTGATGTGAACGGGCGAAATGCGCATCCGCTGTATCAGTACTTAAAATCGGAAGCGGGCGGGGTTCTGGGCAGCCAGGCCATCAAGTGGAACTTCACGAAATTTCTGGTCAATCGACAGGGAAAAGTATTGAAGCGCTTTGCGCCCACCGTGTCGCCAAGCGAACTTGAGCAAGATGTTGTGGAGGCCCTGCGGGAGCGCGCGTGAGTGCGATGGTGACGGCCTTGTGTGTCACGACTCCCTGCAGCCTCCATTTAATGGGTTCCTTACATACATTGAACCGCCTCAATAAACTTGGCCAACGCCGCAGAGAGAAATGCATCCTTGCGGCGAATCAACACCGTCGGGACACGGCCGTACTCGTCTGGAAGATAGCTTACGTCGACAACGTAGCGACTCTGTTCAACGACCGACTGCGGGACCATTGAGATGCCCATGCCGACAGCTGCACAGCCTAATATCCCATCCAGTGTCCCCAGTTCTATTACCTGGCGGGATGTGATGCCGACGTGATCTAAGTATTGTTCGAGGCGCTTTCTGTATGAGCACCCCTCGCGAAACGCGACAATCGTCGCGTTATCCGTCGGTGCGAGTTCGAGGCGGCCGTCACGACCGATGAGCACGAGTTGTTCTTCGATGACGGCGACCGTCTCAAGCTGTGGATGTTGAACGGGCCCCGCGACAAACGCAGCCTCGATGTCATCGTGCAAGACGGCGTTTATCAATTCATTGGTCGATCCCGTCTTTAGCACCAACTCGACATTTGGGTACGCTTCGTGATATCTCGCTAAAATCCCGGGCAGTCGGGTCGCCGTCGTCGTTTCCATGGCGGCAATGCGCAGTTGTCCACTGGGTGTCTGCGTATCTTGGAGGGCGCGTTCGGCCTCGGAACACAGTGCCAGAATTCGTTGTGCGTAGTGGAGTAGCGTCTCACCACTGGACGTCAGCGACACGCCCCGCGGACGCCGACGGAACAGCGGTGTGCCCAGTGTGCGCTCCAAGTGCTGGATGCGGGCGGTGATGTTCGATTGAACGTAGCCGAGCTGCTCAGCGGCCTTGGTCACACTTTTCGTCCTCGCTACGGCAGTGAAAATGGCCAAGTCTCGCAATTCCACAAGGACTGCAATCATCTTGTTTATTCAACAATCAGCTGTCAGTGACCACCCGCGTAACGTGTGGCCGTCGCTCTTTGGGGGTGCACTTGCGCTGTTTGTCGCCATGGGTGTCAGTCGCTTCGCATATACACCCATCTTGCCGTTGATGCAGGAAGAGACCCATTTTTCGAGCGCCATGGCGGGCTACCTTGCATCGAGTAATTATTTGGGATATCTTTTCGGCGCTTTCGTTGCAGGATTCGTCTCGTGGCTACACCGCCATCGTCAGTTCGCGTTTCGATGTTCGCTTTGCCTGTGTATCGCGACAACCGGATGCATGGCTGTGACGTCTCAAACTTGGCTTTGGCTGATTGTGCGACTGTTGTCTGGTCTATCGAGCGCTGTGGTGTTTGTGATGGTGTCGAGTATTGTGATGGATGAATTGGCCAGGCACAATCGTCAAGCGCTGTCGGGTGTCGTCTATGGCGGCGTGGGTCTTGGTATCGCCGTAACGGGCGCATTGGTTCCTGCAATCAATCATGCTTTTGCCTGGCAAGGCACTTGGCTTGGCATGATGGTGTTGAGCATTTGTCTTGGCATCCCGGCCATGGAGTGCATTCGGGTGCCCAGAACGGCGGCGAACGGGCAGCCGACCGAAGCTATATCGCATGCGGTTGCGAACAAGCGGTTGTTCTCATGGCTCATTGTCGCCTATGGTTGTGAGGGTCTAGGATACATCATCACAGCCACATTCCTCGTCGACATGGCGTCGAGCCAGCCGGCATTGCACAAGTTTGCACCTTATCTTTGGGTGGTGGCCGGGATGGCCGCTATGCCCTCGTGTCTGTTTGGATCCATGTTGGCCCGCCGCTTCGGCGACGTTCAAATCCTCGTGGTAGCTTATTTATTGCAGGCGGTTGGCGTACTCTTGCCAGTTGTCACCCCGAATGCCTTCGCTGGATGTGCGGGTGCCATTCTGTTTGGCGGTACGTTTATGGGGATCACCGCTTCCTGGATATCCATTGGGTCAACTATGTCTACGTATAAATCTTTCGACTCAAAAATCAAGTAGTTCCCTCCGCAGGCCGACGTGTGGGAAGCGATTGGGACTGGTGGTAGAGCGGAACAGTGGGGTGTCACGTTCAGCCCGCTGTTTCCTGAGCTACCACGTCCATCTATGTTATATGATAATTGTACTAGTTTTTCGGATTTTTCGATCATTCGCGAAACACAGCGAACAGGAGGGAACCGTGATGACGGTTTTACAGACAGAGCGGCTCATCCTACGGCGTTGGACAGAAAATGATGTCGCGGCCATGGCAGCGATTAACGCCGACGACGAAGTGATGCGTTGGATAGGCAAAGGGGTACCTGCAACCGTGGATGAGACGAGGGAGGCCATCGCCCGCTGGGAGTCGGGATGGGAGGAGCGGGGGTACGGTCTATTTGCGGTCGAAGTGCGCGAAACTAAGCAACTCGCAGGTTTTGTCGGTCTTTCTGTGCCTACGTTTTTACCGGAAGTGCTGCCAGCCGTAGAAATTGGCTGGAGACTCGGTCTTCCGTTTTGGGGACTTGGCATCGCGACAGAGGCGGCTAAGGAAGTCTTGCGTTTTGGTTTCCAGGACTGCAACCTCGACGAAATTATCAGCATTTGTCAAGTTGGCAATCACGCGTCAGAGCGCGTGATGCAGAAAATCGGCATGCGATTCGAGCGCGAGACGATAGATCCGTCTGCACAGCGTCCCGTGCGCGTGTATGTCGTGGGTGGTGTTAAAACGGCGGAATAGAAGGAACTCATCGTCCTTGAAATCGACATCGAAGCCAATATGTGGACTTTGGCGTGTGGGCACGCCATTTTCAACCATCTCCTTCAGCTCCAGGACAAGAGCTTGTTCACTACGTTGATATCGACTGAACAACTCAGTTGAAAACGTACCGTTTCGAAGCCGGGGAACGCGAAGGACAATCCGCCCCACTCGAGTTGTAAGGCACGTTCACGCGTCCCATTTCGATATTCTTGACGTTCTTCACAACGCTCATAAGGCTCTGCTTTCAATTGCTCGCTTGCCTGCACGTCCAACACCTGGCTCAGGACTTGTTCTAATAATTTGGCTGCACCTTGCGAAGACCAACTTGTTGCGCTAACGTGTGCCAGTGGGCCCGTGAATGCGGGAAGCGCGTGACGTTCGACGTTGATATGGAATGGGGACAGAGGGGGCCGCTTGCGAGCTGGATTCCCTCTTTTTGTCCGAAGGGGTGTCTAAGGTGGCTCATTCTCGTAGCGCAATGCTGCGTACATGTGGCTCATTTTTCAACATGATTTCAATATCATAGATCTAAAAATCTATCTAAAAAGATCTATCATACGAGAGTACGTGTAAAATCTTTGTTGTGCATTGTACGCGATGGGCATTCGTAGAAGATTTGTTTCATATTCTTTGATGACCACGACATTTCTATCGAGGTTTCGTATTTTTACTGCTGGGAGGAAACAACAAGTTGAAGCGTTCCAAGACTCACTCGCAGCCAACTTCAAAGAGAACTTCGAAGAAGTCGACTTCGAGAAAGTCAGCATCGGAGAAGTATTCGTCAGGTAAGAAGCGCGGCTCAAGACGACGAGGGATTCGGGCTTTTGTGTATACCATTGGCGGCCTCTTTTTGACAGGTGCCGTGTTGGCAGTCGTCGGTTATTTTGTGCTGCTGAGAATGACACCTATCTCCATTGCGAAACTGACGGCGACGCCGCAACCAACCGTGGTATACGACGCCTCTGGAAAAGTTTACGAGAAAATCGGTACGCCGCAGACGACCTTAAGTTATGGTGACATTCCGAAGAACTTGCAGAACGCCATTGTGGCGACGGAAGATCATAATTTTTGGACAGGCTCCAGTGTCGACTTGAAGAGTATTCTCAGGTCTGTCGTCGTCGACATCACGACCAACAGTACGTCACAGGGCGCCAGTACCATCGAAGATCAGCTCGCGAAGATTGTCTTTTTGAATGACAACAAGACACTGTCGTATAAGTTGAAGGAAATTGCGATGGGGGTGCATATTGATCAGGACTTCACGAAGCAAGAAATCCTGACGATGTACCTCAACAAGGTATTCCTAGGTGAAAACACAGTGGGTGTCGGGCAGGCAGCGATGCGGTATTTTGGTATCGACTTGGCGCACGACCCGAATCAACTCACGCTGGCTCAGGCAGCGTTGCTAGCAGGGTTGCCACAGGCCCCTTCCGCGTACGACCCGCTCAAGCACCCGGCCGCAGCCCGCGAACGGCGCAATCAGGTGTTGGAGAACATGGTCAAGTACGGGTACATCACAGAGCAGCAGGCAGAGGCGGCAGAGGCGCAGCCGCTGGGCGCGTCGTATCACTCGCTGCCGGACTCGACGTGGGACACGCATCCCTTATTCACCAATGTGCTGTTCGACTATGCGTCGAAAAACGGGATTTCCGCACAACAGCTGTTGCAAGGCGGTCTGAAAGTCTATACCACGATTGAGCCAAATGTGCAGCAGGCGGTGGAGGACGTGTTCTGGAGTGGCCAGTACGACAGCGACTTCCCAGGGCCGGTCGACGGTGCAGCTGTGTTTGTTGATCCAGCGACGGGTGGTATCACGGGCGCAGCGGGATCGCGTAAACAGGACTATACGCCTTTAGGTATGGATAGAATTTACAGCAACAGTTCGCCGGGTTCATCGATTAAGCCGATTATGGAGTACGCGCCTGCCATAGAGAGTGGACAATGGGGGCCGGATTCGATTCTCGACAACGCGCCGCAGGACTTCGGCGGTGGGTACGTCCCGCAGAACTGGGAAGGTGTCGACGGACCGGCGAAAGTGACGCTGCAATATGCGCTTCAAGAGTCGCAAAACGTCGCCTCCGTCTGGCTTTTGCAACAGATTGGGCTGCAAACGGGGACGAGCTTTGCGATGAAGGACGGCATCAAGTTGACGGCGCAGGACAGACAGCATTTGGGTGTCGCGATTGGGGGCATGCAATATGGCGTGAACCCGGTTGAGATGGCTCAGGCGTACGAGCCGTTTGACAACAATGGCGTTCAGATGAAAGTGCATTTAATCAACCAAATTGTCAACCAGGTGGGGCAGACCATTTATCAGTTCCAACCGCAGTCGAAGACGATTATGAGTCCGCAGACGGCTGCGACGATGACCAGTTTGATGGAAGATGTTGTGAACTACGGTACGGGTACGTCGGCCCAGGTGCCTGGGTGGGGTGTCGCCGGTAAGACCGGTACAGTTCAGTACGACACTGGATTAAATGGAGATCATCCAAACTGGATTCGCGACGCTTGGTTTGACGGTTACACGCCGAATTTGGTGGGCTCTATCCATATTGGCTATGATGTCTCGTCGCCAGAGCACCATATGACTATGTCGCCATTAGATCCGTCGGCGAACGCGGCGAAGATCTTCAGCGATATCGTTCGTTTAGCGGAAGCCGGGGTACCCCCGGAACAGTTCAATCTGACGAGTGCATCGTCTGCGCCATTGACATCGGGCCAAACTGCAAACACGACCGCACCGGATAACAACACGACCAACGCTACGGCGAATACGACCGCGAATGCCACCAACAATGCGACTGACAACTCGTCGTCGACATCGATTGGGAACACGACGGATAATGGTACCACCGCTCCCTCGACGGGAGACGACGGTTCCACAGATGCGTCGAACGGCACCGGCACGACACCCGGCAATATCACCACGCCGCCAACGACAGGCGGTAGCACCGGTGGCAGCACGACGTCGCCGCCGAATAGCGGGTCTGGTAGCACGGGTGACTCCAGTGGCGCCGGGGGATCTGGTACGACCGGGGGCTCGGGCGGATCGACATCTGGCGGCGGGTCGTCAGGTACCGGTGGTGCGCCGACCACTGGATCGACAACGGGTGGCACAGGTACGGGCACCAGCGCCGGGTCCGGCGAATCGTCCGGCAGCGAATCGACTGGCGAGTAGGATGCATGATGGCAGGCACCTGGCGATGGTTGGCCGGGTGCCTTTTTTGTGTGGCGGAGTTGGGCGCCCAACCTCGCTCCACCTCGCCCGCCGCCGTCCCCGCCCACGTCTGTTCCCGCTCCTGGCTCGCGCGCTCGCATGAGTTACGCAAGTATTGGTGCTATACTATCGTAATATACAGGGTGGCCATTGCACTGCATTGCGTGACCATATCTGCCGTTACCGATTTCGACCGCGGCCGGTCAGCGTCGCCCGTGTGGTTGCGCTGGTGGGAACCGGGCGCGTTGGGGCGTTTTGTTCAGGATTTCATTGTTGGTACAATCCCATCACGACGTGTTTACGCCTTGATGAAACTGTTTGAGGAGGACTCATCATGTCCACAACCAAAACTCTTCGAGATACTGCGTTCTCTGTGTTAGACCTTGCGCCGATTGTCGTCGGCGGCACTGCGGGCGAAGCGTTGCGCAACAGTGCTGATCTCGCGCGGCACGCGGAGCAGTGGGGGTATCAGCGATATTGGGTGGCCGAGCACCACAGTATGCCGGGTATCGCCAGTTCCGCGACGTCCGTCGTCATCGGCTATATCGCGGGGCAGACGTCGACCATCCGGGTCGGGTCAGGCGGCATCATGTTGCCGAATCACGCGCCCCTTGTCATTGCCGAGCAGTTCGGGACGTTGGAGTCGTTGTACCCGGGGCGAATCGATTTGGCGCTCGGACGAGCTCCAGGGTCTGATCAGGTGACTGCACGCGCGTTGCGGCGGGGGCCGGATAAGAATGGCGAGGACTTTCCAGACCAAGTCGCGGAATTGTACACGTACTTTCATCCGCCAGGCGGTGCGCGTAAACCGGCGGTGCGTGCGGTTCCGGGCGAGGGCTTGGACATTCCGATTTGGTTGTTGGGGTCGAGCGATTTCAGCGCGCGCTTAGCCGCGCATTGGGGTCTACCATTTGGCTTCGCCAGCCATTTTGCGCCGACCTACCTGTTGCCGGCACTGCAGTTGTACCGGAGTAATTTCGAGGCCTCACAGCATCTCGACAAACCGTATGCGATGGTCGGCGTCAATGTCATCGCGGCCGATACGGACGCCGAAGCTAGGCGGTTGGCTACGTCTATGCAACAGCAGGTACTCAGTCTGCTGCGGGGAATGCCTGGTCAGTTGAAGCCACCTGTCGACAATATCGAGGACATGTGTACCGATTACGAGAAGGCAGTGCTCGAAGACAGGGGACGTTACACGGTCGTTGGAAGTCTCGACACCATCCGTAAAGGGCTAGAGCGGATTCTCGAGGAGACAAAGGCCGATGAACTGATTGTCAGTGCACAAATTTATGATCACGACGCCCGACTACACTCTTACGAAATCCTCTCGAAGGTCTTCGAATAAGGAACCCATCAGGAACCGAGCGCTGTCGAAACTCGAACGCGCCATGCTGGTGCGCGATGTCTGTGATGGAGAGCGGATGGCCGCTCCCCGTCACGGCTGTGCGTTTCGGTGTATTACCAGAATTGATTGGCTAAGTCGACCACAAACTGCAGTTTGGCCCACTGTTCATCCTCTGTGAGCAGGTTTCCTTCTTCTGTCGACGCAAATCCGCATTGCGGACTTAAACACAGTTGTTCGAGTGGGACGTATTTCGTCGCTTCCTCGATTCTGCGTTTGATGTCGTCTGGGTTCTCCAGGTCTCCATGTTTGGATGTGACGAGGCCGAGGACGATGTTGAGATCTGGGCGGTTGACAAATCGCAGCGGGCGAAAGTCGCCAGCCCTATCTGTGTCGTACTCGAGGAAAAAGCCGTCGATGTTCAACTGCCCAAATAGCACTTCAGCCACCGGCTCGTAGCCGCCTGAGGTCATCCACGACGAGCGGAAATTCCCACGGCAAATATGCATGGTGACGCGCAGGTCACTCGGCCTGTCGGCCAGCGCCTTGTTGATAATTTCGGCGTTTATCGCCTTGCGTTCCTCTGGGTCAATGCCTTGTGCCCGCATCTTCTCGAGCGCCTCTTGCGAACAGAAGGAAGTTGCCCAGGACGTATCGTCGAGCTGAAGGTAGCGGCAACCTGCGTCGTAGAACGCCCGAATGGCTTTTTTGTACGCCATCGCCAAATCGTCGTAATACGCTTCCTCACTTTCGTAGACGCCCTCCATCACCTCACCCCGCATGTGCAGCATGCTAGGACTGGGAATGGCTAACTTCGATTGCGCCCCGGCGATACTGTATAAGAACTTAAAGTCGTCCAGCATCGGGTGATTCGTAAAGTCAACTTTGTTGACGACGCGAATCGATCTCGACTTTGTCTGCGTATTGTGGAACTTCATGCCCTGTTCAGTGTCATATCCTTCAACGCCATCCAGGCCTTCGAGGAAGTCCAGGTGCCACCAAGCTCTCCGAAATTCTCCATCGGTCACGCCTTGGAGTCCGATTTCCCGTTGTTTCTGGACGACGCGGGTGATTTCCTCGTTCTCAATTTCCCGCAGTTCGGCCTGCGAAAGCTTCCCTTGCGCGCGTTGCTGTCGAGCGACTTTCAGGCGTTCGGGTCGCAATAGGCTGCCGACGTGATCAGCATGAAACGGCGCTGCCATGGAATCCACTCCTTTGCTGTCTCGCTCATGGTCGGGAAAAATCTTCGTTAAGATTTCGACAATATGAATTCGGTACAAGATGCTACAAATCCTGTGTGCAGCGCAAATCGTTTTTTGCTAATACATCGGAAATCGAACTTCAACTGAACATCAACGCGAATCTCGATAAGGTTCAAGAAGCAGTGGAACAGACGGTTACTAGAGTTCAGTTACCCAGTACCGCTGGCAAGCCAAGTGTGGAGTCTTTCTCGCTGTCCAATGCACCAGTCTTGGAATTTACAGTGGCATCGACGAAAATTCCCATGCAGAAGCTGCAAGATCTCGTGAATAACACCGTTATTCCAGCCATGCAAGGCGTATCTTCCGGTGGCGACGAGACTGCGTTTGACATCGTCGTTACAGGGCCGAATGACAGCGCGATTCAGCCCGCTGCCACGCAGATTACGAATCGACTGGCGAAGGTGAAAGGCTTAGCCAACGTCTCGAACAATTTGTCGCAAAAGCAACCTGAAATTCGTATCGCGCCGGTGCAGGAAAAGATGGCGAAGTACGGCTTGACAGCTCAGGCAGTCGCCAATACGATTAGCGCCTATGTCTCTGAACAAAATATCGGATCCGTCACCCTCACCTTGAACGAGTCGTGGGTCCGGATTGCCGAATGTCGTTTCGAATACTTCGAGGTGACGGACGTTACATCGTCGTGTGCCGAATTTATCTGTAACGTTACACATGGTTCCAACAAGCCATAGGTTTTTTCTAATTTGGGGAGTACGAGAGAGCAATATGGACAACCGCTTCCTCAGGGATACTTGAGCGCGTTTGACGCGATTTGCCCAGATTCGAATATCGAGTTGATTGTGGCCTGTGAAGACGATTGTCCTGTTGGAATTGCACAATTGACCGTCACACCGCATTTGACATATCAAGGTGGGTGGCGAGCGACGATTGAAGGCGTTCGTATCCATCGGTCTGCTCGCGGTCGAGGTATCGGCAGTGAGTTGATTCGATGGGTTACTCGACGAGCGAAGGAACGAGGGTGTCACATGGTTCAATTGACGACGGACAGACAGCGGGTAGATGCGCTGAGATTTTACGAACGGCTGGGATTTCATGCTACACATGTTGGACTGAAATTGCATATTTGAGGGTGCGGCCTCAAGATGACTTGAACCGATAGAGCATGGGGTGATATTGGCGCCGGCACCCTTGTCCGAGATGCAAAATTCTTCGTTGGAAATTCTATCATGGATTAACTGCGCCCAGTGTTTCTGGTTAGTTGAATGACGTAGCTGAAATAGTCGGGCCTGTATTTTGCTCGCAAAAATTCGATAAATCGTCCATCTTTTGACTGTGTTACGCGTTCGATGTACAGTAATGCGTCACGTTCGTGCACATCGAGCATGGTTGCATCGTCGCCATTCGCATTTACAGCGGTAATCAACTGGCTGGCTTCGTTCAAAGGAATATGCATTTGATTTTCAATCACGCGGTATGTGAGCACATTATCTAAGTCATCTTGCTGTTGCATGATTAGACCGACGTCTTCAGCAAAAAATGATTGTTCGATGGCAATTGGCTTATCGTCGGCAAAGCGGAGGCGTTTGAATTCCCAAAAACGGTCTATGCCATGAATCGAATCAGGTAGATCATCTCTGATATCTTTGCTATCTACTACGCCCATGTGGAGGACACGACCTCTTGGCTCAAATCCCGCCTTTTGAATGATTTCTGAAAAACCCATGAGTTGCCCGACCCAATTTTCCGCTTTGTTTGTTTTTAAAAACGTTCCACTACCCCGTTTACGCCATAATAGCCCTTCATTCACCAGTGTATCGATAGCCGTACGTACAGTGATCCGACTGACCTGGAATTTTTTTGTGAGTTCTGCTTCAGTAGGCACTTTTCCATCATCATCGATTAAATATCCGTTGAGAATATTCCGTCTGAGAATTTCAGTTAGTTGATGATGCAGGGGGATGGGGCTATTGTGGTTTAGCGTGTCGATTGTCGGCGTGCCAGTCCTTTGATTCTCCAACGCGACCACTCCTTTCCTAGTCCATAACCGCGTATGACGTATTGTATCATGCGGTTTCATGTCGATGGTGTTGAAAACCCGTAATAATGTTATAACAATAATATGTTTTTTGTCGATATTTGAATTAATTTGAATTGACAATTGCAATACTCAAGTTTATCATGCGTTTATAAATGTTATAACATTATATCTTTAAATCAAATTGGTGGTGACGTCATGAAAGGGCAAATGTATATCGATGGTGAATGGCTAGATTCCGTCACTGGCGACTGCGTGGAGGTTGTGAACCCCGCCACTATGGAAGTTGTTGGAACGTTTCCAGCCGGTAACCGGGAAGACATTGAGTTTGCAGTAGCGGCTGCGCACAAGGCCTTTCCTGCTTGGGCTCAGACGACCGCTCTCGAACGTTCCAATTTGCTGCATCGTGCGTACGAATTGCTTATCTCAAAGACTCATGAAATTGCAACAATTTTAACTTTAGAGCAAGGGAAACCGCTTACAGAGTCGGTGGGAGAGATCAAGTTTGCAGCGGAGTACTTGCGCTGGTATGCGGAAGAGGCAAAGCGCGTTTACGGAGACATCATTCCTGCGTCAGCCGCGAATAAACGCATTATGGTTATCCGGCAGCCGGTTGGGGTCGTTGCGGCTATCACACCGTGGAATTTTCCGGCGCAGATGGTCACAAGAAAACTTGCTCCGGCGTTAGCGGCTGGATGCACGGTCGTTTTAAAACCGTCGGAACACACACCATTAACCGCATATGCAATGTTTCAAGTGTTTGAGGCGGCCGGGTTTCCACCAGGCGTTATCAATTTGGTACTTACAAACCCAGGAGATGTCTTTGGTGAGGCGGTACTCGCGGATAAGAGAGTTCGAAAAATCACATTCACAGGATCAACGCGTGTTGGTAAGTACCTGATGCAAGGCGCTGCGAGTCAGGTCAAGCGGGTGTCCATGGAGCTCGGGGGGAATGCGCCATTTATCGTGTTTGACGATGCTGACCTGGATGTAGCGGTAGAAGCTTGTATAGTTAGTAAATTTCGCAACGCGGGGCAAACGTGTGTGTGCGCGAACCGAATTTATGTTCACGACTCAATTTTCGATGCATTCACGCAAAAACTTGTGGAACGTGTTCGACGTCTGAAGGTGGGAAATGGGCTAGATGAAGGCGTAGAGGTGGGGCCAGTCATCCATTTTGACGCTTTACGTCGTATTCAATCTGTCGTGGACGATGCCGTGGCAAACGGAGCGGAAGTCGTGTTGGGAGGAGCGGTCGTACAACCTTGTGCATGCGCAGGGGCATTTTATGCACCGACGATTCTCTCAAAGGTCTCTAGCAGTATGCGAGTCTGCCAAGAAGAGACATTTGGCCCCGTTGCACCGCTGATTCCATTTTCTTCTGAGGAAGAGGTAATTGAGGATTCGAATGCGGGTGAATATGGATTGGCAGCATATGTATTTACCGCGGACTTGGAGCGTGCGCTTCGTGTGGGTGAATCACTAGAGTACGGGATTGTAGGGTTGAATGATTCACTGCCAGGTGTAGTTCAAGCTCCTTTTGGCGGATGGAAGTCGAGTGGCGTTGGTTCTGAAGGCGGTTATTACGGTATGGAGTCGTTCTTGGAGTATAAGTACTTGTCTATGGCGATGACAAATTGTTCTGTGGGCCAGTAGGGGGAGATTGCGATGAAAATTGGATTTATTGGTGTCGGAAAAATGGGTGGCGGATTGGCCCGAAATCTGGTGCGAAACGGTTATGACGTACTGGTATTTGACCTCAATAAAGAGGCGGTCGCGAGGGTGATTGAGGTTGGCGGGGAGGCAGCTGGCTCTGCTGTGGAACTGGCTTCTTCCGTGCAAGTTCTGTTTACTAGTCTTCCACTACCAAAGCATCTGATGAACTTACTCGTGGATGAGGATCATTTGTTGGAACATATGGCACCGGGCACAGTCGTCATGGATGTGAGTACGATTGATCCAGCAACTGCACGGAAGCTTTCGGACGCCGCGCAGGCGCATGGAATAGACTTTTTAGCGTGCCCTCTAGGTAAAGGGCCGACTCAGGCAGAGGAGGGGACACAGCCAATCTACGCAGGTGGTCGTCGCGAGGTTTATGACAAATATGAATCGTTATTGCGAGACATGAGTACATCTGTCCACTATTTGGGGGATGTCGAACAAGCGACGGCGTTTAAAATTGTGAGCAACTTGATTGGGATGACGAATGCGCTCGTACTTAGCGAGGGTCTTCGGATTGGCGAACAGGCAGGCATTGATAGGAAACTATTACAGGAGCTCTTGGCTACAACAGGTGCCGATTCTTATCAGCTGACATTGCGCGGACCCAAAATTTTGAATGATGATTTCAAACCGGGATTTTCAATTTATCTAACGCGCAAGGATGTATGTCTTGGCGTGGGGATGGCTAAGCGCTTTAACCAGCCATGTCCATTTAGTGAACTGGCCCTCGAATATTTTAACAAGGCAGTGGACGCGGGATACGGTGATGAGGATTGTGCTGCGGTTTATAAGTTACTGAAGCCAGTCGTGGCTGGAGGCACGAATTCATGAGAATTACGAAAGTTGAACCGATTGTGCTGCAGGTTCCGTTAACGAATCCTGTTGTTACAAGTTTTGGAATGATGACGTCAAGGACTTGCGTCTTAGTCCGAGTAGAGGCGGATACTGGGCAACAAGGAATCGGTGAGATATGGAACAATTTTCCTTCCTGGGGCGTTTATGAAAAGGTGGCTACGTTGAAGTACGGCATTGCGCCGCTAGTTGTCGGCGAAGACCCAAGAGACATCCGTCGAATTCACCAAAAATTGCGAAACACCTACACCGTCATGGGGCTTCAGTGGGGCGCTATAGGGCCAATATACCATAGTATGAGTGGCGTTGATATGGCGATTTGGGATTTACTCGGTAAACATGTCGGGCGCAGCGTGGCCCACTTGCTCGGCGGAGTGGTTCATGAATCTGTCCAAGTGTATGCGAGTGGACTGGGGCCAGGTTCGTTTGAAGAATTCGTGGAGCAGCATCTTGAAGTCGGTATAACGGCTTTTAAATTAAAAGTTGGGCGAGACGAACAACAAGATATCGCCAACATAAGACGGATGCGGGAACTTCTACCCAAGCAGGCTAAGCTTATGATAGACGCAAACCAAGCTTGGGATGAGCGGACGGCTGTTCAACGCATACAACGTTACCAGGAATTTGAACTCACATGGGTTGAGGAACCGTTGCAGTGTGACGACATAGAGGGAATGGCACGAGTGCGGGAGCAGGTTGGTGTGCCGATTGCATTCGGAGAGAATGTTTATGGTCAAAGGCAAACACGGAAGGTGTTAGAACAACGTGCAGTCGACATTATTCAACCAGACCTTAGTAAACAAGGTGGTTTTTCTGGATGTCTCCAGATGGTGGAGATGGCTGCTAGTTGGGATGTGCCTTATGCTCCGCACTTCCTTGGAGGGGCTGTCTGTTTAGCGGCCAGTATTCAATTTGTTGCGAGCATCCCTGGTGCAGTCATTCTGGAACTCGATGCGAATCCCAATCCATTTCGAGAGCGGTTATTCACACAGACGATTACGGTATCGAAGGGGGAAATTTCTCTACCTCGTTTGCCCGGTTTAGGGTTTGAGCTTGACGAAGAATTTGTGGAGTTTTATCGGATTCCATTAGAACATATGTCGCTGTGAATATTGGAAATTTGACTCTAGCGTAACTGACGGCTAGAGCGGAACGCATTCCCGACGATGAGTTTTGAATATTCAAAACAAATGATTGAATGGGGGATATTTATGAACGGTGGGCAACTTACTATCCGCTCGAAAGAAGATGTTATTTCTTTCGTTAACAATCATCCTCTTAGGAAAAGAGGGGTATTACTCATCTTTGTGGCGTTGGGCGGAATTTTTATTGATGCTTATGATTTTACAAGTCTCAGTACAGGTAGTACTGAAATTGCACAATTGTATCATCTCAGTTCATTTGCGTTGGGATTTGCGACATCGATGATGGCCCTTGGGGCATTAATTGGCGCCTTGGTTGGCGGGCGTCTTACAGATAGGGTCGGCCGAAATGTGATTTTTCTACTGGATTTAATTTTGCTTGTCGTATCAGCACTTGGCGCTGCCTTTGCTCCGAATTATATTGTATTTCTTATATTTCGATTCTTAATGGGTGCTGGTGTTGGCATAGATATGCCTGTCGCGCTTAGTTTTATTTCCGAGTTTAGCAACGCAAAGACAAAAAGTCGGAACGTAAATCTGTGGCAGGGATTTTGGTACATTGCGACTGTTAGTTCGGCATTACTGGCATTTATCTTTTTTTACGCAGGTGTGGGGAATCAGCTGTGGCGCTGGTGTGTCGGGTTTGGTGGCGTCTTTGCGCTTGTCGTGCTAGTCATGCGCTATTTCTATATGAATGAAAGCCCAATGTGGGCAGCGGAAAACCTCCCATTGGCCGATACGGCGAAAATTTTAGAGCGCACGTATAAAATTTCCGTTCGTATTGAAGGGGACGGGGATACGGTACCGATTCGAAACCCACGAATTCCTGCATCCATTTTGTTTTCCAATAAGTATCGTGGTCGGTCGATTTTGGCTATGACGATTTCTGGGACGCAAGCCATGCAGTATTTTGCTATCGGCTTCTACATTCCCGTTATCTCTACTTATATTTTTGGAACAGGCATGGTACACAGTTTACTCGGTACACTGATTTTTAATCTTTTTGGTATTATCGGCGGATTCGGTGGGGCGTATTTGAGTTCGCGTTTTGGCACGAGGAAGCTCGCAATATGGGGATATGTCGTTGCCGGATTGAGTCTGTTGTTCGCTGGACTGACCAATGGCAATATACCAGCGTTGCTGGGCGTGATTCCAATTGCAATCTTTATTTTTAGCCACTCTGTTGGCCCTGGAGCACAAGGTAAGACGATGGCCGCCCTTTCCTATCCAACATCGATACGTGCACTTGGCACTGGAGGTGCGGAAGCTGCGAGTCGGGTGGGAAGTATTATCGGGTTCTTTTTCTTTCCAATTTTACTATCCGCCGCTGGACTTTCAGTGACATTGATTGCACTCACTGCGTGCCCACTTGTTGGATGGCTTGCTTGCATAGCGATTCGGTGGGAACCGAATGGTCAAGATATAGAGCATGAGGTAGTGATGCCCGCTTATTCGTCAGAGTGAAACAGTTAACGAGTGCGTGCGTCATTCATTCATCTCCCATTCCGTTGAATCCGCTTTCATTGACAATGGTTGTTAGCGAGGATTGTTTGCCAGTTGTTCGCTGACGGATTTCGGTGGGCGTGATGGATATGATAATCACCACAATGCACATCTGGGAGGAGGAGCAGGTGTGCATTGTGTATAAGATCCATAGCATATTTTAATTCACAGAGGGTGACGATATGATTCCAATTGATTCATCTGATTCGCCGCATCAAGGCGCAATGAATACGGAATCACAGATGACTTCCGCAACTGTCGACGAAACGAAGTACGTTCAACAACATTTGGCAAACGAAAGAACTTTTTTGGCCTGGATTAGGACTGTTGTATCCATTGTAGGTGTTGGTTTTGTAACGACGACCATCCATTTTGAAATGCGTGGTGGACATCATGTATATGCGGATTTATTGACGAAGATAATTGGACTGAGTACCTTGGTGTTGGCCATTGCAGCGTCTACTTTTGCGGCAGTCTCGTACTTAGCGAAGAGAAGGGGAATCAATGCCTTGGCATTTCGTGCGACAGGCGTTTTTGTCGTGTTTGTCAGTCTAGCGATTGTCGTTATTTTATTAGAGATTGCTGTATATATGGCTTTTGCATATTAATCTTGGGATTCCGATAACTTTATTATGCGTGTACAAGGTTTTTGAAAGAAGGGATATCGTGGTGTCTACGGAGCAAAGGCAACGATATGTGTTGCAGCACTTGGCAAACGAGCGAACCGTGCTTGCATGGATGCGGGCCACGTTGTCGATAGCGGGCGTTGGATTTGTCCTCATCAATTTGCTCAAAATTGACGCTGATAGTCCGTGGAGACCGTGTATTCGATATGGGACAATCGGGCTGATGGTGTACGGGGCGTGTATTGTGAGCTACGCGACGATGTATTATCTCCGAAATAGGCGTCATATTCATCGCGGTGGGCATCTATGCTCCAGTCCATATGTGGGGCCAGTATATGGACTGTTCGTGGGGATTCTATTAGGTGTGCTGTTTTTAATATTGGCGCAGTACTGTGTACATTGAATGCTGAATCCTCCCAAACAAATCGCATACCCCTGGTGTCACCTGGGCACGATAACGCCTAAATACGACAGGACAGGGTGGTATGTATGCGCGAGTCCAACCGCATGGCACTTCTCCGGACATCGAGTAGACTAGGGCTCACCGGACACCCGACTGGGGAGCGTGTGCTGCAAGCAGAGGTCATTGAAACATTGGCTCCATCGCCGCGCCGAGGGTTTGGTCAAATCCCGCTTGGCGTTGACAGGAACCCGAAAAGTTCCGTATAATCTGCTTCAAACTACATGTGACAAATTCGTTGACGAAGACGAGTACAAACGAGTCTGGTTGTAAGGCGGTGCCGATGATTCGTCATTGGCACGCAATGAGAGAGATGTTGCCGTGGCTGCAAGCAACATCCAACCTCCGTTTGGAAGGACAGCTTCAGAGAACCGAAATCAACGGGCGGATGTGGCCAAGACCGTAGCCCTAAAGTTTCGGCGTGGGTGCGCGTTAAGCCAATTGAGAGGAACACAAATCTGTTCAAACAGGGTGGCACCGCGGAAGCGCTCTTTCGTCCCTGTCGGTTACGACCGGCATCGACGAAAGAGCGTTTTTGGTCTAGGAGCATGGCGGGTGCCGCCTATCAGAAAGAGTTGGAGGAGGAGATTAAGATGGAGATTCAACGCCCTCGCGGAACGGCAGATTTGTTGCCCGGTACGGTGGAAGCGTGGCAGGTTTTGGAGCGCATCGTGCGCGATACGCTGGCGACTGCAAACTATCAAGAGATTCGTACGCCAGTCTTTGAACACACCGAATTGTTTGAGCGCGGTGTGGGCGATACGACGGATATTGTCACAAAAGAAATGTACACGTTTGAGGATAGAGGGGGGCGTTCGGTCACCCTGCGACCGGAAGGTACGGCGGGTGCCGTACGCGCCTATGTGGAAAACAAGTTGTATGGGCAAGGGAACATTTCCAAGCTGTATTATATTGGACCGATGTTTCGTTACGAGAAACCGCAAAAGGGGCGGTTTCGGCAATTTCATCAGTATGGGGTCGAGGTTTTGGGATCTGAGGGGCCTGCAATTGACGCAGAGGTGATTCATCTCAACTTGACCGTGCTCCAGCGAATTGGGCTGAAGAACTTACAGGTAGAGCTGAACAGCGTTGGATGTAGCGTGTGTCGCCCAAGGCACAAAGCGCAGATGGTGGCACTGTTGACGCCACGCCGCGATGAATTGTGCAAAGAGTGTCAAGAACGTCTCGAGAAGAATCCGCTACGCATTTTTGATTGTAAAAATGAACATTGCCACACGGTGCTCAAGGAAGTCGGCGCGCCGTACATCACGGATGTGTTGTGTGAGGACTGTAGTGAGCACTTTCAGTCCGTACAGGCTTATCTCACTGCGATGTCCGTGCCGTTTGTGGTCAAAAAAGATTTGGTGCGCGGTCTCGACTATTACACGCGCACGGCGTGGGAAGTTACGTCGCCAGGGTTTACGACGATTGCCGGCGGCGGGCGCTATAACGGGCTCGTCGAGCAAGTGGGTGGGCCTGCGACGGCAGGTATTGGATTCGGCGGCGGAATTGAACGGGCGTTGTGGGTACTGGCTGAGCAGGGCGGTAGCCTGACGGATGCACAGACCGTTGATGCGTTCGTCGCGGTGGCCGATACCAGTGCCGAGCGCACGGCGATGGCGGTATTGGCTACGCTAAGAGGCCGAGGTATTTCTGCAGATAGGGATTATCAGGGGCGCGGTATGAAGTCGCAATTTAAGTTGGCGGATCGGATGAATGCCAAGTTCGTGGTGATTCTTGGCGAAGCGGAGCTGGCCTCCGGTAAGGCGACGGTGAAGGACTTGGCGACGGGGCAGCAGGAAGAAGTGCCGTTTGCAGAGCTTGCGAGCTGGATTGAAGAGCGGGTTAAAGGCGCCGCAGTGGGAGGACATGAGGCATGAGTGCATCAGAACGGCTGATTCGGGAACATCAAATTGAACAGACCCTTACGACGCCGATTGGACAAGTTGTGACATTGGGCGGCTGGGTGCAGCGGCGCCGCGATTTCGGCAGTGTCATCTTCGTCGATTTGCGCGACCGTTCCGGCTTGGTTCAACTCGTGTTCGACCGCGCCCGCGGCACGAGCGAATCTGCGATGGCTGTAGCCGACAAGTTGCGCAACGAATTCGTCATCGTCGCGCGTGGCATGGTAGCGGCGCGTGACGAGGCGGCCATCAACCCGAAGTTGGCGACGGGGCATATCGAGGTTGTCGTTCACGACGTCGTGGTCGAGAACACGGCGAAGAATCCTCCGTTTTACATTCAGGATGGCGTCGAGGTCGATGAGACGGTCCGCTTGCGGTATCGCTATCTCGACTTGCGGCGACCGGAGATGCAGCGCATGCTCATGCTTCGCCATCAGGTCATCAAGGCCTTCCGGGCGTTTCTCGACGACAACGGGTTCATCGAGATGGAGACGCCGATTCTTACCAAGAGCACGCCAGAAGGTGCGCGAGACTACCTCGTGCCGAGCCGCTTGCAGGCAGGTGAGTTTTACGCCCTGCCGCAGTCGCCGCAGATTTTTAAGCAGTTGTTGATGGTTTCCGGAATGGAGCGTTACTACCAAGTGGCGCGGTGCTTCCGGGACGAGGATTTGCGGGCGGACAGGCAGCCAGAGTTCACCCAGCTGGACATCGAGACGTCGTTCCTCTCGGCCGAGGCGTTGCAGTCAATGATGGAGATGATGGTGCAGAAAGTGCTGCGGGATGTGGCCGGTATCGAGATTGACATTCCGTTTATGCGCCTGCCGTATCACGAAGCGATGGAACGGTATGGTTCAGATAAACCGGATTTGCGTTACGACATGGCGTTTGTCAATCTCGAGGAGACGCTTAAGGGAACGGATTTCCGAGTCTTTGCTGATCCGTTGGCATCGGGCGGCACAGTCAAGGCTTTGGTGGCACCTGGGATTGCATCCTACAGCCGCAAGCAACTGGACGATTTGGTGGCCTTCGTGAAGCCGTATGGGCTCAAGGGGCTCGCTTACATCGCGGTGGGGCAAGACGGTGGCATGAAGTCGTCCATTGGCAAGTTTTTCACCGAGGAGCAATTGGCGGAGATTGTCCGGGTCTGCGAGGCGAAGCCTGGCGACTTGATTCTCATCGCCGCAGCGAGCCGCAAGGAAGTGCACGCAGCCCTCGGCGCGCTGCGCGTGCATCTGGCTGAGGAGTTGGGACTGGCGGATCCGAATGTCTATAAGTTCCTCTGGGTGACGGACTTCCCGCTGCTCAGTTACGACGAAGAGGAAGGCCGCTATGTGGCTGAACACCATCCGTTTACGATGCCGCGCTATGAGGATGTCGATCTCCTCACGACATCCCCTGAAAAAGTGAAAGCACAGGCGTACGACATGGTGCTCAACGGCTTTGAAATCGGCGGCGGCTCCATGCGTATCTACCGTCGCGACATCCAGGAGAAGATGTTTGCAGCACTAGGCTTTACGCCGGAGGAAGCGTACGACAAGTTCGGCTTCTTGCTCGACGCGTTCGAGTATGGCACGCCGCCGCACGGGGGCATTGCGTTTGGCATTGACCGCATTGTGATGTTGCTCGGCCACGGCAAATCGCTGCGCGACGTCATCGCGTTTCCGAAGACGTCGAGCGGCACGGATTTGTTGATGGAGGCGCCGAGCACGGTCTCGCAAACGCAGCTCGATATGTTACACTTGTCCATCAAGAAAAAGTGACGAACCGGCGCCTGCCCTTCGTTTGTTGGTGGCTGGTGCGTCGCACCTTGTCAACGGATGGGTGAGCGTGTTAACATAAGACTAACAAAACGACGCCCTGCGGTGTTGGTGACAGCCCGCAGTGTTTTGTTCCAACACCTTTTTGATAGGGAGTCCGGACGTCACCGGGGACTGTAACGTACGCCTGCTGGTCAGGACACGAGACCTCCTTGGGCAGGACACCCACCTGCGCGAGCAGGATCAAAACCTTGGGTTGCACGGCAATTGCGGGGCGCCGCTGAGATGAATGAGTTGCGCGATATCCAGACAGGATATCGCGCTTTTTACATATGGTCGCGATACGCAGGGGAGTTGTGGACTAAGGGTGGTTCTGGGACGCCATCACGCATGTTTTGAAGCGCGTCTTTTCGGGTGCAAGCTTTTTGTTATAATAATGTTGAGTAAACGACTGGGATTAAATCATGATTGCGGGGGAACGGCTTGAAAATATCTACGAAGGGCCGCTATGGCCTGATGCTGCTTGTCGATCTTGCACAGCAAGGTTCGGACAGCCCTATTTCCTTGAAATCGATTGCCGAACGCCAGAAATTGTCCGAGCACTATCTGGAACAATTGATTGCCCCACTTCGCAATGCGGGATTTGTACGGAGTATTCGCGGGGCTTATGGTGGGTATGTGTTGGCGAAGAATCCTCAAGAAATCGTGGTGAAAGATATCATCTTGACACTGGAAGGACCTATCACCATTGTCGATGAGGACTTTGATGACGGCTTGGATGCGCTATGGGCACGTTTGCGCAAGGCCATCACGGATGTCCTTGAGGACGTCACGCTTCAGGATTTGGTTGAGATGCGAATGGGCGATGAGCACGGGTTTATGTTTTATATTTGATGCGCGACAGTGCGCCGAGGGCCAAAGGGGAGGACAACGGAAGGTTGGATGCCTGCCCGCCCCACGCGTGTTAGGAATGGAGACGAGAACGCATGATTTATTTGGACAACGCGGCGACGACTCGGGTGTCGGAGTGTGTTCGGGCGGCGATGGTGCCGTTTTTGGAGGGGCAGTACGGAAATCCGTCGAGTATTCACCAGGTCGGTCGGCAAGCGCGCCAGGCTGTGGATAGCGCCCGCCGCCGGATTGCCGCTTGGCTTGGATGCAGCCCGCGCGACATCATCTTTACGAGTGGCGGGACGGAGGCGGATGCCAGTGCGCTCACGGGTGCCTATCTGGCTCGTCGCGAGACAAAGCGCCATATCATCACCTCTGCAGTGGAACATCATGCTGTCTTGCACACGCTCGACTTTTTGCAGTCGATTGGCGCTGAGGTGACGGTGCTGCCTGTCGATCGCGACGGGCGCGTTCGAGTGGATGATGTGGTTGCCGCGCTGCGCGAGGATACGTGTGTCGTGAGCGTTATGGCGGTGAATAACGAGATTGGGACCGTTGAGCCGATTGCGGAGATCGTTCAGGCAATTAAGGCAGTAGATCCGTCCGTTCTCGTCCATTCTGACATGGTTCAGGCACTGCCGGTGATTGCCCAGCCGCTTGCGCAGTGGCCGGTGGATATGGCGACTTTCTCTGCGCATAAAATTCATGGCCCGAAGGGCATCGGAGCGCTCTATCTGCGCAAGGACATCCCCTGGCGGCCGATGTTGTACGGCGGTCAACAGGAGGCCCGTCGCCGCGGCGGCACGGAAAACGTGGCTGGGATTGTCGGCTTTGGCGCTGCGGTGGATGCAATGACGACGAATTTTGAGCGTCGAGTTGACCACTTGCAGCATTTGTATCAGCTCTTTTTCGATGCCATCGCCAAGCGGTGTCGCGTCGTGAGAATCAGCCCGCGTGACGGCGCGCCGACGATTCTGTCTGTGGCATTCCCCGGGGTGCGAAACGATACGCTGTTGATGCGGCTTGATTTGGCAGGGGTGGCGGCGTCGGCCGGATCAGCATGTACAGCTGGCAGTCTACAGCCTAGCCATGTCATTGAGGCGATTGGCCAGACGGAGCACTTGAACGAAGTCGTGCGCTTCAGTTTCAGTGACGATTTGACGGACGACGACATTCTGCAGGCGGCAGATATCGTGTGCAGTACAGTTGAGGCACTTCTCCCTTAACTGCGAGTACAGTCTCGTTTGTGATGTTTCGTAAGTGGCTTTCATTCACTTATCCAGTTTCTGCATTGCAATGGTCTGTCGGGAGGGTTACGATTACGATGGGCAGGTTTTTGGTTTGTATTTCGGGATCAAAAATATTGAGCTCGTGAATGGAATGTTGTATTTTTCTCATTATTTGGTTTGTGAGGAGAAGTCTTCGGGCATGCTGTGTTCGTAATACTTCTTAACGAGGAACCAGTCGTCACCGAGTACGTCCAAATGAATAGATGAAGGGGAGGATTCCACATGAGGTGTCCAAACTGTACAAGTCGGGATATCGGCAAGATTGGCGCGAACCAATACTACTGTTGGAGTTGTTTTAAAGAATTTAACGTCGCGGGCGAAGAGGTTCGAGTGTACGATGTGGCGGAAGATGGTTCACTCGTCGTCAGTGAAAATGTTGCGGACGAGCTTGAGTTCGGTACAGGTGCATAAACGGTATACGTGATATTGCGTTCTTTCTGGCTGCTGATGCGTGAAGATCAGTGGCCTATTTTGTTTTGTTCACCGGGCCGCAGGTAAACCGTATAATCCGATTGCCGAAGCTGCAAATCCCCCGATACAGGAGATGAGTATATAGGCGATGGCGGTCCATTCGCGCTGTTCGCGAAAGAGGCTCACCGCTTCATACGAAAAGGTCGAAAACGTCGTGTATGCGCCGCAGACGCCGATGCCAAGTATCAGCATGGGGGCAGATCCGAGGCTTGGCAAATAGGCGTGTAAGTCGCGCGTAAACCAGCCGAGTAAAAATGAGCCGGTAATGTTGATGATGAGGGTGGGATACGGAAACTGAATGTCAAATCGGGTGTTGATAAAGCGTGTCACCTGATAGCGAAGAAGCGCGCCAATCATGCCGCCAATTCCGACAAGCAACCAATTCATCGCGCCATACCTCCGCGCCCGCGTTCCAGCCAATGCATGTGCAGCTTTGCGAGTAGATAACCAAAATAAGACCAGATGAGGCCGCCGACGACAGAGAGTAGGATGTACCCGAGTGACGTGAGGACTTGTCCATTTTGATACAGCTTCCAGGCGTCAATGGTAAACGTAGAAAAGGTCGTGAACGCGCCAATGAAGCCTGTCCCTATCCCTAGGCGGACGTTCGGTGACAGGGGCAGAAACTGACCCGATATCGTGTTGAGCCACCCCAGAACGAAGCAGCCTGACCAGTTGCTGATGAGCGTAGCAATATTGAGGCCATTCAGGGTCCCCAGCCACTCGCTCACGCCATACCGAAGAATGGCCCCGAGAAACCCACCTATCGCCACAGCGATATATGCCATTGCCCAAAACCTCCTTCCTAGATATCCGGGTATCCGGGACTTGTCCGACAGCCATTTCCAGACGGGTCGAGGACGCCGAAGTAAGTATCCCTAAGTATAAAGAAGTGCCACGCGGTGCGTAAAGTGGACCGACCCGCTTGGCTGGCACGGAGATGACTGAAGCTTGGTAGCCAAAGACCTTATAAATGACCTGACAAGCGCGTCGCATTACGCCGACTCGTTTGTGTCTGGGTCTTTGGGAATTGGATAAATGAGGAGGCGTTTTGTTGCATATACTGTGAAGAACTTGTACTGCCTGTCCGCCACAGAGGCAGCAGGCGTCACGAATGAACCATCGTCACTGGAGGAGGTCGCACCATGTGGCCCACGAGCCGTTATTTCCGGGCGACACTGTCCATTTTTTTGACGTTATTGTGCGTGTATTTGATAGGTCTCTTACGTGGATTCTTCACAGATATCTGGAGTGTGCTGAGCGCGGTCATTTACCCGTTTGTCGCATCGCTCATTGTCAGTTACGTCCTGCAGCCTTTGGTTGATTTGCTGCATCGCCGTCGGGTGCCCCGCGGCGTCGCGGTGTTGCTCATCTATTGCACGTTTGCGCTCATTGTCACCGTGGCTGTTCTTAACACGGTTCCCATCATCACGCGACAAGTCACACAATTGGTGACCAACATGCCGGGAATGGTTGAGCAGGTCAATCACTGGATAGACATGGTGAACAGCCGAAAACAATATCTCCCGGACACAGTCCGTGTCGGCGTCGAGAACGCCTTGAATCAAGTCGAACGCAACTTGGTTGGCTGGGCGTCTGATGTGTTTTCGTTTATCTCCAGTGCGGTGAATATTCTTTTTATTGTCGCGCTGGTTCCCTTTCTCGTGTTCTATATGCTTAAAGACGGCCGGTCGATTGGCCGCGGCGTCGTCGGATTGGTGCCGCGCGGGCGTCGCCACGAGGTGCACGACTTGTTGATAAGTATTGATCAGACCCTTGGCAGCTACATTCGCGGGCAGTTTTTGGTGATGTTGGCCCTGGGCATTTTGGCGCTCATCGGTTATCTCATTGTCGGCATGCCGTACGCGCTGCTCCTCGCCATTTTTCTGGCGGTAGCCGACATCATTCCGTATCTCGGGCCGTTTATTGGCGCGGCGCCGGCAGTGCTTTTGGCGTTTACAGTCAGCCCCGCGATGGTCATCAAGGTACTGATTGTCAACGTGATTGTGCAGCAGTGCGAGGGGAATTTGATTTCGCCGCAAATTATGGGACGCACCCTTAAGCTACACCCCATGGCCATCGTCGCCGCCCTTCTTATTGGCGGTGAACTCGGTGGGTTGCTTGGCCTCGTTGTGGCCATTCCGCTCCTGGCTGTCCTCAAAGTCGTGTGGACGCACTTGCGGGCGGCGCGCGACAGAGCGGACGACGACTGAGCGATTTGACAGGCTTCTCTCGCAACCGCTACAATACAGGCACATGTGAAAGCGATGCGGAAAACGAGTACGCCGTTTCCCTTTGCGCAGAGAGGGTGCCCTTGGCTGAAAGGCATCTCAAAGCGGGGCGGCCGAAGCTACTTTCCAAGCGCGTGTGAAACCACGCCGGGGTTCGCCCGTTACCGCGAGATGAGGGACAGCGTCAGGCGATGGATGGAACCGTCGTCTGGGACGAGATACGACGGACGGAAGAGTAAAGGCGTAGTCGTCGAAGCGCTGTAACCAGGGTGGTACCGCGAGAGAATGCGCTCTCGTCCCTGTTGGGATGAGGGCTTTTTTTGCGTTTATCGCGCGTGTGAGCCTCAAGCGCCTGTCGGTACAGGCGCGCAAACGTCACATTGCAGTTTCGATATATCGACGAAGCAATATCGGCAAATCACAGAGGTTTTTGTAAGAGCGGCATGAGGAGGATACCTGAGATGAAGCCATTATCCGGTCAACAAATTCGGCGGCTGTTTAAAGAATTTTACGCCGAGCGCGGGCACAGCATCTTTCCAAGCGCGAGCCTCGTTCCGCATGATGACCCGACGCTACTTTGGATCAACGCTGGCATGGCGCCCTTGAAGCCTTATTTCGATGGGCGCGAGATCCCGGAAAATCCGCGGATTGTCAATTCTCAAAAATGTATTCGCACCAACGACATTGAAGAGGTCGGGCACACGGCGCGCCACCAGACGTTCTTTGAGATGTTGGGGAACTTCTCGTTTGGCGATTACTTTAAGCGGGAGGCTATCACCTGGGCGTGGACGTTTTTGACGGAGGTATTGGAACTGGACGGGGAACGCCTGTCGGTCACCATTCACGTCAACGATGACGAGGCTTTTGACATTTGGCACAACGAAGTCGGGCTGCCTGAGGCGCGGATTTACCGCGGCGAGGAAGATAACTTTTGGGAGATTGGCGAAGGGCCGTGCGGGCCGTGTTCGGAGATTTTTTACGATCGCGGCGAGCAGTTCGGCTGCGGCTTGGACACGTGTCAACCTGGCTGCGACTGCGACCGGTACTTGGAAATCTGGAATCTTGTGTTCACGCAATACAACAAGGGGGCGGATGGCGAGTACACACCGCTGCCGAAGAAGAACATCGACACCGGCAGCGGGTTGGAGCGCTTGGCTTCTGTCCTACAGGATGTCCCTAATAACTTTGAGACGGATTTGTTCCGCCCGATTATCGACAAAACTGGAGAATTGGCAGGCCGCAGGTACGGGCAGCGCTCAGAGGACGACGTGCACTTCAAAATCGTAGCAGACCACCTTCGCACGGTCGCATTCGCGATTGGCGATGGCGTGTTGCCGGGCAATGAGGGGCGCAGCTACATTATTCGCCGCCTTCTGCGCCGCGCCGTTCGCAGTGGTCGTCGCTTGGGCATTGAAAAGCCGTTTATGTATCAACTCGTCGATGTGGTGGACGAGATTATGGGCGCGGATTACCCCGAAATTCGCGAGAAGCGCCAGTTGATTTCCCGCGTGGTGAAGACCGAGGAAGAGCGGTTCCACGAGACGCTGATTGAAGGGGAGGCGCTCTTGGCCGATGTGATTGGCTCCTTGCAGGCGACGGGTCAGACGGTCATCTCCGGGGATGACGCGTTTCGGTTGTACGATACCTACGGATTCCCTATCGACTTGACGGTTGAAATTGCGAGTGAGTCTGGGTTCACGGTTGATCGCGATGGATTCGAACGGGCTCTCGAAGCACAGCGGGAACGCGCTCGCGCCGCTCGTCACACGAACGAGGGAATGAGCAGTCAGCGCGGTGTTCTGGAGACGTTTACCACACCGTCGACGTTCGTCGGCTACGGACAGCTCACGGTGGACGCCGAAATTATCGGCCTCGTCCGGGATGGTGACTGGATTGACGGGGCGGGTGTCGGTGACGAGATTCAGGTCATTCTCGACACGACGCCGTTTTACGCGGAAAGTGGCGGTCAGGTCGCGGACAAAGGAGAAATGGTTGGGCCCGCCGGGCGCGCGGAAGTGCTTGATGTCAAGAAGGCGCCGCATGGCCAAAATGTGCATACCGTGCGCGTGGTCGATGGGACGCTGCATCAGGGCGACGCGGTTCGTGCAGTTGTCGATGCTTCACTGCGCAAAGACACTGTGAAAAACCATACGGCGACACACCTGCTGCACAAGGCGCTGCGAGAAGTGTTGGGGACGCACGTGGCGCAGGCGGGATCGTTGGTTGAGCCAGAACGGTTGCGTTTTGATTTCTCGCACTTCGGACCGCTGACGGAGGAAGAGTTGCGGGATGTCGAGACGCGTGTGAATGCCGTGATTTGGCGCGACGACGCCGTGGTCATTGAGGAAATGGACATCGACGCGGCAAAGGCGATGGGCGCAATGGCGCTGTTTGGCGAGAAGTATGGCAATCGCGTGCGCGTCGTTCAGGCAGGTGATTATAGTATCGAATTGTGTGGCGGTTGTCACGTTGAACGGACCGGTTTGATTGGCCAATTCCTGATTGTCTCGGAGACAGGCATTGGGTCGGGGACGCGCCGCATTGAGGCCGTGACGGGTCGCCACGCCTATGCGCTTGCCACAGCGCGCAAACAGATTATCGAACAGGCGGCATCGTTGCTCAAGGCAGGCGAGTCGAACCTAGTGGATAGGATTAGCCGGACCCTGGACGAGGTGAAACAACTTGAGCGCGAACTCGACTCTGCAAAAGCTCGGCTCAATCACGCGCGCGTCGGAGAGTTGAAAGACCGTGTCGAGACGATTGCCGGTGTGCCGGTAATTCGGGCCGCGCTGTCGGACATCGACATGGATGGATTGCGCCAGTTGGCGGACGAGTTGAAATCGGACAAGCCTTCGTACATTGTTGTACTAGGATCCGTACACAATGAAAGAGTGCAATTTGTAGCTGCCGTTTCGAAAGACTTGCAAGCGAAAGGTTTTCATGCAGGGCAAATCGTCAAGGAAGTGGCTGCTGTCGCCGGTGGCGGCGGTGGCGGACGCCCGGATATGGCACAAGCTGGTGCCAAGGATCCCGATAAATTGCCAGCGGCCATCGAAAAAGTTGAGGAGATTGTCTCGTCTGTCGCAGGAAACACACGGGCTTAAAGAGAAGAAGGATACGCGGAAGTATAGCGTTCTTGGACGCACGAGCGAGGTGGCGCAGTTTGACCAGCCGCGATTTTGACAAGACGATGCGGTTTGAAACGAGATCAGAGAATGCTGAGGCGCGCCAAGCATTTCAAGTGGCGTATCGCGCGCTCAAGGAAAAAGGCTACAATCCGATTTACCAAATCGCGGGATATTTGATTTCCGGAGATCCGGCTTATATCACGAGCCATCTGGACGCGCGCAATACGATTCGGCGAATTGAGCGCGACGATTTGATTGAAGAACTCGTGCGCGCATATGCTGCGCTACACGGCGATGCGGATTCTCGCGGTTGATTATGGAGAGCGCCGAGTTGGTTTGGCGCTCTCTGACCCGATGGGGTTTCTTGCGAGTGCGCTGAAAGTGATTCAGCGGCAGTCGGACAAGCAAGTGGCCGCTGAGATCGGCGACGTCGTACGCGAGTACGAGGTAGAGCGGATTGTGCTTGGCAACCCCATCACCATGTCTGGGGAAGTCGGGCAAAAGGCGCAACACGTCGAGAAGTTTCGCGCGCTGTTGATGAACGTGGTCGACATTCCTGTGGAGTTGTTTGATGAACGCCTCACGACCGTGAGCGCCAAGCGCGTGTTGCTTGAAGCGGACGTCAGTCGCAAGCGGCGCAAACAGGTCGTCGACGCCGTGGCGGCCACGATTCTTCTACAACATTATCTCGACGCCAAGTCGCACTGAGCGTATCATCGCTTGGTGCGACCCTTTGTGTGTCGAGGTGCTATCACCTTTGTGGCGTTCTTGTGCCGCGTTGAGGGAGGAGATTGTCTGGGGATTTTCCAGAGTGTGTTCCGCAGAAGGCTTGTGATTGTAGGAATTATCGTGGTGGCGTGTATTGTGTTGGCCATCATCGGTGTCTACATAGGGTACCAGCGGGCGCTGGCGCCGGTCTCCACGAGTTCGGCCACCCAAGAAGTGGAAATCGAGCGCGGTGAATCGGCAACGGATGTCGCCGAAGATCTCTACAAGAGAGGACTTATTCGCAACCGCACGGCATTTTTGTACTTTTATCGCGGACATCATGGCGTGTCTGGCATTCAGGCAGGGACGTACGCGCTTGCGCCAAATATGAAACCGGCGCAAATTCTGTCCATTTTGACGCACGGGCAGGTCGTGTCGGATGCCATCAGCGTGACCATCCCTGAGGGGTACGATGTGCAAGAAATCGCAACGACCTTGCAGGAGCACGGAATTTGCCAATCTGCGGCGTTTCTCAAGGCGGTGCAAACGGCATCCGTGAAGGCCCCATTTATAGCGCAACTTGCAAATCGCAAGGACGTCCGTTATCGCTTGGAGGGATTTTTGTTCCCGGATACGTATCAGTTTCAGCCGAACGAGCCGCCGGTCGAAGTGATTGACGAAATGCTTGAGGACTTTCAGAAGCGCGTGTTGACGCCGGCCAATGTGGCGCAGATGAAAGCGAGTCACTTGACGCTTAACCAACTCATCACCGAAGCTTCGTTGGTGGAGAACGAGGCACAGGTGGACAAGGAGCGCCCGCTGATTGCTAGCGTCATTCAGAATCGCCTCAAAAAAGGCATGAAACTGCAAATCGATGCGACGGTGGAATATGCGCTTGGACACCACGTGGACGTGGTTACCGACGCAGATCTCGAAAATGCCAAAGGTCCATACAACACCTATTTGCACGCGGGCTTGCCGCCTGGTCCGATTGGCAGTCCGGGACTTAAGAGCATCGAAGCTGTATTGAAACCCGCGAAGACCGATTACCTTTATTATGTGGCCAAAGGTGACGGCAGTGGCGAGCATTATTTCTCCACAACGTACGCACAACAACTGCACAACGAGCAGTTGCGTACGCAGAATTTGAAGAAACAAGCCGACAATCCGTAACATTTATCTCGATTGTTGCTCGTTTGTTGTTCGGTCTGTAGATTTGTCCGACTAGGTCGCGCGCCCATTCTGCATAGGGATTCCAATCTTGGACAATCTATATGCAAGGAGTTTGGTTGCGGTGGGAAAGTCAGAACTGCGCGTTCGTCGGTTAATTTGTTTCTATGCGATTTGGATCATTTTGAGCGCCGTCCTATTGGGACGGCTTTTTCTCGTGATGGTGTTTCCGCACGGTTTTCTCGCTGGCGCGGGCGGGGTATCTGTTCCGCGTTGGAAGCTTGACGCGGAGCATTTTGACCTTGAAATGACCAGCGACGCTCGCGGGCACATCGAGTTTGCGGACGGTCGGTTGTGGCAGGCATCGGGGATGGCAGGTAACGTTAAACAGTCGGGTGGACAGCAGGCTGATGTGAGCTCACCTGCCACGCCGCAAGCGATTGAGGCGCTTGATTCTGCACATTCGGATTCTGCGCGCGCGTCGGTGGTGGCGCCGGAAATTGTCGGCGCTATCGGCTTGCCGGACGTCTGGCCGAAGGCTGGTAAGGTGGTGCCTGAACAAGGGAGATCCGGCCTCGAATACACATTTGACGCGTTATTGTCTGGGCGCAGACCGGGGCTTATCGGGCAAATCGCACCACCGACGGGGGCAAGTGAGGTGCCGCCTGCGATGAAACCGAGTGAAACGTTCACGCTCACGCCCATTTCAGGGAAAAACGTGGTGACGACCATGGATGAGTCCAAACAGCGCGCTGCCGAACAGCTTCTGCGCGCTGCGGGTGTCGCGCATGCGAGCATCGTGTCCATCGCCTTGCCAGACGGCGACATATCGGTTTTGGCTTCGGCGAATCACCAGTTCAGTGACGCGCTACGCGCTATCGCACCCGGGTCCGTGTTCAAATTGGTCACCGGTGCCGCTGCTTTAGAGTCTCATACATACCGCTCAGACGCTCACTTCGTCTGCCGCGGCTTTCTTCGCATCCCGCGTGTGCGGTTGCACTGCTGGCGCACGCACGGACGCCTTTCGCTGCGCGAGGCGATTGCTCAATCCTGTGATGTCGCATTCGCCGAGATGGGCATTCGATTGGGCCGAACGGCGCTGGCCGTACAGGCACAGCGCTTTGGTCTTGACACGACCGGCCTCGTGCCCTATGGCGCCGAGGACATGATTCCGGGCGCAGATAAAGGGGTCGTTTACCGGCACAGCGGCGAGGATGAAGGATTGCTTGCGAACACGGCCATCGGCCAGGAGGACGTCCGCATGACGCCCCTGCAGGGCGCCTTGTTGGCCGCCACCCTCGCGGAGGACGGCAGGTATCACCGCGCACGGCTCGTTCGCGGCTTCTCTGACGCACAGGGTCGCTTCACGCCCTTTTACCGCCGCCGCGCCGACGCGACCGGCCGCGATGCCTGCTCCCCATATACCGCCTCCGTCCTGCGCGAGGGGATGTGGGCAGCGGTTCACAATCCATCTGGCACTGCCTATCCCCTTCACACCTACCCGATTGCCGCCAAAACGGGCACGGCCGAGTTGCCGAACGGCCACGTCAACGCCTGGCTCATCGGCTATCAAGTCAACGCGTCCGGCACGCCAATCTCGGCGTTCGCCATCTGCGTCGCTGATGAACCGAGTGCGCAAGCGCATGCCCACCTGTTCGCACTGGCCAAAAAATGGCTGGCGCCCCTAGCACCCCCAGCGCGCCCCAATTCCGCCGCGAGGCAGATTCAGTGTCCACGCTGCATAAATTAGGCCGAAGTCCCTGCCAAAACGCATGACGGAGGTGGCGTAATTTGTCCAGCATTTTGGCACTGCTCGCATTGGTTCTCAAGGATGTTTCCGTTTTTGTGTCCTATGTGAAGAACGGTGCGTTTCCGAAGCCGCTGTCTGCGGATGAGGAACGTGCGGCGATTGCGGATTTGATGAGCGGCAGCGAAAGTGCGCGGGAGAGCGCGCGCAATTTGCTGATTGAGCACAATCTGCGGCTCGTGGCACACCTCGTGAAGAAGTATGAAATGTCGGGCGAAGACCCAGAGGATTTGATATCTATCGGCACGATTGGGCTGATTAAGGCGGTTGAGAGTTACAAGCAGGGCAAAGGTACGAAATTGGCGACGTACGCGGCGCGTTGTATTGAAAACGAGATTCTCATGTATCTGCGCAGCACCAAGAAACATCGGCGGGATGCGTTTCTGTCGGATCCCATTGGCACCGATAAAGACGGCAACGAGATGACGCTTGCGGATTTACTCGGGTCTGACCCCGACGAAGTCGTCGATGTCGTCGACTTCGCGTGGGAAAAACAGAAGATGTATGAGAGTTTGCCGGTGTTGGCAGATAGGGAGAGAGAAGTGCTTTGCAAGCGGTTTGGGCTGCCCAATGGGGAGGAGCGCACGCAGCGGGAGATTGCGGCGGAATTGGGGATATCGAGATCGTATGTGTCGCGCATTGAGCACAGGGCTTTGACCAAACTGTATGACTCGATGCGTGGGAGCGGCGGTCGGAATGTGCGCAAGCGCGCAGTAGGCAGGGGGACACGCGCGAATTCGCAAAGGGATGAATCATAGGTAGCGTTCAAGTGGCATTCATCCAATCGAACGTCACTGCGTAAATCGTTAGGTGTTCGGATGGAGCGGTCATGAATCGACCGCTCCTTTTGTGTACACTAGGCATGGGCCGTGTGGCTGTGCTATCATGGTCTACCGCGTACATGACATCGTCTTGGCGATATTGCGTGTTTGAAACAGGTACTTCGAGCAAGCTGATAAATGGAACGGGTGATGTCGTGAGTTGGCTGCAGTCGTTAATGCCGAATGAATACGTTTCTTCAATTTATGAAATCGATTTGGAACGGTTGTGGAACCAAGGGATTCGCCTGATTTTGACGGATTTGGACAACACGTTGGTTCCCTGGAATCATCCCGATGTGCCGGAAGACCTCGCGGCGTGGCTGAATAAGGCGCACGCACGGGGGTTCCACGTCTGTATCGTGTCCAACAATTCGAGTGGCCGTGTCGAGGAATTTGCCGCATTGTCCGGCTTGCCAGCGGTCGGGGCCGCGAGAAAGCCGAAACCGGTTGGGTTCCTCGAGGCGCTGCAGCGGTTCGATATGCGGGCGGAACAGGCGGTCATGGTGGGGGATCAACTGTTTACGGATGTTCGAGGCGGCAATCGCCTGGGTATCTACACGATATTGGTGCTCCCGATTGAGAGCAAAGAATGGTGGGGCACGCGCATTGTCCGCAATGTCGAGCGCATGGCGATGCCGCTGTTGCGCGTGCGTGGGCTGAAGCGCCCCGATTCGAATTCACTTCGGAGGTGAGAGGATGGATGAAGCGGTAAAGGCGGTTGTGTGTGTCGGTTGTGGGTCTCCGTTGCAGTCACAAGACGAGCAAGCGCCGGGCTTTGTACCGTCTAGCGCGATGGGCAAGGAGAACGTGTTGTGCCGGCGCTGCTTTCGCATACGTAACTACGGGGAATTTCTGCCCGTTCAAGTGAGTGAGCGCGAGTATCAGGCACAGGTCGCTCAAATTTTTGACAATCCGGGATTGGTTCTTTACGTCATTGACGTATTCGATCTCGCCGGCAGCCTCGTCCCGAACCTCGCCCGCTTTGTGATGAACAGCGACGTGGTGGTTGTGGTGAACAAGGTGGATTTGTTGCCGAAAGGCGTGCGCTTTGAGGCGCTGTCCGACTGGATTTTGGAGCAGGTGCGAGCGACACACGTGGAGGCGAACGAGGTGCTGTTTGTCAGCGCAGCGACGGGGATGGGCCTTGATTCGTTGTACCGGCGCGTGTTTGACGAGACGGACAGGCCCGTTTATGTCGTCGGGATGGCGAACACAGGCAAGTCGACGTTGCTCAATGCAGTGGCCAAGCAGTTCGATGTGCCCAATGACCCCTATACGGTCTCGCGTCGACCGGGCACAACCTTGGCACTGTCGCGTTTTCAAGTCGCGGGCCCGAACGGAACGGTGACGTTTGTCGATACGCCAGGGTTGATTCATGGTACGCGCGTGATCGATAAACTGTGCGCGGATTGCTTGAAGCGTGCGGTGCCAGACGCTCGACTGCGTCCTCGCGTGTACCAGTTAAATCCGGAGCAGACGTTGTTTCTCGGCGGCTTCGCGCGGTTGGATTTCGAATCTGGCGTTCGCCAATCCATCGTTTTATACATAAGCAATCAGTTGCCGGTGCATCGCACGAAGTTGGAGCGGGCAGAGGCGATTTGGGCACAACATCGCGACGACATTCTGCAGGTGCCAGGGCCTGAATGTCAGTCGTCCTTCACCGATTTGACGCCGCACCCTATTCAATCGACGCGGCGGGGGCAGCGGGTGGCGCAAGGGACCATCGCGGTATCCGGTCGCGGGCGTGATATCGTCATTCCTGGACTCGGGTGGGTCACGCTCTCCGGCGAGGCGTTTCGCGGTCGCTTGTGGTTGCCTGCCTGGTTGGATGTCGCGGTGCGGCCGAGGTTGGTCGGGGATTTGACGAGATTGAAGGAAGGGTTGTACTCATGAAGCTATTTGGTCTCCTCGGTTACCCGGTCGGGCATTCGGCTTCGCCTGCGATGATGAATGCGGCATTTGCGGCGGATGGAGAAACGGCCGTCTATGTACCGTTCGCCGTCACTCCAGAGCGAATTGAAGAAGCTCTTGTGGGGTTGTCCGCGCTTGGCGCCGTCGGCGTCAACGTCACGGTTCCGCACAAAGTTGCGGCGTTTCACTGGGTGAAGACACATACCGACGAAGCGCGGCGCATCGGCGCTGTAAATACGATTCGTTTCACGGAAGATGGCGCCATTGGGCACAATACAGATGTTTCCGGTTGGTGGAGATCAATTGGGCATCACGTCCAAAGCGCGTCTCCCAGTTTTGCCGTGATTGGTGCGGGGGGGGCCGCGATGGCTATCTTGGCCGCGATGGCTACGCATCGGCCGCAAGCCAATGTGACGGTCATCGCGAGACGGGCGTCGCAGGTGGCGGCACTAGCGCGTCGCTTTGATGCGGAACTGAGCATTCAGTACGCACCGTGGGAGAAGCGAAATGCGGTTCTGGCCGAGGCAAATGTCATTGTGCAGACGACGCCGATTGGGATGTGGCCAGAGGTCAATCAGTCGCCGGTGACGGACGCTGGCGTCTTTCAGCCGGGGCAGATTGTGCAAGATATTGTGTATCGACCGCGTGAAACGATGTTTGCCAGGTTAGCGAAGTCGCGCGGGGCAGTGGTAGTGGACGGAGCTGACATGCTTATCTATCAGGGTGTGGATGCCTATGAGTGGTGGTTAGGGCATCAAGCACCGGTAGACGTGATGTTTGCGGCTGTCAACCAACATCTTGCCCACGAGCAACTGGTGCATGAGTGAGGTGGCAGGGGTGTGCTATACTGTGGACAGTGGAACCACTTTCCAGCGACCAGGAGATTTACCAGATACATCAGCTGAGCGCGTGCTGTTGTTTGGGGGGACGTTTGACCCGCCGCACATCGGCCACTTGGCGATGGCACAACTTGCGTGGGAACAGACAGGTGTCGATGAAGTCTGGTTTTTGCCGGCACCGAGTCCACCGCACAAGGCACAAATTGGCGACGACACATTCTCCTGGCGACTTCGCATGGTTGAGGCGTTGATTGATGGACGTGCGGGATTGCGCGCCGTGCCAATTGAGATGTACCTGCCACGGCCTTCGTTTAGCGTAGACACCGTCCGAGCGTGTCAGACCTGGTATACAGAGACGAAATTTTCCTTTTTGTTAGGTACGGATAGTCTGGCACAGTTGCCCACGTGGCATGGTGCACAGGAACTTGTGAAACGTATCGCATTCTATGTAGCAGGCCGTAGTGGTTACCCGTTTGCAGCCGCGCTTGCAACCGTCCAGTCCGCTTTGTCGGACGTGCGGGCCACGCCGATAGAAATGCCGCTACTCGACGTGTCGTCTACGTGGCTTCGGGAACGCCTGGCAAATGGCCTTGATGTGTTTGGGTTAGTGCCGCCGCGGGTACTCGACGTGTGGAATGCCGGCCCGTAAGGCGGGATGGGAGGCGCACGTAATGGATTTGTCCCAGTTGGTCAACGATGTGAAAAACAGTCTTACCCTGCATCGCTTGCGGCATGTGGAAGGCGTTGTCGCGACGGCGGTGGAATTGGCAAAACAGGTTCACATTTCCGAGGAGCAGGCGGAGGTCGCGGCTTGGTTGCACGATATCGCGCGGGAGTGGCCGTGGGAGAAACTCACTGAAGCGTCACAGACGATTGAGGTGCCAGCAGGGTTCGCGAGTATCCCGATGCTGTTACATGGACCGATTGCCGCCCACCTCGGCAAAGTTCAGTACGGCATTACGGATGAACAGATTTTAGATGCCGTTCGCTACCATACTACGGGTCGGCCAAACATGACGACGTTGGATATGGTTTTGTTTGTGGCGGATGCGATTGAGCCAGGGCGCAATTATACTGGTGTGGAGGAGATTCGGGCAGCCGCAGCGCACAGTTTGCAATCGGCGGTGAGGCTCAGTATTGATAATACCATCCGCTTTTTGGTGGACGCGGGAAAACCGCTGTTTCCACTGACGGTCCTCACGCGGAATGAACTTTTAAAGCGTTAACGTGTAGCGAACTAAAGGAGGCGTGTACATGCAAATAAACGAAGTAGAGCGCGTTGCTCAGGCAGCTGCAAACGCAGCACAGGACAAAAAGGCGACGGATGTCGTCGTGATGAACGTGCAAACGTTGACGCCCATGGCAGATTTTTTTGTGATTTGCTCGGCGAATTCTCGACCACAAGTAGAATCGGTGGCACGGGCTGTACGCGATGAGTTGAGCGAGTTGGGCGTGACTTGCAGAGGCGTTGAGGGAATGGACGAAGCCCGCTGGGTACTGCTCGACTTCGGTGACATCGTGGTACACGTGTTTCGACCAGAGGATAGAGAGTTTTACCATATTGAGCGTTTGTGGGGAGAAGCTGACGTCTACACAGTCGGTGAGTCGTCCACGTGACAGCTTACGAACAGTTCGCAAGTGTTTACGATATTTTTATGGCAGACGCGCCATATCAACCATGGCTTCACTTGATTGAATCGCGTTGGCAGATTACAAACTTTCACGTGGCCGATGTAGGATGTGGCACGGGCACACTGACCGTGCCACTGGCGGCGAAGGCACGCACGTGCGTCGGCGTTGATGCGTCGGAAGCGATGTTGGCACAGGCGCAGGAGCGGGCGTACGACGCACGTGTACACGTGGAGTTGCTTTGTCAGGATGTACGGGCTTTGCGGCTGCCGCGTCCCGTTCACCTTGCGGTTTCGACTTGTGATGTGGTGAATTACATTCCTGGAACCGATTTGCGCCAAGTGTTTCAGGCAGTGCATGACGCGCTAGTGCCGGGTGGCACATTTGCGTTTGACATCATCGGTCCCGCTCGTTTGGCTGCATTGGCGGATGGTTATTGGCATCAAATTGAGGAGGACGCTGTCTTATTGCATGAGACGCGCGTGGTTGGGCAGACGATTGAACATGACGTTCACGCGTTTGTGCAAGTTGATGACGGGTTGTATGAGCGCGTTGAAGAACAACATCTTCAATACTTTCATTCCGAAGCAGATATTTCAGCTGCGTTGCGAGACTGTGGATTCAACGTGTGCGAAGTACTTGCAGACTTCGCTCACAAACCAACGGACGCAGCAGATAGGCTCGTCTTTATCACGCGCGTATGAATTCGATGGATACGCTCAGTCAAAGTTGTTCATCGGTGGCCTTCATTCAGAGGGCGAAACGGTTGCCTGAAACGCCATAAAGGCCTCGAGTGCCGCTGGGTTCGCGTGAAAGAAGACCACTAGTGCTTGTAACGATTCCAGCGTGCGTGGACTGACGTGGTGTTCAATCCCTTCGACGTCGCGTTGAATCGTCTCTTCTGCCACGCCGAGCATACGCAGGAACTCAGCGAGCATGGCGTGGCGTTCTTTCATGAGTTTCCCCATTTTCTTACCGCGCGGCGTCAGTACAATGCCCCGATATTTTTCGTAACTGACATACTCGTTTTCGTCTAACTTCTGAAGCATCTTTGTCACCGAACTAGGTTGAACCGCGAGAGAACTCGCAATGTCAGAAACGCGCGCGTACCCCTTTTCGTTCATTAGTTCGTAAATTTTCTCCAAATAATCTTCCATACTGGGTGTCAGCACGCGGATACCTCCAATTTCTTCTACATCAATTTTACACGACCATCGAAATGCCCCGCAATCTTTTGTCGTCTTCATGTTATTGTATTCATTCGCGCCATTTGTCGTTTGCAAAGTTGCATATGGTTTAACTTGGAGCAAACAGGCGTTCAATGTGTCTAAATTGAATACCTCTCCATGTTGTGCACGTTCGAAAGGGAGATGATGCAATCGTGGGCAGGTCATCCAATCTCTGGCTCGTTGATGCAGACGATGCCGAAACGTTGAGCAAGGTCAAACGGCGCACTTTCGGGAAGGGGTACTGGCCGTTTCCCGCGTGGCTGAAGGTCGTTTTGTCAATGGTGTTGGCCGTGGGATTTGTCACGGCCGGATGCTTTATCGGCGCTGGCCAATCGACAGCGGGTACGGGAAGTGGGGCACCAAGTTCCACGATGCGACTGGGCACATCTGCGAAAACATTCGCAAATTCCTCCGCATCTTCGCCTGTACCGGCTGGGCTCTCCGATAGTCAGGTGAGCGAGGGATTCATTCAGGTCGATGTTCACGGCGATGTCGCCCGGCCAGGTGTTGTCAAAATCCCGCCGAATTCGCGGGTGAAAGATGCGATTCAAGCGGCTGGTGGGTTTCTGCATGCGGCCGACAAAATGAGCGTGAATGCGGCGGCACTCCTGTGGGATGGTGAGGAACTGGATGTGCCTGTAGCGACACGGACAGCCTTGCGTAGCGCCGGGGGACCCGCATCCGCAGCGCCAGCTACAGCGGACCCTGCGATGGGTGGAAATGACCATCCAGACGTTGCGTCCAGCGAAGATGTCACAGGTGCGTCGAGTTCCTCTTCGTCAAGTCAGAGAATTGATTTGAATACAGCCGATGCGACGACGTTGGAATCATTGCCTGGCGTGGGGCCGAAACGAGCGTCTGCAATTGTCTCTTATCGCTCGGCGCACGGACTCTTTCAATCAGTCGACGATTTACTCAATGTCAAAGGGATTGGTTCGAAAACGCTCGCAGAATGGGCGCCTAACTTGTACGTGGACGCCCAGACCGGAACCGGGCAGTGAAATCCTACGCCCGATTGGTGAATGTGGGCGCGTGGGTGGCTGTCGGTGCGCTCGTGCTTTCTGCGCATAGCTTCATATCGCAATCGCACCTTCAAACGTTTATCGAGGTGGCACTGGGCTGGAGCATTGCGGCGGCCGTGTTGGCGGTGGTTATCAGTCGACGCTTCCTGCGAGTGGCATTGGCTTACCTCTGTTTGCTTGGCGCTGCGCTGGCACTGGGATGGCTGCACAGTGCCGATGTGGCGCCGCGCCCGACTGTCATCGTCGGAGCACCGACTGTCATCCGCGGCACGGTCACAAGTGCCGCGGTCTATGGAAGTGAGACGTTGTATCAGATAAACGTGCGCCATGAGGGTACGGGGACGGGCCAACGACGATGTGACTACACAGTGTCGTGGCGTCCTACGAGCCACGCTGTCCAACCCCTTTTCGTGGGAGAAGGCGCGGTGTTATCCGGCATGTTTGTCGAAGCGGATGGGGCAACGGCGGCAAATACCGCACGAGCGATTGATTTATTGTCTCCGCTTTACACGTTTCGAGGGCAACTGCTCAGTGTTCAGCCGGCGCGAGGTGCCCTCGCTGATTTGCAGTGGCTGTCGGGAGCGTTGAACAGGACGGTACCAAGTGCAGACGCTGCGTTTGCAAATGTCGCTTTGTCGATGGTCGTCGGGCGGGCGGCAGCGGTGCCAACTGCTACGCAAACGTTATTTCTCGACGCCGGGGTCATGCACCTGCTCGCGGCCAGTGGTGCCAATGTGGTTTTGGTATTGCGCGTCAGTGGATGGGTTTGGAAAGGCGTTGTGCGCCTGTTGCGGATCCAAGTCAAGATGCTTTCTATTTTGTACCAACTTGCGGTTATTTGGGGATTTGTCTGGCTTTGTGGCGGGGCAATCCCCATTGTCCGAGCCGGCGTCTTCGCGTCGTATACTGTCCTTGCGCGCGCGTGCGGCCGTCGGGTGCACCCGTTTACGGCGCTGTCGATTTCAACATTTCTGTTTGCGCTTTGGTCGCCGGAGGAAATCTCGACGGTCAGCGGAATCTTATCGACAATGGCAGCGTTTGCGATTTTCCAGGCGACACAGCTGTTGCCAGGCCATTGTCCGCGCCGCAGCGCACAGAGGGTACGGCCGCGTTGGTTTGTGTCTTTGGTGCGTAGCGCGTGCTCGCACGGGGGGACATTGATGCTCGTCAGTTTGTTGATTGACGCCTATATGATTCCGTTAATTTGGTGGCTATTTGGACAATTGACGCCGTATGGTGCCGTTGCGACGGTCGTTGTCGAGCCGTTGCTCCTCCTGCTTCTCCCGTTGACACTATTGTGGTGTGGGGTCGTTGTAGTTAGTCAGTGCCTTCCGTTATCTCAAGCATTTGCAGACGTTGGACACGGCGTCGGCCTGACAGATGTGGGACTTGTTCGTGTTTTGTGTTTCGCTCTACAGAAATTTGTAGCGCTTCCGCACAGTTTCGACGTCATGCCGCAGCTTTCGACTGGGTGGTTGCTGTCCTATTACGGGTTACTTTTGCTGTGTCAGCGACCGACGGGGATTTTGCGCGTTCTAGTTCGTCTGATTGCTCGTATGAATGCGCATCAAATCGTGTAAATTAAAAGTTGTTGTGCTATGATTAAAAACTGGATAGAGCTTGATGGCCGTGCAGAGGCCGCTAGCAATGCTTGGAATCATAAAATATGCGGTATGGAACTGGAGAGGACGAGCAATGACCAAAATTGTGATTGTCGGTGCCGGTTATGCGGGAATGGCAGCAGCTGCTCACCTGGATAAAGCGGGTACGCCTTTCACCATCGTGAACAACCATGATTATCACTACTTGACGACGCTGTTGCATGAAGCTGCAGGCGGACGTGGCCCTGGGTCGAACTATCAGGTGCCCATCAAAGAAGTGCTGCGCCAGGATTCTTCTGAGCTGGTCGTCGACCAGATTACGGGGATTGACCGCAATAAGAAGGTCGTTGTCGGGCAATCCGGTGAGTACGCCTACGACTATTTGATTTACGGCTTGGGTTGGGTATCGGAGTACTTCGGTATCAAGGGCCTTAAAGAAAACAGCTTGAGCATTACCAATTTGGATTCGGCTGTCGGGATTCGCGAGCACATTGAAAACGAGTTTAAGGCATACGTCAAAGATGGGGACAAGCGACACCTACGCATTGCACTTGGCGGCGCTGGTTTAACCGGAATTGAATTGATGGGTGAATTGCTCGAATACCTGCCACAGTTGTGCAAGTCTCTCGATATTCCGTTCTCGGAAGTCGACGTGCAGTGCATCGAAGCGATGCCGACGATTCTGCCGATGGTCGCGCCACACCTGCGCCCGTATGTCGCTGAGACATTGACGAAAAAGGGCGGCAAGTTGCGCACCAACACAAAAATTATGGAAGTTACACCGGGTGTCGTTCACCTCGATGGCGGAGAGACTGTCGAAGCTGGCACGATTGTTTGGACCGGTGGCGTTCGCGCGAACCCATTGTTGACGGAAGCTGGGTTTACCGTGGATCGTCGTGGGCGCGGCAAGGTGAACAGCTTCTTGCAGTCTGCAGACGACGACCACATCTTTATCGTCGGTGACAGTGCGTGGGCTGAGGATGAAAACGGCAAACCGTTCCCACCGACGGCTCAGATGGCGGAGCAGATGGGCGCTTTGGCTGCGCACAACCTGCTTGCACAACTCAACCGTCAACCGATGAAGAGCTTCAAGCCGCGCAACTGGGGTACGCTGTGCTCACTGGGTTCGGAAGTTGGCGTCGGCGACGCGTTTGGCGTGCCTATCAAGGGTGTGACCGCTGCACTCGCCAAAGAAGGCAGCAAGGCGAAGTATTTGTGGGAACTGGGCGGCATGCGTCTGGCGGGCAACCGTACCAAGCAAATGATGCGCATCTAATGCTGTGCGCCTAGATATCCTGGAAAAGGCGCCTTCCTACACCAGACAAGGTATACTGGTGTTGGGGAGGCGTCTTTTTTGGATTTTGTGACAGCATATGAACAACTGACATCTGGCAAACTTGCGCCCGTATATGTGTTGTACGGTACGGAAGCATTATTTATGGATAGATTTACGCAGAAACTTGTGGAGTTGTCGGAGGGACAGGCGCTGGCGCGTTACGATTTTGAAGAAGATGGCGTAGAAGACGCATTGTTTGAATTGCAAAGTGTCTCGCTGTTTCTTGCGCAGCCTGTGGTGTTGATTCGCAATTGTACGGCGTTTCTGGCGCAAGGCAAGGCGGGGGCACCGGGGGAGGCGCTGGAGGCGTATCTTCAGAATCCCGTGGGTGAACGCACGCTGGTGGTGACGGTGTCAGGAGAGAAGCTGGATGAACGAAAAAAGCTGACGAAGGCGGCGAAGCGTCATATCGTGATTGACTGTCGGACACCAAAACCAGCGGTTGCCATGCGGGTACTCAAAGCGGAGCGTGAGCGTCTGCAGGTCCACCTGACAGACGATGCGCTGGAGGAACTGTGGAGGCGCACGGGGACTGTGACGCACGCGAGCAACGAACTCGAGAAGTTGTCTATCTATGCGCTGGGGCGAACGGTGACGGTGGAGGATGTGCGCGCATTGGTGGCACAAACGCTGGAGGAGACGGTTTTTGACTGGGTAGATCACGTCACCCAAGGCCATATTGCTCACGCCTTCGCGAATTTGCAGGAGGTTGCGCGCCAAGGGTACGATGCCTTGTCGCTGCTGGCAATGCTCGCTCGTCAGTTTCGCTTGATGTGGTTCGCGAAGGCACTGGGTCAGCGCGGGATGCGCATGGAGGATATCGCAAAGCAAGCGAAGGCGCATCCGTTTGCGATGAAGGTGGCGGATAAGCAGGCTCGAAATTTCACATTGGCGGCGATTGAGCGGCTCATTTGTCAAGCGGCGGATTATGAGTTGGCGGTCAAGCGCGGTCGGCGCGACGCGCAGCAGGCGATTGAATTGTTAATGCTCGCGGCCGCTGGGAGTACGAGTGCGCTACGGCGGGCAAAGTAAGTGCGAGGGGGTGCTTGCGGATGGCGGCGGATGAGCCGGGGAGGCAGCAAGTCCGAATTATCGGCTCGGATGGACAGTTGCACGTAGTCGAGCAGAGTGCGCCCGCGAAACCTCAGTCGGCTGCAAAAATGGTGGCAGATAAACTGCACGTCAAATATGAGGATGATGCCGACAATGGAGAACTGCGCGCGAAGGACGCTGGACGCATCGGCGGCAACTTAGGTGGACCGATGGTATCGAAATTGGTCGCGTTGGCGCGCCAGGAGATAGCGAATCAGCATGTGGCTTCTTTAATTGAGGCGACAAAAAAATAAACGACCCAAGAATGGGTCGTTTATTTTGACTCACGCGTTGTTGCTGGCAACAAGCTCGTTGAAGTGCTTGGTCAAGCGGGACTTTTTCCGCGAGGCGGTATTCTTCTTGATGATCCCCTTGGTGACAGCTTTATCCAATGCGCGGGTAGCCGTCAACAAAGCTGCACGCGCTTGTTCAACGTCGTGAGCAGAGAGCGTTGTCTCATACTTTTTAATGGTCGTACGGAGTGCGGATTTCATTGACATGTTCCGCGCCGTTTGACGCTCCGCGATACGGACGCGTTTCTCTGCAGATTTAATGTTTGGCATGAACGGTTCACCTCCAACTGCACAAAACCGGCATCTTTACAGACGAAAGAGAGTTTACCACATCATACGGAACGTAGCAAGATGGACAAGCAGAAACGGGGTGGGGTTATGACAAAAAAAGTGACGAGAATTCAAATTCATGGGCAACCGAAGTTTATCCCGCTGCAGGAGCGCCATCGTTCCCTAACGAGTTATAGCCCGCGCACAGACCTGGCGATGGAGGCACACGATCTCGCCCGTCAAGGTGGCCGCACGGTCAACGGCGTCGACGAGTACAAGGAGTCATTTGACGGCATCGAAGTCACGCGGGTGAAGGTTCGCACCAAAGTCGCCGAGCGGCGGCTCGGTAAGCGCAAGGGGACGTATGTGACGCTTGATATTCCCGGATTGCGCCGGCGGGATCCAGATCTGCAGGAGCGCGTGACCCGGGTCTTCGCGGACGAACTCAACCGGCTCCTGGATGTCCCGGAAGACGGTTCCGTGTTGGTCATTGGCTTGGGCAACGAACACGTTACTGCCGACGCGCTTGGCCCGATGGTCGTGACAAAACTATTTGTGACGCGCCACTTGTTGGAGTACATGCCGGAGGTGCTTGGCAACGGCCAAGGGTATCGCTCCATTGCCGCTGTCTCCCCAGGCGTATTGGGCCTCACTGGAATTGAAACGAGCGAAATTGTGCGCGGTATCGTCGAACGCGTCAAGCCGGATGCGGTGATTGCCATTGATGCGTTGGCGTCGAGATCGCTCTCCCGCGTCAACGCCACCATCCAGTTGACCGACAGCGGTATCCAACCGGGCGCTGGCGTCGGCAACAACCGTAAATCCCTCGACCGCGAGACGCTCGGCATTCCCGTCATCGCCGTCGGGGTGCCGACCGTCGTCGAGGCAGCCACTATCGCCAACGATGCCATCGAGTTGGTGCTCAACCAACTCCGCGAACAAGTGCCTGGCAATGCCGCGACTGCTCTCTTCGACCAGCTCTCGACCGGCGAAAAGTGGCACTTAGTTCGCGAGGTGCTCGACCCGATGGAAAATAACCTAGTGGTCACCCCGAAGGAAGTTGACGACTTCATGGAAGACGTCGCATACGTCGTCGCAAAGGGCCTAAACGTCGCACTGCACCCGGCCATGACGATGGAGGACGCGGACCTGGTCACGCATTGAGCGTGTCGTGGGTGGGGGCGCAGGCTTGGGCGGGCGACCGTGTATTAGACTAGGTGGGATGGGTTGTCAGCCCCGCGCGCCTGCGGTGGCGCCAGTGTCGTATTAAGACACGCGCCTGGCCCACCGGCCGCCAAGCCTACGTGCGCGAAAAAAGCCACCATCCGGGCTGCACCTGCGTGCAACGGATGGTGGCTCACTCTTATAAACTAGTAGAGGCGTTTGCGAGACCTGCGTGATTTAGGATACTTTGGACGTAGTTTTGTGTCTCAGCATAGGGTGGCACGCCTTGGTACTTTGATACGGCGCCTGGACCAGCATTATAAGCTGCAAGGGCCAACGGGACACTGCCGCCAAACTGATTGAGTAGCTGCCGTAAGTAGCTCGCGCCAGCGTCGACGTTTTGCGCAGGGTCAAAGGCGTTCGACACACCCAGCGACTGTGCCGTGCTCGGCATCAATTGCATGAGGCCTTGTGCGCCAGCGCTGGACACCGCGTTGGGATTAAATCCGGACTCTTGCTGAATCACGGCACTGAGCAGGGACGGTGGTAAGTTGTACTTTTCAGCCGTTGTGTTGATGATGGAAGCAAGGCTTCCACTAGGCGTAGGCGCAATAGCACTAGTTGACGCCAGCGTGCCCGTGGCACCTGTATCTACTACCGTGCCATTTGCACTCGTCGGCGTTTGCGACGTGGTGCCCGTGAAATTGGGTAGCAAGGATAAGAGCAATGGCGGCAAACTGTCGCTCGTGTCGATACCATTCAGATCTACCCCAGACAGTCCAGTGAGTCCTTGCAAAGATGCGGTGGACGATGAGTTAAGCTCCGTAATACCCGCTGGCGGCAGCGTGGAACTTTCTTCGCTGGCGAGCATTTCCAACGTCTCTTCCAGGATTTCTTCGAAAACTTGATTAGTAGATTGCCACTGGCTAACGATTTGGTTGCCTGTCGGCACAGCCGTTGTAGCTGTTGCGGCGGTTGTGTTCGCCGCCGTCGTCGTGCCAGTAACCGATGACACGTTCATCGATGCTTTTCCCCCACCGCTAGATTTCTACTCGATATGATTCGCCGCGCAAAGAACACATTCCTGCGTAGGTCGAAGGCTGTCCCATAGAAATCTTCTCCCGGATAAATTCTGCTGAAAACTTTGACGGTAGTGCTAATCTAGCAACCCCGTGCATAACGTTTACTAGAAGCCAGGACAAGGACGTATGGCATAGTGGATGCGCGAAAGGGTGGAGAGGTATGGCACAGGCCTTAGGTGCAATGCGGCGGCGGATCAAAAAAGTGGTTGCCGGTGTCCTTTTTGTTGGTTTGTTGGTGGGAGCGGGCGGCACTGTATTCACCGTGTTCGCCGAAGCGATGAGCCACTTGGGAAGAGCGAATGTGCAAACTGCGGTGCAAGTCGAGTCAGCGGACAATGCGGACAACCCGGCAGCGGGTGCAAGTGGTGCTGGTACACAACAGGCGTCGGGGGAATCGAGCGCACCCGCAGAGGCTTCCAATACATATCAACCGCCAGTGATGGAGTATTCCAACACAGAGCTTTCGCAAAGGGACAGTGCGAGCGTGGGACTGACTTCGAATGGGGACAATCCGAATCCGGATGAGGACGGTGTGAACAGCGCGCTGGCCGCGGCGATGGACTCGGGGGGCGTATATCTCGGTGAACATCTGCAGAATGCGTTCGGCGCCATGTTGAAGGGCGTCCTCGATACGCTGTTTATTAACACCAATTGAACATCGTGTGCGATTTGCGCGGTTCCCGTGCGATTCGTGCCTTGATATATCGGAGGACTCCATTCACTCAGACAGGGGGTAGCGCGGTTGGCGAGAGGATCCGAGACACACCGCGAAAAATTATTAAAAGGGGCCGTCGAGATAGAACTGCTCTCCATCGGCTGGATTATGACCGAGGCCATTCTCGCGGCCATCGCGGCGTATCGCGCCGGCAGTTTGTCGCTGTCCGCCTTCAGTGTCGACAGCGCGGTGGAGCTATGGAGCGGTATGTTGTTGGTGGTGCGGTTGTACGTCGAGATCCAGTCTGGGGAAGAGATGGCCTCCGGACATAAAATAGAGCGCTTTACAAGTGGGGTCATTGCCCTTTGTTTGTTCACCTTGGCTGGTTACATCTCGTTTCGCAGTGGACAGGTGTGGCATGGGCACCAAGCGGCGCAGATGACACTTCTGGGCTTGGTCACCGCCGCGGCCAGCAGTTTGTTTACGCCGTGGTTGGCGCTGCAAAAGTTGCGCTATGGTCGCCTTTTGCACAGTCCGAGTCTGATTGGCGACGCGATGTGTAGCTTCACCTGTGCGTACATGTCTTGGACGCTGCTCTTGGGTATGGGGCTCAACAGCCTATTTCACTGGTGGTGGGTCGACTCCGTGGCGGCGCTTGCCATTCTCTATTTTATTTTGCAAGAGGCGTGGGAGTCTTGGCATAGCTTCAAGTCGGGCGAGCCACATGTTCACGATCACGGCGTGCACCGGCACTGACCTTTGCCGCTTGTTGGGCGGTTTGTTCGAATGGTATAATCGGTGGGTGCAAGCCGCGCCTTGGCGCGGTTTATTTTGTGGTGCGACACAAGGAGGATTACCGTGTCAAACGCTACTCGCCAGTCGCGTATCCGGAACTTTTCCATTATTGCCCATATCGATCACGGCAAGTCGACGCTGGCGGATCGCATTCTTCAACTCACCGGTGCAGTCAGTGAGCGGGAGATGCAAGATCAGTTGCTCGACCAAATGGATTTGGAACGGGAACGCGGCATTACGATTAAGTTGCAAGCCGTTCGTCTGACCTACAAGGCAAAGGACGGAGAAGAATACGAACTGAATCTGATTGACACACCGGGACACGTGGACTTCACGTACGAAGTGTCACGCAGTCTAGCGGCCTGCGAGGGCGCGCTGTTGGTCGTCGACGCGGCTCAGGGGATTGAGGCGCAGACGTTAGCGAACGTCTACTTGGCGTTGGACAACGACCTGGAGATTTTGCCGGTCATCAACAAAATTGACCTGCCGAGCGCGGAACCAGAGCGCGTGCGCCAGGAGATTGAGGACGTCATCGGCCTGGATGCGAGCGAAGCGGTATTGGCGTCTGCGAAATCGGGGATTGGCATCGAGGACATTCTCGAGCAAATCGTCGCTAAGGTGCCTGCGCCAAAAGGGGACTCGGACGAGCCGCTGCAAGCGCTGATTTTCGATTCGCACTACGACCCGTATCGCGGTGTCATCGTCTACATGCGGGTCTTTAACGGGGTCGTCAAACCGGGGATGCGCGTGCGCATGATGGCGACGGGCAAGGAGTTTGAAGTCGATGAAGTGGGCGTGTTTAGTCCGCGAATGACGCCGATTGATGCGCTGTACGCCGGCGACGTCGGCTATTTGGCGGCGAGCATTAAGAACGTGCGCGACACGCGGGTCGGCGATACGGTGACCGACGCAGAGCGTCCCACGGCTGAACCGCTGCCTGGTTATCGCAAGACCAACCCAATGGTGTTTTGTGGACTGTATCCGGTCGATAGCGCAGATTATCAGGATCTGCGCGAGGCGCTCGAGAAGCTGGAGTTGAATGACGCGGCACTGACCTATGAGCCAGAGACGTCGAGCGCGCTCGGTTTTGGTTTTCGTTGCGGCTTCCTGGGCATGCTGCACATGGAAATTGTGCAAGAGCGCTTGGAGCGGGAGTACGGGCTGACGCTCATCACGACGGCGCCGAGCGTCGTGTACAACGTCTATCGTACAGACGGGACCATGTCGGCGATAGATAACCCAAGTGAGATGCCAGATCCGGATCGGATTGAGCGAATTGAAGAGCCATATGTGCGGGCGTCCATTTTCGTGCCGAAGGATCACGTTGGCGCGGTCATGGAACTGTGCCAGGAGAAGCGCGGCCAGTTCCACGATATGCAGTACCTCGATGAGGCTCGGACGACCATCATCTACGACTTGCCGCTATCGGAAATTGTCTATGACTTCTTCGACAGGCTGAAGTCATCGACGAAGGGATATGCTTCGTTTGACTACGAGCTGGTTGGCTATCGCGAGTCGAAGCTGGTGAAGATGGATATCTTGCTCAACGGCGACGTCGTTGACGCGCTGTCCTTCATTGTTCACCGGGACAAGGCTTACCCGCGCGGGCGCGCCTTGTGCGAGAAGTTGAAGGAACTGATTCCGCGGCAGATGTTCGAGGTGCCGATTCAAGCGGCCATTGGCAACCGGGTTGTCGCGCGCGAGACGATTCGCGCGATGCGCAAAAACGTCCTCGCCAAGTGCTACGGCGGCGACATCTCGCGTAAGCGCAAGTTGCTCGAAAAGCAAAAAGAAGGTAAAAAGCGTATGAAGCAAGTCGGCAACGTGGAGGTACCGCAGGAGGCGTTTATGGCGGTATTAAAAATGGAGTGAGGCAATTGACGCAACCTGTGAGAGACGAGGAGAAGCTGGCGACGCCCACATCGTTGTATGTACACATTCCATTTTGCAGGAGTCGCTGCTTTTACTGTGATTTCAACACGTATGTCGCGCCTGATTCCGTCATGGTGGATTACGTGGACGCCTTGGGCGCCGAGTTTGAAAAGCTTTCACAATCGGCACCAGGGCCGCTGCAAACGGTGTTTTTTGGCGGCGGTACGCCGACGCTGCCGAGTTCTCTGTTGCTCGAGCGCATGCTGAAGCAATTGCATGCGCATTTTTCGTTGGCGGCTGGCGCGGAGTTTACGTTCGAATCGAATCCGGATTCGGTGGACGAAGAGAAACTGGCGCTGCTGCGGTCGTTTGGTGTCAACCGCCTGAGTTTCGGCGCGCAGACATTCCGGGATAGGTTGTTGATGACCATCGGACGCGCGCACGACGCGCAGAAGGTCGTCGATAGTGTAGAGCGCGCATATCAACTTGGGTTTCGGCAAATCAATGTCGATTTGATGTTTGGCCTGCCAGAACAGTCCTTGGCCGATGTCGAGCACGCGCTGGACAAGGTGTTGTCCTTGCCGATAGACCATGTTTCAGCTTATTGGCTGAAGGTCGAAGAAGGCACGCCGTTTGCCAAGTGGCGCGATAGCGGGCAATTGCCGTTGCCGGGAGAAGATTTGGAGGCGGATATGTACGATTTAGTCCGCGACCGGCTGCAGCAGGCTGGTTTTGTTCATTACGAAATCAGCAATTTCGCAAGGCCAGGTGGCGAGGCGCGCCATAATCTCGTCTATTGGCGCAACCAGCCTTACTTGGCGGCTGGCGCTGGGGCGCACGGCTATGTGAAAGGCGTCCGCTATGAGAATATGCCGAAACTGCCGGACTATATTGGAACGTTGAAGGCAGGTAACCGTCCGATTTTGTCGTCATACGATGTCACTGACGCTGAGGCTGCGGAAGATACGATGATGCTCGGTTTGCGACTGGCCGAGGGCGTGTCAAAAGAAGATTTTGTTTTGCGCTATGGTGTGACTATCGAGGACGTCTATGGGGATGTCTACACGCAGCTTCTGGAACAAGGCTTGCTCGTCGAGACAGCCTCACGGGTACGGATACCGGCTCGGTATTGGCCAGTGGCCAATGCAATTTTTGAGAAGTTCGTGTCGGTTGGTGGTGCTGATTGACAACCGCCGCCACCGTTGCTATTGTCAAGACGTGGGCGTTTAGCACTCATGTAACGAGAGTGCTAACAAGGAGGCGAGAACAGTGCTGACAAATCGGCAGCAACTAATTCTAAGTGCAATTGTAGAGGATTATGTTCGCATGGCTGAACCGGTCGGCTCACGGGCGCTCGCCAAACATGAACAGATACAGTTCAGCCCTGCAACGATTCGAAATGAAATGGCTGACCTCGAAGAAATGGGGTATTTAGCACAGCCACACACGTCTGCAGGACGTGTTCCGTCGCAAAAGGGCTATCGGTTTTATGTCGATCACCTAATGCCTCAAGACCCGGTTGAACTGGATTCGACAGCCGAGGCATTGCGGGCTTTCTTCACGCAGCGCATGGATGAAATGGAACAGGTGTTTCGGGAGATGTCGACGGTCCTGTCGACGTTGACGAAACAGACAGCGATAGTTCTCGGTCCAAAGATGTACACAGATAAGGTTCGTAAGATTGAACTCATTCCGCTGGCGAAGGGGCGTGCAGTCGCCATTCTCGTAACGGATACGGGACATGTTGAGGATTGCACGGTTCATCTTTCGGAGGACATCCGCGTAGATGACGTGGAGTTTATCGTCAATGTGTTGAACGACAAGCTCGTTGGCGTCCCTGTGTCCAAGTTGCGCTCCAGCTTGTACAGCCAGTTGGCGGAGGAATTGACAAAGCGCGTCGAGCGATATGAAGACGTGCTTGCGATTGTCGAGGAGCTCTGCCAAGTGGGGCATCGAGAAGAGCCTGTGTACATCGGCGGTGCTGCCAATATGCTGAAGCAGCCGGAATTTCACGATGTCGAAAAGGCACAACCGCTTCTGTCTCTTCTCGAGGCAGGACATACGGTTACGCGTTGGCTGCCGCTTGAAGGACTTGGGATTCAGGTGCGCATTGGTGAGGAAAATCCGGAGGGGCCGCTGCAGGATTGCGCGGTCATTACGGCGACCTATAGTTTGGCCGACAGCCCTGTGGGACATATTGGTGTGTTGGGACCTACTCGCATGGATTACGGTCGGATTATGAAAATTCTCGAGTACACGTCGAGAACCATGACAAACCTGCTGACGCAGCGGATGGAAGGAAACTGATTTGCACGAGGCGCCGGTAGCCTTTCGACCATTGTGATTCAGGAAAGGGTGTTTCGCTTGTCTGAAGAAGCAAATGAACAAGTACAGAATGAGGCGGCAACTGAAGCGGAAACCGATGTAGAAGCAAAGGAAGCGCAGGCGGAGACGGAGACTGCGTCGGATGATGCGGCGCAGTCCGAGGCGCAAGAGGCGCAAGTGGATCCTAAAGATCAGGAAATTGCAGATCTGCAGCAGCAGTTACTTCGGACGCGCGCTGATTTTGATAACTTCCGTCGGAGGACGCGGGCCGAGAAGGAAGAACTCAGCCAGTTCGCCACGAAGAAATTGTTGTCCGACTTGTTGCCGGTGGTCGATAACTTTGACCGCGCGATGCAAGCTGTGAGTGACGCAGATGAGCAGATTCGGACAGGCATCGAAATGGTACATCGTCAGTTTCAGGCCATCTTGTCGCAATACGGCGTTACGCCGATGAACGCTGAAGGTGAGACGTTTGACCCGACGCGTCATGAAGCTGTGATGCAGGAGGCAGCCGAGGGCGTTGAGCCGAATGTCGTGCTGCAGGAGCTGCAACGTGGGTATCTGTTACATGACAAGGTATTGCGCCCGGCCATGGTGAAAGTGAGCGTGTGACGGGTTGTTCCGTCTGCGCTCATCCAGAATTGAATTGTAAATCGTGTGATGGAGGAGGAACCTTCAGTGGCAAAAGTCATTGGTATTGACCTTGGTACAACCAACTCGTGCGTCGCTGTGATGGAAGGCGGCGAGCCTGTCGTTATTCCAAACGCAGAGGGTAATCGCACAACCCCGTCCGTGGTGGCATTCACCAAAGACGGCGAACGTCTGGTAGGGGATGTCGCGAAGCGGCAAGCTATCACCAACCCGGACCGCACGATTATCTCCATCAAGCGCCACATGGGTACAGATCACAAAGTGACGATTGACGGCAAATCTTACACGCCTCCAGAAATTTCGGCAATGATTCTGCAAAAGTTGAAAGCGGACGCTGAAGCGTACCTTGGGGAACCGGTCACGCAGGCGGTCATTACTGTGCCGGCGTACTTCAGCGACAGCCAACGCCAGGCGACGAAGGACGCCGGGAAAATTGCTGGCCTCGAAGTCTTGCGTATCGTCAACGAGCCAACCGCTGCGGCACTTGCTTACGGTTTGGAGAAGGACGAAGACCAGACGATTCTCGTGTTCGACTTAGGTGGCGGTACGTTTGACGTATCCATTCTCGAACTCGGCGATGGCGTGTTTGAGGTGAAGGCGACCAGCGGGAACAACCACCTGGGTGGTGACGACTTTGACAACCGTATCATGCAATATCTGATTGATACGTTTAAGAAGGATACCGGCATTGACTTAGGGCAAGACAAAATGGCCATGCAGCGTTTGAAAGACGCAGCGGAAAAAGCGAAGAAAGAGTTGTCTTCGACGCTGACGACGACGATTTCGTTGCCGTTTATCTCGGCTGATGCAACAGGGCCAAAGCACCTTGAAGTCAACTTGACGCGCGCGAAATTTGAAGAGATTTCGGCGGATTTGATTGAGGCGACACTGGCGCCGACGCGCCAAGCGCTGCAAGACGCGGGCTTGTCGCCAAGCGACATTCACAAAGTCATTCTCGTCGGTGGTTCGACGCGTATCCCGGCTGTGCAAGAAGCGATTAAGCGGTTGATTGGCAGTGAACCATCGAAAGGCGTCAACCCGGACGAAGTCGTCGCTATCGGCGCAGGTATCCAGGCGGGTGTGTTGACGGGCGAAGTCAAGGACGTGGTATTGCTCGACGTGACGCCGTTGTCGCTCGGTATCGAGACGATGGGTGGCGTATTCACGCGCCTCATCGACCGCAACACGACGATTCCGACGTCGAAAAGCCAAGTCTTCTCGACGGCTGCGGACAATCAGACGTCCGTTGAAATTCACGTCCTGCAAGGGGAACGTGAGATGGCTCGCGACAACAAGACGCTCGGTCGCTTCACGCTGTCTGACATTCCACCGGCACCGCGTGGCGTCCCGCAGATTGAAGTGACGTTCGACATCGATGCCAACGGTATCGTTAACGTCGCGGCGAAAGACCTCGGTACGGGCAAATCGCAGCGCATCACCATCACCGCGTCGAGCGGCTTGTCCAAGGAAGAAGTTGAGCGCATGATGCAAGAGGCGCAGATGCACGCGGAAGAGGATAAAAAGCGCCGCGAGCAGGTCGAGATTCGCAACGAAGTCGACCAACTTCTCTACCAGACGGAGAAGACCATGAAGGACCTTGGCGACAAACTCGATTCGGCGCTGAAGGCAGAGGCTGAAGAGAAGCAAAAGGCGCTTCGCGACGCGCTCGCCGGTACCGAAACTGAGCCGATTACGAAGGCCAAGGACGAACTGACAGAGGTCCTGCACAAGCTTTCCACCAAGTTGTATGAGCAGGCAGCTTCCGCGCAACAGGGTCAGGCTGGTGATGCTGGTGCCGGATCGAAGGCGGATGATAACGTCGTCGATGCGGAGTTTACGGAAGTTGACAAAGATCAGAAGTAAGCTTTTGAATATGAAGCTTTCGGATGAGGCAGGGATGACGGATCCCTGCCCATCGTTGTAAGATATACAAAGTTGTCATGATGAAGGAACTGGAGGTGTGCCGGTGAGCAAGCGAGATTATTATGAGGTCCTCGGTGTCAGCCGGTCAGCCAGTCAGGAAGAAATCAAAAAAGCCTATCGCAAGTTGGCTCGTCAATACCACCCTGACGTCAACAAGGATGATCCGAGCGCGCCGGAAAAGTTTGCCGAGATTGCCGAGGCGTACGACGTGCTTTCGGATAGCCAGAAACGCGCCCGCTACGACCAGTTTGGCCATCAGGATCCGACGCAAGGTGGGTTTGGTGGCGGAGGCCAGGGCGCTGGCTTTGGCGATTTTGACTTTGGCGGGTTTGGCGACATTTTTGATATGTTCTTCGGCGGAAGTGGTGCGCGCTCGCGCGGGCCGCAACGCGGACAGGACTTGGAGTACGAGCTGGAAGTGGATTTTGAAGATGCCGCATTTGGCGTCGAGGAAGAGATTCAGATTCCGCGCACAGAGACCTGTTCGACCTGTGGCGGGAATGGTGCCAAGCCAGGCACGCAACCGCGGACGTGTACGGTGTGTAACGGTACAGGTGAGCAGCAAACCGTTCAGTCGACGCCCTTTGGTAGGATGGTCAACCGCCGCATCTGTTCGAACTGTCATGGGCGCGGCGTGATAATTGAGCAGCCTTGTCCTGATTGTCGCGGGCAAGGTCGCAAACGCGTGCGCCGAACCGTTCAAATCAAGGTGCCAGCTGGCGTCGACAATGGCACGCGTTTGCGCGTGTCTGGCGCTGGTGAGGCGAGCCCCAACGGTGGGCAGCCTGGCGACTTGCATATTGTCATCCGGGTGCGCCCGCATGAGATCTTTGAGCGTGAGGGCACGAACGTCTATGTCGATATGCCGCTGACGTTCGTTCAAGCTGCGCTCGGTGACGAGATTGACGTGCCGACGCTGGACGGGGATGTTAAACTGCGGATTCCGGAAGGCACGCAGTCAGGAACGATGTTTCGGTTGCGCGGAAAAGGGATTCCGCGACTCGGGTCGACAGTGCGAGGAGATCAGCACGTGCGCGTGCAGGTGTTGACGCCGACCAATTTGACTGAGCGGCAAAAGGAATTGTTTCGCGAACTCGGCAAGGAGTTGGGTGTGCAGACGCACGAGCAGGCGAGATCGTTTATGGAACGGATGAAGGACGCGTTTCTCGGCAACGCCTAATGACGCGATATTGGAAAATGGGAAAGAGCCGCCCTTGATTACGAGTCGGGGCGGACGACGAGTACGGTCCAGGTCGCTGGGCCGTTTCGTTTTGTTTTGCAAGTGGTGGGTGCACATCGGAAATTGAGGTGCGCATCGAATCGGAGGAGGTTGGTTATGCACTGGTGGCAGGTTCAATTCAAGGTGACGCACGAGGCGGCGGAGGCAGTTGCGGCATTGTTGCAGGAATTTCCTGACTTGCAAGGGGTTCAATTGGAGGGGATTGGCAATGTCCACATTCCGCACCCGGAGTACGGCGAGTGGTTCGACGAAATGATTGTTCCGACTGACGGGGTCGAAGTGTCGGTGTATTTTCCAGAGGGACACGAGCCGCAAGTCGTTCGAGCCCGTGTGCTGGATGTCGTGGAGCGCGTTCATGCATCGGGTCTCGACGTCGGAGCAAAGGCGCGCGATATTCGTATCGATTCGGTCGACGACAGCACCTGGTTGAATGCGTGGAAGGAGCATTATCACCCGATTCCAGTGGGCGATGAGCTGGTGATTGTGCCGATTTGGAATTTATCGGATTTGCCAGAGGATCTGGCGTCCCGCAAGCCAATCATCGTGGAACCCGGCATGGCGTTTGGCACCGGGACACACCAGACCACCCACCTGTGCACGCAAGCGCTTGCCGAACTGGATTTGAGCGGCGCCAACGTCCTTGACGTCGGAACTGGGACAGGCATTCTCGCAATTGCGGCCGCGCGGTTAGGTGCGTCGCATGTCACGGCCATCGATATTGATCCGGTAGCCGTCGACGCGGCACACCAAAACGTCGAACACAACGCGCTGTCAGACGTCATCACGGTGCAGGAGGGGAATTTGCTTTCTGGTTATGCGCAGGATGCGAAATTCGACGTCGCGGTGGCAAACATCTTGCGCGATATCGTCATTCTCCTCTTGCCACAGGTCGCGCGCCGACTCAATCCGGGTGGCTACTTGCTCACGTCTGGATATATCGACACGCAGGCTCCAGCCGTCGAAGCAGCGCTTTTGACCGAAGGCTTTCAGGTGGCCAAGCGCTACCAAAAGGACGACTGGATGGCCATTTTGGCGGTGAAAGACTGATGTTGCCGCGTGTCTTTGTCCCTCATGCCGGGGCACAGCGGCATCACGAGATTCAGCTTGGCGAGGCCGATGCGCATCATTTTGCGCGCGTGTTGCGCGTCAAACCGGCAGAGCAACTTGTTGTCGTGACCCTTCATGGCCCTTGGCTGGCTGAGATTGTACAAGTGTCGAAAGACGCGGTGACAGCGCGTCTACTGGAACAGTATCCTTCGAGTGAACCGGCTGCCCACATCGTGATGGTTCAAGGTGTGGCAAAAGGTGATAAGATGGAGACGATTGTGCAAAAGTGTACAGAGGTTGGTGCGCATTCTTTTGTTCTGTACCAGGCCGAGCGGTCTGTTGTAAAGTTGGACGGGAAAGTGGAGAACAAACTCGCCCGTTGGCAGAAGGTCGCCCGAGAAGCGGCCATGCAGTCACAGCGGGATGCCATTCCGGCCGTTCGTTACGAGACGCGGTTGTCTCAGTTGTGCGAAGGACTGTTCGCGGCGGGGATTGAGCAGTTTATCGTACTCGATGAGGCGGAGCGCGCCGTGGGTTTGGTCAACGCACTGGCGCATTTCGACGCGTCCCATCGTGTGTCCGAGGGGACAACTCGACCCAAACGGGCCATTTTTATTGGTCCTGAAGGTGGCTGGAGCGACGCTGAACGTGCCTATTTTGAGGCGTGCGAAGCGGCGGTATTGGTGACGCTTGGCCCACGCATTTTACGCACCGAGACGGCTGGCGTCGCCGCGCTCGCCATTGCACTGGCGCATTTTGGCGATATGGGAGGTTGAAGGTTCGTGCCTACAGTGGCGTTTCACACGCTTGGCTGCAAGGTTAACTTTTATGATACAGAAGGTATTTGGCAAGTATTTAAGCACAACGGCTACACGCAGGTGCCTTTCGAGGAACCCGCTGACGTGTACGTCGTCAATACGTGTACGGTCACGCACAGTGGCGACAAAAAGAGTCGACAGATGATTCGTCGCGCCATCCGCACGAACCCGGAATCAGTGGTCGTCGTCACGGGTTGCTACGCGCAGATTGCGCCAGAGGAAATCGCCCGCATTGAAGGGGTCGATCTCGTCATCGGCAACGACAAAAAATCTCGGATTGTCGAGTACGTGGAGGAAGTCCGGCGCGAGCAGCATCCCTTTACAGTCGTCGACAACATTTTGAAGACGCGCGAGTTTGAGGAACTTGACGTGCCATTTTTCGAGGAACGCACGCGTGCCAATCTGAAAATCCAGGATGGCTGTAACAATTTTTGTACGTTTTGCATTATCCCGTGGGCGCGCGGGCTCATCCGCAGCCGCGCACCGGAGAAAATTATCACGCAAGCGACGAAATTGGCGCGCGCAGGGTATCGTGAAATTGTTCTGACGGGCATTCACACAGGCGGCTACGGAGCTGATCTCAATGGCTATCGATTAGCGCATCTCTTGCGAGACCTCGAACAGGTGCCAGAGCTTTACCGGGTACGCATCAGTTCCATTGAGGCCAGTGAAATCGACGATGAGTTAATCGACGTTTTGCGCCATTCCACGCAAGTGGTGAACCACTTGCACGTGCCGATTCAGGCTGCGAGTGACGCGGTACTCAGGAAGATGAACCGCCACTACACGGTTGCGCAGTTCGCTGAAAAACTGGCTAAGTTGCGTGAGGCGTTGCCGAACTTGGCGATAACGAGCGACGTCATCGTCGGTTTTCCGGGCGAGACTGACGAGCAGTTTGAAGAGACGTACGAATTCATTCGGCGTGAACGTTTTTCGGAACTTCATGTATTTCCATACTCTCAGCGCAAGGGGACACCTGCGGCGAAATTCCCGGATCAGGTTCCCGATAACGTCAAGCACCGGCGTGTCGAACGCTTGCTTGAACTGTCCAGACAGTTGACTGCGGCGTACGCGAGATCTTTTGTCGGCAAGGAGATTGAGGTCATCGCCGAGCATCCGGGCCGGATGGCGGACGATGGCACGAAGGAGCTTGTGGCAAACCATCCGTTGGCAAATCGAATTGTGGTCGGTCACGCGGACAATTATTTGAAGGTGGCGTTCGTGGTACCGGAAGGGATTGACTTGACGTCGGTGGTCGGCGAGGTCTCGAAGGTTCGGATTGAAGAGACGAGTGCGACGTTGCAGATGGGGTCGTTCGTCTCGCAGGTGACAATTCCAGAGGTGACCACAGAGCGTGCGAGGAGGATGACATCATGAGTAAGCGAGTGGAACGCGCTGCCGGCGGCATTGTTGTACGTGGGCAAGGCGCGCATCGCGAGGTGTTGTTGATTGATGATGCGTATGGACGTGTCACGTTTCCCAAGGGGCATTTGGAAGCGGGTGAGACGTGGGAAGACGCCGCAATTCGCGAGATTCTCGAAGAGACGGGTATCGAGACGCGCATTTTGGCGCCGCTTGGTCGCGTTGAATACCCGATTACGCGCGATGGTGCGCCTGTGCGCAAACAAGTGCGCTTTTATCTGCTGGAGGCAATCGATTCCGACGTGACGCCGACGCACCAGGCCGAGGAAGTGCGCGCGGCGTACTTCTTGCCGATGGCCGAGGCGGAGGCAAAACACCGTGAACAAGGCTATGCGAACTGGTCGTTCGTCTTTGCGAAGGCGCGTGCGCTTTTGGCGTGGCGAGACGGAGAGTTTGAACGGCGCTGGCGGCAGCTTTCCAACGATACTGCGCGCGCTGTCGTCGACGAGGCGTGGAAGGCTGCACGCCCAGTTGTCGAGCAGATGGTTGCGGCCTGTAGGGACGAATTGACGACAGTCATGCCTGAGTTGACATTGCCGCCGGTCGCGTCAGAGACGCTGCCGCGGGGGGCTGCGTTCGACGTCGATGATATTCGATTTGCGGTTGAACACACGCTCTTAAAACCGGAAGCGTCGGTTGTCGATATTGAAAATCTTTGCCGGGAGGCAAAGGAGTACCGTTTTCCACTCGTCTGTGTGAATCCTCAGCACGTCAGTCACGCCGCTTTGCATTTGGCAGAGAGCGAGACGGAGGTCTGTACGGTGGTCGGCTTTCCGCTGGGTGCCACGTCGCCGGATGCGCTGGCGGCGGAAGTGCTCGAGCTCGCTGCGAAAGGTGCGCGAGAAATTGACATGGTGATTCCGGTCGGATCGCTTGTAGAAGACGATGTGTGGACTGTGTACCACCATGTGGCGCGCGTGGTTCGCACGGCGCAAAATCTGCATCCGCGCCCGGCAATCAAGGTGATTCTGGAGGCGAGCGCGCTGACGTTTGACCAGGTCATCAAAGGTGCTTTTCTCACCGTCGCGGCAGGCGCGGATTATATCAAGACTTCCACTGGCTTCCACAAGGGCGGCGCCACGTTGGCGGATGTCAGCGCCATGGCGATGGTTGCAGGCACCGTCAGCAAAGTCAAAGCTGCCGGTGGCGTTCGCACGCCCACTGCAGCATATAATCTGTTGGCGTATGGCGCGAGCCGACTCGGTACGAGTTCAGGCGTGCAACTCGTCCGGTAAAAGCCGCTCGATGAGCGCTGCGAATTGTCGCGTGAATGGCCACACGACAACTGTGCAGACGATATTAAAGATGGTGTGTGCGTTGGCGATAAGTTGCGCCGGGTCTTGACTGAGCCAGCCAACCATTGTGGTAAACGGGCCAATGATGGGCAAGAACGCGAGTGCGCCGATGACGTTGAGAATGACGTGCGCGAGCGCGACTTGCTGCGCTTGTCGAGATTCACCGATGGCGGCGATGATGGAAGTGAGGCAAGTGCCCACATTGGCTCCGAGCACGATGGCCACGGCGCCGGTCATTGGAATGATGCCAGAACTACCGAGCGTCATGGTGAGAATCGTCACCGCTGTCGACGACTGCACGATGGCGCTCGTGAGGCAGCCAGCGACCATGGCGAGCACCGTCTGGCCACCTGCTACGGACAGGGCGTGGGTGAACCAGTGGCTCGTCGTGAGTGGGTGCAGAGACACCTTGAGTGCCTGCAGCGCGATAAAGATGCAGGCAAAGCCGATGAGCCCTTCGCCGGGCCGGCGGAGTACGGGCTTGCGTGTGAGTACTGCAAGAATGCCGAAGCCGAGACTGGGGATGACAATGCCCCATAAGTTGAGGTTGAGTACTTGTGGCGTGATGGTTGATCCGACGTTTGCCCCGAGCACAATACCGAGCCCGCTGCGAAAGGTGAGGCTCTTCCCGGCCACCAAGCCTACGGTGATGGCGGTGAGCGCCGCGCTGCTCTGAAGGATGGCTGTCGTGACGGTCCCCGTGAGAATGCCGCGCGTCGGCGTCTTCGCCAAACGCTGCACCCAAATTGCCAAGCGTCCTTCTGCCATGCCTTCGAGTCCGTGGCGCATGACCTTGAGTCCGCCGATGAAGGCCACGAGTGACAGTATCACTGCTGCGACGTTTGCCCACATGTGCCGCCCCCCCTATCCGCTTTGAAGGTATGCGGACGAGCTGCAAAACATGCTCGTTGTGGACGATGATGGGGAACTTAGGTTGATTTGGCGTGGATTGGCTGTCATTTGCGAAGGATTTTGCCCCATTTGTGCGCAGGGATGTTTGACTAGTTTTTTTTGACTGTACTATAATACGTTTGATGCATCATTGGAGGGAGGGAATAGGATGTCGGAAATCCGGATACGTAAGAACGAATCATTGGACAGCGCACTTCGTCGGTTTAAAAAGCAAACCGCGAGGGACGGGGTGCTGGCCGAGGCTCGCAAGCGTTCGCACTACGAAAAGCCAAGCGTTGCGCGCAAGAAGAAAGCGGAGGCAGCTCGCAAAAATAAGCGTCGCGGCTTCTGATTTCGCGACTTGCAGGAGGACCTTTCGTGGAATTGCTGGAACGTCTGAATCAAGATTTGAAACAGGCGATGAAGGATAAGGACAAAGTCCGTTTGTCCGTTATCCGAATGGTGAAATCCGCTACGAAGAACCGAGAGATTGAGCTCGGGCATCCTCTTTCTGATGAAGACGTTCAGTCTGTGATTCAGAAAGAGTTGAAGCAACGCAAAGATTCCCTCCAAGCGTTCCAAGATGCGAATCGAACGGATTTGGCTGAAACCGCAGAGCAAGAAATTCGGATTTTGCAGGACTACTTGCCGCAGCAATTGGATGAGCAAGCACTTCGCGAGATTGTGACCCAAGTCATCGAGCAAGTTGGTGCAACATCGAAGGCGGATATGGGAAAAGTCATGGGTCAAGTCATACCGCTGGTGCGCAATCGTGCAGACGGTAAGGCAGTTCAGCAGATGGTCCAGTCTTTGCTGTCATAATTTCAACTGAATCAATCCATGGACAAACCGTCGCTATTGTGCGGCGGTTTTTCTATTTTGGCGTGGGATAGGTGTACTAGCCTGTCAATTATCCTCATACGCATCACACTATGGGGAGGAGTGGCCATGCCTGGATGGAAATCACGCCTAAAACAATCTGCGACTGAATTCTTGAAGTTGCCTCCCGACGCACTTCTGGAAGTGTCGCGCGTCACGTGCGTCGATGGCAAAAACGTGGTGGTGGAAAATGCTCGGCGACTGCTCAAAGTCGAAAACACAAAGGTCACCCTTGACCTTGGGGAGCAAATCCTCACCATTCACGGCCAGGACTTTGAAATCGTTCTTGTCACGGACAAAGAGGTGCACGTCACGGGGCAGGTGGCGAGCCTGGAATATACGGCACATGGACGGGGTGCGCTATGAAGTACGCACGCTGGATGTATGCAATGTATGGCAGTGTCACACTCCATTTGCGCGGACGGGCCGTGGGGGATTGTCTCGTGCAGTTGCACGAGCGGGGAATTCCACTGCGTTCGGTGCGCGTCTATGGCGACGCTGGACAGTGTACTATTTGTCTGAAGGATTTCGATGACGTCTACCGCGTCTGCCGCGCGCATCGCGTGCGGTTTCGAATCGTTGACCGACAAGGGCTGCCGTTTCTGCGAAAACGCATTTGGAAACGAAAAATGTTCGCGTTGGGTGCTATCTTGTTCGTCTGCATCATTTATGGCATGTCGTCGATGATTTGGCGGATTGACGTTCTGGGTGTGGAAGACCCGGATGGTGTCGCACAGATTCGGGAAGCGGCCAAAGCCTCTGGGCTCTATGTTGGGCAACGTCGCGCGACGCTTGGGGATCCCTTTGTGGTGCAGCAAAAGATTTTGGCTAAAGCCTCCGACTTTGTTTGGGTGGGATTGCGTACTAACGGGTCAGTCGCGACGATTCAAGCGCTGCAAAAGGTGAAGGGCACAGAGAAGACGGCCAACCAGCCGCACAATATTGTCGCAAGCGTACCTGCCGTGATTCGTACGGTGGCCGCGACGCGTGGACGGGTCGTCGTCAAGAAAAACCAGTATGTAACCCCTGGTCAAGTCTTGATATCTGGAGCGCTGACCGACGGCGGTCCTAGTGTGCCTGCAAGTGGTGACGTCCTGGCGGAAGTTTGGTATACATCTAAAGTCAGTGTCCCGTTAAAAGTTATAAAGAATGGCTTGACTGGTGAATCTGTTACACGGGATTATCTTTTATTTGGTGCTTGGCGCATTCGTGTTTGGGGATTCAAAGAGCCCCATTTTCGCGCGTCGTATGAGCGGGACAAGACGACCGATTGGCATGTGGGCAAATTTGCCCTGCCGATTCAGATGCAACACGTGCAAGTGTACGAGGCGACTTCGCGGGCAGAGGCCTTGTCGGTGGCTGCGGCAAAACAAAAGGCGCAAGAACTGGCGTCAGCAGATGTTCAGACGAAAGTTCAGGGAGCCGCTCAGGTCCTCGGGCAATCTGTTTTACATCAGCAAGTTTCACATGGTACTCTATACGAGACAGTGCTGACGCGCGTGGAACAAAACATCGGTGTCACAGCCGCGATTCCCGCACCAAAGGAACCGAAGGAAACACCGAAGAAACCTCAGGGAACGCACTAGGTTTCTCGGCGTGCAGGACTCTCGTCTTTCTGGTGCGTCACGCTCAGGCATCATGGACAACATCACTCGGGAGATGGTTGCTGGTTGACGGATAACCAAACGGTTCGTAAGTGGGTTTTCGCGACGAACGAGGAGGCAGTACGCGTCCTCGGTCCAAATGATACATTGCTCACACGTCTGGAACAGTCGTTTGCCGCGAAAGTGACGATGCGGGGCACGGAGGTCGTATTCACGGGCGAAGCGGCGGAAGTTGACCTGATGTACGCGGTGGTGAGTACGCTCACGACGCTCGCGAAGCAGGGCATTCAGCTCGGAGATGCCGATTATCGCTATGTCATCCAAATGTCCAAGTCGGACGACTTAGACAGCGTTGTTGACATCTACACCACGGAGATCGGAACGACCTACAAAGGGAAGGCGATTCGCGTCAAGACGCTCGGCCAGCGTCATTACGTCAACGCAATTGGCCGAAACGATATTGTCTTTGGCGTAGGGCCGGCTGGAACCGGCAAAACGTATCTCGCGGTGGCCATGGCGGTTATGGCACTCAAGCGCGGGGAAGTCAAACGCATTGTCCTGACGCGGCCGGCGGTGGAAGCTGGCGAAAAGTTGGGGTTCTTGCCAGGGGACTTGCAGGAAAAGGTCGACCCGTATCTGCGGCCGCTCTATGACGCGTTGCACGACATCTATGGGTTGGAGCAAGTGCAGCGGGCGATGGAACGCGGAAATATTGAGATAGCCCCACTCGCTTACATGCGTGGGCGGACGCTGGATGACAGCTACGTGATTTTGGACGAGGCTCAAAATACGACGGCGGAGCAGATGAAAATGTTCTTGACCCGCCTTGGCTTTCATTCGAAGATGGTGATTACAGGGGATGTGACTCAAATTGACTTGCCGACAGGCAAGACATCTGGTCTCGTTCATGCGCACAGGGTGCTCAAAGAGGTAGAAGGGATTCACTTCCATCTGTTTTCCGCATCTGACGTGGTTCGTCACCATCTTGTACAAAAAATTATTGACGCATATAACCGAACTGACGAGGGAGAGCCGTCCGCAATTGTCTGACAATCTGCGGGCGGCTGCCTTTCCATATAGGTGGCTTTCGTTGCCAGGAATTTAAGGAGAATGAATCATGGTCTTTTCGCGATGGGGACAAACCATCCGTGAATATTTAGATGACGACAGATTTCGCGGGAACAGGCGAATTCGGTTGATTATCTACTTAGCCATCGGCGTTGTGATGTATGCAATTCTCGTCGGCAGCATCCTGCCGCCGAGATATCATCTGACGATTGGTCAGACGAGTCCAGTCACCATTCGGTCACCCATTACGACAGTCGACACAGCCGCGACGCAGGCGGCAAAAGAGGCCGCAGAGCAAAAGGTGCCGAAACAGTATGAGCAATCGACGCAAGTCGAGACGAATGCGGTAAATCAGGTCGATACTCTGTTCGCCACAGCGGCGCAGGTCGTCTCCAACAAGTCGCTCTCGTCTGCGCAAAAACTCGACACGCTGTCGTCAGCGGCCCCTAAAAAGGTGTCGCAGTCGACGTTGCAGGCGCTGCTGACACAGACGCCGGCGCAAATTAGTACGTTGCAAAAAGATGCGGATAGAATTGTGAACGATTTGCTCGGTGCGCCGTTTTATCAGGAGTCGATGCAGCAAGCTGGTTTATTGGTCGACCGGCAACTCTTGAATAATTTCGATCTCGACAAGACCTCACAACTGATTGTTCGCGACGTCGTCGTCAGTGTGCTCAAACCGAACATGGTGTATCAAGCGGCTGCGACAGAGCGGGCCAAACAACAGGCGGCCGCGACCGTTCCTGACGTGATGATTCACCAAGGCGATTTAATTGTCTCAAAGTACGGTATTATTACATCCAGTGTGCTCAGTAAACTGCAGGATGTCGGACTCTATGCAAAACATCCGAACTACAGCGTGGCGGTTGGGTTTGCTGGATTTATCGCGCTGTCGGTGGGTCTACTCGCTGCCTATATCGAGCGGCGCCCCCCGGGTCGGCGTCTCGATAATTTGATGTTGGGCATTCTGGGCCTCGTCTCGGTGCTCATGTCGGTGCTCATCGTCTTGACGAAATGGGTAGCGAGTACGGTCGGTTCCTCGTCGGTAGCGTATGTTTTGCCGATTTCGCTTGGCGCGATGTTGATTACGGTGATGATGGACAGCTCGCTCGCGGTGGTGGCATCGTTTTATTATTCATTTTTGCTGGGAGCTGCGCTGAGTTTTAATTATGATTTTGTCTTTTATGGATTTGTCGCTTCCTTGGTTGGGGCGTATAGCGTCGCAAAGGTGACCAGCCGCGGCACGTTCATGCGGGCCGGATTTTTCGTGTCGTTGATGAACATGGGGGCCGTCATTGTATTGCACCTGTTACAGACGAACCGCAGTGAAGACTTTCATTCGTTCTCATTACATATTGGACTCGGAGCCCTCAATGGAATTATCGCGGCTATCCTCGCGATGGGGGTTTTGCCGTTTTTCGAGACGGCGTTTGGCTTGTTGACACCGATTCGGTTACTCGAGTTATCAAACCCAAACAATCCACTGTTGCGCCAAGTGCTCATGGAGGCGCCGGGCACGTATCACCACAGCTTGATTGTCGGCAACTTGGCGGAAGCTGCGGCTGAAATTGTCGGGGCTGATCCGCTATTGTGTCGCGTGGGTGCGTATTATCACGACGTGGGCAAGACTAAGCGGCCAGCTTTCTTCGTGGAAAATCAAATGACGAAGGAGAATCCGCATGATAAAATTGCGCCTAGTTTGAGCCATTTGATTATCACTTCGCACGTCAGCGATGGCTTGGAGATGCAAAAGCGCGCTGGTTTACCAAAGCCGATTCAAGACATCTGCGCCACGCATCACGGTACAACGATTTTGTGGTATTTCTACAACAAAGCCAAGGAGTTGGATAAGAACGGAACCGTCAAAGTCGACGATTTCCGTTATCCAGGGCCAAAGCCAAAGACGCGAGAGTGTGCTATTCTGATGATTTGCGACGCGGTTGAGGCGGCTGTTCGCAGTATGGCGCGGCCCACGCCAAACCGTGTCGAGGGCGTCATTCGAAAAATTATTCGAGACCGTTTGCAGGATGGGCAGCTCGACGAGTGTGACTTGACATTGCAAGATCTAGATGTCATGATTGGCGCCTTTATGAAGACACTAAAGGGCGTTTACCACTCGCGTATTGAGTATCCAGATATCGATAAACTTCGGAAGGAAGTCGCAAAATGAGTGCCGAGCGTTTGGACGTGGCGATTGATACACACGTTGATTGGCCACTGCCAGGAACTGAGATAGAATCTTTTACCAAGAGGATTTTAAATGCCTGCGCGGAGCGGATTGACGTCGCTGGGGAAGTATCCGTGTTATACGTGGACGACGCCGAGATTCACGAGTTGAACCGCACATATCGGAATGTTGATCGCCCGACGGATGTACTGTCGTTCGCCATGCTGGAAGGCGAGGACGATTTCCCCGATTTTGAGGCGCCAGCGATGCTTGGGGACATTGTGGTAAGTGTCGATAAAGCGCGCGAACAGGCTGAGGACTACGGACATTCGCTGGAGCGCGAGATGGCTTTCTTGTTGGTTCACGGATTTTTGCATCTGAACGGGTATGACCATCAGGATGAGGCGAGTGAACGTGAAATGTTTGGGTTGCAGGACGAAATCCTGGGCACATTGGGGATCACGCGCTAATCCGAGATAATGAGGCGACCCATCTATGCACTACACATCGAAATATAAAACAAGGTCTTTTCGCAAGTCGCTTCAGTATGCCTTTCACGGCATTGTATACGCGTTTCACCAAGAGGCGAACATGCGACGGCACTTCTGGCTGTTCAACGCGCTCACGGCGTTTGAGTTGGTATTGCGACCGACATTGACCGTCGTCGTGGTGAGCCTGTTCGTCGCGATGTGTATCTTTTGCGCTGAGCTGTTTAATACCGCGATTGAACTTGTGGTGGACTTGGCGGTTGGCTGGCGGCATCACCCTATCGCCGGATTGGCCAAGGACGTCGCTGCTGGCGCCACGTCGATGTTGGCACTGGGCAGTTTGTTTGTCGGCGTGTGGATTATTGTGGGGACGATTCCACTGCGCTTTCGTCTGTTGACCGCTATTCATCCGCTGGCGACCGCGATGTTGTTAGTCGCCTGTGTCGCCGTGTGGGTCGTCCGGTTCTGGCCGGTGCGGCCAATTGAAATCAGTTATCCTGAGAAGAAGGAGACACAAGATGGGGTATAAGTCAGGCTTTGTGGCTATTATAGGGCGCCCGAATGTGGGAAAATCGACGTTGCTTAACGCCATGATTGGGCAAAAAATCGCCATCATGTCAAAGCGTGCGCAAACGACGCGCAATCGCATTCGCGGTGTCCGCACGACTGACTCGTCACAGACCATTTTTATCGATACGCCAGGCATTCATACGCCGCACCATCGATTGGGCGAGTACATGGTGGAAATTGCGACGCAGACCTTACAAGAGGTAGACCTCGTTTTGTTTGTCGTCGACGCGACGACGGGTTTGCACCCTGCGGAGCGCGAGATAGTCAAACAGTTTGAGGCGGTCCGCACGCCAATCTTTTTGGTGTTGAATAAGGTGGACGCAGTCGAGAAGCCGATTTTGCTGGAGCACATTGAGACGTACCAAAACATTCATGCCTTTGACGAGTACGTTCCTATTTCAGCACTGAAGCATGACCAGACAGAGACGCTTGCGAAACTGATTGAGGACAGGCTGCCAGAGGGACCAAAGTTTTATCCGGACGAGATGGTGACCGACTATCCTGAGCAGTTTATCATCGCCGAAATCGTGCGTGAAAAGGTGCTTCAGTTGACACAAGAGGAAGTGCCACACGCAGTGATGGTCGAGGTCGAACAGATGGAACGTCGCAATCAGGATACGCTGTACGTGCATGCGGTGATTTACACAGAACGCGACAGTCAAAAAGGCATCTTAATCGGCAAACAAGGGCAAATGCTCAAACGTGTGGGTGAGTTGGCGCGCAAGGAGTTGGAGGCTCTGTTGGGCTCGAAAATCTATTTGGAATTGTGGGTCAAGGTCAAAAAGGATTGGCGCAATCGGCCCACGCTTCTCCGGCAGTTCGGTTTTAACAATGAATGATAGATTTGAGCGATGAATGACTAGAAATATTCTTTTGTATTCCTGAAATTGTTACCATGCCCCGTTTCGTATAGTCGGTGGCCGGTGCGGTAGAATATAGCCAAGCTCAACGTGCGACCAATACGCTCTTGAAGGAGACGATTTGAGTTGCGGGACTACACTTGGCAAATGTTCGAACTGACGGGTGATATCGACGCGTATCTATTGTATCGGGCAGCGGACGGGTATTGTCCAGAGTCACAGACAGATGCACCTGATGAGGCGAGTTCTGAGGAAGTTGAGGGGAATTTGCCGCAGTAGATGATTTGCCTTGTCTGACACACATGGGAGTGGGAATGTGCTGTATAACACCGACGCTATCGTCATCCGAACGGTTCGCTATGGGGAGACACACGCAATTCTGACGTTGTTGACGCCAGAAGGGCGGGTGTCGGCAATGGCTAAAAGTGCCCTTAAACCACAGAGTCGCCTGGCAGCCGGGGCACGTCTGTGCGCACAAGGTACTTATTTTATCTATCAGGGCAGTGGTCTTGGTAATATTCAGCAGGTAGAGGTGACAGCAAGTCGCCGACGCCTGCATGAAGATTTAGAGTCGGCGGCTTATGCCGCCTATTTTTGTGATCTCGTGTTTGCAGCGGCGCCTGAGCGACCGGTTGGCGACCCCGCGATGTATCGACAGTTTTCAGCGCTGTTGGACACATTAATTGGACGTCCAAAAGATAGTGCGCTGCTGGCTCGTGTGTTTGAGACGAAAATATGTTATTGGTTAGGTGTAAGTCCCGATTGGCGTTTTTGTATTCGCTGTCACACGCCGCTTGTGAACGGATATCGCTACCACATGGGCGAGGGCGGGTTTGTCTGTAGCGCTTGTACGACGACAAGTGACGGCAACTTGTCCTATGCTGTGCCTAGTTCTACCGCTAAGATACTTTACTTGTTTGAGCGCACGTCCATTGAGAAACTCGGGCGTTTGGATATTTCTGCGGCGACGAGTCGCGCGCTCACGCAAGCACTATACTATCAACTAACGGATTTCGGAGGTCTCTATTTAAAATCCCGGGATGTTTTAAACCAGTTGTTGGATGTGTTTGACCGAAAGGATGGCGAGAGCGGTTGAGACAAATTCCAGTAATCTATGTTGTGTCTGATTCGATTGGCGAGACAGCCGAATCAGTCGTTCGTGCAGCAGCGAGTCAATTTGACGGGGGTCATGTCATCTTGCGCCGTGTGTCGTATGTCAAAGATACACAGACCATTGAGGAAACGGTGAATGCGGCAGCCGTGGAAGATGCGTGTATTGCCTTTACCCTCATCGTGCCAGAACTAAAGTCGCAACTGGTGCGCCGAGCCCGGGCACTTGGTGTACGCTATGTCGATATTATGGGGCCGATGATAGAAATGCTTCAGGATGTGGTCGGTGAACGCCCAAGGTTGCTGGCTGGCCTCGTTCATCAGCTAGATGAGGATTATTTTCGCCGTGTGGAGGCCATAGAGTTCGCTGTCAAGTATGATGACGGCAAAGACGTGCGGGGGCTATTACAGGCAGATGTGATTTTAGTCGGGGTATCGCGTACGTCAAAGACACCGCTAAGTATGTATTTGGCACATAAAGCTATCAAAGTCGCCAATGTGCCACTGGTTCCTGAGTCGCGCCCCCCAAAACAACTAGATGATCCAGAAGTCAGAAATAAAATTATCGGGCTCACCATTCGGCCAGATAAGTTGAACCTGATTCGCCAGGAGCGCTTGCGTGCGCTGGGACTGAAAGATGAGTCCATGTACGCAAGTTCAACGAGAATTGTCGAGGAACTGGCATATGCTCGCACAATCATGGATACACTGGGGTGTCCGGTTGTCGATGTCAGTGACCGCGCTGTGGAAGAGACCGCAGGTATCATTCTGGATATTTTCTCCGACCGGACAGCGGGGCATTCGCCGTCGTAGTTTGCATTCAACTGCGCCATTCAAGCCATTCAATTGGTAAACTTTTATCTCTACTTACCGTTTTGTAAGTTAGTCGTGAAGATGTTAGAATAAGAGGAATGTACCCTGAGACTCAATTTGTAACAAGTTTCTCACCGTAAAGCACACATATGTACGTTTGTCAAACCATACACTGGATTGAAGGAATAAAAAGAGGATAATTTTAACTTGAGGCGGCGATACTAGGTCGTATCTTGATGTACGTGGACGAATGATGACGTCGATTGCCAGTGAACTGTGTCGACATGTCGATGCGTGACAAAGTTCCTCGACTCAAATTTCGTTCAGAAGGAGGAAAGTATCTTTCTTCGTAGAATATCAGTGTATATGTTGAATGGCAAGCCGATTCGACCTACGAGGAACTCCTCGACTACGAGGTGAGAGGCCTGTGAGCAAAGTACCTGAGTGGTTTCTTCAGGAACTGCGCCAAAAGGTCGATATCGTGGACGTCGTATCTGACTACGTTCAGTTGCGCCGAAGCGGGCGTTCGTACTCTGGACTGTGTCCGTTTCACAATGAACGCACTCCGTCCTTTTCAGTGTCCCAAGACCGCGGTATGTACCATTGTTTTGGCTGTGGTGCAGGTGGGACAGTGATTAATTTCGTGATGGACATAGAAGGGGTGTCATTCCAAGAAGCGGTCATCGTGCTCGCAGAGCGAGCAGGTTTGACAGTTCCGGAAGGGCTTGGTGCGGGTGCGACGCAACCCAACACGAAGCAACAGCGACATCGAGAAGCACATGACCTTGCGGCACAGTTGTATGGGTACATTTTAATGAATATGTCTGCGGGTGTGCAAGCCCTTTCCTATTTAGAAAAGCGAGGAATCTCGCGGAAGACCATCGTGGATTTTCGCTTAGGGTTTGCGCCTAACAGTCAGGATGTTCTCGTATCTGCGTTACGGCGGCGCGGGTTTCAGGATGAGGAACTGGTCTCCTGTGGGTTGGCAGTCGAGATGGGCAACCGCATTGTAGATCGGTTTCGTGGGCGAATTATGATTCCCATCTGTGACAAAAAAGGCGAAGTTGTCGCATTCGGTGGAAGAACGATGTTGCCAGATGGGAAACCTAAATACCTGAACTCGCCGGAGAATGATGTCTTTCACAAGAGCAGGCTGTTGTATAACTTTCATGTGGCAAGAAAATTTATTCGTCAACAGCGAACGGCTATCCTGCTCGAAGGGTACATGGATGTCATCTCGCTGACACAGGCGGGGATTTCGTCGGGTGTCGCGTCGTTAGGCACGTCACTGACAGAGGAACAGGCGAAGCTGTTAAAAGCGGACGCCGATAGGGTCGTTATTGCCTATGACGGAGATGCTGCAGGTAGGAAGGCCGCGATTCGGGCGATTGATATCTTGCAAGGGGCGGGGATAGAACCTGTCGTGCTGTCGATTCCAGATGGCCTTGACCCCGACGAGTACGTTCGCACCTATGGTGGTGAAGCATTTACGCGCCTTTTGAGCCGGCAAACAATGTCCGTCGTTCAATTTCTGTTAGATGACTTGCGCCAGACCGCAAATTTGGTCAGTTCGGTTGGGCGTACCGATTTCGTGCGTTCAGCACTACAATTATTAGCGCAACGCGCGACACCGGTGGAACAGGAATATGAGCTGCGAAATTTGTCACAGGAATTTAACTTGTCCGTCGAAACGTTGAAGGAAGAACTTCGTGTCTTCACGAAACAGAATAAGAGGCATCGCGAACAATCGGTTGAACGCACTGCACAGGCGATTGCCGCGCAACCGTTGGAACGTGCCGTATCGCGTGCTAGCACGGAGTTACTCAAAGCGGTTCTTTTCGACGAACAAGCGGCGGCGTATGTAATGGAGAAGGGGTTGACTGAGCTCGCCGAGCCGTTACAGACGGCGTTGTTGGCTCAGTTGTACGCATGGCGCTTAGCCAATCCGACGAGTGATCCGTCGACATTTGTCGACGAATTGGAAGATGAGCCGCTAGTGCAATTGGCTTCGTCATTGTTTTTTGGAGACGACATCCCTGAGTTTTCCCAAGACTTGTTGGATGACTATGTCCGCACGGTGGAACGCCATCATCTGGAGGAGGACTACCGAGTGCTGCTTCGCCGTTGGATTGAGGTTGAAGCGTCAGGCGATACAGAACGAGCTAGAGAGATAAAGTTGCAAGTGGAACAACTTCAGGACCAGATTGCAACATTGAAGCTACCCCGAGAGCAAAATGCAGGAGGGGTAAAGGAGGCGGGGATGTAATGTCTAAAGCAAAAGACGAAGTACGCGAAGAAGAACGAGGATTGACAGTACAACAAGCAAGACAACAACTCGTAGAGTTGGGCAAGAAGCAAGGCTCACTCACGTATGAAGAAATTACAGACCGCCTGGCCCCGTTCGACCAAGACACAGATCAGCTGGATGACTTCTTTGAGCACTTGGCGGAACAAGGAATTGATGTCGTCAATGAGCGGGATGACGAAAACCGCGGGCAAAGCGATTCGAGCGATGACGAGTACGATTTAAACGACTTGTCCATGCCACCAGGGGTAAAGATTAGCGACCCGGTGCGGATGTATCTGAAGGAAATCGGACGTGTGCCACTGTTGTCCGCGCAAGATGAAATTGAGCTGGCAAAACGGATTGAAGCTGGCGATGAAGAAGCCAAACGGCGTCTCGCCGAAGCGAATTTGCGCTTGGTCGTCAGTATTGCAAAGCGGTATGTCGGCCGCGGCATGTTATTCCTCGACCTTATTCAGGAGGGGAATCTCGGACTGATTAAAGCGGTTGAGAAGTTTGACTACCGCAAGGGCTATAAATTCAGCACGTACGCGACTTGGTGGATTCGCCAGGCCATTACGCGGGCAATCGCCGACCAAGCGCGCACGATTCGAATCCCTGTGCATATGGTCGAAACTATCAACAAGCTGATTCGCGTGAGTCGTCAGCTGTTACAGGAACTCGGCCGCGAACCGACCGCTGAAGAAATTGCACAGGAAATGGACTTGACGCCGGATAAGGTTCGCGAAATCCAAAAGATTGCGCAGGAGCCAGTTTCACTCGAGACGCCTATCGGCGAAGAGGACGATTCGCACCTCGGGGATTTCATTCCGGACGACGAGGCGCCTGCTCCGGCAGATGCAGCCGCATACGAGCTGTTGAAAGAACAACTCGAGGACGTGCTTGACACGCTGACAGAGCGCGAGGAAAATGTACTGCGTCTGCGCTTTGGTCTGGACGATGGACGGACGCGTACGCTGGAGGAAGTCGGCAAGGTGTTTGGCGTGACGCGTGAGCGTATTCGTCAAATCGAAGCCAAGGCGCTTCGCAAGCTTCGCCATCCGAGTCGCAGCAAACGTTTGAAGGACTTTCTCGAGTAAGGTTCGCTTTGCTCGCGGCGGCGTCGGGATATGCATAGATTCAAACAGCCTGCGTGCAAAAACGTGGGCTGTTTTTATATCGCGAAAGCTTGACACCGCATTTGGCGTCTATTTTTGCCCGGTCTCACGTATTGTAGGATAGACCAACCCGCTGCGTGCTGGTTGGCGCCGACGTGGGGTGGTGCCGGGTATGATTGTCAGTCTGTTACTGATGGCCGCTGTCGTGTTCATCGCCTATACAGGAACCTCCATGTTCGTACATAGATTCGCACTTTACCTTCGCGAAAGTGGCCGTCGTGAGCGCCCTGTCGTCAGTCAGACTTGTATCGTCCTTGGCGCGTACACGGACGGATTTCGGCCAAGCCTGCCACTGCAAGGGAGATTGCGTGCGGCGTTGCACTTGTACCGACACGGCGTCGTCCAAACCCTTATCGTCAGTGGTGGGCAAGGGGAGGATGAGACCGTGTCTGAGGCGAGATCGATGAAACGGTTTCTGATGATGAACGGCGTGCCGCCGTATGTCATTTTTGAGGACAGACAATCCAAGGATACGTGGGAGAACTTAAAGAACAGTCAGCGTTTGATGGAGCAACTTGGGTTCACGACGGCTGTGATTGTCACCAGTGATTATCACTTGCCTCGCGCCTTGGCCGTCGCTCGCACACTGGGGATGAATGTGACGGGTTTTGCGGCATATTCTACGGGCGAGGAAAGCCGTGCGGCTCGCCGCGAAGTGTTTGCGCATATCCAATACACGTTGAAGGGACGCCAACCCTTATTTTGAGAAGAGGTTTGTCATGCAGTTAATTCCGCTGTCCAAGCGCCTTCACACCATTGTGGAATACATACCAAAGACCGGGGTGCTGGCTGATATTGGGACAGATCATGCCTTTATCCCCATCCATGCCGTGCAATTGAATCGCGTACAGCGGGCGATTGCGACCGATTTGCGATCCGGCCCACTCCAAAAGGCCCGGGAAAATGTAGCGAAGTTTGGGCTGTCAGGCGTGATCGATCTCCGGCTAGGCAACGGTCTCGCACCGCTCGCGCCGGGTGAGGCGGACGTCATCGTCTCTGCCGGCATCGGCGGTCACGTGCACACGGAGATGTTGACTTCCGGACTCGCGGTTGTGCAGCGGGCCGCACGCGTCATTTTTCAGCCGATGAACGCAGGACATCGGTTGCGTCAGGCACTTGACCAGCTCGGCTTTCGACTCGTCGATGAGCGCCTGGTGCTCGAAGATGACCGCGTGTACGAGATTATTGTGGCGGAGCCGACGTCGGGTCAATCAACACCGGATCCCGCTTATTCCGCCATCCGCCACGACCCGCACCGCCTCGCCCAGGCATACACGTATGGGCCACTTCTGATGCAGGCGCAAAGTCCCCTGTATCAGTTGCGCTTAACGCGCGAAATTGAAAAATTACAGGCGGTACTCGGCAACGTCGCCCAGAGCCACAACGAGGCTGCGGGTGAGCGGGCCGCCCGGTTGCGCGCGGAGATTGAAGATATGCAGATGCTGTTGCGAGAAGGGAATGGTGATTACGCATGAAGGAAACGTTGACTGCGGGCGATGTGGTTCGGTTGTTGGACGAGCTTGCCCCACCGGCACTGGCGTTGCCAAACGACAAGATTGGCCTCCAGGTCGGCCGTCTCGATAAGCCGGTCACACGGGTGTGGGTCGCCCTTGAGGCATCCCCGGACGTCGTTGCGGCGGCAGTCGAAAACGACGTTCAACTCATCCTTGTCAACATCGGATTTAATTCCTCAAAAAAATCGGGTAGATTTCCCCAAAAACATCGGTTTTGATTTCCTCAAAATCATCGCGTAAGATTCCCCGGACA